>JBMNTB010000016.1:0-42911 GCA_050945515.1 Saccharofermentanales bacterium
ATGATGAGTATGTAGCAGAAGTATTCCGTAACTTTAAGGACGCAGTTATAGTATTGAAAGCCCCTTAATTGCAACAGTTAATACTAGGATAGGTATTCCGGCAGAGAGAATGTAGAACCTATCACCCCTGTATCCGGGAGAAATTAAATAAGCATATATGTATTGAGAGACTGCTTTAGGGCAAGGCGGAGAGCACACCCTTGATTAGAGTGGCCAGGTCTGCGACGGCAATATTTCCGATCTGTTCAACCTGGGAGATAGGTGCATCTACCGGCAGGATACCGGAGGCCATATTGGTTAGGACCGAGATGCCTAAGACGGGCAGACCGCAATGAGCAGCCGCCAACACTTCAGGTACCGTTGACATACCTACGGCATCAGCGCCCAGAGTTCTTAAGGCACGGATTTCGGCGGGCGTTTCAAACTGAGGTACTGTCATATAAGCATAGACTCCTTCGTGGAGGAAGGATAACAAAACGGATACAATCCGCCAGTCGTCTTTTTTATGTCTTGATACGGTGTCATATCAACGTTTTAAGAGAGCGGTTAAAAATACGAAAGGGTACAAAAGAGCTTTATTGTACCTGGAATTAACCTTGATTTCGACTGCCGGATCTTAGCTTGAAACCATCTACACGAAACTCGGAGTTTCGTATCGCTCGTTTAGTTTCATATCGCTAGTATGGGTTTTGTGTAGCTAGTTAAAAGTTTCGTGTGGATAGTTCAAAATGGGCAAAGAAGTGGCATAACAATTTGTCCGACAAATTGTCCGACAAATAGTTGACCTTCCATTCATGCAAGACGTGGTGACAGATGGTAGCTTATGTATTGAGTTGATGAAACCAATCTCCCGGAAAAGCCAAATGGTCTAGATTGATATGAGAGGAGTAGTTAGAAAAGAGTAATTCTAATTGAGGCAATACCTCGAGTTGCCATTTATATCTTGATGGATAAACGGACTTTAAAACGAACATAAGTCCCCAGAGTCGCCTTTTAGCACTTTCAGAGATATTCAAGCCTGAAGGAGAAGAAGAAAAAATCATGTAATACAGTCTGCCATGATGAGCACATACGTTTCTCAGGTCTGTTAGGCAACGCAGCCAACTTTCTAAGTTTTTGTAATTGACCTTGTATTGCTTTGCGATTTCTTTTTTGTCAGTTGTATGAAGGTCAGCATAAAAATATGAGGTCATTCCGAAGCCGAACAACTCGATGATGACCCAAATAGGAAAATCGCCATGATATTTTACTAGATGATGTTTTACAAAAGGTAACTTCTGATTCCTAGCTATTTCTGTTTTAAGCAGTTCCTTGAATTTGTTTTCGTTGTGCTTGTTATTGAAATTGCTTGAATCTAGGTAGCCTAGAGCACCATATTTGTGTCCGTGAAGGTAGGCAAGTCGTGTTCTTAATGAGATTTCAATAACTTCAAGAGCAGCAAAGAGAATGTTGCGAAGTTTTCTATCGAACTCATAAATATGATAAATCTGCTTGAACGTTGTACCCTTACGATAAAGGCCCCCCTTTACTTTGAAAGGGAGAAAATATGCGGACAATCTATAATAGTTAACTGAAGCTAGGACCCTCTTACAGGCATCTTCATCTGAGATGATGCAACCGCGCTGTTTTAGCTTTTCAACTTGCTCTTCATAGGTTCTAGGCGACTTGATTTCCGACATACTCCGACATACCTTGTATAGCTCTCTCTTAATAAAAAACGTCTCCCCTGGGACACATCGTTGAGAGGTGCGGGGAGTCCTATCGATTACTAGTTTACACTATTTTTTTAGTTTTGCAAGTCACGGAAACGAAACGTCAAAATATAGTAAGTTATATATGGTTAAAATAGTATTTTCAACATGCACGTACGTACTACTATTTCACTCTAAAGGAATTATTTACCACAATTTTTGAAAGACAGCGCTAAGCTAAAGCCGTACTGCCAATCTGAAGAAGCTTCTAGATTTATACCCAAGTCATCTGCTAACTGCTTTACTAAATACAGGCCCATTCCGCTCGATTTTTTCCTCACATCACCTGAGCCTCCCGTGAAGCCTTTTTCAAAAATATAAGGCAGGTCACAGGATTTAACACCTTGCCCATTATCCTGTAGAGTCAATATTGTCTTCTCGGCACTACTGACAATAGAAATATCTAGACACGGATTATCACAGGAATACTTGAGCGAGTTGGCTATAATCTGTCCGATGATGAATTCAAAACTTCTACGGTCTGTATAGATCTTGTAATCTAAATTTTGGAGAGTTATCTTTAGGCTTTTTTCGTGAATCAAAGGTGCATAATCCTTCAATATCTCGTCGATACAGCTTTTAACGTTAAGCTCCTCAAAGAAATAATCCTTCCTTTCGCTTTTGATACGATGGTAGAATAAAATCTGCGAAATATGACTTTGAATTTGATTTCGTATGTAATCCAATTTGAAAGAAAGGTCTTGTGATAGGGCATCCCCTTGGTTATCCAAAATGAGGGTTAGCAAAGAGAGCGGCAGCTTTATTTCGTGTGCCCACAACTCAACGTAATCCTCGTAGTCTGCCAAGTTTGAAGTTGCATTTTCTATTTCTGTTTGTTTTTGATATAAGGTCTCTGCCAGAGACCTAATGATCTCTTTTTTCCCCAGCCCATAAGAATCCAGCAAGGCCTTCTCGCTATTCTTGTCCGGATTCAGCAGAAAATCCTTTAGGGCATTTTCTTTCTTTTTTTCTAATTTTATTAAGACATAGGAAATGATGATGAAGAGGAAAAGTGTGGACAAGATCAGCAGGGGAAACAAGGCTTCAAATATTTGTATGTCTGCCAACCAGAGCAGGACAGCAGTAAATCCTTCAATTGCTAAAAGAACAAGTAACCAAGGAAGGTATTGCCTGACGTATTTAAAATATCGTTTCACCTAAATCACCGTTATCGCCCAACTCATTGTTGCCGCCTCTCGGAACGTCACCGTCTGTTTCATTTCCGGCAGAATTACCATCCTCCATTAGCCTATAGCCTACGCCTCTTACTGTTTCGATTTGTTGAACCATACCCACGTCCTGCATCACTTTCCTTAGCCTCATAATATTGACTTGCAGGGCAGTTTCGTCAATGAACTCCGTTGTACCCCATAATGTTATACCCAACTCTTCTTTAGTCAGCACCTCTGACTCTGAAACAAGAAAAGCCTCTAATAACTTACCTTGGTTTTGTGGTAAGACGACAGATTTGCCGTGGATATATAAGGTATATGTGTTTTTGTCCAGCAAAAAATCGTCGCGCTCCAATAAGTTTGCTCTGCCCCTATATCTTCTTAGCAAATTGTTAATCCGTACCAAAAGTCTTTCTTTTCGAAACGGTTTTGTCAAATATTCGTCCGCCCCTAATTTCAAGGCTTGGATCTCATCTTTTAACTGCTCGCGAGACGTGAGTACCAGGATCGGCAAGGAGCTTTTAGCTTTGACCTGCCTGCAAATTTGAAAACCGCTCTCATTGGGAAGATTTAAGTCCAACAAAATTAAATCCGGTGACGAACTCAAAATTTGGTCTGTCACATTGCGAAAGTCAGTTATCTTTTCAACTTGATATCCGGCTTTTTCCAACATAATGGCCAGCTCATCTCTTAAAAGCTTCTCGTCTTCTACCACCAACAATTTCTTCAAAGCAGCACCCCCTTCCTCGTTCATTTAAAGTTAATTTTCCCTTTTAGGACTCATCAATGTCCACAAGAATTTGTCGCTACTCTTTTTCACCAAGCCCATATAAAAATATTCAATAACCGTTAAGACTAGGATGACAATGCCGGCAATCAACACTTGCCATCCGACATTTGTCCTTAAACTGGATGAAGGCAACAAACCTGCAAACAAAGACAGAACACCGAAAATACTGTTGAACAAGGCTACCATAATCGGCAAACCAAAATACCAATTAATTTGTTTTCTTGCGGATTTACACAGAGTTTCATAGGTCGCGCCTAAGTGGACGAGTGTCTGATAGCGTCTGTGCGTTTTTCTTTGCCCCATTAGGAATTGAACACCGATTGTGGTATTGGCCACAACTAGGAAAATGAGAGCCAGATATAGTGTCAAATAGCTTGCAGCCACAATATAAAACAATTGCCTTCCCATGTTTTGCAGATAACTTTCATAGCCAATCGGCATTTTGTCCAAAGTATCATTTGTTTCCATGATCGCTTGCATCAAGCCTTTTTCTTGAACAAAATCAGGATTTAAGACAGCACTGACGTAATTCGAATAGTTACCGCCTGTGTGTGAATCAAAGCATGAGTCCGTTACGATAAAAGCAAGAGCGAGTGTAATGCTGCGATCAGTAACAATCGGCAACGATTCAATCTGCCCGGTTAAGGTCAGCGTTTCACCGGATTGCTGGATCGTAGGTCTCGTCGCGATGATGGAATTCAAAAGTTTTTCATCGATCAAGAAGTCCTTGTTCATATACATAACCGCTTCTTGATCATTTAAGACAATCGGATCAATATTTGCCGCTTGTCTCAATTCATTATAGCCACTCAGGGAGATCAGATAACAATCGTCCCTGCTTTTCAGATTGTGCAGTAAGGTGTTTCTTGTATCGCTATAGGAGGCCCTTTCAATTTGTTCTACAAGATTATCCAGCGACAAAGAATTCAATTCTTTCGGATGTCCAACTCTTATTTCCAGCATGTTTGAAAATAGAGCTGCAATCCCGTTATCTTCCAAGAGCTTTTGCACCTGTTCAGCATTGAGGTTTTCGTTAGAAGCTTCATTGCTGAACGTGTAATCTAAAATGCGTATATCGTCTGAGGCGTCCATCGAAATGGCGATCCCTGCTCCGAATAAACAGAGGGAAGCAAAAATCAAAAGTGAACAAATGGCAATGGTCGTTGACCGATGAATCACCATTTCTTGAACTTGTCTGAAGTTGAAGCTATGTAGTTTCTTCCTGTTCTGCCTTCCTGCACTGGCGAAAAAACCAATGACAAGTCTTAGTCCAAAGAACAGGAGTATGGTACCAAGACCACCTAACAAAACTGTTAAGCCCATAATTTTTATGTCAAACCATGCCGCACCACTGATGCCAAACTGATAAGCTTTGGCCAGCATGAGGACTCCTAAAATCATAGAGACAAGATAAATGATGTTTGGAAGCTGTTTTCTAATACCGGAAGGAGAGTAGCTTAAAAGCTCACCAATTTCCCTGCGCGTTACCTTAATACTCAAAAAGACAAAAGCAAGCAATTTGACCAACAAAAAACCGACAATAGTAAAGACGACAGCAAGAGGTGAAAGAGAAAACTGATGCCCTATAATGCCCAGGCCGACTACTTTAGTAGTCACTAGGCTGATCAGTTCAGACAATAAAATAGCAACGGGCAAACCGATGACCAACGCAATGATGTTGTTGCGTAGGTCTTCCAATAAGAGCATGGAAAACAATTGACTGCGCTTCATGCCCAGGGTTAAATAAACGCCGAACTCGTGCCTTCTTTTTTCTATCTGGATGCTGCCAGCAAAATAGACCAGGAAGAATAAGATGAACAGACTTACCAAATAAAAAACCGGGATCAGGGTCATCAGGCGCTCGACTGCATCGCTTTCCATTTTCTTTAAGAACAGCATCACGTTCTGATTGGATAAAGAGAGTATGATGTAAAAGGCTATGATGGAAACAACCATCGAGCTGAAATATAGGATGCTATCTTTCCTGTTTCTTTTGCTGTTTCTGGCAATTAACTTAGAAAACATTCTGTTCACCTCCGGCAAACGTTGACATGACTCGCAAGATTCTTTGGTAAAAATCCTCCTGCGTTTCACGTGGATGATCACGTCTGATCTCATGAAACAGTTTTCCGTCTTGGATGAAAAGAATCCGATTACAAAAGCTTGCGGCATACGAATTGTGTGTGACCATAAGAATTGTCGTCTTTTCTATAGCATTCATTCTGGCTAAACGCTCCATCAGGATTTTTGCATTTTTTGAATCCAAAGCGCCTGTAGGTTCATCGGCAAACACAATGTGCGGATCTAAAATTAAGGCGCGGGCAGCTGCCACTCTCTGTCTTTGTCCACCTGACATCTGAGACGGAAATTTATTCAGTACGTCCACAATGTCCAAGTAGTTGGATAATAGGTTCAATCTCTGCACACTCTCTCTTTCAGATACGTTGTGCAGGGAGAGGGGCAACAAAACATTCTCTTTTGCTGTTAAATTATCGATCAACTCAAAGTTTTGAAAGAGGTAGCCTATTTCGTTACCTCTGTAATTTGCCAACTCGTGTTCTTTCAGGCTGCTTAGCTCCTTACCTTTCATATGAATAGAACCGGCAGTTGGCCGGATGATGGTTGCCAGACAATTGAGAAGTGTGGTCTTGCCAGAGCCACTAGCACCCATGATGCCTAGGAATTCGCCCTGCATGACTTGAAAAGACACCCCGTCCAAAGCCTTTGTTACATTCGGCTCTTTTCCATAATATTTTTTTAGTGACTGGACGTTTAATATTGTTTGCATAAAAATCTCCTATTCCTGTGCGAAGACAAAACACAATAACGTCAACGCATCATATGCGTATCACAGTAGTTTTTTCTAGAAAATATCTACTCTCGATAGTTTGATTGTAGTATTGAACAACTGAGAATAACACTGACAGATGATGTAAGATTTCGCTTCTGTCCATGTCAAGAGAAGATATTCACTTCCAAGAAGGTTGAATTTTAGAGAAGAAGAGAGGATATAGATTTTAAAAAAAGGATTCAACTTGACAGAAGCATGGTGTTAATATACAGTATTGACAGTTAGTCATGCGGAGGTGCTTTGTGAATATACAGATCAAAAACTCGAGTAATGATCCGATTTATTTACAAATAAAAAATCAAATCAGAGATGCCATCCTTAACGGTGAGTTGGAAGTCGATGAGCTCCTACCGTCTATACGCTTTTTGGCGAAAGAGCTTCGAGTCAGCGTCATTACTACAAAGCGTGCTTATGACGAATTGGAAAGAGATGGATTTATTCATTCCGTGCAAGGTAAAGGCAGCTTTGTTGCTCCCCAAAATATTGATTTGATGAGAGAAACATTTTTGAAAAAAATAGAAGCAAATATAGCGGAGATCTTACGTTATGCGAAGCTGGCCGGCATTTCGCATGATGAACTACTTGAAATGATTCAAACACTGGAGGACGAAAATGCAGAATGCAATTGAACTTCGAGGATTAAAGAAAAGGCTGGGAAGCTTTGTACTGGGTCCAATTAACTTAACCGTACCCAAGGGTTGTATTGTCGGCTATATCGGAGAAAACGGTGCCGGGAAAAGCACGACCATCAAACTTCTTCTTAATTTAATGCTGCCTGATGAAGGTAACATCAAATTACTTGGCAAGGATATTCAGGAATTTACTCCGCAGATGAAAAAGGATATCGCCTACGTATTCGATGATCTCTATTTGCCAGAGGACATGAAATTAAAGAACGTGCGGAGTTTTCATCGGAAGCTTTATGGCAAGACGTGGCAAGACAACGCTTTTTCTGATCTGACTACCCGATTTAACTTGCCAGACAAGAAGGCTATCAAGCATTTTTCAAGAGGCATGAAAATGCAGCTGGGCCTAGCCTTGGCGCTTTCCCATGGAGCAAAACTCTTACTCTTGGATGAGGCGACAAGCGGCCTTGATCCTGTCATTCGGGACGATGTTTTAGATTTTCTCTTGGAATATATGCAAGATGAAGACCACACGGTGCTTGTGTCCTCTCATATTCTTTCAGATCTAGAAAAAGTGGCAGACTATATCGCTTTTATCCACAAAGGGCAACTCCTGTTCATGGAAACCAAGGACGAATTGGTGCAGCAGTATGGTATCGCCTCCTTAAGCAAGGAGCAGCTTGAAGAAATAGACGACAAGGCAATTGTTGGCAAAAGGCCGCATGAATTTGGTGTCGAAGTTCTACTGAAGAAAGAACTGGTACCTGGCAATCTTGAGCTCGATAAGGTCAACATAGAAGACATTATGGTCTTCATGATAAAGGGGGAACGCCAATGAAAGCGTTGATGTATAAAGATTTAGTTGCTCTAAAAAAAGCACTCTTATCACTCGTTTTAGTCATGCTCTTTGTGGGATTCTATACTGTCCGACAAGGGAATATTATGACACTTCCCCTGATGTTCATACTTGTTCCGCTGATTTTACTCGGCATGCTTTTTGGTTCTGATGCACAGTCTAATGTAGATCAATACATTATTCCCAGTCCGGTTAAGCGAAGAACCATTGTTTTGAGCCGCTATGCCTTTGTCTGGATTGTCGCAATCGTTGGAACACTGTTCACGATTTTACTAAAGCTGTTTCTGAAAGATGGTGTATTATTGGAACTTCCTTGGTATTTGATCGTGGTAACCATGCCACTATTAGTTACTATTATTTCTGTAATTCAGCTTCCATTGATGTACAAGTTCGGAACAGAAAAAGCCCGTCTTATTTTTGTTGCTCTTTATTTTGTTGTGTTCGCTATTTTTTCCTATATCGGTGGAAATAAAGATTTGATAGCAGGATTCATAGACAAGTTAATCCTGCTCGATTTGAAGATAATCGGGCTCGCAATCATGGGCTTCACGCTACTTATAAATGTTATCTCGTTTGCTCTTTCTACATCGATTTATGCCAAAAAAGAGTTCTGAGCGTCATGGAAAGAAGAATGATATCTTGGGTACGAACAAGACTTGTAAATAATAAATAGTGTGAGTGAAAGCGATTGAGAGAAATGTTCAATCGCTTTTTCTTTTACCAAAAAGCAAAAAAATAATCTTAGCCCACAAAGAGCATAAATTAATGAGCACAGGCTAGATTTTATAACGCTAATTAGCGGTAAATACAGGTTGACACAAATAGTTAGAGTATGCTAACTTAAAATCGACGCAAGGGTCGATTTTTTAGCGATGAGCACATTAACTCTGCCTGCCTGCCGTCCATGAGAGCAAGAAAAATTTTGTATTGATCATCACAAAAGGAGAAATGAAAAGTGAAGAAAAAGTTCCGCTTGGCCAATTTAGGATGCGCACACTGTGCTGAGAAAATGTGCGCAGGAATCATGAAAATTGACGGTGTTGAAACGTGCAGCATAAGTTTTATTGCACAGAAGATGACCATCATTGCTGACGATGATAAGTTCGATAAAGTTATAAAAGAAGCTCAAAGCATTATTTCAAAGATTGAGCCGGATTGTAAAATCGTCGAATAAACTATGACAAAGAAACAGAAGAAACAGGCGCTTAGACTCGCTTTTGTTGTGGTGATTTTGGTCCTGTCCCACTTTATAGAAAATGAATCAGCAAGGCTCACTTTGAGTTTATCCTCTTATCTTATTGCTGGATACGATATTATCATTAAGGCTGTTAAGAATATTCTGAACAAAAACTTCCTTGACGAGTTTTTTCTCATGACAATAGCAACCATCGGTGCTATTGTTTTGGGAGAGTATTTTGAAGCAACGGAAGTTATGTTGCTTTTCCAAGTCGGCGAACTATTCCAAGACTATGCTGTTGACATATCAAGAAAGTCCTTGGAAAAACTAGTCGAGTCTGCGCCCGAATACGCAAACATAGAAAAAGGCGGGCAATTATTGCAAGTTGATCCCGACGAGGTGGAAATAGGAGAAATCATCGCCGTAAAAATAGGTGAGAAGGTTCCCCTAGACGGCATAGTTGTCGAAGGGGAATCCTCGCTCAATACCGCTAACTTGACCGGCGAATCTATCCCTAGACGCGTTTCAGTCGGCGATGATATCTTAAGTGGGACGATCAATTTAAGCGGGCTGTTAAAGATACAGACAACGAAAGACTTTGACGACTCCGCCATTATGAAGATTTTGGAGCTGATAGAAAACACGAGCGAGAAGAAGTCAACCATGGAGAGATTTATCACTCGCTTTGCCAGGGTCTATACTCCCATTGTCGTGGTCTCGGCTCTTTTGCTTGCCGTCGTCCCTCCCCTGGCTTTTTCAATTCCTTTTTCCGAATGTTTAAGGAGAGCCTTGATCTTTTTAGTTGTTTCTTGCCCCTGTGCACTTCTGGTATCTGTCCCTTTAGGTTTCTTCGGCATGATTGGGTCAATGAGCAAGAAAGGTGTCTTGGTTAAGGGCAGTGTTGTTGTTGAACAATTAGCGAAAGCGAAGAATATAATTTTTGATAAAACGGGAACTTTAACACGAGGCACCTTCAAAGTAATAGCTATTCACGCTGACCAGTACGATGAGAAAGAGTTACTAAAATTTGCTGCCCACATCGAGTCTTTTTCAAATCATCAAATCGCACGCTCCATAATGGAGGAGTACAAAGGTGAAATCGATACGAACTCCGTTGAGGAATTTAAGGAGTTTGCAGGCAAGGGACTGGCCGGAAAAGTGTTTGGGAAACGCGTCCTAGTAGGAAACGATAAACTGATGACGGACAATGATATTGCTTATAGAGACTGTCATTTGACAGGTACAACCGTTCACATAGCAATTGAAAATGAATATATGGGCCATATCATCATTGCCGACGAAATTAAAGAAGATTCACTGGCCACCATTACAGCACTTAAGGAATTAGGTTTTAATAAGCTGATCATGTTGACGGGGGATAGCGAGAAAGTTGGCAAAAGCATCTCGAAAGAGCTTGGACTTAATAGGTTCTTTGCTGAACTGATGCCTGAAGACAAAGTAAAAATCTATGAAGAAATAAAATCCGAAAATAACTCCCCACTTATATTTGCAGGCGACGGTCTAAATGATGCGCCTGTGATTGCGGGAGCGGATATAGGGATTGCGATGGGTATATCCGGTTCACAAGCGGCTGTTGACTATGCGGATTTAATTTTAATGGATGACAAACCGTCAAAAATCCCGCTCACCATAAAAAATGCCAGAAAAACTATGCGAATTGTCAAGCAAAATATTTATTTTTCCATAGGCATTAAGGTTTTCGTGTTGGCTATTTCAGCACTTGGATTTTCCAATATGCAGTATGCAATCTTTGCAGATGTAGGCGTTATGATTTTGGCAGTTTTAAATTCGCTCAGAACAATGAAACCTTCCTCATTGAGAAATCAAGTAAAAATCGCTTGACACAGCCTGTTAGACTATGCTAACTTAAAGCCGACGCAATCGTCGGTATTGAGAAGACTTTGTGCGAGGTAATATTTTGACTGAAAAGAAACGATCAATTAGAGAGACTAGAAAAAAAGAAATCCTAGATGCGGCCAAGAAGGTCTTTATTGAAAAAGGTTTTGACGCCACAACAATGGAGGACATTATAGGCAAAACATCTCTATCAAAGGGTGGCTTTTACTACTATTACGATAATACGGTCGATATCCTGCATGATTTAATGAAGGAAGGCATGGCTTACCGCATGTCCAAAATGAATGATTTTATGACCGAATACTCGGACGAACTTGATAAAGACGCTCTGGCCGAAATGATTGTTGATAAAATGCTTGACGAGAGTGATTTGATGAGCGTGTATGTCATCTACCTACAGGCTATGAAAAATAATAGGGAATTGAGAGACTTGTATCCAGTTTTAGTGGAGGAAACTCTTACCCTGTTCCATCAAGATTTTAAGAGCGCCGGCGCTGGAGATTTCGATTGTTTCGCCACAGACTTTATGATGTATTTTATGAATACTATTATGCTAGGCTGTGAAGTTATTGGTGCAAGGGATAATTTTGTGAAAAACAGGAGTTTTTTCGTGGACGTGGTCAAACTTTATTTTGACCGCCATGACAATAGGCAAATCAGCTAATTTTTTTTGAATTGCAGTTAGTCATGTCTAACTCTTTTGGAGGTGTGTTTGTATGGCCGTCAACAAGTCCAATAAGATGGACAATAAAAAGAAAGCCAACGCTGGGCAAAATGCCCTCAAGAGGCTCGGAAAGCCTGTAAAAGGCAGGATTCTCTTTGCGCAATTTCTGACTGCTTTGTCCGGCATCTTGTCAATTGCCCCCTATGTTGCTCTGACAGAGATCGGCAGACTGCTCATCTTGTCCTTTCAGTCAGGCGTAATGCGTAGTGTTGAGATATGGCACGCCTGTAGGTTGCTCATTATCTTTTTCTCTCTAAAGACATTCTTGTATTTTGCCTCTCTCATGGTCACGCACTTTGCCGATTTAAGGCTGAGAAATATACTGAGAAGACAAATTATCGAAAGAATGTCCAAGGCTCCGTTGGCCTGGTTTAGCGAAGCCAATTCGGGTCTTATCCGCAAAGCGGTACAAGATGATACACAGACGGTGCATACCATCGTTGCCCACGGACCGATTGAAAAGCTAAACGCTGTTGTCACGCCCCTGGCTCTTTTAATCTATAGTTTTTACGTCGATTGGCGGTTAGGTTTATTGTCTATCGCCACCATTCCGATTTATATTCTGCTCTATGGCTATTCAATGAAGGGCATGCCGGAAAAAACGGCTGAGATGGATACAAAACTCGGCAAGGTATCGTCTACCATGGTTGAGTTCGTCTCAGGAATCGCCGTCGTCAAAGCTTTTGGACAAGCCGGTAAAGCTCACCGCAACTACTTAACTGCAGCTGATGAATTTTCGTCCTTTTATCGCGCTTGGTGTATGCCTTTGGTATCGGCAACGTGCTTCTCTTTGTCTTGGATCTCCGTCCCTATTCTCCTGCTCGTTAACTTAGGCGGCGGGGCTTTGCTCATGAATGCGGGCTATGTCAATATCGCTCAGGTTTTGACGACGACCCTGATTGCCTTGGTTTTGCCGCAAACGATTATCGCAATCGCCACGATTGCCTGGTCTTACCAGCTGGCGGGAGCTGCAGGACTCAGGCTTTGTGACATCTTAGATCTTCCCATTCTACCCCGGAGCAAGGTTGATCAACGGCCGGCGGATTCGTCAATAGAATTCCGAGATGTCTCTTTCTCTTACGGCGAGACAGAAGCTCTAAAAGGTGTCAATTTAAAACTTCCTCAAGGGACAGTCAGCGCCTTGATCGGGCCGTCCGGTTCAGGAAAGACAACGCTAGCCACTCTCATTGCCAGGTTCAATGACCCCGACAAGGGCATCGTTAAAATAGGCGGCATTGATATCCGGGAGATGAGCGAGGACACCTTGTATGATCAAGTTGCCTTCGTCTTACAGGACGCTCAACTTCTCAATATTTCGATTAAAGAAAATATTCGCTTAGGCAGACCTGATGCAAGTTATAACGATGTGATTGAGGCGGCGAAAGCGGCGCAGATTCACAACTATATCGAAAGCTTGCCGAACGGGTATGACACGATTTTAGGGACAGATACAAAACTTTCCGGCGGCCAGGAGCAGCGAATCGCTATTGCGCGAGCAATCCTGATCGATGCACCAATTTTACTTTTGGACGAGGCGACCGCCTTTGCCGATCCAGAATCGGAGGCGGAAATTCAAAAGGCCTTATCTTACTTGGTTAAGGACAGAACGGTTCTTGTTATCGCCCATAGGCCAGGTGCCATTCAAGGGGCGGACAAGCTGGTCATTATGGAGGAAGGCACGATCAGCGGGGAAGGTCGTCATGAGGAACTGCTGAATCATGATCATTACAGGGCATTACTCAAGCAATCGACAGATCACGCGGAGGTTATGGCATGAAAAATCAATCCTTGTTGTTCAGATACAAACGATATATGTCTACTGCTAATTGGAGAAAGACCAAGGCAGGGTATTCTTTAGGTCTTGTTGCAGGCATCTTCAAAGGTTTTTCCCTGATGATTCTTCTGCCTGCCATTGTTTCCCTAGCGGAGCAGAAAGCCGTTCTCGGATTTTCGTTTTGGGGGTGGATGGGCATCTTGGTCGTCGTCGGTTTACTGTTGATTGTTATTGACTTCTTCGGCCAGAGAACAGCCTATATCGGAGGATTAGGCTTTATGCACGACGTGCACCAAGAGGTAGGCGACAAGATTTCCAAGTTGCCATTGGGAACGTTCAGAGCCGATACAGCCGGTATTCTGTCTCGCATGGTGACTGCGGAAATGATAAACCTGGCTTCCTCCGTTGCAACGTTTCTTTATCAGAACCTTAACAACGTTGCATCACTGGTGATTATAGCCTTGCTGTCTTGGGTTTGGGATTATCGTCTTGGTCTTTTGTTAACAGTCGGTGTGCCTGTCTATCTCATCATCCTCAATTTGTCCAAGTCTCTCATCAACAAGGGCAAGATGATGAGCGAACCCTGCGAAGAGGAAGTCGCATCGCGCATGGTTGAATTTGCTAAATGCCAGGGTGCGCTCAGAGCCTGTCATGCCTCTGACGATTACGAAGCCTTGTCCTCTTCGCTGGACCAAGCTGATGTGGTCGGCAGAAAAGCGCTTGTTTGGCAGTCACTAGGCAATCTTATCGGCGGCATGGCGAAGCAAATGCTTGTCACTCTTTCCATTGTCCTCATTGTGAGCCTTGCCATCAATCGTTCTCTGGATGTCATTTCGGCAATTGCCTGCATTGGCATGGTCTTGAGCTTTTCCAAAATCCTGGAAGATGTTTCCGGCAATGTTGTGGGGACGGAAGAACGACGCCAGCAAATGGAGCGCATTGATGGTCTGATGGATGCGGATGAATTAGAAGAAGTTGAACGATCGCAAGATTTCAAAGAGATTGGCTCGATTGAATTGAACGATGTCCGTTTTTCCTATGACAAAGAAAATACGGTCTTAAAGAATGTTAGTTTCAACGTGCAACCTAGAGAGATGTGTGCTTTGGTCGGGCCGTCCGGCTCCGGCAAAACGACGATTGAACATCTGATCGCCAGATTCTATGACGTCGATCAAGGCTATATCAAGGTCAGCGGTGTAGACATCAGAGACTTAACGACTGAAGATCTGATGAGTCAGCTGTCCATGGTCTTTCAAGACGTTTACCTCTTTAACGAAAGCTTGTTGGACAACATTAGGATGGGCAATCCCTATGCAAGCAATGAAGAAATCAAGAAAGCTTGCGATTTGGCCGGTGTGACCGAGATTGCCAATCGTCTACCGGACGGCTGGGAAACCTGTGTAGGTGAAGGCGGCTCTTCTCTTTCCGGTGGCGAAAGACAAAGAGTATCTATCGCAAGGGCACTACTTAAAAAATCTCCCATTGTTCTCTTGGATGAGGCAACGAGTGCTCTCGATGCTGAAAACGAAGCGCATATCGTTCAGTCCATGGATGAATTAAGAAAGAACGCTACTCTTCTCGTCATCGCTCATAAATTGGAGACCATTCAGAGTGCGGACAAAATCGTTGTTTTATCGAAAGACGGAGAAGTGGAGCAGGTCGGCAAGCACGACGAGTTGATCGAAAAAGAAGGAGCCTATAAAAAATTCTGGGAATACAGAATCGGAACTTCAAATTGGCAGCTAGTTTAAAAAAGATTTATGGGGAATTAAAAAAAGATTATGCAAGAACAAAATGTAAAAAAAGAGATATTAACTAAAAAACCTTTTCGTTTAATGCTGCAATTATCAATTCCTGCAGTCCTAGGCATGATTGTAGTGGGTCTGTACCCACTTATGGACGGAATTTTTGCAGGCAATATTATCAGCCAACAAGCTATGACAGCTATATCTATAACCACACCCTTAACGCTTTTTAACAGCGGTATTTCTACTCTTATTGGAGTTGGATCGGCTTCCGTATTAAGTCGGGCAATAGGAAAAAACGACAAGTCCACCATAAGAAGAATAATGGACAACTTGTTATTTTGGATTATCGTGTTATCGGCATTTATTACGGTTTTAGGCATTGTTTTTTCGCCAAAATATTTTGAGTTAGTCAACGCTACAGATGAGATAAAGAGATTGGCCGTTCGTTACGTCAGGATCATTTTTGCCGGTTCGATTTTTGTCAATTTTATGCAAAGTGCAAATATGCTTTTGCGCGCTCAAGGCATGATGAAAAAAGCAATGCTTATCATGGGTGCAGGGGCATTAATAAACATTATATTGGACCCGATTTTAATGATGTCTATGGGAGATCGAGCGATAGAAGGCGCTGCCATCGCGACCATAACCGCTCAATTTATTCAAGCTGTCATTACCTTTGTCTATTTTAAATCAAAAAGTGAAACCATAAAAATCAAAAAGATAAGCTTTGACAAACCCATTTCAAAGGAAGTGTTCAGTGTAGGACTATCGGCAATGCTGATGCAGGTTTTGTCAATTGTTCAGCAAACCTTGTATTACAAGCAGGCCTTTGTCTACGGAAGCGAAATCAGTGGAATTGTCATGGCCATATGCATGAAGACTCAAGCATTCTCCTTTATTCCCATATGGGGAATGAGTCAGGGTTTACAGCCGGCGGTAGGTACTAACTATGGTGCAAAACAGTACCTGAGAGTAAAAGAGATTGTGAAAACTTTCTTAATAAGCTCCACAGCTTTGGCTGCCGTCTTTTGGTTCCCATCTATGGCATTTACACAAAAGCTGTTTGTGTTGTTCGGCGCAAAGGGCGAGGTTTTAAGCCAAGGCATCCACTATTTTAGAGTGTTTTTCACGGGATTCATTAGTTATGGAATTGTAATCATGGTCGTAACGTACTTCCAGTCAATCGGTGACGGGAAAACTGCGGGATTGCTGGTTATGTTAAGGCAGGTCATCCTGTTTGTCCCGATTATTCTCTTGTTGCCAAAACTGCACGGGAATATGGGGATATGGTATTCGCAACCTGCGATTGATGTTTTAGTACTGGCAATTACAACGTTTAAATTATCCAAAAGTTATAAGAAAGATTTACAAACAGTGTAAGGAGAAGAAAAATGAAGAAAAAATCGATTATCAGTATTTTATTGGCCTTTATGCTTTTATTTTCCGCTTGCGGTCAGCAAACAGAAAATCAAGAGACTAAACAAACAAATGAAGAGCAAAAGGAGTTATTAGTCACCATTGATGACAAAAAACAAAAAGCCGAAGACTCTTCACCTCTAAAAGTCGGCGTGCTTTTTAGTCCGGACGATACCTTGGATCCGACCACGGTCTCATCCCCTGGTGGCATGCTGCTCATGATGTCCATCTATGATTCATTAGTAACCATGGGTAGTGAAGGAGCAATTCTGAGGATGGCAGACTCTGTAGATGCGAACGAAGCACTAAATGAATATACAGTTACGCTGAAAGAGGGCCTAGTCTTTTCCGACGGCGAGGAAGTGACAGGACAGGATATTATTGATTCATTGAAATATATTGCCTCAGCACCACATTATCAATCTATGTATGCAAACGTCGATTTTGAGAGGTCTAAAGCGGAGGGAAACACCGCAACACTTATTTTAAGAGAAACTGCATCAGACTTTATTGAATCGTCACTTGCCATGTGGTCACCTGTAGCCAAAGGTGGCAACTTCGACGGCATTGGCGCCGGGGGCTTTGTCTATGAAAAAGGAGATGCCCAAACAGGATTTACCTTAAAAGCCAATGAAAAATACTATTTAGGAAAACCGTCCATTCCAGAAGTGATTATGTTGAACATTCCTGATTCTTCCTCCAAGGCAAGGGCGTTGCAAACAGGCGAAATAGATTATGCCTGGGGCCTTGATACGGCAGCCGTTCAGATTCTTTCGCAGGAAGATAATATTGAATTGCCTGAGGGTTCTTTGGATGGCGCTACGGCTTTGGATTTAGTTCTGAATACGCGTGTTGAACCCTTTAATGATCCCGACGTCCGTCGTGCCGCTAAACTCACTGTTGATCGAGAAAAACTCGTGACAACACTCCTAGGCGAGTACGGCGAAATTGGCAACGACATGTTAGGTAAGGGTTTTGCGACGTATCCGGAAGACACAGAGCAGACAATGATGAACAAGGAAGAGGCGCAAAGAATCTTTGCAGAAAAAGGTGTAACAGAATTTACCATTGTTACTTCAGATACTATTCCTGGCCTGACCAATGCGACAAAGATGATGGTTCAGGATTTTGCGGACGTAGGCGTACATGTCACAATTGAGGAATTGGATCCACAGACCTTCTTTGCTCAGATGGGTGATCTATATCAAAAGTCCGCTTTTTCGTTCTATTGGATGAATCGTACACCTATGGCGGAATTTAGAAGTCAAGTATTAAAAGATTCTCCCTACAATGTTTCCGGATATTATTCCGACATCACCGAGGAAGCCTTCAAAAAGGCTATCGCCACGGGTGATAAGGATGAGCAGGTAGAGCATATTCATGCCATATCTCAGGATATCCATGACAACGGTGGTGAAATCATCTGGGGCTTCCAGAAAGATATTTCAGCTCAACGGAAAGGTTTTGAATCTGAGAGAAATCAATCCATACCTTGGCTTGCAACTGCTACCTTTACTCCTGAACAGTAAAAACAATGAACGAAAAGACCATCAAAAGCTTAGAACAAGCTTCCCTAGTGAGGCTTGTTCTAAGCCTATTAAAAATAGCACTACTATGGCTTCTGGCTGTCTTTGTTTTGTTTTTCCTAATGGAATTATTACCCGGTGATGCGGCGACGAATAAAATTGGGAAAGGAGGCGCGGAAGCTGTAGCAGCTTTACAGCAAAAAATGGGACTGGACCGACCTGCTTTGGAGAGATTTGTTAATTGGCTAGGGAATTATTGTACTGGCAATCCAGGGATCAGTTTATTAACTGGAAAGCAGATAAACGAGATTGTTAAGGTTCCACTCATCTCTTCTTTGAGTGTTACCACAATTGTCCTAATCGGCCTTGTTTTCATAACAATCCCTCTTGCTGTTTACTGTGGCTACTATAAAAATACCCTGTCAAGATTGATAACGAGAACAGCAGTTATTTTGTCTTCTGTGCCGGAATTTGCTTTGACCGTCGTAGCCATCATGCTCTTGTGTATGAAACTCAAGGCTTTACCTGTCCTTTCGATTCCCGGTCCGGCTAAGTCTGTATGGCAGGAGCCCCTATCCTTGGTTATGCCCAGTTTATGTTTGTGGACTATATCCAGCGCTGCCGTGTTCCGATACATCAAAGTTATGGTAGAAACCTATGCCAAAGCATCGTATGTAAGAGAAGCTTTTCTGGCGGGTTTAAGCAGAAGAAAAGTTCTGTTTGTTCACCTTTTACCATCGGCCTTGCCGGGCATCGCTCAGATTATGGCCTTAACCATACCCTACCTGTTGGGCGGCAGCATGGTCGTGGAAACACTGACATCTTTCCCGGGTATGGGCTACACGCTTATTCAGGCTGTGCAATCTAGAGAAACGCCTATCGTCATGGCCATTGGAAGTTTATTAATTGCAGTTGCAATACTATTTTATTTCCTTGCTGACCTTTTAGGGAGGAATGAACGAGAGGAGGCGATTTCATGACAAGAACAGCGAAATTTTGGCTGGGATTCTTTGTTGTTTTTGCGTTTTGTGTCTTACTATCTCCTCTTTTTCTTCTTCTTTTTGAAGATCCGTTTATTAGTCAGAGCTTTGCTTATGGTAATGGAGGTCTTCTGCATCTAGGTTATGACTACATCGGTCGTCCAATCCTTCCTCAGTTATTGGTGGGTGGTAAAGATTTATTGCTGGCATCTTTGTTGACAGCCCTGATTTCAAGAGTCCTAGGCTTACTCGTTGGTGTGTTTTTAGCGAACCATCGGCGACTGGCGAAGGTGTTTCGCTTTTTTCTTGATGTGTTGTTGGTTATTCCGTCCACGGTCGCAGCACTGGCAGCATACGATGCTTTTTCAGGCTCCGTTTACGCCGTCATTCCGATTACTACCATCTTATCGATTCCCTTTACGTCTCGCTATTACGAAAGCAATGTTCGCCGTATTCTGGATAGCACTTTTTACGAATATGCTCAGTTAAAGGAAAAGAGAAAGCTGAAACTATTATGGCAGGAAATAATACCGATTCTGTCAAAGAATATCCTGACCGATATGTCATCTTCCTTTATATCGTCCATCTACATGATATCGTCTGTCAGTTTTATCAGCTCGCAGATGGATAGCCGTTCATTTTTGTGGCCGAAGATGGTATCGGAAAATCTATCGGGTTTTTCTTTAAACCCTTGGGCTTCCCTAGCGCCATTGCTCGCTATTGTTTTATTGTCGGCTCCGCTTAGCTTTTTTGTGGACGCAATTGAAAGGGGAAAAACATGATTGAGATTAATAATTTAACAATTGTCAATCATCACAAGACGATTATCAAGAATCTAAACTTGCATGTAAGTCAAGGTGAGAGTGTCAGCATCCTGGGGCCGTCCGGCATCGGCAAATCCACCCTTTCGTTTGCCATCTTAGGCGACATTTCAGAAGGTCTTTATTTACAGAGCGGAAGCATTAAGGTGGGCGGAAAGCATGTAATTCAAAATACTCATCCGGTAAATGAACAAGAATTACAAAAACTACGCAGAGAGATTGGGCACCTTGATCAGGACCCGGCTGCCAGCTTGACGCCGACACTAAGAATCAAGCAGTTGTTGCGTGAGTTGAGTGCAGATAAGAAGACCTTTAAAAAAACCTGCAGAAAAATACTAAAAACGTTTAAGTTGCCTTGCGATGCTGACTTTTTAAACCGATATCCCGGAGAAATCTCCGGAGGACAAAAAAGACGTCTCGCCTTGTCAAGAATTCTCCTGAGGCAACCGAAGCTGCTTATCTTAGATGAACCAACAGCAGGTTTGGACAATGCGACACGAGAAAGTGTTCTTGAACTATTGAATATGTTAATTGCAGAGTTAAGGGCAACCGTTCTTGTTATTACACATGACCGTCATGTAGCAAGGTCTCTATCATCCAAACATTACCTCATGACGGACGGCTCTTTGCAATCTATCGAGATAAACGATTACAGCTATCCTGAAAGATTAACTGTAACTCGTAGAGAAAACAATGAAATAGTACTGGATGTTCAGGAATTAACGGCTAAGGCTCCGTTATTAAGCGAAGCACCGATAAAAAAGCTCTCGTTTGGTTTATATGAGGGAGAAGTTCTAGGTCTAATGGGACCATCAGGTTCTGGAAAGACAACCATAGTCCGAAGTCTGCTTGGTTTGTGGCCGGCTCTTTCAGGCAGCGTCTATTTTAAAGATAAAAAATTAGCAAGAGACTATAGACAGCGCAGTGAAGCAGAAATTAATGCCCTAGCCTGGGTGCCCCAAGATCCCAGGACGTCTTTTAATCCCGCCATCAAACTTGACCAAGCGATACAAAGAGCAAATGCGGGTAATCACGAGATTAAAAATGTGTTAGCAAGTGTCGGCTTATCCGAAACAGATATCAAAGGAGCCTATCCGGATCAGCTATCCGGAGGCCAGTTGCAGAGACTGGCCATTGCCCGAGCTTTGTTAGGCGGAGCTGAAATCCTGCTTCTTGATGAAGTGACATCAAGCCTTGACGAGAAGACAAAAGATGAGATATGTGAGCTCATCATTCAATTAAAGTCTCAGACATCCATACTCCTCGTTACACATGACAAATACGTTGCGCACAAGGTCTGTAATCGCCTGCTAAATATCACAACATTTCAGGAAGAAAAAGAAGGTCAAGAACTGGACTTGTTTTTTAGGCACACCATTTATCCGAAGACTCATCAATTAACATTTTGTGCTGAACAAGAGTCTATAGACAGCAAATGATAAGGAGATGATGACCTTGAAAAAAGAAAAGAATACATCAACCGTAAGCCGGCTGATGGCGTATACAGGAAACTATAAAGGACTTCTGTTCTTAGGGCTGGCTCTTTCTGCCCTCGCCATGATTTTGGGCATGCTGCCGTATATTTGTATTTGGCTTGTCGTGCGGGATTTGATTATCGTAGCACCGAACTGGACTGTAGCCTTAGGCATTAGAGCCTACGGCTGGCTAGCCTTCGCCTTTGCCGTAGGCGGTATCGTTGTTTACTTTGCGGCGCTCATGTGTACGCACTTGGCAGCATTTCGAACGGCGTCCAACATACGAAAGCGGGGCATAACGCATCTGATGAAAGCTCCCTTAGGATTCTTTGATCACCATGCAACAGGCTTGCTTCGCAATCGCCTGGATGGTGCTGTGGCAGATACAGAAACTTTGATGGCACATAATCTGGCTGATATCGTCGGCACAATCGCTATGTTCATTGCCATGATTATCTTAATGTTTGTCTTTGATTGGTGCATGGGAGCCGCCTGCCTTATGGCAGCTGTCATATCCGTCATCACCATGTCTTCCATGATGAGCGGAAAAAACGCAGGCCTTATTGCAGATTATCAAGCGGCGCAGGATGCGATGAGTAAAGCCGGCACCGAATACGTACGAGGCATTCCCGTTGTTAAGGTATTTCAACAAACGGTTAATTCTTTTAAGGCGTTTAAACAGGCGATCGAAGACTACAGCGTGAAAGCAGAATACTATCAGGGCGATGTTTGCCGCATACCGCAAGCGATTAATCTCACTTTTACCGAAGCTGCTTTCGTTTTTCTGGTTCCTGTAGCACTTTTCCTGGCACCAAGCGCATTGGCCGCCGGCAACTTTGCAATCTTCGTGACGAATTTTGCTTTCTATGCTGTATTTTCAGCAATCATCTCCACAGCTCTCGCCAAGATTATGTTCGCCGCGGGTGGAATTATGTTGGCAGATACGGCACTTAACCGCATTGATCATGTTATGAATGCACCAACATTGGTTGTTGCGTCAAATCCGCAACAACCAAAGGGAAACCGTGTCGTGTTTAGGAACGTATCTTTCACTTACAAAGGCGCTGACTTCCCTGCACTTGATGGCGTTTCATTTACCGTAGAACCCGGACAGACAGTGGCACTTGTCGGTCCATCAGGAGGTGGCAAGACAACAGCTGCCAGCCTTATCCCTCGTTTTTGGGACGCAACAACAGGAACGGTTGAAGTAGGCGGCATAGACGTTCGAGAAATCAATCCGCACGTGCTCATGGACCAGGTGGTTTTTGTGTTTCAAAATAACCGCCTGTTCAAGGCGTCAATTTTTGAAAATGTGCGCGCCGCAAAACCTGAAGCTACACGTGAAGAAGTGATGGCAGCCCTTGCAGCCGCACAGTGTAACGATATCATTGCAAAACTCCCGGAAGGTATAGATACATTAATCGGGACAGAAGGCACTTATCTTTCCGGTGGTGAACAACAACGAATTGCCCTTGCCCGAGCGATCTTAAAAGATGCGCCGATCATTGTTTTAGACGAAGCGACAGCCTTTGCCGATCCGGAAAACGAGCGCCTGATTCAGAAGGCCTTTGCTGCTCTGACAAAAGGCAGAACCGTCATCATGATTGCCCATCGCCTGTCTACCGTGGTCGGAGTTGACAAGATTATTGTCCTCGACTCCGGTTGTGTGATTGAGGAAGGGACACACGCAAAACTCAAAGAAACAGGTGGTCTTTACGCCAGAATGTGGGCCGATTACAATCAGGCACTTTCGTGGCGGATTTCCAGCGATGTAGAGGTGAAGTAAATGTTTAGAGAAAAGTTTAAACGCAAATTTGCTCTTTCGGATGAAGGTGTAGGAAATATTAAAAAGGGCGCCATCTGGACGATCGTCGTCAACCTCATCGTGATGGGTGGGGTCGGCATTCTTTATCTGCTGATGATGCGATTTATGGAGACTCTTGTAGACGGTGCTCCACTACCAAACGCACTACCTTTTATTGGTCTTGTTATCGTATTTATAATTCTTTCTTTTATAACACACATGGAGCAATACAGGCTGACATACGGACTGGTTTATGGCGAAGTTAAGCATGTGCGTATTGGTCTAGCAGAACGCTTGCGCAAGCTACCGCTTAGTTATTTCGGAAAACGCGATCTTGCGGATCTGACTGAGACAATCATGGGAGACGTCAACCGCCTAGAGCATGTCTGGTCTCATGTCTTGAGTTATCTCTATGGTTCGTATGTTTCGACAGCGATTATTGCAATCGGTTTGTTTAGTAAAGATTGGCGCTTGGCCATTGCCTGCTTATGGGGTGTTCCTGTCGCTTTTGGACTGTTGTTCGGAAGCCGAAAGATCTCCAATCGCCTAGCCGAAGCGCTAAAAACTTCATCCGTAGCCGTTTCTGATGGCATCCAAGAAACACTTGAAAACATTCGTGAAATTCGTGCGACAAATCAGGAAGAACGCTATCTTGCAGGTCTTCATTTGAAGATTGATAAGCATGAAGCTGCTTTACGCCGTGGCGAGCTGGTTGCAGGTCTTTTTGTGAACGCCGCAAGTGTTATTATGCGACTTGGCGTGGCAACAACGATTCTTGTGGGTGCTGAGCTTATTTTATCGGGCAAAATCGATTTTATGCTGCTATTCATGTTTCTGCTTGTCATCTCGCGCGTTTATGCTCCCTTTGATCAAAGCTTAGCGCTGATTGCCGAGGTCTTTGTATCCGAGATTTCTGCAAAGCGCATCATGGAAACTTACGACACGCCGATTGCGGAGGGCGCGGATGTTTTTGAACCGAGAGACCATGACATTATATTTAAAGACGTGAGCTTTGCCTATGACAATGAGCAAGTGCTCAAAGGTGTAAGCTTTACTGCCAAAGAGGGTGAGGTCACTGCACTCGTCGGTCCGTCAGGCTCAGGGAAGAGTACTTGTGCTCGCTTAGCTGCCAGGCTTTGGGATATCGATGAGGGTGCGATTGAAGTAGGCGGTGTGGACATTTCCACGGTTGATCCGGAAGTTCTCCTGAGCAATTACTCCATGGTCTTTCAGGATGTGTTGCTTTTCGATGATACCGTTATGGAAAATATCCGTCTCGGTAAGCATGGCGCTACAGACGAAGAGGTGTTAGAAGCTGCAGCAGCAGCGAATTGTGATGAGTTTGTTCGCAAAATGTCGGATGGCTATGGAACACTCATCGGAGAAAATGGCGCTAGGTTGTCAGGTGGTGAGCGCCAGCGCATTTCAATTGCACGTGCCTTGCTAAAGGATGCTCCCATCGTTCTTCTCGACGAAGCTACCGCATCACTTGATGTGGAAAACGAGACAAGGGTTCAAGCCGCACTTTCGCGTCTGCTTGTCGGTAAAACCGTCCTTGTTATTGCACATCGCATGCGCACGGTTGAAGCAGCGGATAAAATCGTTGTATTGGAGGAAGGGAATGTTGCAGAAGAGGGCAATCCCACGAAGCTGCGTTCCGAAAAAAACAGCATATTCAGACGAATGACCGAGCTGCAAGCTGAGGGTGCCGGCTGGAGCATTTAACCCGCTTAGACTACTTATTCTTTGGCCTTTTAAGCTTTTAACACGACCCATGTGCGTTCTGTTATCCTTGTCAGATCTCGTCTGCACAGTTACCTATAACTTTATCGCTGCACTTCATTATTTTCGGGTTATTAAGATAAATTGCAGCACGACTCAAATATACAAAAAACCAAGCGGCACCAAGCTTTAATCTTTGAATCAATAGCTTTTAACCCTAGAGCGCTACAGTACATGATTCTTTTCACACTGCCCACAAAGGTTATTAGAAAGGAGTCTTGCATATGATAATAATTCTACCGGCGTTCGTTTAGCAAATATAATTCCTATAAAAACAAGTAGCCTTCAAGGCTCTTTGAAGAGCAAGTATTGTTGCGCTCGTCTCACTCTTGGGACGGGTGCTTTTTCTATTAGTCGTTCTTCAGTTTGGCAGTTTTTCAAAAATCATCGTTGTAGTTGTAGAGGCCGAAATCACTTCCTCTCCCAGATCAAAGGAAAGGAGGCGGAGTAATGCCAACAAAACAACACGAAAAATATGTTGAAGAAATGTTTGATAGCTACTGCAAAAAATGCCTTCGCAATGAAGTCAGAAACATGTATCGCGCTCAGCAGAAACAAAGAGAACGAGAAGTGAATTTTTCAGATCTCTGTGAAGCGCAGATGCAATCGACGCCCTTTCAGTATTGGGATGTTTATGACGAAGAATTTGCCGAATTTCAGCTCTTTGACGGCACGATCGTCATCCACAGTGAGCTTTTAGCCCACTTGCTCAATAGGCTGTCACCCTTCAACCGAAACATCATCCTGATGTCTATTTGGCTTGAGATGTCAGATCGGGAAATCAGTGAGCACCTACAGATCTCCCGAAGTTCCGTGCAATACAAACGAACGAATATCTTGCGGGAAATGCGAGAAGTTGTGGAGGAAAAAGATGACGAGAAATAAAGCAGGACCCTACAGACCGAACTTAATCTCCAGACCCGTTATTGTAGCCGCCGTGAGCGGCGACCCAATAGTGATGGAACGAATTGTTAACCACTATTCTCCCTACATCAATAAACTGAGCATTCGCACGCTGTACGACGAGTATGGCAATCCGGTTCGTGTAATTGATGACCATATGCGACTGGCACTTGAAGCCAAACTTATGCACGCCATTACTAAATTTATCATCCGATAAGCCCACCGTATCAATTTTTGATGCGGTCTTACATCAGCTAGAAGATGAACAAAATTATATGTTTCTTCAAATTATACATATACGGATAATTTATCGCTGCCCTGATTACACAGCCAACAACTTGGCTAATAAGTACGAAGAGCACTTACTTAGAGTCAGGTGTTTACGGGCAGATCGGCATTATAGAAGGCATAGGCGGATAGGTTAAATGTGATGGGATAAAATGAGAGTGCGACAGAATATTCGCCGCACTGACGGAAACTAGGCTATGCCTTGTCTCAGGATGTGGAGTTCACGATTGACGGCAGCAATTCTGCCGTTAACGCCGTCTCACTTGACAATATCAAAATTGTACCAAAGACAGGTGAAACGGGCAGCTAAAGCTCCGATATCATCTACTTAGTGACAGCATGAATTGTCATCTTTAGCGGGCACTGCCTATTTCGCATGTCAGGAGATAATTTGTTGTCTGTAGAATTTTGCAGATTGGTATCACTTGTATCACTATATGGGTCTGAATGATTAATACAGCAATTATCTTAAGTTTTTGCTAGAATGAACGCAGCTAAATTTTGTATTGTCAGTTTGCACAATTAATCTTAGATTAAATTGTCACATTATGAGGAAAGACGGGTAAGAATATGACTAGATATCATGCCTCAAGGAAATATTGCTCTTGGCTGGTGGCTTTTATCCTGGTTCTTATATTAACACTGACGGTGGTTGGCTGCAGTGACGGAAAATCTCAGGATGATACTCAAGTAACCGATATTGGTAGGGGATCTGAAACAGAAGACGAAGAAGTTGAAACTGTCGAGGTAGCGCCTTCGACAAATGCTGAAACTGAAATTCCGACGCAAGATACGGCTATTCCTGCTGAGAAAGTAAAGCTGCGTGTTGGTGTTCTCAAGGGTCCTACCGGCATGGGCGTCGCTCAGATTATGGAACGTCAGGAGCAGGGTGAGACTGAGCTGGACTATGATTTTACGATTGTTGGTGCTCCGACGGATGCGGTCGGTCTTATTACATCCGGTGATCTGGATATCGCGCTCCTGCCGACTAATATGGCGGCTACCCTGTATAATAAGACAGGGGGGAAAGTCAAGCTGATTCATATTAATACTCTGGGCGTGATGAGTATTGTCGGCACAGGTGGAATTACCTACAAAGATAGTAAGTTTCTCGTTAAGGATCTAAAAGGTAAGACAATTGTTGCAGCCGGACAGGGTGCTGCACCTGAATTTGTGCTTAACTTTATCTTGGAGCGAAATGGACTGGATCCCAAGTCGGATGTGACGATTGATTTCAAGAGCGAGCATACCGAAGTGGCGTCTTTGTTACTGAGTAAAAAATATGATCTCGCCCTGTTGGCTGAGCCATTTACAACTTCAGTGCTGATGCAGGATGATACAAATAAAATTGTTTTTGATTTGACGCAGGAATGGGAAAGGATCGCTGATAATAATGCCAAATTGGTGATGGGTGCTGCTGTTGTCAGAACGGAATTTCTGGCCGAGCATCCGGAGGCTGTGGCGATTTTCCTGCGTGATTTTGATGCTTCGCAGCGATTTGTCAATGCCGATCCTGAAGCGGCTGCTCTGCTAATTGAGAAATTTGATATTTTCAAGGCGGCAGTAGCGGTGAAAGCTATTCCCAGAAGTTATATTGTTTCGTTGACCGGAGCGGAAATGAAAGAATATGCCTCAGTATATTTAGAAGTCCTGTTTAAGAATAATCCGAAATCTATCGGCGGCAAGCTTCCGGGAGACGACTTCTATTATCAGCTTCCATGAGGCTCAGGCGAATACAGCAGAAAATATTTGCCGCGTTGTTCTGGCTGGCCATATGGTGGTTATTTGCCCTACTGGTAGGTCAGGAACTTCTTGTGCCGCAACCGCACTTTGTCCTGGAGAGGCTGTGGATTCTTGCCGGCCGGAGCGGTTTTTATCTGAATATACTTAACTCTCTTTATCGCATTAGCTTGGGTTTTCTGTTAGGAACAGCATTAGGGGCTGTTCTGGCTTATCTGACGACAGCTAATCCTTGGATTGGCGCTACTATTGAACCTTTGATGAGTATAATCCGCTCAACTCCAATTGCCTCTATCATTATTATATTTTTGATCTGGTTCTCGTCTAATGGCGTTGTGATCAGTTGTGTTGTTCTGATTGTGTTGCCGGTGATGTGGAGTAATTTTGTGGCAGGGATCGAATATCGCGACCCTCAGTTGGAAGAAGTGGCCAGTCTGTTTGCTTTTAGCCGTTTGAAACGCTGGCGCTATCTAAGACTGCCTGCCATCCTGCCTTTCTTTTTCGCAGCCGTTCAGTCGGGACTGGGTATTGCTTGGAAAGCCGGGGTGGCAGCAGAGGTGCTGAGTATACCTCGCCATGCTATCGGTGCTCGCCTCTATGATGCCAAAATTTATCTGGAGACGACGGATCTATTTGCCTGGACATTCGTTGTCGTTATTTTGAGCATTATTTTGGAGAAGTCAGTTCTGGCGACCGTAAAAAGAGCGAGCAGATATTTTGATTGGAGGAAATAATGGGCATTATTATCCGCAATTTATCTAAGAGTTACGGGAACAAGAGAGTATTGTCCGCATTTAATGCCGAAATACCTGATAACGGATATGTTGCCATCATGGGGCCGTCCGGCGTTGGCAAGACAAGTTTGTTGCGTCTGATTGCCGGTCTGGAAGAACCGGATGAGGGGGAAATTATATTTACTTACCCCGAGGCGCCCAAGATTAGTATGGTATTCCAAGAGGACAGATTATTGCCTTATCTCAGTGCCAGAGACAATGTGGCTCTAGTTGGGAATAATAGAGCTTATGATCTGAAACAGGCAGATATTCTTCTGGCGCAGTTGGGGCTGGGGGATTGTAGCTATCAAAGGGTGGCAGAGATGTCTGGTGGTATGAAGCGCCGTGTGGCTCTGGCCCGCTCGCTACTCTATGGTGGTCAGATCTATTTACTGGACGAATTATTTACAGGTCTTGATGATCAAATTTTGGCTCAAGTGTCTATAATTCTCGATCTCTTGTCTGAAACAGCTCTGGTAATTTTTGTTTCCCATGATACCAGGATTATTACTGACAGAGTTGAGCAGGTAATACGAATCAAATCTATCTGAACAAAACGGTTGTACATTAACTGATTAATATTAATTATTTTGAAAATATGTCCCCATAAATCCCTACTTCTACGCAATAGATTATCGAAGCGACTTGGGTACCTAACAATTTATACCCCCCTGTTAACTTACTTTGACGGTATCAATATGATGGCTCAGATCCTGATCTTATCCGTCCTGTGATTGCTGTCTGACTTGTCAAAGGTATCTGAAAAATTTCCTCTTGAAGCATATATTTGCAGTTGCTAGCCGCATTCAGCAATAAAACAGTAAATATGTCAGTTATATGTCAAAATGACAATATAATTCCATAAATTAGACGATTACCATTGTCTATTGCATAGTGTATAATCAACAACTATGAGTCTATATATGGCTTGATTGTATTTGTTATTAAATTTATAACCAATCGAGATGAAAGGAGGTTCGAGCATGGGTTATAAGGAAATTCTTCAGAATTATGCAGATTCCCCCAGCAATTTACTTGAAGCTTTCCACGCAATTCAGGATGAATATTCCTATTTGCCGGAGGAAGCGATTATTGCAGCGGCAGATTGTTTCGGTGTACCTGCAGCAGAAGCCTTCGGTGTGGCTACTTTTTACTCAATGTTCTCGATCAGAAAGCGCGGCAAGAATGTGATTCGGATCTGTGAGAGTGCTCCCTGCCACATTGACGGGGCTGCTGATGTAGTTGCAGCACTGGAGAAAGAACTCGGAATTAAAATGGGCGAAAGCACTCCCGATGGGAACTTTGCCCTGGAGTTTGCCCAATGTGTAGGTCAATGTCAGGCTACTCCGGTGCTAACTATCAACAGAAAACCTTATCTGAACGTAACGCCCGCTTCTGTTCCCACTATTTTAGCTGAATACAGATAAGCATGCTGTGATGCTTGAGGCATCAGGCAGTAATTGAAAGGAGCAATTATGGCTGTGGAAATGCGAATTGCCTTACGAAACTATGGAAAAGTCGATCCTAATAAGATCGAAGATTATCTTTCCCGGGGCGGTTATGAAGCACTGAAAAAAGCTTTAACCATGGACAGGGCGGAACTAATCGACCAGGTGAAAAAATCAAAGCTCAAAGGAAGAGGTGGCGCTTCTTTTAACTGCGGGCAGAAGTGGTCTTTTGCCTATAATGTTGACGCCGATCAAAAGTATGTCATCTGCAATGCAGATGAGGGAGAACCGGGAACCTATAAAGACAGACTGATCATGGAGGGTGATCCTCACACACTGATCGAGGGCATGGCAATTGCGGCCTATGCTGTAGGCGCTACCGAAGGTATTGTCTACCTCAGAGGTGAATACCCTGAGCTGGTGGAACTGCTGCGGCAGGCGGTTGCTCAAGCTGAAGCTAAAGAGCTGCTGGGCAACTTCAAGCTGTCCGTTCATATTGGTGCAGGCGCTTATGTTTGCGGCGAAGAAACGGCTTTGATTGAATCTCTGGAGGGTCAGAGAGGAGAACCGCGCTTCAAGCCGCCTTATCCGCCGGTCTCCGGACTTTGGGGCAAACCAACTATTGTCAATAATGTAGAAACACTTGCCGTTATTCCCGAAATCATTCTCAAGGGAGCGGACTGGTTCAGCTCAATCGGAGATCCGGAATTTCCCGGTACCAAAGTTCTGACCCTGTCCGGTGATGTCAAGAATCGCACTTTCTTTGAAGTGCCGACCGATGTCACATTAAGAGATGTAGTCTTTGAACTGGGAGGCGGGATACGCAGTGACAAGAAATTCAAGGCGGTTCAGGTGGGAGGCACCTCCGGCGCCTTTATTCCTGAAAGTCAGCTGGATACCACTATTGGACATACCAAAATGGCATTGATCGGTGCTACACTTGGTTCCGGTGCCGTCTTTGTCTTGGACGATAGTAGAGATCTGGTAGATATCAATTTCCAGATTACCAAGTTCTTTGAGCATGAATCCTGTGGCAAATGCACACCCTGCCGCGAGGGAACTATGCGGATGCGTGAACTGGTAGAAAAAGTAAACTGTGGTCAGGGCAAGGCCGCCGACTTGGATCTCATCACCAAGCTGGCGCGTGTAATGTCTACAGCTTCTCTCTGTGGCTTGGGACAGACCGCCACAGCACCTGTCACAAGTACGCTAAAGCATTTCTCTACGGAATATGCTGCAAAGCTGAAAGAATAGAGCGAAAGGAGTCAAGATCATGATTAATCTTACAATCGATGGCATTAAAACGACTGTTCCTGAGGGCTCAACAATACTCGAAGCAGCAGCAGGTATTGGTATCGATATACCAACCCTTTGTTATCATCCGGACCAGGTCGTAACGGCGAACTGCCGCGTCTGCGTCTGTGAAATTGAAGGCAACCATCTACTGCAACCGGCTTGTTCGCAACCGGTATTTGAGGGGATGACTGTCAAGACCAGAAGCCCCCGAGTTATTGAGGCCAGAAAGACTCTCCTGGAGCTGATCCTGTCGCATCATCCGCAGGATTGTCTCACATGCATTCGTAACAAAAGCTGCGAACTGCAAGATCTGGCGGATGAATATCTGATCCGTGATCTCCCCTTCGAGGCCAAGGCCCGTGGTTTGGGAAAAGACAATTCCACTCCCTCGCTATTCCGTGATAATGACAAATGTATCCTCTGCCGTCGCTGTATTGAAGCCTGTAATGTCGTACAGACAGTCGGCGCACTGGGAGTTGAAAAGCGAGGTCACGAATCAATGGTTGTACCCACTCTCGGCGGTACATTGGCAGATAGTCCCTGCGTGATGTGCGGACAGTGTGTGCACGCCTGCCCGGTCGGCGCTATTGGCGAAGTTGAAAATATCGACAAGTTATTAGCAGCGATTGCCGATCCCGACAAGATTGTGGTCACACAAATCGCACCGGCTGTCAGACTGGCTCTGGGCGAAGAAATCGGTATGGAGACAGGTGCCCTGGATATGGAAGTATTCGTTGCAGGTCTGCGACAGATCGGTTTCGACTACGTACTCCACACCAATTTTACTGCTGATCTGACGATTATGGAGGAGGGCAGTGAATTACTGCAGCGCTTGACAGAAGGTGGTACCCTGCCTATGTTTACTTCCTGCAGCCCCGGCTGGGTCGTATTCTGCGAAACTTTCTTCCCGGATTTGCTGGATCATCTCTCAAGCTGCAAATCACCACAGCAAATGTTTGGTGCCTTAGCCAAGACCTATTGGGCAGAGAAGATGGAAATTGATCCGTCTAAGATTGTTTCCGTTTCTATCATGCCCTGCATTGCTAAAAAATTTGAAGCTCAGAGACCGGAAATGAACTCCAGTGGTTATCAGGACGTCGATATAGTATTGACCACCAGAGAGGTCGGCAAACTGCTACGTATGACAGGCCTGGACTTCGAGCAGCTGGCTCCTTCTAAATTTGATTCCTGGATGGGTTCCTACACCGGTGCCGGCGTCATCTTTGGTGCTACCGGCGGCGTTATGGAAGCAGCCCTGCGCACAGTATACGAAATTGTGACCAAGCGTGAGCTGGAGAACCTGAACTTCGAATTTGCTCGTGGCTTTGACGGTATCAAGCATGCTGAAATTGATCTGGACGGCACTGTCGTCAAGGTAGCGATCGCTCACAGCCTGGCCCATGCCAGAGCTCTGATGGAGCAGGTACGGGCTGGTGAATGTCCCTATCATTTCATCGAAGTCATGGCTTGTCCCGGCGGCTGTATTGGCGGCGGCGGTCAGCCGTACACCAAGACCAATGCCAAGCGTATTGAGCGTATTAAAGCTATCTATCTTGAAGATGAAAAGATGGCATTGCGTAAATCGCACGACAATCCAGAGGTTAAAGTCCTCTACGAAGAATTCCTGCATGAGCCACTGGGGCACAAATCCCATGAGCTGCTGCATACGCATTATAAAGTCAAGCCTAAAAAGGCTCTGTAACGCATGACCTTGCTAACAAGGCAATATTTTGTTCCACAGGCAACAGCCGCGGCGAACAACCAGAAGGGCGGACTTCAGATCCGCCCTTCAGCTTAACTGTTTGAATTAACTGATAGATAATAATTGCCGGCCACAAAATCCCAATTGACCAGTCACGACGTCGAAGAAGATTGTAAAAAAGAATCTGCAGCTAATCGTGGTTGATTCGACTTTCGTTTAGCACGACAATTACTTTTAAAATTTAATAGATTAAAAAGTTCTTCTAAGAGCTGACTTTGTTGCGTTCGTCTCACTCATGTGACGGGCGCTTTTTTTATTAGTTGCTCTTCAGTTTGGCAGTTTTTCAAAAATTATCGTTTTAGTAGTAGAGGCCTAAATCACTTTCTCTTCCAAACCGAAGGAAATGAGGCGGACTGATGCCAAGAAAACAACGAGAAAAATGTATTGAGGAGAAATTTGATAGTTACTGCAAAATATGTCTTCGGAATGAAGCAAGAGACATGTATCGCGCCCAGCAGAAACAAAGAGAACGAGAAGTTAATTTTTCAGATCTCTACGAAGCACAGTTGCAAGCGACGCCTTTTCAGTACTGGGATGCTTATGATAAAGAATTTGCTGAGTTTCAGTTATTTGATGGAACGATAGTTATCCACAGTGAACTTTTAGCTAACTTGCTGGATAGGCTGTCACCTTTCAATCGAAACATCATCCTGATGTCGATTTGGATGGAAATGTCGGATAGAGAAATTGGAGAACACTTACATATTTCCAGAAGCTCTGTGCAGTACAAACGAACAAATATTTTGCGGGAGATGCGAGAAGTTGCGGAGGAAAAAGATGAGGAGAAGGAAAGCAGAACAAAACAACACGAACTTAATAGCCAAACACATTATTGTAGCTGCCGTGAACGGCAACCCAATAGCGATGGGACGAATTGTTAACCACTATGCTCCCTATATCAATACGCTTAGCATTCGCACGCTGTACGACGAGTATGGCAATCCGGTTCATGTAATTGATGACCATATGCGACTGGCACTTGAAGCCAAACTTATGCATGCCATTACTAAATTTACCATTCGATAAGCCCACCGTATCAATTTTTGATGCGGTCTTGCATCAGCTGACAGATGAACAAAATAGAAATACGTTCCTTTGAAAGCTGAATATAATAAGCACTTTGACAACTTCATAGAACAGCTCGGATACCTTCAATTTTGCAATGAACCGTGTCACATCTGCCAAGACCTTGCTGACTGGCAAGCGAGCATACGATCCCTGACAAAAGCATCGGTGGTCGATGTTAGTTATGACTTGCAAAACGAAATAATGATACTTCCGTTTAGCTCCAGCTCGAGCGGTAACCAACCCGCCGCACGCGAAGGAACGGCAGGACATAAGAATGCCTGAGGCGAGAGACCTATGGAGCAGCCACCAGCTGCCGTCTGAGCGGTTCATTTTCGTTTAATTATTACAAAAATATGAGAGAGGAGGCTAGCATGCCAAGGAAAAAGACAGAAGAAGTTTCCGGTACCCCAATTTTGAAAACCGTTGAGCAGATGAGCAAAATCAGCGGACTCGGCGAAAACACACTGAGAGATTTACTCGATCGCGGAGAAATTGATTATGTGCAAAATGGAAACCGCAAATTGATGACGGAACAGGCTATCTTGGATTGGTATGAGCGCTCTAAAGTCAGCGCGAAGCCAAAATGTGATTGACAATGGCAGTCTCGTCTCGTCAAGTGAAAAACAAGCGTGACGCCAACGGTAAACTGACAGGTCGAGCTGGTACCGTGTATGACGTCAATATTAAATACCAAGCACCTGAAGGGAAAAAGACCTATTCAAAAAAAGGTTTTCTGACCAAGAAAGATGCTATTGAACACGAAGCAGATATGCGAGTCAAGCTTATAAATCCTACTTACATCATGACAACAAGTGCCGGTTCGAAGCAAACACTTGAAGAGTATATGAATAATTGGATGGATATTCACAGCCGAAGTTTGCGTCCCAGCACGATCGCGGGATACAAATCCCATATCAAGAATCATATTATTGCCCACATCGGACACTTACGTTTGAATCAAATTACACCGGCGTTGTTAGACAATCTCTTTGCCAAACTTTTTGACAGAGGTCTTGCTAACGCGACAGTGCGCTACGTCCAGAGAATTCTGAGCGGAGCTTTTGAGCATGCTAGGAAGTATGGATATATAGAAGGGAATCCGGCGAGAAATACGATTACCAAGTTTGGTAAAGGTGGTAAGACTCCTGATCCGTATACAATCGAATTGATGCAGCAGCTCTTGGCCCAGTCAGTGGGAACGATATGGGAAATGCCGGTTTTACTCGGAGGTCTTTACGGGATGCGTCGTAGCGAAATTCTGGGACTTCGTTGGGATAAGGTTGATCTGGAGAATAACTGTTTCTCGGTCGTGGAGCAAATGCCTTTCAGGCCTCCGCCGGGAACGAAGATTATTGAGGAATTTGCTCCAACAAAATCAAACGGCAGGATGTTGCCGATAACTGAAGAAACGAAGCCGTTTTTTCTGAAGCAAAGATTACTTCAGGAACAACAAAAGTACATGCTAAAATTGTCAGGTGAAATTTATTATGACAACAACCTAGTTATCGCTAAAAGTGATGGGTCGCCATATTTTCCGGATCGTGTCTCATGCAACTTTGGTCAATTCTTGCGTCGTGCCGACATGCCACATATTCGATTTCACGATTTGCGCCACACGGCCGCAACAAATATGCATGAGTTAACCGGAGATTTTTACACAGTCGGCGAAATACTCGGACACACTCTGAAAGGTATTGGCATCAGTCTAGGCATTTCCAATAACTTGGAAGCAGTTACAGAACGCTACATTGATGTCAGGCTGGAACGAAAAGCTGAAGTGCTGGGAAAATATCACGGAGAAGTCTTTACAAGAGATTTAGATCAAGAAGTGAAAGTTGGGCACCAAAAAAAGAAAAATCGGGCACCACAATATGAGCGTTAAAATGCCCGTATCTCCGCATATCTTCTCTTAACTTTTTAAGACTCTTTGTAAAGTCGGGCACCATTTGGGCACCATTTCAAAAATGATGATAATAAATATGCAATGTCTATTCAGTGAGCCATAATTCTGGGAATTAGCGTATGCAAGAATAAGGAGCAATAGGGAAGAAGAAAAAGGATTTGGGATGTAGCTTTGTTCTTAGATAAAAGAAGCCCGCAAACTTTTGCAGTAAGCGGGCTTCAAGGAATTTGGTGGAGAAGGTGGGATTCGAACCCACGTATCGGTTGCCCGATAAACTGATTTCGAGTCAGTCCCGTTACGGCCACTTCGGTACTTCTCCTTGCCACAAAACATGTAAGTTTATTGCATATATATTCAGTTTTCAATCAAGAGTGGTGCTTTTCGAGAGCACCCCGTTACGGCCACTTCGGTACTTCTCCGTGTTACTTATTTTTGATAGATTTGAGCTGCGAATTAAGTTTTTACAGCTGTTAGATTATAGGCCAGCTTTCTCCTGATCGTCAAGGAAACGGTTGCGGAAATAAGGGGCCCCGCCGTGGGCCCCTTGGTTAGTAAATGTGTCAGTAGGCAGTTAGCTATTTATTCAGTTTTGCTGCCTTGATTATTATTGGCAAGCATAGTGACTGCCTAAAACTTGGTTATAAACTGATTCCTGGTTAATCAGCAGTGATCTCCTCCAGTGGTTTCTTGCGCTGCCAGGCGTGCATAGCAAGTGACAGTGCGATGACACCGTAGGAGACAAAGACGCGGAAATACTCGCCGATCTGAGCGTCACCAAAGAGCTGATTACCTGCCTGAGGTGCGATGATAAACAGCAGATGGAATAAGGTGACACCGATCAGTGCCTGCTTGTTAGTGGCTTTACTGACTGAGGCACCGCCGACCAGTAAAGCTGCTACTGCGAACTGCCCGATCTGCAAATGAGCACCGTAGGTAGAGAAGGTACCGATATTCTGCAGATAGATCAGTTGCCCCCAGCAGGCCAACATGGTTGAAAGCATCATGGCGATAACCCTGGTGCGGTCAACATTGATACCTGAAGCAGCAGCCACGGTCTGACTTTGTCCGACCGTCCTCATATTCTGTCCTAGCCTGGTATTGAGTAGACCATTGTTGAAGGCACATAAGCCGGTGATCAAAACATAGGGCAGGACCGGGAGATTGATTGACATGATCAAGGACTCCAGAGCGGGAACATAGGTCAGTATATAGACTAAGACCGAAAGGGCGATGTAAAAGATGCTGCGAGGACGATTAAAGTTAGGATCCTGCTTCTTACTGTTCTTATAGATGGCCAGTAGATTGCGAATGACCACAAAAAGCAGGAATAAGGGTAGGGCCACAATCAGATTGATGCGGTCTGCAAAGAGATGCTTCTCAATGGCCGGAACGTAGGTAATGGCATAGAGGATTGCAACTACAGCGAAGATGATCAGATCTTTTCTTTCAATCTGCCGTTTCTTCTTCAAGTGCAAGAAGAGTTTAACTCCGGTTATGACTACGACTAAAATCAACAGGCCTAAGGCCAAATCAATAATTTTGACTCGGTCAATGGAGTATTTGAGTGATCCGGTCAGGTCGATGGCATTCTTGACACCCATACCGCCATCAATGATATAGCGGGGATCGGTGGCAGGAATTACACCGCCTATCAAAACCAAGAACAGCAGTTGATACAATCCGTCTGCAAAATAGCCCAGAATCAAACCGGCAATCATCTCTGCACCTTTCATATTGTTGAAAAGCTTACCGACCAGATAGCCGAAGAGAAGAGCAAGTGGGGTTGCGATCAAGACTGCCAGCATCATGCCGCCTAAGCCGGTGAAGCGCCAGTATACTACAGCAAAAACCGCAATCTGGGCTGCAATGGCACCAATAACAATACCGAAGTTTAGTCCCATGCCCGCAAAGACCGGAATCAAGAGAGCCAGGACAGTAAAACCATTTCTGGCAATACGAGTGAAGACTTCAGCTACAACAGCCTCCAGCTGCATACCGGAGACCATGAAGGCACCGAAACAGAGAAAAGCAAAAACGATCATGACTTTATTGTCAAATAGTAACGTCTTGATGCGTTCACTAATGTTGTTGCCGGGATTTGTCACAGTGTTTGCAATTTTTTTGTTCATCTTTGATTTCCTCCCCTCGTTTTGGACAAGGCATAGAGAATGATGCCGTTAGAGATAATAATGCGCGTTACTTCAGGTAAGGCTGATACATTAACTAACTCATTGGCAACCGGGAGGGCAACGGTCAGAATACCTTGAAAAAGCAATGTGCCGATGATCACATTTGAGATCCTGGCACGGGTGACAGTGGCACCGCCGAGCAAAACAGAGGCGACTGCAGTAAAGCCCATCATCAGAGGTGCATTGTATAGTTGCAGAAAGCCATAAGTCTGTGCATACATAATGATGCCTACAGAGCCCAGTACAGTAGAAATGGATGTGCCCAAGATTCTCATCCGGTCAACATTAATGCCATTGGATAGGGTGAATAGCTCATTTTCTCCGGCGGCGCTGAGGGCGATGCCGGTCTTGCTGCGGAAAAATAGCCAGACAATCAGGCAGCAAAGGGCAAAGACCAGAATCAAGCCCAGAGGAATAACGAAGCCGCTGTTATTGACATCAATGGCCAAGAAACCCAAAGACTTCGGCTGTTGAACAGATACTGAACCCACATCGCTGACACCGGCATAAACCGTAATACTGCGCGGTGTCTCATAGACCATGGGATCGCTCAGTAAGCCGCCAAAAGATTCCTGCAGGCTGGCAGTATTGCGCAGACCGCTGCCGATTGGCCATTTGAGCTGACCATTTTTGAAACGGAGCATGATCCAGACGATATTCATCAGAGCGATCGATGAGAAACCAACATATGTTGAAACGGTCATCTCAGAGCCTTTTACCCGGTTAAGGAGCAGACCGTAGGCTGCACCGACCAGAGCAGAAATGACAATAGCAATTGCCAGGGCCAGCAGTAGTGTTAACCAAGCAGCACCGGCACCAAAATGATAGAACCAGCCATTGACAAATGACACTTCCATAGCAATGACGGCGCCCAGCAAGCCGCTGACAACACCGAGAGAAATGCCGAAGTTCAAACCGATGCCACTTTGAACGCCGGGAACCATGGCCAGGACTAAGATACTGTACATCATCCAGCGACGAATAATATCACTGAATAAAAATGGGGGATTTAGGCCCAGTGCTAAGGCTACGATGATCAGCACGATAAAGAAAGAGCCGATGATCAGTCTGGGCAGTCCTACTTTTTCTACAAACTTTTTAAAACCTGTCATGCTCCCACATCCTCTCTCTTCAGGCCTGACATGGCGAGCCCGTAATCAGCATCCGGTGCCTCCGGATCCAGGATGGCTGCAATGGTACCTTTGGCAACAATAGCAATCCTGTCACAGATGGAGCGCAGTTCTACCAGCTCAGAGCTGATGACAATGATAGTAGTACCCTGTTCCCGGTTGATCTTGGTTAAATATTCCAGGACCAGTTTCTTGGCGCCGATATCGATTCCTCTGGTAGGCTCGGCCACGATCAGAATATTCGGCTTCAGAGTCAGAGCACGGGCCAAGCAGACTTTTTGCTGATTACCGCCGGACAGGCTGCCGGCAGTCTGCTGCGGTCCGGTAGTACGGATATCGAGCAGTTCAATCATCTCCCTAGTGTGCTGTAGAGAGGCTTTGCGGTCCAACAGACCACGCTTCAAAAATTCATTCTTAACTTGCATAGCTGAGAAAACAATATTGCGTTCGATTGATTCACCCAGTAATAAACCGACACCGCGACGGTCTTCCGAAACAAAGGCTATATCTTTGCGTAAAGCCTCTCCGCGCTTGCTGAGATCTAATTTCTCGCCATGGATTAAGACATCGCCTCTGGTTTCATAGAGACCTTGAATGCCATTGTGGATACCGATCTTGCCTTGTCCGGCCAGGCCGCCGAAGCCGAAGATCTCTCCTTCTCTAATCTTGACATTCATATTTATAACTTTTTCTCCTGGCATATTGACACAATAATTGACCAGTTCCAAAGCAATTTTGTCATCACTTAATTCTCGGGGATCGTGCTCACTATCATCTACCAGCTTATCCACTTGACGGCCGATCATCATCTGGGCGATCTCGACCAGATTGGTTTCAGCAACTTCCTTACGGGCAACAAATTCACCATCCCGCAAAATAGTCATGCTATCGGCTACTTGCATTACTTCATCAAGACGGTGCGTAATAAAAATAATAGCGATCCCGCGCGATGAGATCAGGCGCATAATTTCCAACAGGCGATCAGCTTCACTTTCAGTCAGTACAGCTGTCGGTTCATCAAATACCAACAGCTTGATACCGGTTTTGTCTATTTCACGTGCAATCTCCACAAATTGCTGATAGCCGATCGGCATACCGGCTACCTTGGCATATTCCTCGATATTCATCATACCGATGGAATCAAGAGATCTTCTACTGTCAGCAGCCATTTCATCCCACAGCATATGATCCAAGTCTCTGCCGAAGACTTTATCCAGTACGGGCACAAGTGACGGGCGTCCGGTTTCACGACCGACTTTGATATTTTCAGTCACGGTGAAATCAGGAATTAGCATGAACTCCTGATGAACCATACCTATGCCGTAGTTCATGGCATCATGGGGATCTGCAATGGAAATTTCTTTGCCATCCAGTTGCACCTGTCCTTCAAAGCCACCGGTATTATGTATGACTGGCATACCAAACAACACATTCATCAATGTCGATTTGCCTGCACCGTTTTCTCCCATGAGAGCATGGATTTCTCCCGCTTTCACCTGGAGATTCACATTTTTGAGTACTCTGTTGCCAAAATACTCTTTGCTGATGTTATTCATCGACAATAAATATTCTGTCTCCAAAATAAACTCCTCCAGTCTCTAGATTGTAAAAAGGGCACCGGGTATCGCAAGGATATTGCCGGTGCCCATTAAGCTAGATTTCTTGGCTACTGCATTTTAGTCGCCAGCAGAGAAATCATAGAAAGGAGCCAATAACATGAAGAAATTCTTCAATTCGCCCTTTTCCGGATCAACATAGTTACTGATCTGGAGTTCACCAACATTACGTGCGGCAGCAACCTCATTCACAGTAGCTTTGTAGGCTTCAAGATCGTCACGTTCAACTTTGCCATCAAGCCATTTCATGGCGAAAGTGACGCCGGCATCGATCATGAGCATATTAATCGGGACACCCCAGGTAGACATTCGCTTATCCTGGCCATTCTCCTTGAGCTTAGCGGAGATGGAATCCAGCATATATTGGACATCACCCTCATGTCCTTCGACTTCGATGGACAAAGCGGCGGGATAGCCGTGATAGGGGCTGGGGCAGCACTGCTGCGGCAGGATGGCACCCTGCTCATAGACGGAGCGGATCAGAGGCTCCTGCATGGCGCAGTTAGTAGAGAAGAAAGCGGTATCTTTGCCATACTGGGCAATTTGACGCGGTACATCTTCAATAATGAATTGCTGTGCGCCGGAAACGCCTTGGTCGCCGGTGGGATCCGGTGCGTTGACTTCAACCAACTCTATACCCAGCTCTTTACAGGTATCTTTCATGATATTGAGGCGGTTGGCAATAGTGGCATAACCGAGGTGGCGCGGGAAAGAGTAGTGAATCAGGGTTTTAGCTCCCATTCTCTTGGCCTCTGTCGGTATGGTCTTGCCCATTGAGATTTCATCGACGAGGGTACAGATATCGGATTTTTCAGACATAACACCCGGGTCTTCGGCAACAACGCCGCAGATGAACATCATATCAGGATTGGTTTCCCTGACTTTGTCAATCGATGCAGCTGTGCCGGGAACGGCCTGACCGACTACGATCGCCTTGACCAGAGGATCAGAGGCCAGATTGACGAACTGTGAGATCGTGGTTTCAGTCTCAGTTGAGAAGTTGTCAGGATAGGTGGTGTGAACGATCTTGTCAGCACCATATTTAGCGATCTGTGCCATGGCTTCCTGGAATTCTTCTTCACCCTGAGAAACTGTACCGGTGACAATACCGATCTTATAGGGTTCGACTTCAACTGCAGGTTCTTCTTCCCCTTCATCTGCTTCTGCAGTTGTTTCTTCAGCAGGTTCCTCCTGCTCATCAGGTGCCTCTGTCTCTTCTGCGTCGTCTGGTTCAACGGCGGCATCAGTTTCAGGGGCTGCTTCTGCTTCCGTCTTCTCAGCATCTTTGCCGCGGCAAGCTATCAAGGGCATGACGAGTGCAAAGACAACGAGAATAATTAGGATTTTCTTCAGTCCTTTCATTATTTTCCTCCTTTTAAAATATCCGTTACAACAACTGAATCACTTAATTAAGTTTTAATCCATTGCTAACGGTCTCATTACAATGGTCTATCATGATCAATTAGGGTATAGCAAATGAAAGGAATGTGCGCTCTTAGTTGTTTTGACGAAAAAAACCCGTCTTTGGTTTGTAGCACCACAAAGATTTAGGATGAAATAATTACTTAATGTAAAAACGTTGAATTAGAGAGGTTTCTCGCCTCTTTTTTTTAATTTTACATTTGTGTTACAGGCATTGCTTCT
>JBMNTB010000017.1:0-37138 GCA_050945515.1 Saccharofermentanales bacterium
TCATCGACAGTGCGTTTATCCCGGTCGTTGTTGATATAGGATTTACAGATATTAACTATCTCATCTTGCGAGACCTCCGCTTGTTCTAAAACCATACCAAAACGATAGTAGTTGTCCTGTTTAAAAAAGTCCTCAAATTCCGGCATCTCTTCGATTTCTTCAATCTTATAATCAACCTTAGCCCAAAAGAGATCAGGTTTATCCTCCAGAACTGTTAACATAAAACCCATATCATACTTCTGGGACAAAAATTGATAGATCTGTAGCCTTTCAGTCAGCATAAAAGCGGAGTCACTAATCATCAGATGATCCGGCAGCAAGACCATGCTTTCATAAGGGCTGGGGAAATTCATATTGGGCATATATGCAATAAATTTGATATCTTGTAACAGAGGTTCACTAGGCAAGAGCGGCTGGATATTGGCAATGAAATCATCTCTGCGATTGCCAAAGACAGTGCCAAAATAAGGGTACAAAACCCTCACCCCGTCAAAGTCTTCCTCCTGATACAAACCGGAAAATAGCGAAATCCCGTGCGCTGAACCGGAGAATTCATTTGTACCGCTGGCAGGCAAATTGCAGTAGACCTGATCACGATAATCCACTGTAACAGCAAAGGAAACCGGCTGAGGCAAAAAGAGAGGCTTAAAGCCACCTTGTTCATTATCGTAGATAGACTGCAAACCGGGACGTGGATAATAAGCGAAATTAGCCGGCAGAAATATACCCTGGTCATTGGAAAAGTATTTTGCTCCAAAACCATGATAGATCATGCGCAGCTGCCCGGTTTCCGGTACAGGATCTAATATCTCGACGGCATCCAACTCTTGACGAAAGTTCAGCGGCCGACCGGATTCATCTTGAATAGAAGTGACTTTAAAGCCGTGATAGAGTGTCAAATAAAAAGGCTCCTTAATATCATGCCGATAATTGAAGCTGACATCAGCGCGCAGCAGACGATCGACTGAAAAATGCAGATCATAGGCGGAAATCTCTGTTCCGGTTTGCTTCTCGATTTGTACGTTCTCCATATAGTAAAGTGAATCTTGAGTACCACTGTCGTATATACCATAATCTTTCATATTGACGATAGAGGCGGGTGATATATGGATAAAGAATAAAGCCACAGTAAAGATCAGACCTATAATTGTCGCAGCAGCGCGACCTATAGTCTTTTTCTTGATGAATATGTGCAGCAAAATTAAACAGATGAAAAGACAAAGCCAAAACAGCATCTGAATAATAATATAATTTTCAGCCGGATAACCATAGCCGTCCTGAGGCTCCCAGCTTAATCCCTTGGGACAGAGATCAAATAAACCTATCACATGAGCAGCCAGAGGGCCTAAGAAGCTGGTATATGACAGTAGCAAACCATAGCCAAAATTAGTGCTCAGTATGAAAAAGATTAAAATTACCAGATAAGCTGTCAACCTATTGCGAGAGAAGGATGCTACCAAACCGATAACTACACTCAGAAGTGGCAAAAGAAAATAATAGATGAACTGGGATTTGAGCAAATAGAGTAGAAACTTCGGATAGGTAAAAGCAAAATCACGGGTAAAGAAAAGGAGCAAAACTGTGAAGAAGGCAAAGACAAAAACTACTAATTTCAACAAAGTATAGAAAGTATAGGCCAGATTCCTCTCATAGCCCTTTTCTATCGCTTCTACACTTTCCGCCAACTTTTTTCTCTTAAATAGGCTGCTGTATTCATAGGAAATCAGCATCATACCAGCCATTACAACCGGCACATAAGTCAAAAACTTCTCTTGGATAAATAGAGGTGACATGATGATATCTATCTCTGCCAGTAAGATTCTATTGCGGATTAATTCTCTGGCTAATAGAACCAATGTAGACAAAATCATCAGTATTGTGCCGGTAAGGACAAAACTATCACGATAAAATAGCCTGGAATAATAGGAACGGCAAGAATGAGTTTTCATAGGTAAGCCTCCCCGACAGTCCGTATCGGGAAATAGGTTTTATCCAGAATAAGAATCTTGCATTTCATGCTTGACCTCTATTCATCAAGGCACACATAGCATTGAAGGCTGTTAGCTCTCAGCCGATATAAACAAATTATAGCATTAATTACTGTCTATTTTATACTTCGAAAAAACACCTCTATAAAAAACACCTCTAAATTATTAAATCGCCAAAATATCGGCTTGGGACGTTTTAACTCAGTACCGATATTTAATCTAAGAAATTAACCGATTATTGGCGGGATGATCGAGCTTTGATATACTCATTTTGAAAGAGATTACCATGATTTTGCGGCAATGTATTTTGCTGCAAAGCAGCAGTGTACCGAAAGGATAGGTAAAGGTTATACGCAGTGAATCGAGCAGCAAAGGGAGTTGGCATAATTTTTCTGGTGCTAAGCTTGGCCTTGGCACCGCTCACTCTGACGGGATGTGACAGCATAAATCCTTTGCTTTCCGCAGCCAGCATTTCTGAGATTGAAAGCGAAATTCTTGTTTTAGCTGATGGTACTGTCCAGATAACTGAGATCTATCAGGTAAATGCCCCGCGCGAATCTTGGGGTCTCACTCTGGCTCGGCCTCATCCGCGCCATGGGAACACGGAACTTGTAAGTATTGGTATTGCCGCCAGCGGCCTCAATCCGACCCCTATTTACACTCAGTTTACAGAAGAAGCTAAGAGCAAACTTAAGACTGCACCCGCAGCCTATGCTAAGAAACTTGAGAATGATCAGGTTTCGGTCCAGATGTACACGCGCTTTGGTCGAGGAGATTGGCTGATCAAGGTCCAATGGTCATTGTTGGATGCAGTTGTACAAAATGGCGAAGATGCCTTGCTGGATCTTCCCCTACTATCCTTAAGTCCCAAAACAAGTCCCCAGCTTTTCTCTGCTACCCTGGTTCTCCCACAGAGAATTACAACTGCAGGTGCCAATGTGGTAACCCAGACAGCTGCTAATCTTGTACTCAGTCAACAGGAAAGCAATATCCTCAAAATCCGAACCAATGATTTTGGCCATGATGATAATTTACGGCTTATGATCAGTACTGCCGCAGACGTTTTTACAACACTGGAGCAAGATACCATTGATCTGCCCGTAGACCAACAATTCAAAGAAGCAGCACTTGCTGCACAAAATCTGACCAATATTAGACAAAGAAGAGAATTTGTGTACAAGATTATTCCTTATCTAACTTTGGGCGGATTAATTCTGGCCTTATCCTTCTATATTTACTATGAACGTGAGGGATTTAAAACTGCTCGCAGGACTAACTACGCCCTATGGGTTTCCTCAGTGAAACCATATAATTCTTCTATGTTGCTTAAACGTAATTCTCCGGGTCGCGTTCTGCTCAGTTCACTGCTTGCCCTTGTCAATCAAAAAGAGCTCTGGCTTGATGACTATGTTTTTACCTGGCCGCATTCCGATCGAGTGGATTTTTCAGCTTTGCGGCCCTCTGAAACTTATCTTCTGCACTGGCTGTTTCAGGATCTGGCTACCGGAGGACCTGCTCTCTCTGCAGCACAGTTAAAGAGCGCTGCCCTCGCTCCCGCTTCTGCCAATAGTTTCAATCAGAATTTTCGCGAATTTGACGAGTTAATTTACAGTGAATACCTGGCCCTGGGGCTTTATGACCAAACTAAAACAAAATTTGGCCGTATTATTACTACATTGTTTTTTGTAATTTCTTTTGCTTTAGCTCTTCTGTTGTCCTATTTGAGCAATAGTTTTCTCGGACTGCTTCTCCTATTGCCGTCGGCTAGCTTTCTGCTTCTTCGCCTGGGTGTTAGACATCTGACCCGCGAGGGACGTACCAGATTGAGAGAGTGCCGCGAATATAGCAAAAATCTAGATAATTTGCCGCGATTGACTGCGGCTACCGGCTCACATTATAGCTTAACTGAAACCGCAATTTTAGCCTTGCCTCGTGCCGTCGCCCTTGATCGGATTAATCTATTTTTTGATGGACTATATGAACTCTCAGATGAAGATTTTGCCTCGTGTGCGCATGCCATACTTCATGTTTATTTACGCACTCCTTTGCCTAGAAGCATCAGGATTACTGAACAGGAAAGAGCTAAGCTTTGGCAACAACTGGATGATCTAAGAGATATTCTCCTAAGCTCTGAGACTATCATCAACGCCGGCTTTCAATAATCAGCGCCCTATCTCAAGCTAGTCTGGCATCAGACATGCCCTTAAAACCGCCTTATTACCAAAACGGCAGCGCAAACTATCGAGAGTACGCTCTACCCGCAACCAGCGCTCCTCCTCTTGTAGTTCAGGAAGATAAGATATTTGCTGACTGTTGCCAACTCGACAGAGATCAGTAGTGCGTACTCCCAATGAACGCAAAGGACGATTGCTGCGTTTATCATTTTTATACAAGGTCATCGCTTCCGCTAAAATAATAGCTGAACACTGAGTCGGACGCTCTAGTTTACACTGTCGCTCCCAGGAAAATAGTTCACTATCTCGCAATGAAATCTGAACGGTTGTGCAGCAAAGTTCCTGCTCACGCAGACGGGATGCCACTTCATCGGTCAGGCGCATTAAGACCTGTTTAACCTCAGCTTCGGTGTGAAGATCTCTGGCCGTGGTCATACTATTGCCAATGGATTTAACCTGCTGATAAGCGCCGGATCCAGCGACCTCACCTCGATCGAGGCCCATTGCATAATGCCAAAGCATCAGACCCGCTTTACCTAGCCTCAGTCGCAGAAAATCAGGACCGCAGCGCACAAGATCACCGATTGTGCGCACATTCATCGCCCCTAGCTTTTTTTCAGTTTGTCGACCCACAAACAGTAGCGCTCGCACCGGCAGCGGCCAGACTATTGTGCGAAAATTATCTTCTCTGATTTCACTGACCGCATCGGGTTTCTTGAGATCGCTACCCAATTTGGCAAAGACTTTATTAAAACTAACACCGATCGATACTGTCAGTCCGATCTCATATTTGATCCGCCGGCGAATTTCTTCGGCAATCTCTAGACCGGAGCGTTCGGCTCCGGTCAGGTCAAGCCAGCATTCATCAATACCAAATGGTTCTATATAAGGTGTATATTCTTCATAAATACTTCGGACCAATTGGGAATAGTGCAAATATAGATGTCCCCGCGGTGCTACAATTTCCAGCAGGGGACATTTGGCCAGAGCTTGCCAAATTGCCTCCCCGGTTTTCACACCGCTTTTCTTGGCCAGTTCATTCTTGGCCAGAACTATACCATGCCTTGTAGCAGGATCACCGCACACTGCCATAGGTATATTACGAAGCTCAGGCTTGTACAGACATTCTACGCTGGCGTAAAAAGCATTGAGATCAGAATGTAAAATCACGCGCATAGCTTAATTCTCCTGACACCTCTGAATAAACATATGTTCTTTTAATTGAGAATATTATAGAACACTTGTTCTTGTCAAGTTTTTAGCTGATAGGATAAATTGATCAGAAGAAAATTAGAGTGGACAGCGGGCGGAAGCCAGGCAAAAGACCTGGATACCTTCACCACGGCCAAAGGCTGTAAGATCTTCACCGCTGGTTGCTGTAATCGCAACAGACTCTAAACTTAGTCCGGTAAGCTCTGCAATAGATGAACGAATCTCTGACAGATAGGGGTACAGTTTTGGTTTTTTGCCCTCTACGGTAAAGGACAAGTGCAAAAGCTCAATATTACCCAGCGTAGACAGAGCCTTGCGGACATATTCCCTGCTATCGGTAATACCGTTCCGGCACATTTCATCAGTCACCGGTCCCAAGATCACCACTGTTGAAAGGCCACTGAGTGCATTAGTTAAAGCATGCAATATTACATCGGCATCACTATTGCCGGCCAGACCGATCTCATCAGGGATAACAATGCCGCCTAAGAGCAAAGGACGTTTCATATCGTCTGAGAAACGATGGCTGTCCTGTCCTATGGATTGAAGATAAATATATTCTTGCATTGATACCTAACCCTGTCATCATTTAGTGCAACAAATAATCCAATAGCCGCTCTTCTTCTTTATCACTTCTACCTCTGAGAAGTATTTGCTGAGTTCGGCAACAGACGAAGCCGCACCTTGTTGTTTCCGGTTGACAAGATACATCTTACCTCCGGGACTAAGAGCAGAATAACTTTCTTTGAACAGTCTGTACACCGTTTTCTTACCACAGCGAATAGGCGGATTGTGTAAGATTAGGTCGAAATTACCTACTAGACACTCGAAGCCGTCCGATTCGACAATCAGAGCGGTCACATTGTTCGAGCGCAGATTGCACTGAGTCAGATCCAGCGCCCTTCGATTCACATCTGAAGCAACAATCTCCCATCCGGGTCTCAGCTTGCTGAAGATAACCGCCACTGCTCCAAAACCACAGCCCAGATCCAAAAAACGGCGCACCTCACTTAAAGTTGCCGGCTCAACAGCTAACACGGTTTCAATCAGCAGTGCTGTGCCACGGTCGATGCCGGCAGCAGAAAAAACACCGCTATCGGTGCAAAAGGCAAAGGCCTTCCCTCCGAATTCCGCCTTGAAGCGCCGATAGCGGTGTTCCGATTCAGGTTCTGTATCAAAATAATGTGCCATATATTCAGTATAATAGCAAAACCGGGTTGATATCTATCTTCTCAGGAAAACAGATTAACTAAGGTCTTGACGTGAACGCCGGTCGCCCCTGCCGGCAGATAGTGTTGAGCTTTATCAAGAAAGGCCGTGCCGGCAATATCCAGATGCACCCAGGGTTTTTCCTGATGCAGAAATGCCTCAATGAACAGTGCGGCTGAAATCGTACCGCCCATACGACCGCCGGAATTTTTGATATCAGCCAACTTGGATTCATTGTTCTTAGCAAAGTCTTTATCATTAGGCAGCTCCCAGATTCTCTCACCGGCGGCGGCAGCTGCAGCTGAGACCTCTGCCAAAAATTCAGGGCAATTGGTAATGGCAGCAGAATACTCCTGGCCCAGAGCAATCATACAAGCGCCGGTCAGGGTAGCCAGATCAATCACACGGTCACAGGCCAGCTGATTAGTAGCGTAGTGAACCGCATCAGCCAGCGTGAGCCTGCCCTCAGCGTCACTGTTAGCAATTTCAATAGTTTTGCCTGCCAGCGACTGGATGATATCGCCCGGTTTATAGGCGCCGCCCGAAATCAGATTTTCACAGGCTGCAATTACACCCGTCACATTGGCCTTGGCTTTGGTGCGGGCCAAGACAAGCATCATGCCAATTACAGTACCTGCACCTGCCATGTCGCAATACATAGTCTTCATGCTGTCAGATGGTTTCAGAGAATAACCGCCGGAATCATAGGTCAGACCTTTACCGACTACACCGGTACAAAAGTTAGAGTCAGGATCACCTTTGTATTCCATCACAATTAAGCGAGGGCGCTTCTGAGAACCTAAACTGACACTGAGAAAGGCATGCATGCCGATATCACGGATCTCTTCTTCCTCATGGATTGTAACTTTGATACCCAAAGGCTCTAAACTATCCTTGGCTTTTGCGGCTAAAGTCTCAGGATATATCACATTAGCCGGTTCGTTGCACAAATCCCTGGTTAAAAATACACCTGCCATCAGATTTTCGGCTCGCTTGATGCCAGCTGCGACGGTATCAGTATCAACTTGCTGCAAAGTTAAATTGACAGTAGGCTCAGGTCCTTTTGTCTGTTCAGTCAGATATTTGTCAAAACAATAGGTGGACTGCAAGAAGCCTTCGGCAACGGCTTCCGCTACTTTCGTGCCTTCCAGATCCGCCAAGACAGGTAAAATCACTTCTACTTCGGGCAGGCGATATTTGTCTAACAATTGACCCGCATTAAAAAATGCTTCGCGCAATTCATTATAGCCCAGCTTTTCCGCCGGCCCTAAACCTATCAACATATGCCCTGCCCCCTCCAGTGAAGGGAAAAAGAATACTTCACCTAACTTGCCCTGAAAATCCACTTGATTTCGGGCATAATCCAGATGTGAGTTTTCCGGTACCTGGTCTTGGAAAACAATTTCTGTCGTTACTCCGCCGCTGCTATTGGCTAAAATTCTCATAAACTTAACTCCTGTTCTATAATAAAATACAAATTCCAAAACAATTCTAATAAAGACGTCCTGATATATAATCGAAGGCAAGCATTGGCAATTATTCTCTTAGTTGTCCGGTGCGATGCACAGCAATAAGCAAAGGTAGACCTAGAATAACAATTACTACTGTCTGTGTTAGCGCGATGGATCCGATGGAGCTCACCACAATAGATACTGTGACCTTCTCTAATAACAAAAAGGGCAAATATATCCCCACCACCAAAGCATTTATTACTATGGGCGGCAACAGTGCAATAATGTGCCGCCTAGTGATGCGGACGGCTTTCCTCTGACGTGAACTGCGCCAAATCCAACCGAGTTTATAACTCTGCCAGGCCGCCAGCAGTGTAGCCAGGCTGCCAGCCAGGACATCTATGAGCCCCAGACTCTGAGGATTGAGCAGATTGGCCAGGAAACAGCCGATAAATACGCCCGGAATAGCTGCTGATGACAGTACCGGTAGGACTGTCAGAATTTCTGCTAGCCGGAACTGGACAAGACCGTAGGAGAACTGGGCAAAAGGCAGGGTCAGTATCACATAAAGTGCTGCTATGATACCTGCTTTAGTTAAATCTTTGCTGCCAAAACCTGCGGGCTTAACCATTACAGCATCCAGCTCTCTCCACTAAGAAAGTTACCGGATGACCATTGATATCCCAAGCTGTACCACTGCGTCCCTCCAGGGGCAAAATCTCCAGAGCCAACACATCGGTAGAAATTTTCTCCCCGTGTGTAGATAGTACTGCGGTTACTTCCGGACCCGCTTCATAATAGAGTCTGATTTTATCCATCACTTCGAAGCCGGCATCTTTACGCATATTTTGTACTTTGCTGACTATCTCGCGCATTAGACCCTCTTCTATCAAATCAGGTGTCAGTGTTGTGCTCAAGGCGACTGTGAGATTGGCTGTCGATTCAGTGGCATAGCCTGCTGCAGAGTGCTCCTCTATCAGGAGATCATCCTTGCTCAAATCATATTTATTGCCATTAATATCCAGTGTAATATATCCCTGTTCGTTAAGAGCAGCCATTGTGGCTTGTCCGGGCAGCTCGGACAATAGTTTCTGAGCCTGAGGAATGTCTTTCCCCAGACGCTTACCCAGAACCTTTAATTGAGGTTTAAAACTATAGTCCAACAGCTCCGAAGCCTGGTCGAGCCAGATTAACTTTTTGATATTGAGTTCGTCCAAAACATACTCAATATATTCAGCAGCTAGTCTGTCGGCAGAAACAACCAGGATTTCACTCAGCGGCTGTCGATTCTTTATGGCCGAGGCATTCCTGGCCGCACGACCTAGACCGACAATTTCCAGCACCAGTTTCATCTGCTGTTCCAGCTCTTTATCGATCAACTCCTCAGCATATACCGGGAAATCAGCCAGGTGCACACTCTCAGGTGCGCCGGTTACTCTTTTCCCGACTAAATTCTGGTAAATATCTTCAGCCATAAAGGGAGTAAAGGGAGCAGATAAAAGCGTTACTTGTTTCAGTACAGTATAAAGCGTCAGATAGGCATTGATCTTATCCTGGGGCATATCCGGACCCCAGAAGCGTTCGCGACTGCGCCTGACATACCAGTTGGACAGTTCATCGGTAAAATCTTGCAGTGCCCTGGCGGCATAAAGGATATCGTAATTTCCCAGTCTGCTGTCTACTTCCTTAATCAATGTATTAAGACGGGAAAGAATCCAGCGATCCATAGCGCCAAGTTGATCATATTTTAGCTCGTACTGCTGCGGGTCGAATTTATCGATATTGGCATAGAGCACATAGAAGGCATAGGTATTCCAGATCGTACCCATGAAGCGCCGCTTGCTTTCATTGACTGCCTCGGCAGAAAAGCGCGATGGCAGCCAGGGTTGGCTGTTGACATAGAAATACCAGCGCACGGCATCAGCGCCTTCAGTCTGCAGGATGTCCCAGGGATTAACTACATTGCCTTTATGCTTAGACATCTTGATTCCGTATTTGTCCAGAACATGTCCCATGACAATACAATTTTTAAAAGTTTCCTGTCCGAAGATTAGATTGCTGACAGCATGCAGAGAATAGAACCAACCGCGAGTCTGATCGACAGCTTCAGAGATAAAGTCAGCCGGATAGGTTTCCCGGAACAAATCTTCGTTCTCAAAGGGATAATGATATTGTGCAAAGGGCATGACTCCTGAATCAAACCAGCAGTCAATAACCTCCGGTTCACGTTTCATCAGGCTACCGCATTGGGGACAATTGAGATAAACTTCATCAATATACGGTTTATGTAACTCAATGTCATCCGGACAATTATCGGACATTTCCTTGAGTTCGGCAATACTGCCTACAGCATGCTGATGTTTACAGGAGGTGCAGGTCCAAATCGGCAGGGGTGTTCCCCAGTAGCGTTCACGACTTAAGACCCAGTCCACTACTGTCTCCAGGAAATTGCCGAAACGGCCCTTGCCGATAGTATCAGGAATCCAGTTGATCTGATTATTGGTTGTAATCAGTTGATCGCGTAAATCTGTCATGCGAATAAACCAATTGGTCCGGGCATAGTAAATCAAGGCTGTATGACAACGCCAGCAGAAGGGATAAGTATGGACAAAATCAACGCTAGAGAGCAATGAGCCGTCTCTCTTCAGCTTTTCCACAATTTGAGGATCTGCATCCTTGACGAAGACACCGGCAAAATCCGTCACATCCTCCGGCAAAGTCCCGTCAGAATTTACCAGTTGCACAAAAGGCAGATCATTATCGCGACCCAGTCTGGAGTCATCTTCACCAAAAGCAGGAGCAATATGGACAATTCCCGTACCCTCAGTCAGAGTGACAAAGGGGTCTGCTACCACATACCAGGCCTCTTTGCCGCTCTCGGCAACGAGGCGGTTGGCATAGGGCAGAATAGGTTCATATTTCAGACCGACTAGATCGTTACCAAGCATGGTTTCCACAATTTCAGCTTCAATACCGAAAGCTGTTTCTGCTAATGCTTTGGCACAGTAATAAAAAGTATCCGCCTCGCTGCCATCCAGGTCATGAGAAAGCTTGAGCAGTACATACTCTTCTTCACCATTAACTGCTAGAGCGAGATTGGACGGCAATGTCCAGGGCGTTGTTGTCCAAGCGGACAAGTATGTATTTTCTTGCCCCACGACCTTGAAGCGCACATAGATTGAAGTTTCTTCTATCTCTTTATAGCCCTGGGCCACCTCATGGCTGGAGAGAGCCGTGCCACAGCGCGGACAATAGGGTACAATCTTATGACCCTTGTACAGCAGGCCTTTATTCCAGATCTCCTTTAACGCCCACCAGCTTGACTCGATATAATCATTTTCATAAGTAACATATGGATGCTCCATATCGGCCCAGAAAGCAACGCGCTCGGAGAGTTCTTCCCATTCAGTTCTATAGGTCCAGACGCTTTCCTTACATTCCCGGATAAAGGCCTCAATGCCATAAGCTTCAATCTCTTCTTTGCCATTAATGCCCAGTTTTCTTTCTACTTCCAGCTCAACCGGCAAACCATGCGTATCCCAGCCGGCTTTGCGCTGAACATGATAACCTTTCATCGTGCGGTAACGGGGTATCAAATCTTTAATAGCACGGGTCAAGACATGACCAATATGTGGTTTGCCATTAGCTGTAGGAGGACCTTCATAAAAAGAAAACTCCGGACAGCCTTCCCTTTCTGTTACTGATTTTTCAAAGATCTGATTTTCTTTCCAGAAGTCTAGAATTTTCAGTTCTCTATCCATAAATTCCAGCTTGCTGTCAACTTGATCGTACATATAAATCCCCCCGTATGTATTTAGTCTCTAAACAGAAACAGGCATTCAAAAATTATAGAGTCGAAGCCCACAACTGTCAATTATAGCAAAGTTCACATGTAAAGTTGCTGAGCAAGATCGTGTCTTTTAGTGTAACATGAGCAGAAACCAGAATATGCATTCACAGCATTCACTTTACTGAGGATTGCTGTGTTACGAAAAGGATCAATGCCCATGAGCCTGTTCCGAATAGCGTTTTATATCGTATTAATTATTGTTACTGGCAGTGCTCTGATCTACGGTTTTCTGATCGAGCCGCGTCAAGTCAAAATCAAGCGCTATTCAATCAGATTACAGGGACTGCCAACTGCTTGGCAGGGACGGAAAATAGCCTTTTTCTCTGATCTGCATGCAGGTATTTTCTATCCTCCGTCCCATTTAGTAGGCGTCTTCGATAAACTATTAGACTTAGAGCCTGACCTGATCTGTATTGGCGGCGATTTCATTGAAGAGCGAACCCGCTTGAAGGACACCAAATTTCGCCGCCGGCTGGTCGAGCAATTGTCACGACTGAGAGCCGCTAAAGGCACCTATGCGGTACTGGGCAATCATGACGCCGAAACCAAGGAAAACCTCAGTTATGTCCGGACTCTCCTGGCTGACTCCAAGATTACTTTACTTAGCAACGAGGCGGTAATGTTGGATGGTCTTTGTCTGATAGGCTTGCAAGAGTCATATCATCAACGGCCGGATCTGGCTGCCGCAACCGCTGACTGCCACACGCAAGAGACTATGAACACGAATGCCAGGATCATATTGATGCATCAGCCTGATGACTTGCCTACACCTGAAGCCACTGGCAATACGGATCTCATTCTCAGCGGACACAGTCATCGGGGACAGATCACTCTATTTGGTCTTCCGCTCTATACCGTCAAAGGCGGTCGCAAACGTCTGTACGGCCACTATATTCTGTCCAGCGGTGCTCAGCAAATTACTACTTCCGGGCTGGGAACAGTTCACATCTATGCCCGCTTCTTTGCACCGCCGGAAATTACATTAATTGAAGTTAAAATGGTCGATAATAGTTTATAATTGATGTAATTAAATATTGAAATATATGATTGATAATCAAAAATCATAGAGGAGATGACCATGGATCAGAATACAAATCACAACACGGATTCTAATCAACCACAGAATTTTCAGCAATGGCCGCCACCTGATCAATCGGCAGCCCCGCCGGAACAACCACAGCAGTGGGCTCCGCCTCCGTCTCCGCCTGATCAGGGCCAGACACAGCCCGTGGAACAACAAAAGGTGAAGTTGCCGCCAGACCAACTACAGCCAGGGCAGCCGCCACCAGGACAACCACAGCCTCCGGGTCAGCAGCAGAAGATACCGGCACCGCAAGGACGGCCACCCGGACCGCCGATGCAGCAAGGCTTCCCGCCACCTCAGGGTCCTCCGGGTTATCCTCCGGGACCGGGACCGGGGCCTGCAGGTTTTCCGCCGGAGCCGGGACCGGGACCTGGTCCTTCAGGTTTTCCGCCGGGACAAGTTCCACCCTATCCGCCGCCCGGACAGCCACCTTATATGAGCCAGCCACCTTCTGACCTTGATCTGAAAAGGAAAAAGAAGCGCAAGATTATTATTACCGTCAGCGCAGCAGCTGTTGTCCTTGTGCTGGTAGCCACAGCTCTGATCCTCTATTTTACGACCTGCCTCTTCGGGAATCATGACTTTAGTCCCGCGGACTGCGAGCACCCGGAGATCTGTTCCCGCTGTGAAGAGACGCGAGGCGAACCGCTCGGACATGATTGGAAAGCTGCAGACTGTAAGACACCGAAAACCTGTACTGTCTGTGGAGCAACAGAGGGTTCGGTGGCTGACCACAAATGGAAGGAAGCAGATTGCCTCAATCCCAGGACCTGCACCGTCTGCGGCGAAGTTGAGGGAGTCCCGCTTGGCCATATCTGGATTGATGCAACTTGCCAGCATCCCAAGACCTGTTCCGTCTGTCAGGCCACCGAGGGCGAACCTCTCGAGCACACCTGGCTGGAGGGCGCAGATTGCCAACATCACAAGACCTGCGCCGTCTGCGGCGAACAAAGTACCGAGATGGGAGAGCACGACTGGCAACCTGCCAATTATCAGCAACCGGAGACCTGCTCCGTCTGCCAAGAAACCAATGGCACTCCCCTGATGCCCTCTTTTGTAGCAAATAATCAGGAAGTACTGGCGATCGAGGACTATGTATCGGCACCCTACACCACTATTTGTTATGAGGACCAATCCCTTACAACTACCGGCACAGTCAATGTTATAACATACGGGGTTGGTGAGATAACCGGATTACCTGATCCGCCTGAGGGTTACGAATGGTATGTCGCAGGCTGGAATATCGAATTTTTCGATGACAATGCTCAAAAATACGGTGCTTGGTATGACTGGCAATATATGGATTACTATGATTACGATCTTTTCACCGAGACCTTTAACCCGGGTCAGTATGATACTATAGACTTTTCCGTCAATTATAACGGCGAAATCTTCGATCAATGCAGGATAGTTGCGGATACCATTACCAACGAATGGGAAAATGATATTTTGACTTTCAGGCAGAACATTTCGGTACTGTTGCCGATTGGCTATGACGGATTTGTCATGACCTTTTACAACAAAGGATTAACAAATAACGATTCCGGTTTGAGCGGATTTGATCTGCTGGACGGCGACTCCGTCGTATACAGATTCGGCGCGATGAAATTCCCTGGTGATGGCAGCTAAGCCTTGAGCTCAAAACGCTCTAGTCTCTAGTCGTCCTGATCTACCTTTGCCTGCAGGAAAAGCGCTGCTTTCCTGCAGGCAAATTCATCAGCTCTGCTGATATAATCGCCAAGATCCTTACTATTATGCTGCCTGACGACATTGGAACCGGCAGAGAACTTAGAGGTAGAACCGCTCCCCAGCCCAATCACATGACAACGATCACTCATCATCAGCACATTATAAGCAGACTCATGCCCGGGCAGGGCAAAACCGGTATTCTCCAAGGCGCCGCGACTCCTCTTTTGCTTATACAGATAATAGGGCTGATAACCGGCTGCACGTAAAAGGCCATATGCCCTCTCCAACCCGGCAGTCAATTCCGGGTCCGGCAGAGAAGCCGCCAGGGCATCGTCAGCTTTAATCTCAGACAGCAATCGTGAGGAATGCTTTAGTGCCAGACTGTGCAAAGTGATGCTCTCCGGAACCAAAGATATAATTTGCTCCAATGAAGAGACGAAGGCGCTCACCGATTCACCCGGCAAGCCAAAGATCAGATCCATATTGATCGAAGTGAAACCCAAATCACGGGCCGACTGATAGGCTTTGAGTGTCTCTGCTACTGTATGGCGGCGCCCAATTCTCTGCAAGCTGGCATCGTGCATCGTCTGCGGATTAATGCAAAGTCGCGTGAAACCATGCTCTTTAATCAGCTCCAGCTTTTTCCGATCCAATGTATCGGGGCGCCCGGCCTCCATTGTCAGTTCACTGGTTGAGTCATGAGGTATATACCTAAGCAACTCATCGATATAATGCTCAAAAAGCCCGATCGGCAGACAAGTAGGTGTACCGCCGCCAAAATAGATGGCTGCGGCAGATCCTTGTCGCCAATACCGGAAAACAGTTTTCGCTTCCTTGATTACAGCTTCGACATAATCAGGCAGCAGATCCTGATACCGCATGGCGTCACGGGTGGTAAAACTGCAATAGCTGCATCGCGTCGGACAAAAAGGTATGCCGCAATAAACAACAAAGTCACCGGAATTATATTGGGACAAGATTGCCTGTTCTCGCCCGGCAACCTCAAAGCCCAGTTTTGCCTTATCCGGGAACAGACGATAATCGCGCAGCAAAATCTCACGAGCAAGCTGTTCACCGGATTGTGCCAATAGCTCGGCACAGATCTGCGTCGGCCTCACCCCGCTCAAGGAACCCCAGGGAAAGCTGATGCCCGTCCATTCTTGCAAAACCTGGTATATGGTCATTTTTAACTTGCGCCGCAACTGCACCAAGTTGGTTCGGCAGCTGGCCTCATATCTCTGTTCAGCTTCAACCCGGATTCGAATCCGAGTTAAAGGTTCAAGCTCTTCAGGAGTATAGACGGTTTTATATCTCAGGGCCTGCAAGCAGGCAGAATCCACTGCAGGATCAATCATAATCTCAATTCTGGGTGAGGTCGCGGACGTAGACAGATGATAATAATAGGGGAAAAGCAAATGATCATCCTCTCTCCGGCATTGACCAAAGAATAGCCGCACCATCTCGGCGCAGATGGCATATTCTTCATGATTAAGTAAAAAAACTTTTCCCGTCACAATTACCTCTGAAATATTTCTACCGGCCAGACCGGGACTAGCACTGTCACTACCGCTAAATTATATTTCTGAACTCACAGTCCGAACAGAGCTTTTAAGCCAAGCATCAAGAGTAGCGCCAAGGGCTGATGCATAATATAGACCAGCAAAGAATGCCTGCCAATCCAGATGATTGGACTGAGCCATGTCAACAGGCGTGAAGAGACACCGGGAAATCTGGTCACTTTGTCCGGATAACTTAAACGTCCTACAGCTGCGCCGATCAAGAAAAAGCCCAGCCAAGGAATCAAAGGCAAATAATCCATCATAACCAAGCCAGGCGGCGGAAATCCCAGAGGTAAGAGCCACCAGCTACCGGGTCTGGTCTGAAATGGCAATGTGCTGACCACCTGCCCGAGGTAAGCGATATATGAGCCTAATATTATAAGAATAACTGTCAGATTGTGATTTCCCTGCCGCCTGGAATCCCGGTCGATTTTCCCGTACAGCCACACAAGCAGGGCATAGATCAGTGTACTGACACTGACCACATGAATAATATTGAACCAGATCACCCCATTGCCCGGCCAAAACCAGAGCTCAAGCAGATATGTAACTGCTGTAAAGCCTGCAGAATACAACAACATGCGCCCGCCGCGCCGCAGATTGTTGCGCGAAAAATTGCAACTGATACCGGAAATCAGGGTCAGTACTCCCAGAAAAGGCAGTCGCAGAAAGAGATCAAGTTCAAGTGAACAGATAAATGACAGACTCTCCAGCTGTAAAAATTCATAGAGATCATAGATCAGATGATAGATCACCACCAAAATCAAGACAAAGCCGCGAACCAAATCAATCTCAAATACTCGCTTGTGCTGTTTATCCATCTCAGCTCCCTCGCCCAACAGATAGCGACATTTTAGCATATAATTCAGCGCATAATGTTCTGCACTGTTATTAGATTAATACTGCCTGCAAAGATTATTCAGGCTTGCGGATTCCTGTGATAATATAGGCAGGAGAAGACAAATCCAGGGCATTGGCTTTAATAAACTTAAGAGTGATGCAGGAAAGAGGCGGTGCAATATTAGGAATTCGAACCGAAGTCAGTGCTCGGTACCGAGAGGCAAAAACGAAATGGTGGAACTAAGCAAGCAGCAACGCTTGACCAGAATAATCGTTCTGGTTCTGTTGGTCATAATAACTGGTCTGTCCTTGTCTCTAATCGTCGGCCATTATTTTTCCCTAAAGCCGGTTAAAGAATTTGTGCGTTCGGATCTATTTTTTGAGTCCGGAACATCCTACACTGCAGCTCTCAACCAGGCCCACAGCGAACAGCAGACATTATTGAACAGATACCTCCTGATCGGTTTTGGCACATCAGCTTCACTGACCTTGATCCTGATTTTATGCTGGAACCGCCTCTATCGTAAGAAAAAAATCATGGGTAATATCTATCGTTGGTTAACTATTCTACTGTCAATAGTACTGGCTGTAGGTATCATTTACCTGGCTCACTATCTTATCCACCGTTATCTCTATGGCGAAATGCATTGGTACTCATATCTGGCGAATCGATTCCGCATCAACAATATCATTGTTTTTCTGGCTCTATTTATCATCCCAATTTGCTTGGCTCTGGGAGCTATCGCCGGTTATTTCTTAGTTGAACGCTTTCTCTATCCGCCCAGGAATATCAGGCTCTTGACCTCAAAATATAATTCTTCCCCCAAGTTACAGTCAAAAAAATAAATTAGCAGCCCATAGAAAAACCGAAATAGAACGAGAAGCCTTGACCTGTCCGGTACGGCAGAAAAACAAAGGCTTCCCGTTCATCAGATCGGAAAGCCTTTGGCGCTAAAGATAAAAAGATCAATCAGCAATAATCGTATTTAACCAAAATCTCTTTTTCAGCATTTGGATAGTGCATTGCCGCCTGAGCCGCTGCCAGACGAGCTATCGGCACACGATAAGGCGAACATGATACATAGTCAAAGCCCAGCAAATGGCAGAACTCAACTGAAACAGGGTCACCGCCATGTTCGCCGCAGATACCCAAATGGATCTGCGGATTGGCCTTGCGCCCAAGCTTAGTGGCAATTTCCATCAACATTCCGACTCCCTCGCGGTCGAGATGGGCCGTCGGATCTGATTCAAAGATGCTATTTTTGTAGTAAGCATCCAAAATCTTACCGGCATCATCGCGGGAGAGACCAAATCCCATCTGTGTCAGATCATTGGTGCCGAAACTGAAGAAATCCGCTTTCTGAGCAATTTTATCGGCAGTCAGACAGGCTCTCGGGATTTCAATCATAGTACCTACTAAATAGTTAATTTTCTGTCCGGCCTCCGTCAGCACACGCTCAGCCGTATCAATCACTGTTTCCTTTACGAATTCAAATTCTTTGACCTCGGCTACCAGGGGGATCATAATCTCCGGCTTAACTGTGATACCCTCCTTCATCACATTGATAGCAGCGCCAATAATTGCTTCAGTCTGCATTTCAGCAATTTCAGGATAAGAAATCGCCAGTCTGCAACCCCTATGCCCCAGCATAGGATTAATCTCGTGCAGTTCATTAATAATAGCTTCAAGAGTCTCTACTTTGAATCCGAGTTCAGCAGCCAGTTCTCTAATTTCACCCTTAGCAGTGGGCAAAAATTCATGCAGTGGCGGATCCAATAACCGAATGGTCACCGGCAGTCCATCCATACTTCTGAAGATACCTTCAAAATCGGCCCTCTGGATCGGCAAGATTACAGCCAGAGCAGCACGGCGGGCCTCTTCCGTACGTGCTACAATCATCTGTCTAAAAGCAAAAATCCGATCCGCACCGAAGAACATATGCTCCGTGCGGCAAAGGCCAATGCCCTCCGCGCCTAATTCTCTGGCTCTGTCCGCATCGGCCGGGGTATCTGCATTAGTTCTGATACCCATCTGTCTGATCTCGTCAGACCAGTCCATAATAGTAGCAAAATTTTTCGAAATCTCTGCCGGTTGGGTTGCCAGCTCTCCTTCATAAACTTTTCCGCTGGTGCCATCCAGTGAAATCCAATCGCCGCTGGTGAATACTTTATCGCCGATGGTCATAGTTCTGGCATCTTCATCGATCAAAGCCTCTGAACAACCGGTTACACAGCATTTGCCCATACCACGGGCAACTACGGCAGCGTGCGACGTCATGCCGCCGCGCGAAGTTAAAATTCCCTCAGAGACATTCATACCCTGGATGTCCTCCGGGGAGGTCTCAGTACGGACCAAGATTACTTTCCTCCCTACCTGATGTGCCTCATAAGCTTCATCTGCGGTAAAGACAACTTCACCGGCAGCAGCTCCCGGTGAGGCCGGCAGGCCGCCGGCTAAAGCTTGCGTCTGCTCAAGGACTTCCGGACGGAAAGTCGGATGCAGCAAAGTATCCAGAGAATTGGGATCGATCTTATCCAAAGCCTTCTCCTTGGAGATAATGCCCTCGGCAACCATATCAACAGCCACCTGCAGCGCTGCCGTAGCTGTACGCTTGCCACCTCTGGTCTGGAGAATGAAGAGCTTGCCCTCTTCAATCGTAAACTCCAAATCCTGCATATCGCCGTAATGCCGTTCCAGTTCATCCGCCAGACGTTCGAATTCATAATAGATATCCGGCATTTGCTCCTTGAGCTGGGAAATCAATTGCGGTGTTCTGACACCGGCAACTACATCTTCGCCCTGAGCATTCATCAGATACTCCCCATAAAGAACATTCTCACCGGTAGCAGGATTTCTGGAGAAAGCCACACCAGTGCCGGAAGTATCACCCATATTGCCGTAGACCATTTCTTGCACGTTGACAGCAGTACCCCAGCTGCTGGGAAGATTGTGCATACGACGATAATAGATGGCACGGTCGTTATTCCAGGAACGGAATACTGCGGCGATAGACAGCAAAAGCTGCTCTTTAGGATTTTCCGGGAAGGGCTCGCCTTTGATTTTCTCATAAATCCGCAGGTAAGCATCCGCCAGCTCTGCCATGGCATCAGCACCGAGATCGGTGTCGTTATCTACACCCAATCTCTCTTTGAGCTCGTCCATCTTGGCTTCGAAATTGCTTTTTTCAATTTCCATGACAACATCGCTGAACATCATGATAAAGCGCCGATAACTGTCATAGGCAAAACGAGGATTCTTGGTTTTCTCAGCCAGAACTTTAACTACTTCCCGATTCAAGCCGAGGTTGAGAATTGTATCCATCATACCCGGCATAGAGGCTCTGGCGCCGGAGCGAACCGAAACCAGAAGCGGATTCTCAAGGTCACCGAATTTCTTGCCGGTGATCTCTTCCATTTTGGTCATGGCGGCAAAGATCTGCTCGATCATTTCCGTCGTGAGCTCAGCGCCGGCAGCATAGTACTCATTGCAGGCTTCCGTCGTAATAGTAAAGCCCTGCGGTACCGGCAGTCCTAGGCGACTCATTTCAGCCAGATTGGCACCCTTGCCCCCTAGGAGATTGCGCATACTGGCGTCGCCCTCCTTAAACATATAGACGTACTTTTTCATGCAAACCTCCCAAAATATATTTATGCTCCCTGATCAAGGGAGATCAAATTTACCATCAAACCATGAGACAAGCTCGTTCATCGGGAGACGGATTTGCTCCATGCTGTCCCGCTCACGGATAGTCACTTGTCCATCTTCTAAAGATTCAAAGTCAAAAGTCACACAATATGGAGTGCCGATTTCGTCCTGGCGGCGATAGCGTCTACCAATCGACTGGCGCTCATCAAACTCGCAAGGATAGTGCTGCAAAATGTGTTCATACAGCTGGAAAGCCTCTGTTTTCAATTTAGCCGATAGCGGCAAAACCGCAATTTTGACCGGAGCTAGAGAAGGGTGGAAACGCAGGACAGTGCGTTGGTCCCCGTCCGGCAGCTCCTCTTCATCATAGGCATCACATAGTACAGCCAGAGTCAGGCGATCAACACCCAATGAGGGTTCTACCACATAGGGAATATATTTTTCGTTAGTGGCAGGATCAAAGTAGCGCAGATCCTGACGGCTATGCTCCATATGTTGACTTAGATCATAATCCGTACGGTCGGCAATACCCCAGAGCTCACCCCAACCAAAGGGATAGAGATACTCAATATCTGTAGTAGCCAATGAATAAAAAGATAGTTCCTCTTTGGTATGGTCGCGCAGGCGGAGATATTCCGGCTTCAGATTGAGGTCCAGCAGCCACTGCCAAGAGAAATCGCGCCAATAATCAAACCATTCCAGATCAGTACCCGGTTCACAGAAGAATTCCAATTCCATCTGCTCAAATTCACGCGTGCGGAAAATAAAATTGCCCGGTGTAATCTCATTGCGGAAGCTCTTGCCGATCTGGGCAATGCCAAAAGGAATTTTTCGCCGCGAAGTGCGCTGAACATTGACAAAATTAGTAAAAATACCTTGGGCTGTCTCCGGTCTGAGATAGATTTCAGTACCCTTGCCTTCGGTCACACCCTGAGTTGTCTTAAACATCAAATTGAATTTGCGCACATCGGTAAAGTCATGTTTTCCACAGTTCGGACAGGGTACTTCATGCTCAGCGATGAAAGCCATCAACCTTTCTTCCGGCCAGCCCTCGACATTGACATCACTTGCTTGATCCTGAGCCCAATCTTCAATCATCTTGTCCACCCTGTATCTGGATTTACAGGCTTTACAGTCAATCAGCGGATCGCTAAAGCCCGCGACATGGCCGGAGGCAACCCATACCTCACGATTCATCAGAATAGCACTGTCAATGCCAACATTATGCGGACAAGCAGTAACAAAACGTTTCCACCAGGCATCTTTGATGGCATTTTTCAAAGCAGCCCCGTAGGGACCATAATCCCAAGCATTGGCCAAGCCGCCATATATATCCGAACCCGGATAAACAAAACCGCGATTGAACGCCAAAGCAACTATTTTTTCCATAGTTTTATCTTCATTGCGCATTATTCTATCTCTTCCTCTTTCTCTTTTATTTCTTTTTCAGCCGTTGCAATTAATATCGATGACTCTTCCAACTTTGATTCCGCAACACTATCCATGGCAGCAGCTTCGGATTCCGCATCCAACTGTGCCGTTTTGCGTTCAGCCTCAAGTCTTTCGGCTTCATCCTGTGCTTCAACTGCCATAATTAACCTCCGAGCTAAAGCGGCAGCATCATCGGAAGTGAAACTCTCTCCGCCCAATTCAGCCAGTTCGCTCTCTTTCATACCCAAACGCTGGTCACGGTCAATGATCCGCCTGGTCTCTTCAGCCAGCTCAGCAGCTCTCTTTTCCCGGTCTTCCAATTCCTCTGCCAGGCGTTTGGCTTCAATGTCCGGTCGCAGGGGCACATGCGGCTCATATAGGCCTTTCCGGTATTGGATCTTATCCATTACCAGCTCCTCACAGGCTAAAGTGACCGGATTAGGTGTTTTGGAATCTACCAGCGGATTAGCTCCATCCACAATCTGTCTGGCCCTTTTTGCAGCCAACATCGCCAAGACATAACGATTCTCAGCTTTTGGCAGTAATTTCTCCAAAGGAGGATAATTCAACATCCACTGTACCTACTTTCTATACAATTGATAAAATTTGTCAGTAATTAGCTGCAGATTGACACAGAATAAAGACTATGGCAAGCTTTTGTCCTTATTGTACGGACACTGTCTACAGGAATTCCTTAATAAGTTTCAAATTCCGCCTGAATACGTGCAATATCAGCTGCCATATAATCAGATTCTGCTCTCCTTGCAACATAAATCGAGTTGATGATCTCGACGGTACGCTCTAAATCATCGTTAATAATAATATAATCAAAGTCTGCCGCCTGCTTGATTTCTGCCGCAGCAGCTTTAATCCGTCTGGCAATCACGGCTTCATCCTCTGTACCACGACAGCGCAATCTTGTCAGCAGGACTTCAATCGAAGGCGGCAGCAAAAATGCTATCAGTGCCTGGGGGAATTTTTCTTTTACAGCCAGTGAACCGGCTACAGTTATATCAAGAAGCACATCATTGCCCTGCTCAATTTGTTCCAGCAAAGGATGCAGTGGTGTTCCGTAGTAATGGTCAAGATATTTATCATATTCAATAATAGCGTCCTGCCGGATTAGTTCTTCAAACTCAGTTTTAGCAACGAAAATATAGTCCACACCTTGCTGTTCCTGACCGCGCGGCGATCTTGTCGTCATTGATACGAGATGTTTGGTATTCGGTCGTAGAGACTGCAGTTCCCTGATCACAGTATCTTTGCCCACACCCGATGGGCCGGAGAGGCATAGGATCAGACCGCTTTGCTTAGAGTTAATATCAGGCATGACTGCCATCTGTTCTGTCGGATCCTGTTGATGTTTCATTGGCACCTCTCACTCTGCTCAGCAAATCTTTGCTGCAGGACTTCAGTCTCCAGAGCAGATAGGATAATATGATCGCTGTCCATGACCAAAATGCTTCTGGTTTTACGGCCTGAGGTGGCATCAATTAAGGCACTGCGCTCCCTGGCATCGGCGATCAAACGCCTGGCAGGAGCCGAGTCGGGAGTAGCCAGGGCGATCAGTCGGGCTGTTGAAATATAATTGCCGAAGCCGATATCAAGCAGCTCTTGCATACATACCTCACTCCAGGTTCTGCACCTGTTCTCTGATTTTTTCTAAAGTTGTCTTCATTTGTACAACCAGACCGGTGATCTCCAGATCGGCAGATTTTGATCCGATGGTATTGATCTCACGATTGATCTCTTGACAGAGGAAGTCCAACTTTTTGCCGATCTGTCCCTCCTCGTCCAGCATCAAATCAAACTGTCTGAGATGGCTGTCCAGGCGTACCAATTCTTCATCGATTGCAGCTTTATCAGCAAAAATGGCGATTTCGGCTGCAATTCTTTGGCCATTATAATATTCTTCCGCATCCTGACCGAGTAGGGTTTCCACTCTTTTGAGCAAACGTTCTTTTTGTTCCTGCGGCACAGTTTCAGCGCACAATGATACAGCGGATAGCTGTTCTGTCAATTGCTCAATCTTGTAACGAAGGTCTCTACACAGCATTTCACCTTCATTTCTTCTCATGCTCATAAACTGGTCCAGGGCAGCGTCAGTGGCTTCTTCAATCTGAGGCCAAATCTCTGCGGGATCAGCGTCTTGGGTACTGACAGTGAAAAGACCGCTGATCTGTGCCAGATTACCGGTCGGATCCGGCAACAGACGCTTGGTCAATTCTTCGAGCTCGGCATAGGCTGCCAGATAGGAGAGAGCCAGATCGCGATCCAGCTTGATCTGCGTCCCGGAGTTAGCATCGCTGTCATATTCTACTCTGACATCGACTTTACCACGGTTGACACATTTATTGATTAGTTCTCGCAAAGGCGGTTCCAGCGAAGATAACGATTTCGGTAGACGAAACGATATGTCGCGGTATCGACTATTAACAGATTTGATCTCAACCATAATCCGCCGTTCAGGGCGGATAGCCTCACCCTGTCCATATCCTGTCATGCTATAGCCCATATCTTTTACTCCTTAGTGCTTTCCCCGATCAAAGATTACTATCTTGTTTTTATCACTATACATTAAGCAGCTTCACCTTGTCACCGCCGGCAATTGGCTGTCAGGCGTCAAATAGCAGTTTTGGAGCAAAGCCAATCTGGTCGCTGGCAACAAGGGTATATCGGATACCTCTGATCTCAGTTCTGTCCAGGCGCAATCCGGTCCAAGGATGGTGAATATGACCAAAGACACAGTCGGTCACACCGGATTTCTCCAGCAATTGTGTAAAGGCAGTCTGCTCACGAGTTTCAGCCAGAGGCGGATAGTGCATCATAACTAGCAAGCGACTGTTTGCCTCTTTAATTTTGTGAGCAGCTGCCAGCGACATTTCAAGTCGCAGCAGCTCTCGTCGCAGGATCTTGTCATCTTGGTCGGGTGAATAGTCCGCGTCCATAGGCAGAAGCCAGCCACGGGTGCCGCAGATTACGGTATCGCCCGGCAGCAGACGGGCATCATTTTGTAAAAAGTCCAGACTGGTAAGTCCTTCATCACGACAAAGTCGCGTGATTTTACTGATTGATTGCCACCAGTAATCATGATTGCCTTTCAAGAGCAGTTTTTGGCCCGGGAGCTGATCGATAAATCTAAGATCAGGCATCGCCTCTGTCAGTGTTACAGCCCAAGAAATATCGCCAGGAACCAGTACCAGATCAGCAGGTTCAACCGTTTGCCGCCAATTATCCCGGATTATTTCTTCATGATTCGCCCAGCGTTGGCCGAAGACTGCCATCGGTTTATCGACGGCGAAAGATAGATGCAAGTCTGCTAGGGCAAAGATCTTCATGTCGGATCACCTTCTTGGTGAAAATAATCGTAGACGGCTTGTGCTGTTTTAGGAGGTAAACCTGGAACCGCCTGCAGTTCCTCCAGTGTAGCTGCAGCAATACCGGCTAGACCATCAAAGTTTTCCAGCAGCTTGCGTCTGGTTGCCGGACCAACTCCGGGGATATCTTCCAGGAGTAGACGCAAATGGCGCTTTTTAGCCTTAGTACTGCTCAGCCGCCGGGCAAAGCGATGTGCTTCGTCCTGAATGGCAGTTAAAAGGCGCAATATTCCCATCCTCAGGGCACGATTGTCACCCATTCCGTCTTCGGCGACTAATAGATAATTGTCATCAGGCTCTGCACGTAACTCAACGATCTCTCCACTCGATAAGACCAGTCCTCTCGTGCGGTGACGCTTGTCTTTGACTATTCCCGCTACAGCAATATCCGCTGGGATCAGCGGCTTGACTTTGGCCACATGGGCTTGGCCGCCATCGACTAATATCAGATCAGGTCGATGCCCGAATTCTTCATTATCTAATCGCTCAAGGCGTCTGCTCAACACTTCATATAGAGCTGAGTAGTCGTCTATGCCCTCAAAGGATACTATAGAGAAATGGCGATAGGAGGCCCGCTCAGGTCTGCCTCTTTGAAAAACCACCATGGATCCGGCTCGGTCTGCAGCACCGAGATTGGAAATATCATAGGCTTCTATTCTGTGTAGAGCGCGTTCACTGCCGGTTAATCTGGCCAGTTCTTTCAGGGTCAGCTCCAGTCCCGTAGCACTTTTGCCGCCCATCAGGGTGTAGCGCTGTAGGGCGGCGGCAGCATTTTTAGCCGCCAGATCAAGTAAGCGGTTTTTGTCGCCCCGTTGGGGTTGGCGCAGAACAACTTTGTGAGCGGCCAGTTCCGACAGATATTGTTCGACCAGATCCTGCTCCGTGAGATCCGCCGGTAACAGAATCTCCTTGGGAATCAGGGCGGTGCTGGTATAGTGCTGGGCGATGAAAGCTTGCAGATAATCCGCATCCTGTCCACCAACATCTGCGGCGAATGTCTGAACATAGCTGTTCACCCGGCCTTCCCTAACTTCCAGCTTTTGCAGACAGACTTCACTGCCATTTCTGGCCAGACCGATCACATCGCGTGACTGCCGATCAGAGCTGACTATGACCTGTTTATCCTTCAGCTTGGCCAGGGCTTCAATCCGATCTCTCAACAGGGCTGCCTGTTCAAAATCCATAGTCTCAGCAGCCGCAGCCATCTCCTGTTCCAAATTGAGCAAGAGCTCGGAATATTTCCCCTCCAGAAAGCGGATGACGTTCTCAATCACCGCACGGTATTTAGTTGCGGAAACATCGCCCTTACACGGACCGATACAGCGACCGATATAATAGTTAAGACAGGGCCTTTCCTTACCTATATCCCGAGGCAGGACTCTATTACAGCTTTTGATCGGGAAAATCCGGCGCAGGGCGGCCAGCGCCCGGTAAAGATCACCGCTGAGATAGGGGCCGAAATATCTCGCCCCTTCCGCCAGGTCCGCTTCGACTCGAAATGACTTCATAATGCGCGGATAAGTCTCCTGCATTGTAATGCGAATATAGGGGTACTCACGGTCGTCACGCAAGAGAATATTATAACGAGGCTTGAATTTTTTGATCAGATTGGCTTCCAGGATTAGAGCTTCCAACTCATTATTGCAAAGCAAATACTCGAAATCGGCAATGCGTGCAATCATGGCCTGGATACGCGCATCCCCCTCCGGATGACGACCGAAATAGCTCATTAGGCGCTGTCTGAGATTATTGGCTTTACCGACATAGATGACGTCTCCAGATGCTTCTTTCATCAGGTAAACACCCGGCTCTGCAGGCACCAGATCCAGTCTGGCATCGAATTTATCAGGCAGATCAAGCCGCATCAAATAAGCATCCTCTCCGGTTTGTTGATAATAGCCCTCGCGAATACCATAAGTAATAAAACCAACCTTCTCGTATAGTCTGAGCGCAGCCTGATTGGAAGTGGCAACTTCCAGCATTATCAGGTCAATCCCGCGTTCGACCGCTGCAGACCGAATTCCTGCCAGCAGCTTTTCTCCGATACCCTGCCGTCTAGACCCGGGCTTGACAGCCAGATTGTAGATATCCATCACCTCATCCAACGGATAAGCCGAAACAAAACCCACAACTTCATCATCTGCCACTGCTACCAGGTACAGCATCGCATAAGGGCTGTCGAGCATAATTTCTTTCAAATCACGAGCAAAACTGGCAGTACCTGATCTACGCGCAAAAGAGGCTTGGTAGATATCGATAATTGCGGCCAGATCACTGAGTTGTGCAGGACGGATCGAAATCCTGCTTGTCTCTGCCATTTATGCTTACTCCTGTTATTTTTTTATCCGCTCCGCCTGCGACAAGGCCAGGTATTGCGGCATTAGGGCGAAAGGGTCGCCGCTTTCGCCATTTCGATATCTGGCCAGTCCCAGCCGACTGAGGATCGAGGCACGGGGGGTCCAAAACTCCGGACCGGTCCATAACGTCTTCGGCAAACTCCGATATTCCTCAGGATAGGCTGACTTAACAGCTGGCAAGCCATCGCCCACTACAACCATTTGGTGTTGACAGAGTTCGAGTTGTGAGATGGCAGTCCATAGATCTGCCGCCTGACGATTTGCAGGTATAATCAATTCCTGTAAATTATCACCGTTATCATAGAGAGCCGAGAATACACGCCCGCTGCGAGCATCAATGGCCGGGCAGACCATACTGCCAGGAAAAGCTGCCGCTAAAACCTCCAGACTTGAGACACCGACCGCAGGTTTATTTAATGCCCAGGCCATTGTCTTGACGGCGGCAATGCCGATCCGGATTCCGGTAAAAGAACCTGGCCCTGTAGCACAGACAAAGAGATCAATCTCTTCCTTGCGGCGGTTGGAACGCGCAAGCAGGTCAGCAATCAGTGGCTGATAGGTCACTGAATGCTTGTAGCCCAGATTCAGTGTTGCTTCCGCAATTATGCTCTCCTCATCACATAAGGCGACTGAGAGGCTTTTACCTGATGTATCAGATGCCAGTATCAGCATTTTTGCCTCCTAAGATATTGTTGTATGCAGCGGCCTGGCATCGGACCAGTTGACAGTGATCCGGCGCTCATTCGCACTGAGCCTCTCAAGTGTGATGCTGATTGTCTCAGGAGGCAGAGCCTCACGGATCACTTGTGCCCATTCAATGGCAGCGATCCCATCAGCCGTCATATATTCGTCAAAGCCTGATTCATACCATTCGTCAACTCCTGACAATCGGTAGGCATCAAAATGATACAGCGCTGTTCCCCGTTCGCCCGCTTCATGATCACGCAGGAGAGTAAAAGTGGGGCTCGCAACCTGGCCTTTGACACCAAGCCGGCGGGCCAGGCCGGAAACGAGAGTTGTCTTACCTGCACCCAGATCGCCGTCTAGAGCCAGAACATCGCCGGCCTGCAGCAGATCGGCCAGTCGGGACGCCCAGGCAGCGGTTTCTTCCGCTGTTTTACTGATAAAAGAAAAGGTCTGCACGAAACTCACCGTCTGTTATTTAAATCAATTACTCCGTCTTTGCACAATTCTATCAAAACCGGCATCTTTTGTGGGAAACAAAGATTAAAGCCAGTATGGCAGCAGTAAAAAGCAGACCTACCGACCGGTGCTTACTGCACCGTCCGGCCCGGCCTGCTTTTAAACTGACAAGATTAGCGCTTGGAGAACTGTGAAGCCTTGCGGGCTTTCTTAAGACCGTACTTTTTGCGCTCCTTGACGCGGGAATCACGGGTCAAGAAACCTGCACGTTTTAATGGTGTTTTATATTTCTCCTCGTCCGCCTCGACCAGTGCGCGGGAAATGCCATGGCGAATGGCTCCTGCCTGACCGGCAATACCGCCGCCATGTACATTGACAATGATGGAATACTGATCAGCTGCATTCACCTCATTTAAGGGCTGACGCACAATATAGCGCAAGGTTTCCATCTCTAGATAGTCGTCGATATCCTTGCCATTAATCACAATATCACCCTTGCCGGGATAGATGCGGACACGGGCGATTGAGCGCTTGCGGCGACCTGTGCCATAAAAATAATCTTTTTTATTTGTTGCCATTCTAATTCTCCCTCTGGCTCATCAAAGCTCAATGCTCTCTGGCTGCTGTGCAGCATGCGGATGCTCAGGCCCGGCGTACACTTTTAGTTTGCGATACATCTGACGACCCAGTGTGTTCTTAGGCAGCATGCCTTTGATTGCATGTTCAAGAATCCGTTCCGGATGAGTGGACATCACTCGTTTATAAGGAATCTCTTTCAGGCCTCCCGGATAACCGGAATGGCGGCGATAAATCTTTTGCTGTTCCTTATTGCCGGTCACGGCGACCTTGGCTGCGTTGATGACGATTACAAAATCGCCTGTATCAACAAAAGGCGTAAATTCGGCTTTGTGCTTGCCCCGCAAAATACTTGCGATGGCAGTGGCAAGACGGCCCAGGGTTTTCCCCTCGGCATCAACCACATACCATTTGCGCTCGACTTCGCCTTCTTTGGCAAAATATGTCTTCATGGAATCCTCCCTATCAATCTAGCCGGAGTCTTGCTCCAAGCGTGTTTAAACACGCTTCGCTATGTTAACAGGCAATGATTCGCTTGTCAAGCTGTAAATCAAATTATTTAACGAAAGCTGCGGATTTTATCGTTTTTGCGCCAAATACTCTTGAATGCTCGTTAGTAAATTATCTCTTGCGCCGGCTTTTATTATCTCTTCGGATGCTACGTCCTAAGAATATGAGTACAATAATCAGACCGATAATCAGTAGGGAAAATAAAACCCAGCTTAGCGATGATAAACTAAATCCGGAACTGTCCTTAGCAAGCTCCAAGTTGATTGTTGGTACATTTTCATTTGCCGCTGCTGTCGATACAGGTTCAGGTTCAGGTTCTGTATCTGGATTATCAGTAATTGTTTCTTGGCCATTAACTGTATAGCTCGCTGGATATGTTGAATGGCCGGTCGCTGTCGGCCAGCCGGGATCGCCAGAGGTCGGCTGATAGCCGGAATAGGCCCGTCCGTGATTGCCCGCATCTTGTCCCTGCGGAACGACACCCAGCTTTTCTGCTCCTGCTTCCAGCAAAGACCGCATCAGAACATCAATGCCCAGCGGATGACCATCACATTTCAGTTCGGCACCGAGGATAACGCCAATCAGCAGACGGTCATCATGAGTTGTTCCGGCACCGACCAGACAATAGCCGGCCAGACTGGTTGTACCTGTTTTGACGCCATCATAGCTCTTGAAGCGACTTGAGCCGTATAATTCCGGAGAGGCCAAAACCAGTTTATTAGTGTTGTGAAGTATCTTCCATCCTGCAACCGGATGTTTGCTGTTGGCCGGCATGCGGTAAACACTGGTTGTTACCAATTTGTGAAATATTTCATTTTTTAAGCCTGCTTGGGACAGCAATGCCAGATCATAAGCTGTTGAATAATGGTCACCTTGGGTAAAGCCGCTGGGATTGGTTATGGCTGTATTTTTAGCGCCTAACTTGCGGGCAAATTCGTTAGCTAGGGTACAAAATGCATTTCGTTTCTCCATAGCCGTCCCTTGCTTTAAAGGAGAATAGTTCTCCGCCAGTACATTGGCGCAATCATTGGCCGAATGTACCATCAGAGCATATAGACATTCCTCAGTAGTTATCTGCTCGCCGGCTACCACACCCGCGCGTGCTGATACAGACGAGGGTAGCTGTGTTGCCTCCGGTGAGACTGTTACAATCCTGTCAAGATCAAAATCCGGCAGATTGAGCACTGTAAGCGCCGTTATGATCTTGGTAGTACTTGCCATAGGCAGCCGCTTATAACCGTTGTGATTGATAATAACTTCCCCGGTTCCGGCATCAAGAACTAAGTAAGCTTTAGCCTTAATGTCTTCAAGCTGCGGCCAATAATCACTAATTTGTTTTACTTCATCTATGTCTTCTACTTCTTCTGTTTCATCTATCTTACTGTCCAGAGCTTCGGCTACCGATGTCGCAATTGTTACTTCGGTTTCAGAATCAGCCGCTTCGGCTGCAAGTTCACTTTCGTCTTCAATTTCACTTTCGTCTCCGAGTTCACTTTCGTCAACTTGCGCAGTAGTGGTAATTACAGCCTCACTTGCAGCTAGAACAGGCCTAGCCGGTAAATTAATCAGACTGATAGCCGTGAGCAGTGCCAACAGCAAGGCTACAGCATTGGCTCCGGCATGGTAACCGGTGCGCCCCCCTCTTTGTTTCCAGCGCACCCATAATGGACTGGACAGAAAGAGCGATGAGTAGGTGCCGGCAGCAATTCCAAACATCATGGGTAAGGCAAATTCAGTAATACTGGACAGGCCGTAGAGCTGACCGAAGATAAAGGCTACAGCGACTGCCAGGAACGTTGCTATCGAAGTATTTATGGACCGTGACAGTGATTGGCGAATCGATTTATTTACCAGTTCATCCAGAGGAACTGTGCCGCCGGTCAGACGAATATTTTCACGGATGCGATCATAGACTACAATCGTATCATTGATTGACCAGCCCAAAATAGTGAGAACCACTGCGATTATGGTTTCGTTAATAGCATTGCCGATCAAAACAACAAAGAAAAATACAGTTAGAATATCGTGCAATAGAGCTAACAAAGCCATAACTCCGGCGGACGGACCGGACATACTTCGGAACGAAAACCAGATATAGATAATGATCAGAACCGAAGCCAGCAACATGGCTTTAAGGCCATTTAGCAGCATTTCTTTACCGATAAGCGGGTCAACTAATTGCGAGGAAGAGAGCCGGATAGCAGTAGTCGGATATGCTTGCTCTAGTGTTTTAGTTATCTGGTCTAACTGTTCGGGAGTTAAAGACTGATTGCCGGCAATATTGAAAGAGATTTCTGTCCTGCTATCGGCCCGGGACACTATTGTCTGGGCGCTAACTTCCTGGTCAAGTTCAGTTTTTAACAATGAACTGGCCTCTTCCGGATCTATCTGACCCTCATATGCATAATTGATAATACTGCCACCGCGGAAATCAATATCCAGATTGACACCTCGCACTGCCGATACAACAACACCGGCCACAATCAGCACAGAAGATAAAAGTGCAAAAATACGCACATGTCCACAGTAATCATAGGGTTCTCTGTCAGATTTACTATCTGTTTTGCGCTTGCCATAGAGCCAAGGATTTTGGAAATACTTGTTGCCGGCTAAAGAACCAATCATCAGTCTAGTCATCCAAACGCCGGTGATCCCGTTCATGATTACTCCCACCAACAGTGAATAGCCGAAAGACAAGGTAGTGCCTGAACCGAAAAACATCAGCATGGCAGCAGCAATTGCTACCGTCACATTGCCATCAAAGACTGATGAGAATGCTTTGGTAAAGCCATTACTGAGTGCAACGGGCAGATTATAGCCGGCATTAAGCTCTTCTTTGATACGCTCAGATATAATGACATTGGCATCTACACCCATGCCGATCGAGAGAATAATGCCGGCAATACCTTGCAAGGTCAGAGTTTGTTGCGGGACGGAAATAGCCAGTAAAATGCCGGCAACCTGCGTGTAGAGAGACAGACAGGCAACAAAACCGGTCAAACGGTAATACAATAGCATAAAAATGCTGAGAAGCAGCAGTGCTATAATGCCACTTATCACCATTACTTTGAGTGAATCCTGACCCAGGCTGGGGCTAATAGTAGATGAACTGGTCGCTTTAAGTGCAAAAGGTAAGGCGCCGGCATTAATAGTCTGCGCCAGTTCTGAGGCGGATTCGTTAGTAAAATTGCCGGAGATCTCGGCTTGTCCATCGAGAATCGGCACTCTTACAGATGGAAGGCTGATCACCTGGTCATCCATATAAATAGCCAGAACTTCCTGATTGACCGCCAAGCGGGTGGTTACCTCAGCAAATTTTTCTCGCCCCTGTTCTTGCAGCTCCAGCAGAACAACCGGACTGCGGCTATTGGGATCCACACCTAAACGAGCTTGCTTAACATCGGCTCCGGTCAGGGCTACGGTGCCGTCGGGCTCACGGAAAGTCAGAAGAGCCATCTCGCCCAGTTCTTGCAACGCCTCTTCCGGATTGAAGTCCGCTTCGTCAGCTTTCCAGGGGAAGCGCACAATTATCCGGTCGCTGTCACGTCCGACTATTACATCACGGTCCAGGATCTGCCGATTATCCAACCTCTGGTTGATGATACGGCTGGCAGCATCCATCTGCTCCGCAGTAGGCTTGCCCTCAAAGCCTTGTGGGGTAAAGATTGCCTCTACCCCACCTCTGATATCAATACCAAAACGAATATCCTGGGCGCCTTTAATCTGAGTCTCCCCGCCAAACCTGATACCGAAGATCGCCACCAGGCTCAGCAGGATGACCAGAATTATTATCACAACAATCGTGCCAGGCTTGCCCTTGACCCCGACTTTGGCAAATGATCGTTTCGCCATTTCTACGCCTTTCCCGAACTATCGAACTGATAGTAATAATATAAGTCATATTTCAGCTAATTATAGATATTCGCATAAGCCATGGCAAATCAGATCACATTTATAAACTGTCAGTCTAGATACATTAAGCCCCTAGTTTTCATTCTATAAAAATACTCAATTCAAGCCTAATCTACCTTTTCACCTTTGGCATTGGTAAAAGCAGGCACCACAGAACCATCATAGGTCTCTTCAATGAACTTCTTCACTTTTTCCGTCTGCAGTGCAGCAATCAGCTTCTGAAATTTCTCAGCCTCCAGTTCCTCGGTGCGGACAGCAATAATATTGACATAGGGCGATTCAGCACCCTCAATAGCTAACGCGTCCTTGACCGGATTCAGACCGTGCTGGATAGCATAATTGCCGTTAATAACTGCAATCGCGGCATCACCATAGACCGTCGGGATTGCTGCCGCCTCTAAGGCTGTAAATTTTAGGTTCAGACGATTCTCCGTCACATCTTTTTCTGTAGCAGTTACACTGTCGACACCAAGCTTAATCAGGCCTTGAGCTTGCAGCAGCAATAGGGCGCGACCGCAGTTTGTGGTATCGTTAGGAATCATGACCTCATCGCCGTCTTTCAACTCTTCCAGAGATTTGAGGTTTTTGGAATAAATACCCATTGGCTCAATATGAATACCTCCCAGATTGGACAGTTTCAAATCGCGCTCAGCAATAAATTCCTCAAAATACGGAATATGCTGGAAGAAATTGGCATCAATCTCTTTCTCTGCCAGATCGATATTGGGCTGGACATAGTCCGAATACTCTTTGATCGTAACTTTGACACCATCTTTTTGCAGATCTTCCACCACCTGCTTGACAATATCAGCATGGGGGGATGGTGAAACACCGATCACAATCTCATCTTCTTTGGTTTCTTTTTTGCCGCAGGAAGCACCTATCACTGCCGTAAAAACCAGGATGAACACCAATACCAGAATCAGAACATTTTGCTTTTTCATTTTTTCTACCTCACAATAATAATTATTTTGTCTGACAAGCTCAGACCTTAATTTCTATCTATGGTCAATCACTCTGCTAAGAGCGTTACCAAGCAGCTGAACAATTTGCACTAGGGCTACGATCATAAGAACTGCAACCACCAGCTTCTCTGTATGGCGATTATACAAACCCCAGCGTATAGCCAGATCGCCTAAACCGCCGCCGCCAACCACGCCGGCCATAGCCGAATAACCGATAATATTAATGACGGTTGTGGTCATACCTTTGATCAGGGCCGGCAAAGATTCCGGCACCAATACTTTAGTGATCAGCCTGGGGATAGACGTACCCATCGCCAGCGCTGCCTCAATCACACCCGTTCCTACCTCATTGATACTGGTCTCCATAATCCGCGCAATGAAAGGAATTGCTGATAGTGTCAACGATACCGTCATCGCCGGTGTGCCGGAAGAACGACCCGTCAGAAGCTCAGACAAGGGTCTAAAGACCACAATCAGAATAATGAACGGAAACGAACGGAACAAATTAATAATGACGTCCATTATTCGATATAGTTTCGGCCGAGGAACAATTCCGTCCGGATGGGTCAAAACCAGTACAATGCCAAGAGGAAGTCCGATCGCAATTGAAAAGAAGCTGGACACCCCAACCATAACTAGGGTTTCATTTAAGCCTTGTAAATAATCACCCATTATTATCACCTCCCCCGACTATAGAATTAGTTTGAACGGCAAGCAGCTCCTCGCTGTCTTCCGCCTCAATCTTCTTAATATGCACATTCATTGAACGCAAATAAGCGAGCGCCTCAGCGATTTTGGCCGGATCTTCCTCGCTAAAAGATACTGCCAGCCAGCCTAGCTGCTCATCCTGCAGAATATTGATATCGCCTGCCAACAAATTGATGTCTAACTCAAACTTTCTGGACAGTTCAGAAATCAACGGTCTGGCAACCTCACTACCGGAGAAGCCCAGTCTATAAACATTGGCTTTGACGAAGGCGCCCAATTGCGAGAGCGGTCTCTCCTCGTCCAGACTACGGATCAGAGCTACCGTCCGCGGATGCTTGGGTTCTAAGAACAGCTCTCTTACCGTATTTTCCTCAATAATCTGTCCGTCTTCCATCACAGCAATGCGGTCACAGATACGGCGGGCAACCTCCATCTGATGCGTAATCATCACTATGGAGATCTTAAGTTCATCAACCGTCTTGCGCAGCAAATCTAAAATTAGAATTGAAGTCGCCGGGTCAAGAGCAGAAGTACCTTCATCCGACAGCAGCAATTTAGGGGAAGTTGCCAAAGCACGGGCAATCGCCACTCTTTGTTTTTGCCCGCCGGACAGCTCGGACGGGTAGGCTTTAACCTTATCCGAGAGCTCCACAAAACCCAGAAGCTCTTCAACCCTACGAGCAATTTCTGCTTTACTCTTACCTTGCAGCTCCAGAGGATAGGAAATATTATCCTTTACTGTTTTCTGAGCAAAAAGATTAAAGTGCTGGAATATCATACCAATCTGCTGTCTCTTTGCTCTCAGTTCTTGCGGAGAAAGCAATGTCAAATCCACACCCTCAAAAAAAACCTTGCCGCTATCCGGCTTCTCTAGCATATTAATGCAGCGAATTAAGGTCGATTTCCCTGCTCCGGATAAGCCGATCAAGCCATATATCTCACCTGGCTCCACTCTAAAAGACACATTCTTAACAGCCTCAATATCACCATCCGGTGTTTGGAAGCTTTTATTAATTTCTCTTAACTCCAGCATCTCTTCTCCTTTGAACCATTCTTCTTTCTGCAAATTACCAGCTATTCTGACCCCGATAGCCGCTATTTTTGAACAAAACAAAAAGGGAAGCATTCGCTTCCCTCCCACAGACCGGATCTATTCCGACTTATAACATGAAGAAGGAAGCGAAGACATGGCCGGGCATCATCATAGCTCTGGACATAGCCGGAACAAGATCAGATTTCAGATTCAACACGGTCATCTCAGTTCCCTTTCTTGAATATATTCTCAACTATTTGGCAATTTTAGCTTTAACTTGCCCTACTGTCAAGCAACCGACATACATCAAATCTTTTGCCCGCGAAATAAATCGCAAATATCAGATAAGCAGTGCCCGCCAAAGTAGTTGACAGGCACCACCGTTTCGGATAACCACGTTATTTAACTACCACATTAGATAGCG
>JBMNTB010000018.1:0-36344 GCA_050945515.1 Saccharofermentanales bacterium
ACCTTGGATGTAGCCCATGAACTTACCTCCGTTGTGCGTCTTCTCTATCATTATTTTACTACCTTTGCTGGATAAATAACCCCAAAAGTATGCTGAAATACCGTGTTTTCGGACACTCTGGCCACAATTTGTGAAATTACCCCCAAAAGTTGTACTGCACAGTACAATTACAGGGGGTAATTCATTTATGAAATAGACCGGAGAAAGCAAGCTAAAAATAGTTCTGGAACATCTTGAAGAAGGCACCACAATTGGCGAATTGTCAAAGGAATACGGTATTGATGCTTCGAACATCAAGTATTACGTAAATTTATTTCAAAAACACGGTCCGATTATATTCACTAATCCCGAGGAGCAGCGAAGCTATTCTCGGGAACGGGTCAATAAGAAAAATGTCGCACGGCTTATGCAAAAATATTGAAATCTTGTGGCATGATGCAGAGCATGTCCGGAATGAGACGATCTGTCTGCTGTCAACACTTTATACGCTACATAATATAGGCTATAGTGGTATCGGAAAATATTTTTACAGAAAGGTTAAGATGTAATTGGGCAAAAATAAATATCTCGCTCAGATTTCACAGGCGATTTTGCTTTTTATACTGACTGGAATAATAGCTTACTCAATGTGGCTTTTTAAAGAGATTAACGGAACCGCGCGTGTAATCAATTATTCAGGTATTGCCAGAGGCGGCGCTCAGAGAATTGTTAAGCTCGAAAGCAACTTTATCAATGCGGACGAAAAAATTTTCTATATTGACGGGATACTTCATGAACTAAAAGAAGGCGGAACAGAATATCAGATTAAGCCTATAATGCTTCCGAGCTATCAAGAAAAATTGGAAGTTCAAAAAGAAGCATGGGATAGAATCAAGCTCCGTATTTATGAACTCAGGGCATCGGGAAGCGAAGAAGCTCATAAAGCACTGATAAATGATAGCGAAGAATATTTTAATATATGTAATGAAACCGTTTCGGCTGCCGAGGATTACTCCCAAGATTTGTCCGACAAACTGAGGAAGCTTGAAGTATTGATGATTGTTATACTTATAATCTTATCTTCCATTGCAATATACAGGTCGGTATTGATTACCATTGAATTCAGAAAAAATGTAGCTCTGGGGAGCAAGGCCTATACGGATGCGCTTACGGGTGCAAAAAGCAGGGCGTTTTTCGATGAAAATATTAACATGCTCTTTGAGACGGAAGAGGAATGTACCTTTATATTTATAGATATAGATAGGCTGAAATATGTCAATGACACTTACGGGCACGAAGAAGGCGATAAATACATAAAACACATCGTTGAAAGAATAAAAAGCCATTTCCGCAGCACGGATATATTATTTAGGCTCGGGGGCGATGAATTTGGTCTTTTTCTTGGCGGTTGCAGGGAGTCAATTGCATTGGGCCTGATTGATGCTGCGAGGGAAGATGTAGTAAATGACAAGACCCGTGGATATGAGTGCAGCTTCAGCTACGGTACGGTATACAAGGAAAAAGGCGAGATTGCCGATGTGGATGCGCTTATTAAGGAAAGCGATGAGAAGATGTATCGTTTCAAGAAAGAACAGAGAAAGGAAAGGGAATAATATCTTTAATTTCTGCGTACAAATAGATTTTTAAAAGAAGTGGAAGTGCCTCTTAATAGATCTCGTATCCGGTTATAATCTTCTGTCACCAGGCAATTTTGCAGGCACAGTATTCCTGAGTCTTTTTTTGTCCTCTTCTTCCCTTATCCTTCTTCTCTCGCTATAGTCATTAAACTGGTTTATTATCATTATGACTATATAACCCGATATACCTATACGCAGATAGAAAGATGATACCGTTTGTTCATTTACGAAATATGATACTGCCTCCGCAACTGCAAAGATAAAAAGAACCGACAGTGACTTTAATTCTCTCAGAGCTATCTTGTTTTTGTAGGTAATGGCTTCTAGCAAAAAAATTACCAGATAGTACACACACATTAATACTATAAGTCCTACCGCTACAAAAACGGTATCCGAAAGACCGAATATATTGAAATACTCCAAACCCAGACTGACAACTGAATTTATAATTATTAAAGCTATTAAAACATCGTCAAATAATCTCCTTTTCATCGGAACGGTTTCCCTTATGTATAAACAAGCGGGCACAGGAGCGACCAATGTCATAAGAAGCGTAATCCTCGTGGTATAGTATGTGTTTTCGGTTAAAAGCTGCAACATTCCCGATGCACCTAAAAACCAGTTGCCCATAATAAAAATATATATACCCAAGTAAAGAAAACCCCGATTTTTCTCCTTGTAAATCCCAAAGATAAAATAGGCAAGAATAATTAATAATCCTAAAATTATAAGAACAGGAAGGAAAGCATTTCACAAACCATGTTGGGAAAAGATGTGTCCGTACAGGGCGCTTTCAGAACCTATAAAAACTTCGGAAACGGAACCTTGTGAAGCGGCTCTGTTGGAAAAAAGGGACATCTCAATTTCCTTGCCCTTGCATTCAGGCTTAGTTTTTACGAACGCCAAAAGTCACCAAAATCCCTTCCCAAAAATTTATCGCTATCATTGCCTACGTCATAAACCGTTTCTCCGTCAATTTTGATAAGAACGGACTGTGTATTGGATCTAATAGCTATCATTGAACAATCGGGCAGATTTCCGGGGATAGTGTTTCTTATCACTAAAGGTTCGGTTTCTTCCACATCAAAACGGTAAGGCAAACTGAAATTTTCCTTGTATCCGTCGCCTTTCCAAGTACAACCGTCTGAAAAAGTAACCACATCTCTATCAAGAAGATAGATATTCGGCATATCCAAAATATTCGGATAAATCAATATAGAAAGAAATATAACGCCTAGCAACACAAAAAAAGCTATCTCATTAACTTTTTTCAAGTACTATTCACCCACCCCTCCATGAAATAAATATATCATGATTTAAATGTAGTTATTTATCCATTTTTCTGTTCTCAACGCTGAGATTCCAACGTTAAAGTCGCTCTTGTCATAGGGAGTCGGCCTTTTTGTTTCTGTCATCATCTTTAATCAATGATTGTCTAAATAGTTCATGCTATATAACTTCTGTTCTACTCCTAGTTTGTATCCGTTCTGATCTAAGAGAAGTGGGACTCATTTTATGGCGCCTTCGATAAAAAAGCGGTCTATGTTACGGGAATGACGATTATTTGTTCTGAATGGTATGACATAGTAAAATAAGAAACAGGATTTTAATATATGGAGGTACCAATATGGAGCATAAATTACCTAAACTGCCTTTCGGCGAGGACGCACTGGAGCCGGTAATTTCCAAGGAAACTATCGAATACCACTATGGTAAGCATCATCAGACTTATGTCACAAATCTGAATAATCTTATAGTAGGAACTGAGTTTGAAGATATGGAGCTGGAGGATATTATTAAGAAGTCCAGCGGCGGCATCTTCAATAATGCAGCTCAGGTCTATAACCACACTTTCTACTGGAACTGCCTGGCACCAGCGGCCGGTGGCAAACCTACGGGCAAACTGGCTGAGGCGATCGATGAGGCCTTTGGCTCATTTGACAAGTTCAAGGAATTGTTCTCGGCCAAGGCTATCGGAACTTTCGGTTCCGGCTGGGCTTGGCTGGTCAAGAATCAGGACGGCGGTCTGGAGATTGTCAGCACTAGCAATGCGGAAAATCCGATCACCAAGGGACAGACGCCGCTTTTGACTTGTGATGTCTGGGAGCATGCCTATTATATCGATTACAGAAATGCCCGCGCTAAATATGTGGAAAAGTTCTGGGATCTGGTCAATTGGGATTTTGTGGCCGGCAATTATTAGTCATTGGTTAGTTCACATAGTACAAGTCAAAGGGCGGATCTGAAGTCCGCCCTTCGTTTGTGTCAGCCCGTTGTCACTGGGTAGCGAAAGATATTATTCCGCCAGCCAGCTGATCACGACCAGATCATCGCACAAAATTCGGACATCGCCGGTAGGTATAATTACTTCGTCTTGACGTTTCAACAGGATGATTCTTTCCTGGGCGTGCAATTTAAGATCTCTGATCAGACGACCCTCAAAACGATCACCGGCTTCGATGGTCCGTTCACTGAGGGTGATATGTTCGCTCTCGTCATCGTAATGCAGAGCACTTAAGACCAGGCGGTCACCTTCCTCAATCACGGTTTGACCACTGGGTAGAAATTGTTTCTCGCCACGTTCAACAATAACGACCCTGATATCCTTGGGCAGGAAAATATCCTGAAGCATCTGTTTAATCCAGGGATGATCGGGATAGATTTCAGTTATGACGAAATGTACATTTCGCGCCTCTTCATAATCGGTAAAGGTTTTCAGTACATCGCCCTCGGGATCATACATCCGTGTTTTGATCGCTACCATAGGCATCAGGCCGCCCTGGATAGCCAGTGACAGCAGCACTACGGTAAAGACAATATGGAATAGATCATACTGTAATTCTACTGTGCTGACAGCCACAATGGCGAACACGATACTGGCGGCTCCTCTGATCCCGGCCCAGGATATTACCAGCTTCTGAGGCAGCGAGGAGTTACGCATCGGAAGCATTAAGCCGAAAACACTGACCGGCCTGGAGATCAGAGTCATGAACAGCATGACTAGCAAAGCAGCCGGGAAAACCTCGATAATGCTGTGCAAGTCCGACAGCAATCCCAGGACGAAGAAGATCAGGATCTGAGCCATCATATTGATACCATCGAAAAAGGCCACCAGATCTCTCTTGGACTGGAATTCCTGATTGCCCAACACGATACCGATAATATAGACACTCAGATAACCATTGCCGCTGAGCAGCTCAGCCAGAGCATAACCGAGCAAGGCAACGGCGATGGTAAAAACCTCATTGCCGCCGCCCTTGAAGAAAATATTGCGGCGCATGAGAATGACCAAGGCGTAAGAGATCAGGCCGCCCACAGCAACACCGACGGCAACCTGCAGAAACAGCATCAATAGTGCCTCTCCCGGCTTGATGCCGCCCTGAATCAAGGCTAGGCAGACAATAGTTAAAATATAGGAGAAGGGGTCGTTGGAACCTGATTCCATTTCTAACAGTGAGTCTGTATTCTCTTTTAAGGAGAGTTTGCGCCGTCTGAGGATAGAAAAGACGGAAGCGGCATCCGTAGAGCCGATCACACTGCCTAAGAGCAGGGACTCAACCAGGGGGAAGCCCAATACATAATGAACAAAGATGCCGGTGATAGCCGCAGTTAAAAAAACGCCAAAAGAGGCAAGTATCAGCGCTTTGCCCGCTACCGGCTTTGCTGCCCGCCAGCTGGTACCGAAACCGCCATAAAACATGATGAAGATTAAGGCTATAGAGCAGACCTTGTTTGCCAGTTCAAAATTGTCAAAATTACTCATTAAGTCCGAACTGCCAATCGCCATACCGAAAACTATAAAGATAAATAACATAGGAATGCCGGACTTATCCGACACTTCGCTCAGCAGCACGCTGACCAATACTACAACGCCTATAAATATTAGTGCCTGAATCATATTTACCGTTTCCCCCTTTATATCGCTCCGGGCAGACGATATGACGCCTTCGAAACATTTTGATTAATATACCATATCCGGACCGCTGATCGCCATTGCCGGAGCATTCCTTCTCCCTTGCTCTGCTATGCCACGGCACACTCCCTAGCTGAAAAACTATAATGGTACAAGAAATTGTATCAACAGCTGCGTTTCTATGTTGGACCAGGCTGTCCGAAAACAGCTCGTGTCCAATCTATTGGGTACAGTTTATATAGCCGGAGAATAAAAATGTCCGAAAACGCCTGCAAATAGGACGTTTTCGGACATTGTGGTGGAGAAAGAGGGATTCGAACCCTCGCTGGAGTTGCCCCCACTAACGGTTTAGCAAACCGTCCCCTTCGGCCTCTTGGGTATTTCTCCGAAACTATCTGTTATCTATTATTGCCTTTACCGGTAAGAGCCGGCTTGCTTATTCTATCTGGCCATAAGCCCTTTGTCAAAGATGACTTTAAGGATAGTTATATTGGCAGGTAATATCCTAGGCATCCGGTTTTCTTTAGCTATTGGATTCTAATCCGTCCTTCGTGAAGAATTTAAGCACAGCATCCAAAGCATCGGGCCACATTTTGAAGCCATCCCGCTCTGCCAGATAGTTGGTTGCCCTCTGGTTTAAACCGCCCGGTGTCATTTCTCGCCAGATTTCAAGCACTTCATCAGCCTCGGCTCGCCGTGCCATATCCACCAGGGCGTCAAAGAAAGCCAGCGTGTAGTTGGAAGATTTATCCAGGCTCAAATCATGCTCTGAGCCCCAGCGGATCGTCTCTGAGAGCAAGCGTAGGAAAGGACTGACTAAGGCCGTGACTGTAATCAGAACATCAAGCTGGTATTCATTTTCAACAATGACCAGTTTGCCGAGTTCACCAAAAACCTCCGCTATGCCTGGGTGATCAGGATAGAGCAGGATCGGGCCCTTACCATATTGAATGAAGGGCAGCGGAATTACCTTATTGACCGGCAGCCAGTCCGGCAGCATGGCCTTGGTATTTTCCAGAGATATGGGAGAGATCAGGCTGATCAGATGATGATCAGATCTGAACTTTAGTTCCGCCAATACACTAGGCGCAATTTGCGGTGTGACTGCCAGTACGATCCATTCAGCCTGGTCCAGCACTTCCTGATTGTTGCCCATCACCTGCACATAATTTGCTTCCTGCGCCAGTTGCTGTGCATTTTCTCGATTGCGTGGCGACAGGTAGATCTGCATCTCTCGTGTTCCGAATTTTAATAGACTCCGTACAATTGCTGAAGCCATCGTACCGACACCGACAAAACCAATTTTCAATACGCTTTTCTTTTCCATGCCATTAAAATAACATAATTGCCTGCCACAGCAAAGAAATATAATGTTGTCTTTAAGATCCTGCTGCAGAACAAGGCTTTTTTGCAGCTCAAGTTGGTATCTATTTTATGAACTTTTTTCAAAAGGCTTGACAGGCTTGTTTATTTCGGTTAGATTCGTTGGCAGTTATAATAACTGCCAACTCAGATATGATGATTTGACTTAGTGCAGGAGAAGAGAAATGAAGCTGCGAGAAGATCATATATTTTTAACCAGAGGAAGAGTCCTGAGAGATTTTCATTTGCCGCGCTGGAATGAATTGCCGACGGAAGAAATGCTGCGACAACCAATGCTGGACTACATAGAGCAGGCTTTAGTTCCTCTTTTCCCTGAGAGAGCTATTATTACCGGCACTATGGTTCAAAACTATATCAAATGGGGTTTGGCACCGAGGCCTGTCAACAGAAAATATAGACGGATCCATTTTGCCTACTTCATAGTGCTGAGTATTTTTAAAGAGATTATCCCAACCCAGATTGTCCATACGGGCATTAATCTGCAGACCAGATTAATGAGTATCGAACAGGCATATGACAGCTTTTGCGCCCAAATAGAGGATTCTTTAAGACGAGCTACTTCGTTCTTGCTTGAACCTCTGCCTGAGGACAAATTGCTGATATTCGACGGCTTAAAAGTTCCATTGCATAAGTTGAATCTGGCTTTTATCTGTGAATCACTGGCCTTTAAGCTGGTAGCGGAAATGTTTATCGCTGAACAGGGGATTATGGGTGCCTTACGAGCTATAGAAGCCATTTCCCCTGCGGCAGAATAGATTACTTATTAAAGAAAGTGAGTTCAAAATGAGAATTGTTAAAGGATTACAACAAGTTGACTTTGCAACACCTTTTACTAATTTACGGGAGATGCTCGATGTTTCTGTTCAGAAATATCCGGGCGTACCGGCCTATATCTTTCATGAAAAGGAAACTGATGGAGAAAAAACTGTTACCAAAGATTACGAACAGTTAAGAGACGATATCCATTCATTTGCGGCTGCTCTGCTAAGCGCAGGCAAGATCAAGTTGGAGCAACAGCAAAAAGAACATATTGCTGTCATCGGCGCCAATTCTTATCCGTGGGTAATAGTGCATAATGCGACCGTGTTCGGCCTGGGGATTAGTGTCCCTCTGGACAAACAGCTGGCAGATCATGAGGTCAGCAGATTATGCCAAAGAGGAAAGGTCACGGTTTTTGCCTTCGATTATGCCCAACGCGATACCGCATATCTGGTTGAAAAAGAAAATCCGCAAATCCACACTTATATTTTGCTGGACAGGCCGGATAAATTTGATGAAGTATCTGACAGAATCGGCCATTTACGAAGTTTTGATTATCTGCTTGCCTCCGGCCGTCATCTGACGGAGAAAAAGCAGGAATTCAGATCACTGCCGATTGACAATCGGGCCATGACGGCTATCTATTTTACTTCCGGCACCACAGCCCGGTCGAAGGGTGTTATGCTTAGCCAGCACAATCTGGTCAGCAATGTTAAACAAGGAGTACAAACCATTCCTTTGCAAGTCGGCTGGCGCGCCTTGTCCGTTTTGCCCTTGCACCATACTTTTGAAAATACAGTCGGTATGTATTGTTTTTGGGCCACAGGCATCAGCATCTGTATTAATGAGAATCTGCGGTCACTGGCTCGTAATCTCAAAGGCTGGCATATCAATATAATCCTGACAGTGCCTCTGATGATCAGTACACTGTACCGTCAGATTATGAAGAATATTGAAAACCAAGGTAAGGCAGGAAAGCTCCGCTTCGGACTTAAATTGACCGGTTTTTTGAGCAAGCTGGGCATTGATATCCGGCGCAAGGTCTTTAAAGATATCCATACTGCCTTAGGCGGAGAATTGTCCATGGTTATCAGTGGCGCTGCTGCCCTGGCAGCGGAACATCAGCAGTTCTTTGAGAATATTGGTATTGTCTGCCTATCCGGTTACGGCTTGACGGAGACCTCGCCCATTCTATCGGCCTGTACACCGACAATGAATGTGATGGGCAGTGTAGGGCGTCCTATGTGTGATGTTGCACTGGCGATTGATTCGAACGGTCCGGCCGACAGCAAGGAAACAGCCGGTGAGATTCTGGCCAGAGGGGACAATGTCATGCTGGGCTACTATGAGAATGAAGAAGCTACCGGAGAGGTTATGACGGAAGATGGCTGGTTCAGAACCGGAGATGTCGGCTATTTCGATCATAATGACTGTCTCCATATTACCGGCAGAGCCAAGTCAATGATCGTGCTGGCCAACGGCAAGAATGTCTTCCCGGAAGAGCTGGAAATGTTCTTCTCAGAGCTGTCCGGTGTGAAAAACATTATGATCTGGGGCGAACAAACTGAGCGAGGAGCCACCGATCTGGCTGCCCGTTTCCAAATCGACCCGGAAGCTCTGCCGGAAGGTATCGGTCCGGAAGATTCTTCCATCAGCAACTGGCTCGCACTGGAGATTCATCGCATAAATCAGCGTATGACAGAGTACAAGAAAGTTAAATATTTTATCTGGGATGAAAGTGATCCTGTACTCACAACTACACTGAAGATCAAGCGCAATGACGAACTCCACCGTATTCATCAGGAGCTGAGGCGACAGAATGTGTTGCTGCGCGAAGTGAGTGGGAAACGCATCAGCCTAAGTTAGGGTAATAAGCTGATTAAAAAGCCAAGCATAGACAATAAAAACCCTCCGCCGATTGCTGGCGGAGGGTTTTTATTAGTTTGCTGTGTCTGAGTCAGAATGTATCAGCAAAATGTTTGTATTTTGCCGAGGGGGGTAATTACTCACCACCACCCATATAAGCTTTAATAACTTTATCATCCTTCTTCAGATTTTCGCCGGTATTTTCGAGCACGATTTCACCGGTATCGAGAACATAGCCGTAATCCGCCAGGCCCAGAGCCATTTTAGAGTTCTGTTCGACCAGCAGAATCGGAATACCCTCATTATTAAGAACGCGGATAATATCGGCGACCTCTGCCACGAGCAGCGGTGCCAGGCCCATCGACGGTTCGTCCATCATCAGGAGCTTGGGTTGTGCCATCAGGCCGCGGCCGACGGCCAGCATCTGCTGCTCACCACCGGAAAGAGTACCGCCCAGCTGCTTATGACGCTCACCAAGACGCGGGAAACGGTCAAAGACATCAGCGATCAGAGATTTGCGTTTCCTGTCATCCTTGAGTGTGAAAGCACCCAGCTCCAGGTTCTCGGTTACTGTCAGATCTCTGAAGATACGACGACCTTCCGGGATATGGATTAACCCTAGCTCAACAACCCTGTGCGCAGGTACCCTGGTAATATCCTCACCGAAGAAAGTGATCTTACCATTCCGACAAGGTTCAATATTGGAGATCGTTTTTAGTGTAGTCGATTTGCCTGCACCATTACTGCCGAGCAGAGTGACAATCTGTTTGTCACATACATGGAAACTGATGTTGTGCAAGGCGCGAATATTGCCGTAGTATGTGTCAACATTTTCTACCTTAAGTACGACTTCATTTGATTCGCTCATTAGACTGCCTCCTCTTCATCTTCTTTTCCGAGGTATGCTTCAATGACCAACGGATTGGCCTGCACCTCTGCCGGCGTTCCCTCGGCAATCTTAGTACCGAAGTTGATAACGACAATTTGTTCCGCAACTTCCATGACCAGGCTCATATCGTGCTCGATCAGGAAGACCGTGATTCCCAGCTCATCGCGGAAACGACGGATAAGACGAATCAGATCGTTCTTTTCTTCCCGGTTCAGTCCGGCTGCTGGCTCGTCCAGCAGCAGCAGTTTCGGCTGGCTGGCCAGAGCACGTGCCCACTCAACCCGGCGCTGGTTACCATAGGATAGGTTCTTAGCAATTTCATCTTTCAGATCCAGAATGCCGATAAATTCCATTGCCTCTTCAGCAATTTTTTTCAGCTTGGCCTCCTCCTTGCGTTCGGAGGGAGTGCGGAGCATCGCACTGCCGACGAATTTTTTGCCTAGTCTATGGCAGCCGCTTAAGACATTATCCATTACCGTCAGATTATTAAACAGACGGACATTCTGGAATGTGCGGATGATCTTTTTGTATGTGATGCGATAGGGACGCATATTTAGCAGAGACTCGCCCTCAAAGAGGATTTCACCCCTGGTCGCCTTGTAGAAACCAGTCAAGCAGTTAAAGGCTGAAGTTTTGCCGGCACCGTTCGGTCCGATCAAGGCTGTGATGGAGCCCTCCTCAATAACAAAGTCCAATGAATCGACAGCGACAATACCGCCGAAGATCATGGTCAAATCTGTAACTTCCATTAATGCCATTTGATATCTTCTCCTTTCGTTCTCACAGCCCTACCGGCGACGACGCTTATCCGGCCACAGTCCCTGCGGACGGAAGATCATCGCGATGATGAGAGCCACGCCGAAGATCAGCATTCTGTATTCACCGATATCACGGAAGATCTCCGGGAAAATCGTAAAGAAAGCTGCGCCGGCCATAACGCCAGGTACTTTACCCATGCCACCGAGAACTACAGAGAGTAGGATATTGGTGGATTGTTGGAACTGGAAGCTGTTGGGAGAAATGGCGGCCATCTCCATAGCATAGAAGGCGCCTGCCAAGGCCCCTAGTATTGTGCCCACAATGAAGGCCCACAGTTTGTAGTTAACGACATTGACACCCATAGCTTCAGCGGCATCCTGGTCCTCACGCACATAGGCCAGAGCGCGTCCGAAGCGGGAGTCTTTGATACGATTGGATATTACCACAAATATTACAACAAGGACGATAAACAGATAGTACCACATCCAGATCTTGGTCAGTCTGACGCCAAAAATGGAGGGACGGGGGATACCGGAAATACCGGAAGCGGAACCCGTAAACTCCAGATTGCGGGCGACAATCCTGACAATTTCACCGAAGCCCAGTGTAACAATGGCCAGATAGTCACTGCGCAGGCGCAGCGTCGGTCCGCCGATGACAATGGCGGCAATAAAACCGGTCACAACAACCACGGGCAGTGTTAACCAGAAGTTCCAGCCGAAATTCTTGACTAGAATCGCTGATGTATAGGCACCGACGGCAAATTTCGCCGCATAACCGAGGTCAATCAGGCCGGTAAAGCCGACAATAATATTACAGCCGAGCGCCAGTAGCATATAGAACATAGCATTCCAGGCGATTTGCAGGATGTAGTTGTTAGCCCAGAGCGGTACAGTCAGAACAAAGGCCGCCAGAGCACCGAAAATTACAATCCTGACCGCGAGCGGGTCCGTAAATCTGTAGAAAGCATCTGACATCTTGTCAATAGCACCCAGGAAACCACTGCGATGCCCTGTTGTCGGGGTTGGATCACATGGATTGGTTGACTCAGTGACAACGGCTTCTTCAACATTCAAATTATTTGTTTTATTTTCCATGGCTACATCCTCTCTACTTCAGTCTTGCCCAAGAGACCGGTCGGCTTGAAGATCAGCATCAGAATCAACAAGACAAAAGCAAAAACATCTTTCCAGGAAGAACCAAAGACTTGTGTACCGGCAGCCTCCAGCAATCCCAGAAGTATACCGCCGAGCATAGCGCCCGGAAGGGATCCGATACCGCCGATGACGGCCGCCGTAAAGGCTTTCATGCCCATGATATAGCCCATAAAATATTGGATATTGCCATAGTAGACACAGTGCATGACACCCGCCACCGCTGCCAGAGCAGAACCGATGAAGAAGGTCAGACCGATGATCTTATTGACATTGATGCCCATCAGACGGCAGGTAGGTTTATCCAAGGCAATGGCGCGCATCGCTTTGCCCCAGATTGTAGTTGAAATGAACCAGGTCAATACGATCATCAGAGCCGCCGTAATGCCGAGCAGGATTAACTGGATCCATGTGATAGTAATATTGCCGAAAGAAATGCCTGCAGTTGGATCGACTCCATGGATAAAGAACATAAATTCACCATTGGTGATTACCATCACGGCGTTATAGAGGATCAGTGACATACCAATGGCTGTAATCAATAGCGACAAGCGCGGTGCGTCCAGCAAGGGCCGATAGGCTACACGCTGAATAAGGAAACCCAGTGCGCCGCATAAAAACATGGCTGCCAACATGGCAAGAATAATACTGAGCCAGCCGGTCCCCAGAGCTCCTGAGACCGCACCGAAGACAGCGAAGCCGATGAAAGCACCGACCATGTAGACATCGCCATGAGCAAAGTTCAAAAGTTTAATAATACCGTAAACCATCGAATAGCCTAAAGAAATCAAGGCATAGAAAGAGCCCGTGATCAGACCATTCATAAGTTGCTGAATAATTACCTCACCTGTAGATAACATTCGATTATCACCACCTAATCATATGCATAAAAAAAAAGCGAATGGGCGCAGCCGCGCCCATTCATTAAGAATTACCATTAGTCCAGATCGATACGAACGAATTTGCCATCCTGGATCTGTACGATCATGAAGTTGGACTGTGCCAGCTCACGGTTATCTGCGAACTTGATTAAGCCGGACATACCCTGGTACTCGATATTTTGCAGAGTATCGCGGACTGCCTCAAACTCAATTGTGCCAGCTTTTTCGATTGCGTCTTTCAGCAGATAAATCGTGTCATAGGCGAGTGTGGAATATCCGCCCGGCGGCATGCCGTACTTCGCCTCGTACTTGGCTACGTATTCATCACCGCCTTCGACCAGTTCGACATAGGGCGGGGAGGTGACATAGACATCTTCACCTGCCGGGCCGCTGCCGGTGATCAGATCGACGGAAGAGGAGCCGTCACCGCAGACGATATAGCCTTCATAGCCACCCTGGCGGAGCTGTTTGATGACGTTGGAGCCGTCAGCGTGGTAACCACACCAGTAGACCAGTTCGGCACCGGCATTGCGGATGGCTGTGACGATGGCCGATACGTCAGGAGCTTGCTTTTCCATAACCTGAACAGTGACTACTTCAAAGCCGTCGCCGGGCATATCGCGCTCAACGATATCAGAGAGATTCTTGGTATAGTCATCACCCTGATGGATCGTGGCGATCTTTGTGACCCCGAGATGTTTGGCGAGCTTGGTCAGCGTCTGGACACCGTGAGTGCCCGGGCTGTTGATCATGAAGCTCTGGTTCAGATTCAGGTCGGTGATATTAGTCGAGTTTGCCGCGGAGATCAGCATGATCTTGTCAGCATCAAAGAATTGCTGCAAGGCTGGAATGGTTGCTCCGGAGCAATAACCGCCGACGATGAAATCGGGGTCACCAGACAGGATCTTAGATGCTGCTGTAGCTGCCTGAGCGGCGTCGCAAGCATCATCTTCCTGTGCCAGAGTAAAGGTATACCCGCCCATGAAACCGCCGGCTTCATTGATCTCATCGACAGCCATCTGATAAGAGTTGAGCATGTCTTTGCCGTAGTAGGCTTCCGGACCGGTTGTAGGTAACAGAACGCCTATTTTAAGTTCACGGGCTTCGCCTGCAGGCTCTGCGGGCTCATCCCCACCATCATCCGGTGCATCAGTTGCCTCTGCTGCCGGAGCTTCAGTCTCATCTCCCTCAGCAGCCGGAGCTTCGGTTTTTGCCGGTTCATCTTTCTTTGCACAACCCATAGCCAGGACACTGAAAGCCAGGATCAGGGCAAGCAATAGGAACCACTTTCTTTTCATTTTGCAATTTCCTCCTCTCATTTATGCATTATTTTCCCAATGCACAATGAAATATAATGACAGGGACAAATTCCTGTCAACAAAACAATAGGGAATAACCATAATATAACTATATATAATTTTCCCTAAAAACCTGGAACAATTTTATCAGTAACAGCGTAAAAATGCAAGTAAATTGCAATAGTCGATAGAGATAAAGTTATGCCGGGCATCGCAAGCGATACCGAAAAGAATCCAGTTTGTGTTATTCTGTGCTTGATAGCCAGCTTGACAAGCCGCTATAAGAAAAGTGGGATAGAGCATGATTTATTTTGATAACAGCGCCACCACACTGATGAAGCCACCCGAGGTGTCTGCAGCTGTCAAATATGGCATCGAGTCTTTTGGCAATGCGGGCAGATCGTTTCACGAACCTATGCTGCTGGCGAATCGGGCGATTTACCACACCCGTGAACTGATAGCACAACTGATCGGTCTGGCCGATCCGCTGGGAGTGGCATTCACTTCCTCTGCCACCGAAAGCCTCAATCTGGTTATCCAATCCTTAATTGATACTGAAGATCATGTTATAACCTCAGTGGCGGAGCACAATTCCGTCCTGCGTCCGCTCTATCTCAGAGGTTGTAGTCTAAGTTTCATTGAATGCAATGAGGCAGGAGAGTTGCTAACAGACAGCATCAGTCAACTAATTACTCCCGCTACTAAAGCCGTAGTGATCTCGCATGGCTCCAATCTGACCGGCAATGTGATTGATCTCGATGCTGTCAAACAGATCTGCACTGAACACGAGCTCCTCTTGGTCGTAGACATTTCTCAGACTTTCGGTTCTTGTCCCATAACAATCGATCAGGCGGATGTCTTCTGTTTTACAGGTCATAAAGGTCTGTTCGGGCCCCAAGGAACCGGCGGTATCATTGTCGGACAACCCCTGAACTTCAGATTGGTCAAGACAGGAGGCTCGGGAGATAACAGCTTTGCCGCTTTCCAACAGCAGGAGATGCCGGATATCTTTGAAGCGGGAACCTTGAATGCGCCCGGTATTTATGGCCTGGGTGCTGGCGTGGAGTTTCTGCTCCAAGAGGGCAGGGACAAAATCAGAAATCGCGAGTACACCCTGACGAACAGCTTCTATCAGGCGTTGAAGGATCTGCCCGAACTGGTTTTCTACGGCAATTATCAGGCGACGGACAGACTCCCCCTGGTGTCACTCAATCTACAAGACATTTCCTCGACGGAAGTTTCAACCAGACTCTGGCAACAGTATCAAATTGCTACCCGGGCCGGAAGCCATTGTGCTCCACGCCTGCACCAGCATTTCGCCACGATTGACCAGGGCATAGTTCGCTTTTCCTTTTCTTATTTCAATACCGAAGCGGAAATTGAACAGGGCATTAGCGCCCTCAAAAACATAATAAAGGAGATATATTAATATGGCCTATATAATTACTTTCCACAGTACCAATAACGCCATCAAAGCGGAGAAAACTCTACTGGATGCCAAATTGGACATTCAGGTTGTACCTTTGCCAGCCGTCATCAGTGCCGGCTGCGGCATCTGCTTGCAGGTCAGCACGGCTAAGCTGGACCGGGTCCTGACACTTCTAGCTCAGCACGAAATCGAGCATAGCGAAGTCTATGCCCGCAAGAGTGCCGGCAATCAGGTCTCATATGAGCTATTCACAAACGACCATAAAACGAAGGCGTCACCGGTTAGTACCGCGGCTTCAGATGAGTTATCAGTTTTGACGGAGGACAGTGCCAAGCATTATACGGTAGTTATCAGCAGTGACAGCATGGGGCAAGGATCAGAGGAGTTGGGACGGATTCTCAGCAAAAGCTATCTGCACGCACTGACAGGCATGGAGCAATTGCCGGACTGCCTTATTTTCTACAATAGCGGAGTCCGCCTGGTTACCGCCGATTCTAATGCCCTGGAAGATCTCCATAATCTGGCGGCCGCCGGTGTAGATATTCTCTCCTGTGGCACTTGCCTCAATTTCTTCCAGCTGGAAGACAAGATGGCGGTGGGCAGGGTGAGCAATATGTCCGAGATCTGCAGCAAAATGATCTCCGCCCGCCACCTGGTCAGAATCTAAACGCATAGACACAAGTAATTAGGCAATCTGCCACCCAATGCAAAACACAAAAAAGACATATTAATGTGTTAATACTGTTTTATATTTGAGATGGAGGCCGGGATTTGTTTTTCCGGCCGTTCATACAGGGAGGCTCCTGCTGATGAAAAAGAATATCCTGATCGCGGACGATAATCAGGAGATCACGCGCATACTGGCAGACTATGTCCGCCATGAAGACTATATCCCCCATATTGCTTCGGATGGTGAGATGGCACTAAAGATTTTTGCTGATCAAGAGATTGACTTAATTTTGCTTGATGTCATGATGCCGAAAATGGACGGCTTTGAAGTCTGTCGTACCATCCGCAGAGAATCTTCTGTGCCCATTATCATGGTTACCGCTCGCGGCGATGATTTCGAGCGCATACTCGGACTGGACATCGGCGCTGATGACTATATTGTCAAACCGTTCTCGCCGGCGGAAGTAATGGCCAGAGTGAGAGCAATTTTGCGCCGCGTCGATAATCACGAGGACCAGAAACGTCTGGAAATAGCTGACCTGGTGCTTGAAGCTGATCAGAACCGGGCCTTTATCAACGGTCAGAAAATCAATCTGACCGTAAAAGAGGCAGAGCTGCTCTTTCTGTTGGCTTCCAATCCTTCCAGGGTTTTTACCCGCGATATGCTGCTGGATCAGCTCTGGGGTTATGATTACTACGGCGATGCCAGGACGGTTGACTCGCATATTAAAAGACTACGGGCTAAACTTGATATCGGGCATCCCGGCTGGGATATCTCTACGGTCAGAGGTCGCGGTTATCAATTTGAGCTTTTAGATCAAGCGGATTAGGCAGATAAATACTATGCTGAAAGGATTTATTAGCCGCAAATTGCAGCGTCAATGGGTATTCTATTTTGTGCTCCTGCTGCTGGTTTTTGCCACGCTTTCTACTCTGGCATACACTCTGTTTTATCGCAAATATTTGCTTAAAACTCTACAGGATGAATGGCAGATCAGAGGCCGTCGTATAGCCTCCACACTGTCGGAACATAGGGCCAGCTGGGAGACCCAGGGCATGCCGATGGAATCGCAGGGCCATGGTCGAGGACAAGGTCTCGGCCAAAACCGGAACGAGGCGCATCAGAGGCGCAAAAATTTGGGCCAGTACAAATTGTTTCGTAATTCCTATCTAAAAATGCTCAATGATGCCATACAGGCAGATATCTGGGTACTGGACTGTAACAGTAATATTCTCTCGCTGGGCGATGATAGCGCCTATGCTTTTTCCGAACTGCCGGCAGATGCGGTCAGCAATTTGGATTTGAATCTACAGGGGCAGGAAACTGTGACTACCGATTTTTCTAATTTTCTGGGCACTCCGACCCTGACTTTGGGTTTTCCGATTATCGAAACGGAAAATACAATTCAGAAGGCTTTATTGCTGCATGTGCCACTTAATGAAATTCCTATCCTTTATCGTTCTTCTTTGTTGGGTTTTTCCACTGCTTCTCTGATCGCTATCGTCTTGGTTTTGCTTATGGCTTTGGTTTTATCCCGGCGCTTCATTGTGCCGATCAAGAGGATTCAGTATACCACCGCACGCCTGGCGCTGGACGATTACAGCGCCAGAACCGGCTACGATAGACCGGACGAACTGGGCGAGCTGGCACGAGAGATAGATATTCTTGCCTGCAGGCTGCAGACCGCTCAGGAGGACAGAGAGCAGGAAGACAATTTACGCCGGAGCTTTATCTCGGAAATATCTCATGAGCTGAGAACACCGGTAGCTGTGATCAGAGGTTCAATTGAAGCCTTATCTGACGGGATCGTTAAAACGGAGGAAATTCCGGATTATATAGATAATATTAACAACGATATCAAAGCGCTGGACCGCCTGGTCAATGATCTGTTGGAGTTGTCCCGACTGGATCATAAGGAATTCTCACTGGATCTCAGTACGGTTAGATTGAGCGATGTTGTAGCTGATGCGTTGAGGAGCATCCGGCATTTGGCGGCAGAAAAGACGGTTGAGCTAGTATCTGAGTTGAATCAAGACCTGGTTGTGGAAGCTGACTACGGCAGGATCCGTCAATTGTGCCTGATTCTACTCGACAATGCGCTTAAGTATTCTCCGTCCGGAAGTAAGATCGAGATTGTATTAGCCGCATCTCCAACAGGAGATGCAGTCTTGTCTGTCACTGATTATGGTGAAGGTATGTCGGAAGAAGTCAAGAATAATATTTTTGATCGTTTTTATACTGCCAAAAAGAAAAACCGGGACATAGGTTTGGGTCTGACGATTGCCGCCAGTATTGCCAGACGGCACGGCATGACCATGGAAGTTGATTCTCAGCTTGGCCAGGGTTCGGTATTCAAGCTGTTAATACCGAAATCCCTTCTGAAGAACACCTAAAAGACATATTAACTCCCTATAAAGGACATGTAGCATCTATATCCTGAAGTCAGATCAGATGGCGATCAGCCATAGGATAGGAAAGGAGTTCAAAATGAAAAAGCATCTTGGCAAAACAATAGTATCTTTAATGGTAATTCTGATACTGACTTTGGTTTTAATCTTACCCTCCACAGGAGTATTGGCCCGGGGAAATACAGAGCCGGCAGCTACTGAAGTAGCAGAGACAACTGTACAGGCCAGCTCGGCCAATCAACGGCGGGAGCGTGCCTTAAAAACAGACAGTAGGATTCCTCCCCGTTTTGAAAATGAGGAAGAGTTCAAAAATGAATTGGGTAAGCGCGGTCTGAGCGACGAACAGATTACCGAACATCTGCGTCTGAGAGATGAAAAACAGGAGCAGCGCGGCATCCGTCTGTGTCTGAGAGATCAGCGTTGTGATAATTGTGACCCTGAGAACTGTCCTTATGGCGGCAATCCACCTGCTGATAAGTCCCCCGGTCGCAACAAAAATCAAACCAATCAAACCTCTGAAGATAACACTGCTCCGGTCAGAGGCAGACGCGGCAGAAATGCTCACAACTCAGATAATACACCCGGACGTGGCAATAGGCGCAATATGAGAGACGATTGCCCGCTGGGTCAGAATTAAGAGACGTATAGACAACGCCTTCGTCACTCTTAAAGTATGATTTAAAAAGGCTGGCTCAAAACACAATTCTGTGTGGCGAGTCAGCCCTTTTTATATGGATTTTTAACCTAAATTCTATAATATCGAAAGCATAGTCATTATTTCCATAATTAGAGGTTAGTTGAAAAGGCTTTGCTAATAAGACATAATGTAGATCAGCCTTAAACGAAGCTGAGGCTGAAAATGCTCAGCTCTCATCAATCCGGCGGATGACTTCTAAATTTTAGTTGATACTCTTTCCGGATTCCGAGATTGAATACCGACTGTACATCTGGAGATATTATGAAAATTAATTATGAGCAACCTCCACGGCGGCCTGTACCGGCGAAACGTAAACCTGAAGCGGGCAAAGCAGATCGTCCGCAGCGATCGACAGCCAATGGCGACAACAACGGAATTAGATCTACACCTCTGAAACAGGCACGCGTTAATGCCTCCGCCTCTCATCCTAACCAGTCTTCCCGACGTAAAAAGCCTTTATTCGGAGATCTGCGCAGGCTGCCCATACAGGCCATGGCAGTTGTTTTAGGTGTTTTAATTGTGTTGGTCGGTGGTGCCGGTATCTATTACAAAAGCCGACTCAATATGATAAAAGAACCTGATGAGATCTTCCAGGGTGATCCGAGCTGGTCATTGGAAGATCCGGATGTAGAGACCGGTGAACCGGATCCGTCGGCGGATGAAATTGAATCTGTGATGCAGTCTGAGATGGATGCCTTTCTCAAAGAATTCTCAGAAGGTGATGAAGAGGAAGCCGTTGTCATCGGTGAAGGTGATGGAGAGGGTAACGCTGAGGCAGAAACAAAGGCAAAGGCCACTGAAAAAACGCTGAAAGTCTCCAACAAACCAATTGCCAGCAAGGCAGGGGTTAAAAATTATCTGGTAATTGGTGTTGATTCCCGTGCCAATAATTTCCGGGGTCGGGCTGATGCTATGATTATCATTTCCCTCAACTCCAATACCAAAAAAGTGAATTTGCTTTCCCTTTTCAGAGGGACTACTGTTGCTATTCCCGGCCGCGGCTTGGACAGTTTGAATCATTCCTATTCCTATGGCGGCCCTAATCTGCTCGTAAAAACAATTGAACATAATTTCCGTTTCAAAGTAGACGGCTATGTCGTTTTTAACTTCGGAGCTTTTACGAAGTGCATTAATGCTTTGGGTGGTGTCAATATTAGCCTGACTGCTGCCGAGGCCGGGCAACTCGGTCTGTCCGGAGCGGGCAGCTATAATCTCAGTGGATCGCAAGCGCTGGCTTTTGCCCGCATCCGCCGTATGGACTCGGACTTCCGGCGCACCGGCCGTCAACGCCAGGTAATCAATGCGGTGTTGAATAAATTGCGTAGCAGTAGTGCTTCTAGTATCAATGCATTTGTCAATGCTACTTTGCCCAATATCGGTACCAATATCAGCCATGGCGAGATAACCAGTATTTTGTCTAAATCGGGTACCTACCTCGGCTACGGGCGCAGGGAGTTAATGGTGCCCGGTCCATCCAATCGGCGCAGATATTTTAATAAAAAAGGACACGAGATGTGGTCTTATTCCGTAGGGCCGACTATCAAACAGATTAATAATTTCCTCTTTAATTAGGTGCATCACGAGAAATGCCAATTCCCAACTCAGTTCACTCGACCGGATACGACTACGATATTGCTATTATCGGTGCCGGCGTGGTGGGCACGGCAGTGGCATATGAATTAGCCTTTTATCAGCTGAAAACGGTTCTGATCGAGCGTGAAAATGATGTTTCTATGGGCACGAGCAGGGCCAATTCCGCCATTATTCATGCCGGCTATGATCCCCTGCCTCATACTTTGATGGCAAGACTCAATGTGGCCGGCACTGCCCGTATCCCCGAACTATGTTCCAGACTGGACGTACCTTATAAAAACTGTGGCTCTTTAGTTATCGGCTTTGATGAAAATGATCGCGAGATGCTGCGCACACTTTACCGGCGTGGTCAAGACAATCGAGTGCCGGGTCTGCAATTGCTGAACAGAGATGAGACTTTGCAGTTGGAACCGCAACTGGCACCTAATATCTGCGGTTCGCTCTGGGCGCCGTCGGCGGGGGTGATTGTCCCCTGGCAGCTCTGTCTGGCTTTTGCTGAGACTGCCGTCAAGGGCGGCTGTGAGCTCTTGCGCAGTACCGAGCTGTATGCGGCTGAGGGTCTACCCGGCGGCGGTTTTGCTTTGCAGCTACGACCGACAGCGGAATTTTTCCCTGACCTTTCCGGGCAGGACCGGGAGATGAGAGTGCGAGCAGTGGTCAATGCTGCCGGTGTCTATGCTGATCTGGTGCACAATCTGATTGCTGCCGCAAGCTTTAAGATCAGGCCTTGCCGGGGCGAGTATTTCCTGCTTGACCGTGATACGACGGGCAAGGTAGAGAAAATTATTTTTCAGTGCCCGGATCAGAGGGGCAAGGGTATAGTTGTTTCGCAGATGGTGCCGGGCAATATTTTGGTCGGACCTAATTCCCATTATCAGGATTCCCGTTCTGATACCAGTACGAGCAGAGAGGCACTGACTGAAGTGCAAGTCGGTGCCAGGCGTTCTCTTCCCGGTCTGCAGTTCGGGGACAATATCCGCAGCTTTGCAGGCATTAGAGCGAATAGTACGGTTGATGATTTCATTATCGGCGAGGCTCGTCCCGGTTGGATCGATGCCGCGGGCATCCGCTCTCCCGGACTGTCCTCAGCTCCGGCTATCGCAACCATGGTGGTTGAATTATTACAAGATACCTTGCGGGAGGACTTTGAGCGACGTGACTGGCAGCCGATCCGCAAGCGGAACCGTCTGACTGAGCTTACACCCTCGGAACGGCAAGAGCTGATCGCCAGGGAGCCTCTGTACGGACGGATTATCTGTCGTTGTGAAACTGTCAGTGAAGGTGAAATTGTGGCGGCTTTGCACAGTCCTGTTCCGGCACTGTCTTTAGATGGCGTCAAACGGCGCACCGAGGCCGGCTTTGGTCGCTGTCAGAGCGGCTTTTGCGGCCCCAGAGTGTTGGAGATCATTAGCCGTGAGCTGGGAATCCCGGCCACGGAAGTGATCCTGGATCGCCCGAATAGCAAGATTCTGACGGACAAAATGGCCGGTACTCCGGAACCGTATATTGTGCGCCTCCGTATGCAAAAAGGGAGCGACAGTTTTCCCGGCACGCCGAGACCGGAGCAGATTAGAGCCGATCAGTCGTCTGATAAGGCGGAATATGACCTTGTGGTGGTGGGCGGTGGTCCGGCCGGTCTGGCGGCGGCCCTGGCGGCTAAACGGCGGGGACTGTCGCGCATTTTGCTGGTGGAACGGGATACGGAGCTGGGCGGTATCCTCAATCAATGTGTTCACAATGGTTTTGGTTTGCATTTTTTCCAAGAGGAGTTGACAGGTCCCGAATATGCCCAACGCTTTATTGAGCGACTGACGGGACAGGATATTGAGCTGGCACTCGATACTATGGTGTTGGATATCGGTGCGGATCGAACGCTGCAAATGATCAGCCGGGATCGGGGCTGGCGGCAAGTTGTGGGCCGGAGCATCGTTCTGGCCATGGGTTGCCGGGAACGCACCCGCGGTCCTATTGGCATTGCCGGCACCAGACCGGCGGGCATTCTGACTGCCGGTACGGCTCAGCGCTATGTCAATCTGGAAGGCTATCTGGTCGGTAAAAGGGTAGTTGTACTGGGATCGGGCGATATCGGTTTGATTATGGCGCGTCGGATGGTGCTTGAAGGGGCAGAGGTTCTGGCCTGTGTAGAGATCATGCCTTATTCGAGTGGGTTGACGCGCAATCTCGTGCAATGTCTGGCGGATTTTGATATTCCGTTGCTGCTCTCCAGTACAATTACGGAGATCCGTGGTCAGGAGCGGGTGGAAGCAGTGGTAGTGATGTCCGTGGACGAGAACAGACAGCCGATCCCGGGTACGGAGCAGGTTTTTGAGGCTGATACGGTCTTGCTTTCGGTTGGGCTGATTCCGGAAAATGAGCTGAGCAAATATGCCGGCGTGCAGCTGGATGAGCTGACCAAGGGACCGTTGGTATTTGCTGATATGGAGACCAGTGTGCCGGGTATTTTCGCCTGTGGCAATGTGGTGCAAGTGCATGATCTGGTCGACTTCGTGACAGAGGAAGCTGAGCGGGCCGGTAGTGCCGCAGCGGATTTTGTCCTGAAATCGAAAGCAGCTGTAGCTGAGTCTGACGCTTCCGATAATGATGCTGCTAACACTGGTACTACCGGTACTGATGCTCTCAGAACCGATGTTCTCAGCAAGGCAGAATATTATGAAATTACCGCCGGCAGTGGCTTATCCTATATTGTTCCCCAGCGACTGCGAGCCGGTTCGGCGGGCACTTTGCTCTGCCATTTCCGGGTTAATCGGATATTCGACGGTGACTACAGAGTTCAGCTGAGTGTGTATGATCGGGTAATCGCCAGCTTTAAGCGCGATTTTATGCTGCCGGGTGAGATGGAACAGCTAAGGATTCCGGAGGCTCTGGTACGTCTGATCGACGGCGACGTAACGGTTCGGGTTGTTTCGGGGGAACAATGCAGTGGCGGCATTGTCGCGAAATGAGGTGGAATTAACTGACTTAGGTCTTTCAGAGGAAAATATAAGGCGCAGCGTCCGGCCGGTGATCGGGCAGAAACAGCAGATGTAAAGCGTTAGAGCTTCGGATCATATGGCACAGATTTAAGGTAGTATAATTAATATACTAAATAAAGATAAGTACTAAAGGATAAGTGAAGACAATGGAATTGGTTCAGGTTATCTGTACACTGTGTCCGCGCGGCTGCCAGCTCAGGGTCAATCCGGAAACATATTTTGTCACAGGCAATCAATGTCCCAACGGGGTCGATTATGGCAGAGAGGAACTGCAACGCCCGCTACGTACGGTTACCGGTACGGTTGGCGTGGAGAGCGGCAGACTGCGCCGCCTGCCGGTCAAGACCGAGGAGCCGGTGCCCAAAGAACAAATTCCGGCAGTGATGGAGGCAATTCGCGAAATTGTAGTCCGTCCGCCGATTGCTGTCGGTGAAGTGATTATGCCGAATGTGGCCGGAACCGGGATTAATCTCGTAGCTACCCGTAAGCTCACGGCTGAATAACTGTGGGTAATCTACAGCAGGGACTGAGCAGAGCTGAGGATTATGCGCTGCGTCCCCTGGCGTTGTTAAATTAGTATTTGATTTTCTGTTTTCCGACTTCCCAATAAATCTAATAATATCGTGTGTTGTATCGCATAAGTAATTCCTCTGAAGGTCAAAGAAAGCCGTGCAACTTTAGCTTGTGGTGACTATTTTGCCTCGGCAGGTTGGCAGATAAAATCTGCCTTGAAATTCTAAAACTGACGCTTGACTCTCTCGGAGAAACCTGTTAAGATGTTGAAGGACAAAGAAAGTCAAAGTCAAAGGCGAGTGAAGCCATTTATGGTAGCAGAAATAATTGCAATAGGATAACAGACTTAGGATAGTAAGACTGGAGTAACGAAACAGAACTATTAAGGCAATTAGGACTGACGAGCGGCTGGCTCCAATAAGAAGTGTAGGTGAGAAAATGTCCAATATTAGTGACCGCATCGAACGTATGATTGATGAACTGCTGGATCAGCATGATGGCATTGTCGAGATTTCCCGCAATAAGCTGGCGCAAGAAATCCGGGTCGTGCCCTCACAGATCAGCTATGTGCTGACTACTCGTTTCTCCAATAGTCACGGTTATGTGGTAGAGAGCAGGCGCGGCGGCGGCGGTTCGATCACAATCAAGCGCATCAGCACCTCGACAGCGGCACAAGCGCTGTGGCATCTGATCAAGGAGATGCCGGACTATCTCTCGCAGCAGGAAGCCTGCCAGATTATCGCCAATCTGCGGCGTTCCGGTCTGCTGGATGATGAAATGGCTGAGATATTCAGAGCGGCGATGGCGGATCAGGTCTTCGCAGATATTGACCGCCGGTTGGCCGATCAGTTGCGCTGTCAAATCCTGCGCAATATGCTGGCCACTTTGGCTACATTAATCTAAGGGAGGACGAAATTATGCTCTGTGACCATTGTCATGCTAATGAAGCAAATATACAGATGCGCCTGACGCGCAATAATGAAACCACGGATCTCAATCTCTGCCCGGCTTGTGCAGCCAAGTTGCAGTCCGGCGGCGGTGCTTTCCCGCCCTTGTTCGACTCTTTTTTCAGCCACGGCTGGTCCGGTCCCAATCTGATCGGCACGGCGTTATTCGGCTCGGAAGCCGGCAGGCAGACAGAACAAATCAGACACTGTGCCCACTGCGGTCAAAGTTATCAGGACTTCCGCACCACGGGTCTACTCGGTTGCAGCCACTGCTACGAAACTTTCCGTCCCTGGTTGGAGCAGGTGCTGAAACGTGTCCAGCGAGACACCAAGCATGTCGGCCATTTGCCGGGACAATCTGATCAGTCTGTAGTTGTGTCGAAGGCGGCACCGGATCGTCCGGCACACTGTGTTGGGGTATCACCCGCTGCGGAGACGGAACCGACAGACGAGCTGAGCACACTGCGTTTGCAATTGGCAGAGGCAGTTCAGAACGAAGATTATACACTAGCTGCCGGTCTGCGCGATCAGATCAAGGCAGCACAGGATGCGGCTGCGGAATCACTACCGGTACCGGAGCAAGAAGAACAGGAACCGGCGGCAGATCAGCCGACGGTAGATTAGGAGATAATTATGGCTTGGTATATCGAAGCAGGACCTCAGGAAAATGTTGTTCTGTCCAGTCGCGTCAGAATTGCTCGCAATCTGCAAGAGCTGCCCTTCCCCAACCGTCTGAATCCGGAACAGGCGGCAGCGGTAGAAAAGCAGATCGAGGGCTGTTTTCTCAGTCTCTATCCCAGCCAGTCTCGAGCAGACTGGAATATCGTCAGACTGGCGGAGTTGGAGGATATGCAGCGGCTGGCACTGGCTGAGAAGCATTTGTTGTCCAAGCGGATGTTGGAGCCAGGTTGCAACAAGAAACTGATTATCAGCAAGGATGAGAGCCAGAGCATGATGATATTGGAGGAAGATCATCTGCGCATTCAGGCCATGTCTGCCGGGCTTGATCTGGAGCAAGCCTATCGCTTGGCGTCAGATCTGACCTGCAAGCTGGAGGCGAAATTACCTTTGGCCTGGGATGATCAATTCGGCTTCCTGACGGCCTGTCCTACCAATACCGGCACCGGTCTCAGAGCCTCGGTCATGCTGTTTTTGCCGGGCTTGATCCGCACGGATCAGCTCAGATATCTGACGGATATCTTAGGCAAGGCAGGCTATGCTGTCCGCGGTAGCAACGGCGAAGGCAGCAAGGTCGAGGGTTACCGGGTACAGATCTCCAATCAGATGACGCTGGGACTCGCGGAGAGTGAGATTTTGCAAGATCTCAATCATCTGGTCAAAGATTTGATCCAGAAAGAACAGGAAGCCAGACGGCAGCTGCAACGGGCAGATAGTACCGGTCTGGAAGACCAGGTCTGGCGGGCCAGGGGTATCTTGGAGAATGCAAGGCGTATCAGCTTTGAGGAGGCCTGCGGTCTTTTAGCTGAGTTGAGATTGGGAATCGGGCTGGGGATTATTGAACAGCTGCCACTGACTGCGCTAAACCGTATTGACGCCAATATCGGTCCGGCCAGTTTACAGCAGATCAGCGGCAAGCCGTTATCCGCAGCAGAGAGGGATCAGGTCAGAGCACGGCTAATCCGGGAAGAATTGCTGGGCGCAGAGCGTCATTCAAAATAAAGGCAATATTTGACTTAATAATAATGGCGTTACTACAGAATAATAATGGCAGTTACTACAGATCGCATTAGGAACAGAAACCGGTAAACGCCGGTTGTCCGACCGGGTGACGGTTTGAGAGTGGGGCGCCTTCGTTATAAAAATTGTAAGGAAAGGGTAGGAATAAATAGATGATGATAAGATTTTCCAGGAGAGCAGGAGCGGTACTGGGTTTGGCCTGGCAAAAAGCCAAATCTTACCAGCTGGATTATATCGGATCCGAGCATTTGCTGGCCGGTATTCTCGAAGAGGGTGGACTGGCGGCTTCGCTATTGAATGAGGCGGGGCTGACATCGGAACTGGTGGATAAAAATCTGACCAGTCTGGCGCAGCGTGAGCCGGTGGAACAGGAAGAGCCGGAGGATCTGGACGGCAATATGTTGGTCAATATGATGACTCCGCGCACCAAGCAGGTGATCAATCTGGCGGCACGGGAGGCTCAGGCCAGAAGATCCAATGTGATCGAGCCGGAATATCTGCTGCTGGCACTTCTGCGCGAGGGTCAGAGTGTGGCCGTGCGCATTATGCAGGCGGCAGGAATTTCCATTCGCGAACTGTATCAGGCGGTGAGCCAGATTCTGGCCACTCGCGAAGAGCCTTTGTCGCCGGAGTCTGAAGCTGCGGGAGGCGGTATGCCTGGGATGTCCGAAGTCGGAGGGGGTATGCCCGGTGCTGCATCCGGCAAAAATGGCCGCAGCAAGACACCGACGCTGGATAAGTTCAGCCGCGACCTGACGGCGATGGCACGAGAGGGCAAGTTCGATCCCATAATCGGCCGCAATGAAGAGATTATTCGCGCGGAGCAGATTCTCTGCCGCCGGACTAAGAATAATCCGGTTCTGATCGGTGAACCGGGCGTCGGCAAAACGGCGATCGCTGAGGGTATAGCGCAAAAAATAGTCAGCGGGGATGTGCCGTCTTTATTGCAGGGCAAGCGGTTGGTATCGCTTGATCTGACCGGTATGCTGGCGGGTGCCAAGTATCGTGGTGAGTTTGAAGAGCGTCTGAAGAAAGGCATTGACGAGGCGATTGCCGAGGGGGATATCATTCTCTTTATTGACGAGCTTCATACCATTGTGGGTGCGGGAGCCTCGGAGGGTTCGATTGATGCTTCCAATATCCTTAAGCCGATGTTGGCCCGGGGTGAGATGCAGGTAATCGGTGCGACTACCATTAACGAATATAGGAAATACATTGAAAAAGATGCCGCGCTGGAGAGACGCTTCCAGCCGATTATGGTGGAAGAACCCAGTGAGGAAGATGCGGTTCAGATTCTGCTGGGACTGAGACCTCATTATGAGGATCATCACCAGGTCAGAATCTCGGATGAAGCGATCGAAGAGGCGGTAAAGCTTTCGACCCGCTATATCCAGGATCGTTTCCTGCCGGATAAGGCGATTGACCTGATTGACGAGGCCGCAGCCAAGCTGAGACTCAGCCATTCTCCCGATCTGTCGCAGCTGAAGCAGAGTGAGAGTGAGCTGATGCAGGTGCTGGAAGAGAAGCAGAAAGCTGTCGCAGCGGAGAAATTTGAGGAAGCAGCCGAACTGAAAGAACGCGAAGATAAGCTGAAGGAGCAGTTGGAGACTCTCAAGTCCAAGCCTGCTGCCACTGAGCGCAAGGACTGGCCGGTGTTGCATGCTGATCTGATTGCGGGTATCGTGTCCAGCTGGACCAAAATTCCGGTCACCAGGCTGACGGAAACCGAGCAGGAGAAGCTTAAGAATCTCGAAGCTGAGCTGAGCAAGAGAGTGATCGGTCAGCAGGAAGCTGTTACGGAAGTAGCGAAGGCTATTAGACGCGGGCGTCTGGGTCTGAAAGATCCGAATCGTCCGACCGGCAACTTTATCTTCCTCGGTACGACCGGTGTCGGTAAGACGGAGCTAGCTAAAGTGCTGGCGGAAGTGATGTTCGGTTCGGAGAATGCCATGATTAGGCTGGATATGTCCGAGTATATGGAGAAATTCGATGTCTCGAAGCTGATCGGCTCGCCGCCCGGCTATGTCGGTTACGAAGAGGGAGGTCAGCTGACGGAGAAAGTCCGCCGCCAGCCCTATTCGGTGATTTTGTTCGATGAGATCGAGAAAGCGCATCCGGATGTTTTCAATGCTCTGCTCCAGATTCTGGAGGACGGGCGCTTGACCGACAGTCAGGGTCGCACCGTCAACTTCAGGAATACGATTGTGATCATGACCTCGAATATCGGGGCTCGTCTGCTCACGACCTCAGCCGGTCGCCGGATCGGTTTCGGTATGGCGACAGATGATAACGATGAGGCGGAGCAAGCTGCGCCTATGTACGGCGGCAAGACCTACGAGGAAGCCAAAGAGCTGGTGATGGACGAATTGCGGAAGACCTTTCAGCCGGAGTTTATCAACCGTGTAGACAGTATCGTCTTCTTCCAGATGTTGGATCAAGATGCCATGGAGAAGATTGTGGATATCATGCTGGCCAATCTGGTTGCCAGAATTGCTGATCTGGGTATCCGTACCGAGGTGACACCGGCCGCCCGTAAGTGGCTGGCCACCAAAGGCTACAAGCCTGAGTACGGTGCCAGGCCGTTGCGCCGCCTGATCCAATCCGTGGTCGAGGACAATTTCTCCGAGGCTTTGTTGGATGGTGTGGTTCAGGCTGGTGATGTGGCCGAAGTCGATGTCGCAGACGATAATATTGTCATCCGCCGCCTCAATCAGCGGGCGGAGCCGGAGGTGGAGGACAAGCCGGGCAAAGCCGTGGAGACGGCGGAGGCTGAGGTGGACGCAGCCGAGACTGAGACGGATAAGGCGGACGCGGCTGTGACCGAATCGGAAGATGCTACAGCTGAGAAGAAAGAGGATACTGCGGCCGGATCGGAAACTGAGGCTTAGGCAGGCGGGCTTCTGAGTTTGTTTCGTATCGCCGTTGATTTGCTGATTCTGCAGCCGAGAGCTGAGAAAACAGTGACAGTAGAGCACACAGAGTGGACTTTGGCTGTTACCTGCAGCCGGAGCGGCTGAAACCGGGCCCCGGAACCAACAGCATCAGATGAAGGCGCTCAGGACTGACCGGAGCAGCCTTCGTCAAAAAATTACGGTGATGCTTAAAGTGAATTAAGAGTAGCTTTCGCAAGCAATCCTTGTAAACGAATAAAGGTGCCTCGTCAGGGGCACCTTTTTCTTAGTGTCGCCTGGGAGTGAAAATATACGATTATGTGAACTATCAAAATAGCTAGACATGATAGGTGGAATGCCTTTGCGTTTCAATCATCACAGGAACTTTTCTACGCGGTTAATTGTCTTTATACTCATCGGACTCGCCGTAAAGCCAGTCAGCTATATCTTTTATTATGATTCCTTCATACTGATAGGGATCTTGACGCGTTCTGGCCAAGATCATTTTTGGATAGGCGTCATTAATAGCTAACAATGACGAGTACTCTCTTTCAAATGTTTCCGGATTGTCAATAAATTCCGCTACTTGAATATACAGCTTCTCGTCTTGCTTAATCGCTACAAAATCAATCTCTTTCTTATATAAGACACCTGCATAAACTTCGTATCCGCGTCTTAACAACTCCAATGCAACGAGATTTTCCGACATTCTGCCAAAATCCGGATTGCGACTGCCAAGCCTGGCATTTCTAAATGCGGGATCCGCAAGATAATACTTGTCATTTGAAGCCAAATATTTCTTTCCCCTTATGTCATATCTTCTGATGCGGTAAAAGGCAAATGCATGGCAAAGATGAGAAATATATGCACCAACCGTTTTATCATTTGTTTTAATCTTATTTGAAACCAATGTGTTTGCCATACTATTTGCAGACACAAGATTTGAAACATTGTCCATTAGGAAGTCCGTTATTTTCTCTAAAAGAGGTGTATTTCGAATTTTATATTTTTGGACAATATCTCGAATTATGAGTGTGTCGAAGACATCATTCAAATATTTGGACCTGCTCGCCTCGTCGTAATAAACATACGCCCCGGACATTCCACCTGTTTTCCGATATTCTATAAAGGCTTCATAGACATCAGATTGTTCAAAATAATCCATATACTCTCGCAAAGAGAATGGAAACAGCTCTATGCTAAATGTTCTGCCGGTAAACAATGTGGCGAGATCACTGCTGAGCAAAAACGCATTCGAACCGGTCACATATATGTCGTATTTTTCTGAGGCATGAAGACTATTCAACGCAAGTTCAAAGCCTTCGCACATCTGTACCTCATCAATGAAGAGATAATTATTCTTTGAACCGCAATAGTTTTCTTCAACATATGCGTTCAGAGCCTGATAGTTCTTCAATTCCTCAAACGTCATATCACTGTAATCAATGCTGATAATATTCGCCTTCGAATCGATTTTGCTAATGTGCTCAATATAAGATGCCATTAATTTTGATTTGCCACAGCGCCGTATTCCGGTAATAACTTTTATGTCCGGAACACCCTTCACTCTTTTTAGTTGATTCAAATAAAAAGGTCGCTCAATCAGTTTCATAACACACCCCCAAGATTTTTTATATAATACTATTCTATTTCGAGATATTCAATATTTTGATTTTCTCGAAATAGATTTTTTGAAGCAAATAAATACCGCATCAAGTGGCTTTGTGTACGTCAACAGTAGAGTTAGGCTAATATAATGGTGCTGAAAGTTTGAAAGACAGGTAAAGATAAGATACGGTGAGGCGAAAGTAAGGTCAGCAGATACAAGGTATAATCAAAGGCAAGGCTAAGACAAAGCAAAGAAAAGGCCTATGAGCGGAAAAACCAGATTGTTAATAGTAGAGGACGATATCTTTTTGCAGGACGGCTTGCGGGATTTGCTGACCAGAGATGGTTATGAGGTTCTGTTAGCCGGCAGCCTCAACGAAGCGCGCCTTGGTTTGGCAGAGGGAGATCCCCATCTGCTCATACTTGATGTCGGTTTGCCGGATGGAAACGGCTTTGCTTTTTGCCAGGAGATCAGAGAGCAGGGTTATGAATTGCCGGTGCTGTTTCTGACGGCTCGTGATGAGGAATACGAGCTGGTGCGGGGGCTGAATGCCGGCGGCGACGACTATCTGTGCAAGCCTTTTCGGGCGCTGGAGCTGCTGTCCCGTATCAAGGCTTTGCTCCGCAGGGCGGGAAGCATGTACCAGCTTGCAAGCCGAGAGGGTTTAGATTATTCGCGTTTGCAATATTCCGCAGACGGCCAATGTGTGCAATTGACGCCGACGGAATTTGCCCTGCTGGAGAAATTTTTGCACAACAGGGGCCAGATTCTGACTCGTGAACAGCTACTGTCCTCTATCTGGGATCATGAGGGTCAGTTTATTGATGACAATACCCTGTCCGTCCATATTTCCAGGCTCCGAGATAAGATCGGCCGCGAGTCCATAGAAACCGTGCGCGGCATCGGCTATCGCTGGCGGGGTATCTGAATGGAATGGGCATTGGGCATAGCTCTGGTTCTGGTGGCATTTTTTTTGTTTCTATTTCTGCGGGAACGCCGCAGACACCGCAAATTGTGCCGGCTGCACGAACAGCTGACCGGCTATATTGAACAGTTTTTGGCGGAGCCGATACAGACCAATTTTTCATTAAATGACGACGAAGGCGCTAAATTGCAGAATTGCATTGCCAGGCTGCAGGAGGAGATTATCCTCAGCAGGAACCGCCTGCAGAAAGAGCGCCGGCGCAACCATCATTTTATTGCCGATATTTCGCATCAGCTCAAGACGCCGCTGGCTTCCTTGCGTCTGTATTCTGATCTGGCCGCTGCCGATGGCGCTTCTGCTTCTGACTACAGCAGCAAAATGATACTGCTGATTGAGCGCATGGAGAAACTGGTCTATCAGCTGCTGCGCTTGGAAAAACTCAGGGCCGGAGCTTATGAACTAAATTATGCAGATGTAGATGTCAGGGAGCTGCTTGAAGAGCAATGGCATGAACTGCTGCCTATGTACCCGGAGTATCGACTGGTCATTCAGGGGGATTTGCGTTTGCGCCTGGATCCGTTCTGGATGCAGGAGGCTTTCCACAATATTCTCAAAAACTCCTGTGAGCAAAAGGCGGAAAAACCGGAGATCCTGGTCAACCTAAGTCAATCGAAGTCGCTGGCGCATCTGGTGTTTGAAGATTATGGCGGTGGCGTCGATACCTTTGATGTGTCTGAGCTGTTTGACCGTTTTAGCCGTTCGGATACTACAGCGGATACAAAAAAGAGTGGCCTGGGGCTGGCCATTACCAAGGCGATTGTTGAAAGCCATCATGGCAGTATCTTTGCGGAAAATACCAAAGAGGGGCTGAGGATTTCTCTCTATCTGCCCATTCATGTAGGGTACAGATCGTATTAGCTGCACTCTCACCGATTCTGGTCGGTGCACAAGTCGGCACGGCTTATATTAGCCGACTTGCGGGGTGGTTTGCGGCGGCTTATCTTACGAAAATGTAAGACTATTTACATTTATATGTAAGTTGGGTCTATTAGAGTGGACATATATGCGGCAGGGGGTATTGCTATATGTCCATTTTGCGTTGTGAGAATTTGACGAAAGAATATCAAGCCGGAGAGACTAAAGTTCTGGCGATTGATAATATCTCAACAGCCTTTGAGCGAGGGGAATTTTGTGCGATCACCGGCGCTTCAGGCTCCGGCAAATCGACGCTTATCCATATGCTGGGGGGCCTGGAATATCCGACTGCGGGCCAGGTGTTTTATCAGCAGGAGGATTTGTTCAACTACTCTGATGACCAATTGTCAGTGTTGCGGCGGCGCAGATTCGGCTTTGTCTTCCAGGCTTACAATCTGGTGCAGGAGCTAACGGCGTTGGAAAATATGCTCCTGCCTGTCATGCTGGACAAGCAGAAGCCGGATGATAGCTATCTGAAAAAGATTATTGATGTTCTGGGCATAGAAGACCGTTTGAGCCATCTGCCCAGTGCTCTCTCCGGCGGCGAACAACAGAGAGTAGCTATCGCCAGGGCGCTGATTAACAAACCGGCGATTGTCTTCGCCGATGAACCTACCGGAAATTTGGATGCTCATAGCGGTCGCGAAGTTTTGTCTTTATTGAAATATGCCAGTACCGAATTAGGCGTAACTCTGATCTTGGTCACTCACGATCTCAATATCGCCGAGCAGGCGGAACGTATCATTCAACTTGAGGACGGCAGAATTAAGCGAGATAGCAAAGAAGCTGTTGGGGGGTGATACTGATGAAGAAGAACCCCAACTACAACTTAAAGATCTCCCAAATACTGAAGAATAATCTCAAAACCCGTAAGAACCAATATCTGTCACTGATTATAGGCATTATCCTGACCGTGACTTTTATTGCTGCTCTGGCTTTACTTGTAGGCAGCATTTACAGTTCGGCTAAAGAATATTTCTATTCCATATTCAGCAAGGCGGATTTCATTTTTGTTGATACCGCGGAGTCTGAAGTTCAGGAATTTGTCCGAGACGGCATAGTTACTGACTATGGAGTGGCCAGAGTTATCGGCTATGTTCAGCCGGATGAGCATGTGTCTGGCTCCTATAATGGTCCATATGCAGTAGCCAGCCTCGACGCCAGAGCCAAGGAGTATCTGCAACTTGAGTTATTTAGCGGACGCATGCCGGAAACAGCCGGTGAAATCGCTTTAGAGGTTGAGGCCTTGCGTGCACTTGGCAAAAGTCCCGAGTTAGGGGACGAGATAGTTGTTCCTATGTATTTTCTAACCGGAACGGACAAGTTTTCATCGCAGGAACCCGTAGAAAAAACCTATACGGTTGTCGGCATTGTCAAAGACAAAAACGCATCCATCATGAATAGTCTGACACATCCCGGCGAGATTGGGTATGGGCGCATCCCTTTGGCTTATGTAGCTGCGGCAGAACCCTTGGCAGCCGGTACAGTCCCGGCTTTTGTGATCTATTCCAGCTTCGACAAATCGTTTCTGTCGGAATTAAAAGGATGGCCCAGCGAAGGTATCAGACAAAAGTTTGGTCTTACAGGGCTAAATATTAGCTCCGAGCGCGAGATGTATACAATGAGTGTGGGTGTGTCTATATTGGATATGTATTGGGGATTTGGTCATGTAATGCCAATTAATTTGATTGTGATCTCAGCCTGCGCTTTTATCCTGGCCGCTGTCTTTGGTACCCGCAATAGTATGCGCTCTGTTCTGGACAGCAAGAGCAGGCAGATCGCTATGATGCGAGCGGTCGGCGCAACCAGAAGGCAGATCGTTGCTCTTCATATGAAAGAGACATTATTTATAACTACTCTGACCATTCCGCCGGCTATATTGTTGGCAGTGCTTATGCTCAAGTTTGCCGGCGGATATCTGCCGGCAAACTTTAACTTGTTTTTTCATCCTCTCTTATTGCTGGGGATCGCAGCTTTTAGTTTTCTTGTGATATTTATGACTAATATCGGTCAGGTGATCAAAGTGTCACGGATCCCTCCGATGCAGGCGATACGCAATATTGATCTGGTGCGCAAGCTCAAGCGGCATAAAGTGGTCAGCAAGAGTTATTTCTCTCCCGTTCGGCTGCTGGCAGACAGGAATACCAGGCTTTATAGTGCGCGCTTGCCCGGAATCAGCCTTTTCCTGGCTCTGTGCCTGGCGATTGCTATGTATGCGGGAGGTTTGCTTCAGATCAAAATGAACCAAGGAGAGGAATACAAAAATGATTATATCTTGCGGCATAGTTTTTATCCTGCCCCATTCATTAACTGTACTTATCAGCGACCGGCTTTTTCGGAAAATGATCTGGATCTGATCAGAAAACTGCCTGGGGTTGACAAGGTACTGGGGGTCAAAGAGCTTAATTTGAATCTTGAGATCAGAGAGGCCACACCTTATTTTATTATGGACGGTTGGGGACCTTTGGGCTTTATAAG
>JBMNTB010000019.1:0-31460 GCA_050945515.1 Saccharofermentanales bacterium
AAAAGGCATCTGGAGCGGGTGAAGGGAATCGAACCCTCGTATTCAGCTTGGGAAGCTGATGTTCTGCCATTGAACTACACCCGCGCATCTCTTGATAATTTTACCAGAATACGGGTACAGCTAACAACTGAGGGACTTAGCCTTTCCGCAATGCATGTCGATTATACGAAAGGTATTCGGTGATGTCAAATCAACGATCAATAATCTTGTCTCGTATTTGGATAGATTGTGCTACAATTATATCATGGTAGTTTTATTTTTTAAGTATTACTCAGTGTAACCATTGATAAGCTCTGTTGCACGAGAGTGTTCTGCCAAAAAGGAGATGTTTAAATGAAAAATTGTATTAATTGTAATGCTGAAATTGCGGACAATGCAGTATTTTGTCCCAAATGCGGTCATGATCAGCGTCTGGCGCCTGAAGTAGCCGGACAGGAAGTCGGTGGGTATGCACAGAATCAACAACAGCCATATCAAGCATATCAGGCACCGGCTCCTCAACAACAAGCAGCTCCCTACCAGCCACAACCGGGAACATATCCGCCGCAAGGTGCTTACCCCCCTCCATATCAGCAGGGTCCGCCTTCACAATTAGCAATTTATGGCAAGCGCTATTTTGGCTGGCTGCTGTCAGGTATTCTGGGAACCAAAGAGCCAATGCATTTGCTATTTGCAGCAATCGTACCGTTTTTAACCACTCTGATCTATACCCTGAGCAATGCTCCTTTCTATGCCTGGCATGCCGGCGGGTTCTTCCTCGTCTGGTTTTTCGCTATTGTTTTTGTGGCAGCTATTCCTGTATTAGCCTGGATACTCAAGACATTTTTGTTGAAAGAAAGGGTAAAGATAACGGATGTTATCTCAGAGTATTGCTCTTATTTCAACATTATTTTACCGTTTTCCTTGTTTGCCATGATCTTTGCACTTGCAATCAAGGGTATTGGCCCCGGTAATTTCTTCTATGCCCTGTATCAAGGCACACTGCTATTTTCACTGCTGGCAGGCGTTGCTACAATATTCAGCAAGCCGGGCAAGGAAAAGAACAACTGGCTATCTTTGTTAGCTATGGGATTCCTCTTTATCCTATTTACTTTCATTCTGAACACAATTGACTATGCAGCTTTGAGATGGGCTCTCGGCTGGTAAGACCGTTTATTAAAGTAGTTGTCACTATTGTTTGTGATTAAAAGCTCCCTTTCGAATTCGGACGAAAGGGAGTTTTTTAATACAATAAATTTTCTGTCTATTTGTTGAGCATTATATTGAGTAGTAATTTATCCATTTCCGCCATACCCTCTTTGGATATACGCTCCATATTGCGGATAGTAGCTTCAACATCACCCTCTATTACGCCATCTGTCGGCTGTATAGACCGACCCGCCATAGCTACCTTGGCAGCCTGAACCGCGGCAAATACGCAGACAGATACTTTAAGCGCGCAACCTGCTTTGGCACCATCACATATCATGCCGGTGATAGCACCGAAAACATTTTGTACTGCTGCGATACACTCAAGTAGTCCGCCGCCCAGCAGATATACAATGCCGCAGCTGGCACCTACTCCGGCAGCAACAGCACCGCACAGGGGTGACAGTCTGCCGAAGCTGCTTTTAACATGAATTGCAATTAGATGGGCCAGCGTCTGAGCGCGCAAATGCGCTTCCTCTTCTGAGTCTAACCATTCCGCAGTAGCAAGCACCGGAATGGTTACGGTCAACCCCTGATTGCCACTGCCGGAGTTACTCATTACCGGCAGTGGAGCACCGGCCATACGCGCATCAGTAGCTGCGGCTGTATTAACAGCTGCATAGACTTCCAATCCCAAATCTTTCGGATCCTTGACTCCCTTAAGTGCCAGACCGACAGACAAACCGTACTCATGCATAAGGCCTTCGTCTACAACTTTGCTATTTAGTTCAATGGCTCCTCTGATTTTATCCAGCTTAGCAGTATCCACCGTGGTGGCAAATTGATAAATAGAGGCAATGTCATCAGCGGAAATACTATCTTTGAGAGCTGTGGAAAGTGCATTGTCATTCTTAAAAACAGCACTGCCGTCTTTCTCCAAGAGCATTATCAGATCATGTTTATGCTCAATGACTGCACGTCCGGTGTGCTCTGCAGTACCAAGGGTCACATCAATGTACAAATCCTGCTCGCCTTCATGGGTACTTAGGCTGACCCGTCCGCTTTCGCAGAGGGTTTTGGCTGCCGTGATTTGCTCCGGTGAAACTTGGCTGAGAACTTCCAGCCCCTGTTCGGCATCACCTGCAATCGCGCCCAGTGCGGCAGCCATCGCTACACCCATTTCCTGCGTTCCGGGAATATTGACCCCCATGGCATTCTTGTAGATATTGATGCAGGCAATTACTGTCAGCGATTCGATATTACCTTGTCCTGCTTGTTGTCGCGCCAGTGCAGCAGCATATGCAACTGCCACCGGCTCAGTACAGCCAATGGCTACCACCAGCTCCTGATCGAGCTGTTCCAGATAGTCGATATTTTTCATAATCTCAGTTAACAAGGCAACTCAACTGCTGATTGCCGTCTCCCCTCTTAGAAAACTATAAATTAATTATATGCTATTAATAAATGGCTAAGTTTTTTGCCGTCGGGTATTCCGTCATCAATCACAACCAGAGTCTTCATCATCACCACAGGGTGTGAATTTACTTTCGTCAATGATCTTTTGTATCGGCTCGATAATGTCTTTATCCGTATCCTCAGATTCTCCCATCAAAGCTTGATTGCCATCAACAAAGATAAAGGGAACAAACATCCTCTCCAGGGGCGATATTTCGATCAGGCTCTTGTTTTGGCGAATTCCAACCGAGGCTTTGTTAACTATAGCCTCCAGTACGAACCAGTTGTGTTCAACCTCTGCGATGGCAGTGTCCGGCACTCCGGCTTGCCGAGCCATATCGACCAGATAGGCATCATTTCTGTCTTCCAAGGGAGTATCATTGTCTTCGCGGTAGAGTAGCGTCATAAAGGGTTGGATCTGCTCAGGAGCATATTCGGCAACTCCCAGTGTCCAGACTGCTGTCCTAAGAGGATAGTCCTCGGGCGAGTATTGGGGCAGGAAGTTGAGAGGATGGTATTTGACTTCCATGCTGCCATTGTTGATCTTCTCATAAATAAAATCTTCGGCTCTGCTGTGAGCTCTGGTACAATCCGGACACAAACCGTCAGTATACCACTCCAGCTTGATATTCCTTTGACCGCTGAAATCTCGTGCAACACCGTCTTTATATACCACAAAATACCCATTCTCTGAAATATGCTTGAATTCCGGCGGACTTTCAGCATCAGCTACGGCCTCTTTCAAATTATGATTTTGTAGGATCAGGTAACCAAGCACAAGGATTTGTAAAGCAACTACCACAGCCAGAACAATGACTGCTGTTTTGTATTTAGACATGACAGGCGCTCCTTTGCGTTGCTAAATAGTACCAAAAGTATATAATACGGGCATTTTGACGTCAAAAATCGGAGCTAACAGTGCAAACTTTAATCCTTTGACTTTTGACTAGGGTATAAGTATGCCCTGTTTAGCCAGGATAAAAACAGGAAGGAATTCACCTATAATGCCGAGGGTGCTGAAAGCGGCACCCACCAATAAATAGAGAGAATAAAAGAGACGCGAGCCCTTGGAAGTCGCGCCTCCGCGTTCCAGCAAGTCAAAGAAGAACTTGAAAACAGTCAGTATCAGCAGGACAGCAGCCGGAATAAGAAAAATTTCAAAGCGGCTGCCGTAGCGGGTTATCTGCCAAGAAGAATCGGCATGAACCGGGATTGTTTCCGGCAATAGCCAGACCAGAACCAACGCTACAAGCAGTGGCATTAATGCTAAAGTCCAGTAAATAGTTTTGACAAACTTTATTGCTATCATTGCCTTGCCTGATTACTGCAAATAGTCCGGAATGCCGTCTCCATCCAGGTCTGCCGTATAATCAGTCCCTTCCCCGAAACCGGAAGCAAACATCTCGCGAGCGGTAATGCGCTTTCTTTCACGTTCTGCTTCAACAATCTTACCCAGAAACTGTCTTACTTTCTCAGCTCCTTTGATATTCTTGAATTCCGTTACGCGCGCAGTCTGATCCATCGTGTGGATCACGATGGTGCCGACTCCGAATATTTTTTGCCCGAAGGTACGACGAGTTTGCAAATCGAGAACCCGAAATAGCAGAATTTCTTCCGTATGGGTCGTGAAGAAGCCGGTCCTGATCGTAATGCGGGTAGGCGTAACTTCATAGCGGGTAAAAGACAGGGGCAAACCCAGATAGCGTTTCCTATCTCTCCAGAGGACTGTCTCCTGTTCGATTTCAATTCGATATTTTCTACGAGGCATATAATATCTCGGTCTGCCGAAGGCTACGACTACATCAAATTTTAGGATCCAGTCAGCTTGGCAGCCTTCCCCCTTGTTTTTTCTATTTTACCTGATTTCGAAGCTACTTGCAGCTAAAGATTTTTTAGAGCTACTTCTTGTTCTCATGTCCGGAAGATTATTGTGTCTGGTCAGATAGAACAACTAGAGTTCTTTATAACGGCAACTAGTGTTGACTTCGTAGATTCTGAGTGCTAGATTGTCAATGTAACTTGTTAAAAGTACAAACTCAAGACCCTTTATAAGTCGTGTTTTGTCAACTTATTTTAGGCTTGAGAGCCTTTGTACAGGTGCAAATTTTGGAGGAGGTACCACAGGTGAAAAACGGTACAGTCAAATGGTTCAACGCAGAAAAAGGTTATGGTTTCATCTCTGATGATGAGGGCGGTGAGGATGTATTTGTGCATTTCTCCGCTATCCAGACCGAAGGTTTTAAGACACTATCCGAAGGACAGCGTGTTACTTATGACACCGAGCCGGATCCCCGGAACAGTGCCAAGACAAGAGCTGTAAACGTAACTCCGCTGTAAATTCGGTACGGGCTTAAAACCCCCTGTTTTTACATACAGGAAGTTGTCGTTAGGACCGTCCTCCGGGACGGTTCTTTAATTTTTAGCTTAGAGAACTAATAACGAGTTTAAATCTTGTTTCAATCTTGCCATTGACTCAGCAGGGAGCACATCCAGTCATTGACATCCATGGCATAGACGGTGTGAAGATTCTCCCTGGTCAGAACCTTCTCTATCTCGCCAAAGGCTACCTGTTTGCCCCTATTAATGAGCAGAGCGTCTGTGCCATATATCTTAGCAAGAGAGAGATCGTGGACTACGGATATTACGGATCGACCCGTGGTGCGGATCCAGTCTTGAATCAAACCCAGCACTTGTTTTTGATACAACAAATCCAAATGATTGGTGGGTTCATCCAATAGCAATAGCAAGGGATCTTGGGCAAATATCTGAGCTAGGAAAGTTCGCTGCAGCTCACCGCCCGACAGAGTTAGTACTGACTGGCTGCGCAGCTTTGTTAGGCCTGTTTTTTCCAGAGCAGCTTCCACCCGTTCTACGTCTTGATCATCTTTCGGGGAGAAAATGCCGGGGGCATAGGAATAGCGACCCAGGCGTACCACTTCTTCTACCGTAAAGGAATATCCCACCAGATGGCTCTGGGTCAGGACGCCAATCCTTTTGGCGATCTCGGTTGGTTTCATCCGTTTAATATCAGTACCCTCCCACAGTACCTGACCCGTATAATCGACACCCTGGGTAATCGCTTTGACAATGGTTGATTTGCCTGCTCCATTGGGACCTATAATCATAAGCCATCTCCCTTGATCCAAGGAGAAACTGATATCATCCGCAACAGTCAGATTACCATAACGCACAGTCAGATTTTTTACTTCCAGTATGGGCATATTTACTGCACCTGCCTTGAACGGTAAAAAATAATCACGAAGACAAAAGAACCAATGAAAGAAGTGACAACTCCGATCGGCAGCTCCAGCGGATTGAACAGAATTCTTGCCAACAAATCAGCCAGCATCAGAAATATTGCACCGGCAAATATGGAAGCCGGTAGGAGCCGCTTATGGTTTGGCCCTACGATCATACGTACCATATGCGGAGTAACTAAGCCCACAAACGCGATAGTTCCGCCAATAGAAACACAGACTCCGATTAAGGCAGAGACAGTAATGAGAATTGTCAGCTTGACGCCCTTGACATTTACTCCGATATGTCTGGCATTATCCTCTCCGATAGCAAAGGCATTCAGTTCCCGCGCCCGGCTTAAAATCACCCCGCCAAATAGGATCAGTGCACCCAATAAAACCAGGGCATTTTCATAGCTAGAGCCCTGAAGACTGCCCATAGTCCAAAAAGTGATATGTTTCAATTTGTCGTGGGCAAAGGTGATAACGAGACTCATAGTTGCTGATACAAACATAGAATAAATAACGCCGATGAGGATGATCGTATTGGTAGAAAGCGAATAATCCAGCCTATACGCCAGGCTAAGAATCAGCATCAGCGATAAAAAAGCAAATAGAATTGCCATCACCATCGTACCGGCAAAAGGAAGTGAGGGGATGGTAATATTAAAAGCAATGGCGATTACCGCACCCAGGGAAGCCCCTGATGAAACGCCGAGAGTTGAGCCGTCTGCCAGAGGATTTTTCAGCAGACCTTGCATGGCGCCGCCGCATATAGATAAGGATGCTCCCACCAATGCCACACAAATAACTCTGGGCAACCGGACTGACAAGATGATGGAATTCGATATTCCCTCCGGCACAGGCAAGCCCCAGATGCTGTTCCAGATTGCTTGTGCCGTATCTTTTAGAGGAATGCTGACACTGCCGACGCAGACACACAACACGAAGACAGCCACAGCGGCCATGCTAAAAAGCAAAAAATCCCGAGGCCGAAAAGATTCCTGCGAACGAGTCAAGCCTGTATCCTCCGCTAAACAGTCCAGAGGGAGGAAGTATCCTGCTTCCCCCCTCTGTTATGCTTTAAGCTGCCTTTTTTTGCGCCATCGTCACATAGACGAATTCATACAGCAATTTCGCGCCATCTGCCAGGCGGGGACCCGGACGAGAAAGTTCATTATTCTGCAGATTCAAAATAGCCTCATTCTTTACTGCGGTCACATCTCCCCAACCCTTGCGACTGAGGATTTCCTCCACAGGGGTCGGACCCTCGCCGAAGTACATAGTGATTGTCACTATATAGTCAGGATTGCGCTCCAGAACCTGCTCTTCAGAGATTTCTCCCCAGCCTTCAACATCTTCAAAGCAATTTTTCAGCCCCATCAGATTGGCAATCTCGTTCATAAAAGTACCATTACCTGCAGTCCACAGACCAAATTCCAAGGGGGATACTTCAAAATAAACAGTCTCGGTACCATCTCCGGTGGCTAGTTCTGCGACTTCGGCAAAGTCGGCTTTCATTCCTTCAATCACGGCCTTTGCTTCATCGTTTTTATTCATCAAGGAACCTATTAAGTTGATTGAAGTATAGACCTCTTCAATATTCGCCGCATCACAGATAACGACCTTAATGCCTGCTTCCTCCAGCTGAGTAACTTTCTCCTCGGATTGAGCCATTTTATTCATGAATATAATCTGAGGTTCCAGGGCGATAATTTGCTCAATATTGGTCTCAGCTCCGGATTCAACACTGGGAATCTCTAGAACTTCAGCCGGATAATCGCAGTATTCGCCGCGTCCGACTAATGTATCTATTGCCCCCAGAGCACAGATTATTTCACAATCGGAAGCAGTCAATGCCACAACGCGTGTTGCCGGTTCAGTCAGAGTAACCTCCCGACCGATCATGTCCGTTACGGTAATAGCGCCCTCCGCAGCGTCTGTAGTCTCAGCCTCGTCAGTCGGCTCAGTTGCAGCCTCCGCTGTAGTTTCCTCCTTGACCTCCGCAGTCGTTTCGGGGACATCCGCTGTAGTATCTGCGGGGGCATCCTCGGTACCCGGCCCAGCCGTTGTTGTTTCCGGCGTGGACTTCTTCCCGCAAGCTGCCAGGCAGGTCAGTAGCAAAGCAATCACACATGCTGTCGCCAAAAGTCTGATGAATTTCATTTTAGATCTCCTTTCTCTGTTTATTGAATAGAGAAAGAGCAAACAAAAAAGTTGCTCCTTCAGATTGAGAAGCAACTTAGATTTACGCAATAAGGCTGCGCTGTTTCACTCAATCCCAGAAGCTGATGAGTAAACAGGTCTCCCGGCTTAGCTTCTTCCTACCCGGACGCCTTCCCACCTGATTTGGCAGTGGCAAATTGTCTCGTCGTCAGCTTCACGGTTACTGGGATAGCTCGGAGCTCTCATCCGATTCCCTCGGTTTTCACACCGTTAATTCACTCATTAATTGCGCTCTATTCAATTACGGTAAATTATGTCACTGAGAGCACAAGCTGTCAAACCGTAACACTTTTTCTCTATAGCAAAAGAAACTGCCTTAAATCAACTGCCTATAGTAAAAAGAAAGCGAATAGAGCGAATAGTATTAAGAGAAAGCATTTCACTTAATGTTGCATTCCACACGTTTCACTTTAACTTGCATTCCACACAAATTAGCGTGTTATCCTGAGCTCTTGAGCTGTCGATTTCACTGTGCTATTCTTATGAATGGCTTAAAATAAATGTTTTGAAGGGGGAGAGTTCGGATGGATGTTCACTTATGCAGCAACACTGAGTCAGATGAGTATCGATCGTGGCGTAATTGTCACCTAGACGGGCTCTTGCCCGGAGAAGTATTTTAGAATTTAAATGATACTGCCTGCGTAATTTGCCGTATTATCTGCCTCAAAAGATCTTCTCTCTGACGAATTTAAGATTTCCGCATAATTGAAAATGATCATCCTGCTTCTCTCTACTATCGGGGGTAGAGCATGATAGAAGAGGCAATATTTGAAGAGTTGCTGGAATTACTTGAACGGCGTGATTTTCGCACGCTCAAGCAGAAGTTATCCGAGTTGCACGAAGCAGATGTGGCTGAATTTATCGAGGAACATAGCCCGGATAAGGCTGCAATCATTTTCCGCTTACTGCCTAAGCCGCAAGCTGCTGAAGTTTTCAGCATGTTGGACAGCGATCAGCGCCGTATTTTGGTCACTGCCTTCACTGACCAGGAAGTCTCCGACATTATTGAAGAGCTCTACACCGATGATGCCGTAGATTTTTTGGAAGAACTGCCCGCCAATGCTGTCAACAGGGTTTTAAGCCTGGCCACACCTGATACCAGAAAGCTACTTAATCATTATATGAAGTTCGAGGAGGACACTGCCGGCAGTATCATGACCTCGGAATATGTCATGCTCCACCCTTCTTACACGGTAGCTGAAGCAATCAGGTATATCCGAACTCACGGTGCCGACCGGGAAACAATCTATACCTGCTATATTTCTGATCCGACTAGGCGATTGATTGGTGTTGTCTCAGTGCGTCAGCTTCTATTAGCTGATGATGAGCAGATGATCAGTGAGGTGATGGAAGAGAATGTTATCTCAGTTGAAGTTGATACAGACCAGGAAGAGGTAACTAATATCTTTACTGATTATGATCTGATCGCTTTGCCGGTAGTGGACAAGGAGAACCGCCTGGTAGGCATTGTCACCATCGACGACATTTTGGACGTTGTGCGCCAAGAGGCCACAGAAGATATGGCAAAAATGGCCGGTTTGCGCCCATCGGAAAAACCTTATTTGAAGACATCAGTCTGGTCACTTGCCAGCCACCGCATGGTCTGGTTGCTGGTCCTAATGGTTTCTGGCATGATCAACGGTATAATTCTCGAGCATTATGAACATGTCTTTATCGCTCTGCCGGTTCTGGTATCTTTTGTTCCCATGCTGACAGGCACCGGAGGCAATTCCGGCGCCCAGAGCAGCGTGATTGTGATTAGAAGTATGGTGTTGGGTGAGATACAGTTCCGCGATCTAGGCAAGGTAATCTGGAAAGAATTCAGGATTGGCATTCTTGCAGGTTTGGCTTTGTCGGCTGTTAACTTCTTGCGCATTTACCTGTCTTACGGTCATAATTTTGCTCTTGCCCTGACGGTTTCCTTAGCCTTGGTCATGATTGTAATTTTTGCCAAGATCTGTGGTGCCATCATGCCAATTCTGGCCAAAAAGGTAGGACTCGACCCGGCAACCATGGCCTCGCCAATGATCACCACTATTGTCGATGTGTTGGGTCTAATTATCTACTTCAACATTGCAATGGCAGTATTGAATATTTAAGAATTTATCTGGGAAGATTGAATTGGATCGCTCTACCTTTTCCTGTGTCCGGGTAGTTGCTTTTTAATACGGTTAAGTGCTTAAATGCCGATTCTGAGAAAGACACGGAAAGTACTGCCTTCGCCCAAAGTACTTTCGACTGTGGCATAGCCCTGATAGAGACGGGCAATATGCTTGACAATGGATAGCCCTAAGCCGGTGCCTCCCAGTTCGCGTGAACGACTGCGCTCGACGCGGTAAAAGCGCTCGAAGAGGCGATCCAGCTGGTCGGCAGGAATACCCAGTCCGGTATCGCGCACCGTCAGAACGATCATGCGCAGGCGAGGGATTGCACATCTGTCAGCATCAGAATAGCTAATCTCCGATTCATCGGCCTCTGCGGCATATTGCTCGCTTTCCGTAGCATCGCGCACTGTAATCCAGACTTTACCGCCCTCTTCATTATATTTGATGGCATTATCGATCAGATTGATCAGTATCTGCTTGATCCGGTCTCTATCAGCCCGGACATTAAGGACAGAATCATCTAGCTCCGGCAGCAGGTAAACCTTATTATCATGGGCATAATCATCGAGCAAAACCACTACTTCGTCAATTAACTCGCTGAGATCGAAATCGGTAATATGGCGATCTGTCGCATCATTTTCAATGGCGGAGAGAAAGAGAATATCATTAATTAGATATTCCAGTCTTTCTGCCTCTACATCAATAATATTGATAAAATGCTGCACCGTTTCGAGCTCGAGATCCTGCTTGCTGCGCAAGGTCTCTATGAAGCCGCGAATTGAGGTCAGCGGAGAGCGCAATTCATGGGTGACATTGGCGACAAATTCAGAACGCATCTCTTCTGCCTGATAGGAGTCTGTAATATCGGTAAAGCTCAACACAATGATGCCATGAGAGGGCTCGGTATGAACCGGAGAGGCTACCAGCCGGAACCTGCGCGAACCATAGGGCATACGGAGAGTCATCTGTGTTTTGATGCTCTTGCCCTCAAGCCTGGCCCGGGCAGCCAAATCTTCAACTCTGGTATCCTGAGTCAATAAGATCAGTGGGCAGGAAGCTTCCGAGGGCTGAAGCGAACGGCCAAAGGCGGTCAGCGCCCTCTGATTGAGGGACAATACCCAATCATATTCATCGACCACAATAATCAGATCCTGGATGCTATTAAGGATTGCACTCAGATGAGCAGCATTTTCTTCCTGTTTGCGGTGGCTGTCCTGCCAGGCATAGGCCATTTCATTAAAAGCCAACGACAGTTCCCGCAGATCGCTGGTATCAAGATGGACATCAGGAATTCTGGTGGAGTAATCGCCCTGCCGCAGCGCCAGCGCGGCCTCTTCCAACTGATGCAAAGGTTTGGTGATGTTGCGCAGATTGGTCAGCGCAATCATAATCAATAGGATAGCGGCAAGAATCATAGTGACAAAGATCACCGAGGCAAAATTGACCAGATTGGAAGAGAGTGAAGCAAGCGGTGAGGAAATCCGAATGATATTGTCCTGCTCCTGATTGTACAGCGCGTAGTACATCAGCGTCTGATTCAGGGTCTGGCTTTTTCTAATTGAGACGGCGCTCTGCTTGTTCTTCAGCGCTAGTCTGACCTCTTCCCGATTAGCATGATTGTCCAGACCGGCCGTATTCCCCTCACTGTCATACAGCACCTCGCCGGTCGCAGAAATGATCGTGGCCCGCAGTATTCTTTTCACAAATTCCGGCTCGGTGTTAGACATATGTTCCGAGCCGATAACATCGGGATTTTTGGCAAAAGAATCTACAATATCAGCGAATGCCTTCGCATAAGGAATACCATTATTAATATCTCGAGCCAAAGAAATAGCGGCGGCCGCCAGATATTGCTTTTCCGCCGCTTGGTTTACTCTACTCAGTTGCACAAAACCAGCGCCGCCTGTGATAAGTATAGCGGCCAACACAACAGCGATAATCAGTGTGATAAGCCGCTTTCTCATTTGTCATCAGCGAAACGGTAACCGCGTCCTCTCACAGTTTCAATATAGACCGGGTTCGCACTGTCATCTTCTATCTTGCGCCTGAGCTGCCGGATGTGAACATCGACGGTTCTGGTTTCGCCGGCGAAGTCATAGCCCCAGACATGATTGAGCAGATCATCACGGCTGTAAGCAATGCCGCGGTTCTGCATCAGGAATTTCAGCAATTCATATTCACGATTGGTCATTGTTATGGGATTGCCGTCCTTGTATACTTGGTGTCTGGCATCATCTAAGAGTATTTTGTCGAAGGCGATAAGGTTAGTCCGGGTTTTTCCGTCCGAGGTCGGTATGGCAACTTCAGTTGCGTCTTCAGTGACAGCAAGCTCAGTGCGCGGGATATAGGAACGGCGGAGTAGAGCTTTGACGCGGGAAAGCAGTTCCCGGATGCCAAAGGGTTTGGTTAGATAATCGTCAGCACCCAGATCAAGACCCTTGACCTTGTCTTGTTCGGCGCTGCGGGCCGTAAGCATCAGGATTGGGGTTTCCGCAAATGCAGGCATATTGCGCAGACGAGTACAAATGGCAAAACCGTCCATACCGGGCAACATAATGTCCAGAATAAACAGCAGAGGCTCTAGATTCCGCCCTTCCAGAGCCAAGAAAAGCTCCTGGCCGGAATCAAAAACTAAGGTATCATAATTTTCAGTTTGCAGATTGTACTGGATCAATTCTGCGATTACGGCATCGTCTTCAACAATAATAATTTTAGGCTTAGCCATCGTCATTCTCTATTTCTAGCTGGCCCTCCTCTTCAAGATAATGAGCGTGACGCCCGTCTATATAGTATATCACCCATTCAGCAACATTTTGTGCATGGGCGGCTGCCCGTTCAAAATTCTTACTGACCAGAAGCAGCTCAGCAAGGATATTCATTGCCCCGCTCTTGTTCTTCATCTGTTCAATCAGACCGGAAGTTACCTTTTGATAGATTTCATCGATGGGTTGTTCCATCTGAATAGTCAGGGCGGCCTTGGTTTTGTCACGCGAAACATAGGAATCCAGCGCGGCACGCAGAATCTGCCTCGTCAGCTCTGCCAGCCGAATCAGATCCGGAGGGATAGTGATGGTGTTGCCCATCTCTTGCAAGTTCAGGGCATAACCGGAAATTTCGACAGCATGGTCGGCAACCCTCTCCAGGTCAGTGATCAACTTCAGATTTGAGGTCACATCACGGAGGTCCCGCGCCACAGGCTGCTGCAGCGCAATCAGGCGGACGCATTGGCGGTCAATTTCCCTTTCCTGTTCATCGATCAAATCATCCCCGGCTATTACCTGCTTGGCTAGTTCGCTGTCCTCCAGGAAAAGGGCATCTGTAGCCAGTGTCAATGCTTTTTCTACGGCAGCTCCCATCCGGATGATTTGCTCATGTAAATAGCGAATCTCATTCTGAAATTCTTGTCTTGACGTCATGTCGATACCTCGTCTTCTAAAAATGCTCTTCAGCCACTGTTGTAGCTATATATTAACCGAATTTGCCAGAAATATAGTCCTCTGTCCGTTTGTCCTTTGGCACTTGGAAAATATCAGCGGTAGGACCGACTTCGATCAATTCACCCAAGAGGAAGAATGCGGTCTGATCACTGATTCTGGCAGCCTGGCTCATGGAATGCGTTACTATTACTATAGTATACATCTGTTTTAAGGACTGCATCAGATCTTCTATTTTAGCAGTGGCAATGGGATCCAGGGCGGATGTCGGTTCATCCATCAGGAGAACGCTGGGTTCCAGAGCAATGGCTCTGGCTATACACAGTCTTTGCTGTTGACCACCGGACAATTTTAGGGCATTGCGCTGCAAGCTGTCTTTGACCTCATCCCAAAGTGCTGCCTGTCGCAAGGATCTCTCCACTGTCGCACTGAGCTGCCTTTTGTCTTTGATACCCTGACAACGCAGTCCGTAGGCAACATTGTCGAAAATGCTCATGGGAAAAGGATTAGGACTCTGGAACACCATGCCGACATCTGTCCGCAGTTTGACAACATCAACCGAGGGATCACGAATTTCTACGTCGCCTTTCATCAGGATTTTTCCCGTGATTTTTGTTTTGGGAATCAGGTCGTTCATACGATTGAAGCAGCGCAGCAAAGTTGACTTGCCACAGCCAGAAGGCCCGATCAGGGCAGTAACCTGATTCCGTGGAACATCCATAGAAACATCAATCAGCGCGTGATTTTCTTCATACCAGAGATTTAAATTTTCAACCTTGAAAGCCAGCATTTTACACCTGCCATTTCTTGTTTAAACGATATGTCAATAACTTGACGGTTACATTCAAGCCTAAAACCAAGACCAGGATCAACAGCGAAATAGCGGTGGCCAACTCAAAATTCGGTTGTTCTCCTGCCATCACGGTCCAGATGTGTACTGCCAGGGTAGTAGCACCCTGCGAGATCTTCGGGGAGTCGGAGATAGCAGTACCCATAGTAAAAATCAAGGCGGCCGATTCACCGATAATACGGCTCATCGACAGGAGAGTGGCGCTGAGAATCCCGGGTAAAGCATTAGGCAATACTACTTTAAAAATAGTTTGTGTTGTAGAAGCACCGAGGGATAGACTGGCCATTCTCAAACTGCTGGGAACAACTATCAATGCCTCTTCCGTCTGCCTCATAATCAGGGGCAGTAGCATGATGGTCATGGTAAATGAACCCAGTAGGACACTCTGGGTTGTAATTCCAAACAAATTGGTAACTCTAAACAGCATGGAAACGCCCATCAGACCGAAGATAATCGACGGTACACCGGCCAGCATCTCTACAGCTGCCCGAATCCAGTCGGTCACTTTGTTGCGAGGGGCAACTTCGTGCAGATAAATTGCTGCGGAAATACCTAGAGGTAAAGAAAACAGCAAAGTTAAACCGATTAACATCAGAGTTGCAATGATAGAGCCTCTGATGCCGCCACCGGTACTCTGAAAATATATCTCTCTGATGGCAGTGGCTTCTTGCTCCAGGCGCCCAATCGCGCCCTCTGCGGAGTGGTCTTGTCCCAGCAAGCCGGTACTTTTGACGTTATTATCCTGATCCAGATAATCAATCCGCCTGATTCTCGCATTTAAAGGAACAGCCATTACTTTGCCCTGATCCGGGCCAGCGGTAGTGATAACACCCTCATGTAGCGGAGACATTGCTGAGACGGCCGTCACCACCATCAGTTGATTATTTTCCTTATCTACGCCGTCAGCCAGCCCGAAGCCGAACTTGCGAGAGAAAAACTCATCTTCATTGTCCGCATCAGGCAGTGCAAAATCATTAGCGGCAACATCACCAAAATTTACCAGATAATTCTTGGACCAATAATCATCTTTCAGCATCGACCAGCTGAAAGTTCCGGCACCGCGCTTAAACACAAAAACAAAAACCGAAGTCAAGACCAAAACAGCCAGAGCGGCGGAAATCCAAGTTACAGATGTGCGCATGATATCTTTTCTGCGTCGCGCTTTATTCATGCGTTACACCTCCGACTTTCCTTTTGATGACCTGAATCATGAAATTAGTCGCCAGTATTACCAGCAGAAGGATGATACCAACTGAAAAACGCATGTCATAATCCAGACCGGGTGAGGTTTCATGCATACCGCTAAGGATCGTGCTGGTCAGCGTGCGGGTAATGTCAAACGGATTCCAGGTCGGTCCGACCATGCGGTTTCCTGCCACCATCGAAACTGCCGTCGCCTCTCCAAAGGCCCTGCCCAAACCGAGTGCCAGACCGGCAAAGATGCCGGATTTAGCGGAAGTGAGTACTACTTTGAAATTGGTTTCCATCTGTGAGGCGCCCAGGGCAATCGAGCCTAATTCCAAACTGCGATCAACTGCGCTGATGGCGACAACCGACAGAGAAGTAATTGTCGGGAAGATCATGATAGCCAGCAGGATGATCACTGCAAACATGGAATTACCGCCGTATGTGTTGATGCCGAAAATATTGCCCACATCCTTGACCAGGCCGGTAATAGTACCGGCGGCAAAAACACCGTATACAATCGAGGGTATGGCGGCCAGAAGCTCAACTATAGTGGTCAGCACAGCCCGTAGTTTTGGTGGAGCGATCTTTGCAATGAAGAGTGCTGTTAAAACAGAAATGGGGAAAGACAGCACTGCCGCTCCCAGAGAAGTCAACAGTGTATTGATAATGATAAACCCGACACCAAAGACCGGAGGCGAGATATCAGGGCGCCATCTGTCCCCAGAAATAAAGGCAATCAGCGATTGCTGTTCGTCGCCGTAGGACGACAGGAAGGGCTGAATGCCTCTGGAAATTACGAAATAACTGATGAAGAAGATCATCAAGGCAGCCAGTATTGCACTGCCTTGAAAAATCTTCTTCATAATTTTATCTTGCCATAATTTACGGCTATGGAACGAATCTAATTTAGCTTGAATTGTCTTTTTTTCCTTATCCATTTGATTACCAACGATAATCAAGTAGTTTCAAAGAGAAATCCGAGCCTACTTGATGTCTTCCCAATTTGCGACTTCGCCTTTGAAGATCGCTGCAACAGTGTCCTTACTGAGATTTGCGATCGGATTGTCCAGCTGCGCGCAGATGACGACGGCGTCAAGGCAGAAAGTGCCATTGCTCATGCTCTTGCTCACATCTTCAGTATCCTTAAAGGGACGGGAAGTAAAGCCGATATCACCTTTTTTCGCGGAGTCTTTTTCGGCACCGACAGTTCCTGCAGGACCTTCACCAGAACCGGCATGGCTCATCTTGAAGGTAAAGTTACCCGCCATGGGTTGGAAAGTTTCCAGAGCAGCCCTGATCGCCTTTTCGACTGAGGTAGATCCTACTGTGACCAGCTCAATGCCGGAATTATCTTTATCAACTATCGGATGATCGGCTTTCAGCTCGGCCCAAGGCTTCTTGCCCGCTGCATCAACAATGCCGCCGGCAGAACTAATCGCATTGGCGCCTTCAGCACTCTCGGTCAGGAAAGCTATGAAAGCTTTGACAAGTTGCTCTTTCTTGTCATCACCGAAATCACCTGCGGCACGGGTAACATAGTTAAAGGGACGTGCCAGCGTGTAAGTCTCATTCAGCACATTTTCTTGTGTCGGCTCAACGCCTTCATAGCTGACGGTCTTAATATTATTAGCAGCAAAATCTGTTGTTAATGAAACATAGCCAATAGCATACTGATCGGCTCCGACCTTAGCTGCCATATCTCCGTTTGAATCAGTAACGATAGCATCGTCAGTGAGTTCACCCTCGAATCCTACCAGTTCTTCAAAAGCACTTCTGGTTCCGGATGAAGCGTCACGCGAATAAACGTGTATTGCACCGGTTAGAGCAGCAGCAGGCGCCTCAGTAGGAGCTTCTGTGGGAGCTTCCGTGGGAGCTTCTGTAGGAGCTTCCGTGGCTGCCTTTGTTTCAGGCGCATCAGTAGCTTCAGCCTCTGTTGCGGGTGCTTTGGTTTCATCTGTCTTCTTGTCACTGCAGGCAACCAGTCCGGCAAATAACGCAGCTACCAGAAGCATAATTACAAAGATTTTTGTTTTTTTCATGTTTTTCCTCCGTAGATTTACAACTTAGGGAGCCAATTGGCTCCCAATCCAGCTTAGGAAATTAAGATAATACCGCGATTAAATCATTGTAAAAACTAGGTAAAACATCATACCCACAATATATGCGAGCCTAAAATCTGTCAATGCCTGAGGTTTTAGCTTCCGACTTTAGATTTATCTCGCGGGCATTTTTAATGATTTATCACGTGCTGCGGTAGTCCGATGTCGATTACTGTCTCAAGTTGCCGAGCTGTCTGTTCTATTTGCTCCGACCAGCCATCACATAATCAAAATGCGGACGCATGTAAACAGCAAATACTGCTTGTGAGAGCTTACCGCTCATTAAATTTTAGGAGTGTTTTTAAGGTGAAGAAAAAATTATTCTCTGCGTTTTTGGCACTGTTGATAACATTATTATATTGCAGCACTTTTGTTGCTGCGGCGATTTCCTATGTCGATCTGGATAAGGATTTCAAATACACTTTTCGTCTGCCCGCTGGTCTGTACGGATCAGAATCTAATCATTACACTTCTCTAACCGTTATCAGAATGGATTCAGACATAAGCTATTGCCTCAATCCCTATATTCTAAGTGAAAATGGTCGTAATTATGGCGCAGGCAGCGATAGCTACAGCATCATTCCCGCCAGACTTCATAATTTGAACGCAACCAAGCAAAAAAATATTGAGTTGGCAACAATTTACGGCTGGGAGCTGTCCGCCAAGTCTAAAGCAGATGCATTTTACACGAAAATCTATGTCGGTCAGGAAGCTACTGATATGGAAATCATCGCTGCCAGCGGGCCGGGTGTTTCATTGGCAGGATACAATAATTGGAAAGCTGCTATATTAAAGAAAATTAATTCCTATTTAAAGGAAGATCCCAGCTTTCACGGCTCGCGCCATGAGATCACTGTCGGAGGATCACTGGCATTAACGGATACGAATGCGATATTAAATGAGTATACAGTTACTGATCTCCCTGCCGGCTTGTCGGCGACAATTTCCGGCAACAAATTGAACCTCACTGCGACTAAGGACTTCGCCGGCGGCACTGTTAGATTAAACCGTTTACAGCAGTATCAAGGTATTTCCAGATTCTATTTTGTGACAATTCCCGGAGGTATCTGGAGGCAGCCAATCATCACCGCCGGCATCCCTACTCCCAAAGTAGCAACTGTCAGCCTTGACTCCGTTCCGGCTACCGGTGTTTTCAGACTTAAAAAAACAGATGATGCGGGAGCAGAACTCAGCGGAGCACAGTTTAATTTAAAGAACAGCAAAGGCAATACCGTTCTGAATTTCACCTTGAACTCCGGAACCTATTCTTCACCGCAACTTGAGGAGGGCATTTATACCCTTACCGAGACAAAAGCACCTCGGGGCTATGTCTTGGATTCCACGCCCAGACAGATTCAGATCAAAGGCGGTGAGACTAATAATATATATTACACAACACCACTGAAAAATATGCCGCAGCAAATCAAGATTAGGATTGCAAAGACGGGCGAAGATCAAAAGCCTTTGGTGGGTGCATCTTTTGAGATTAGACAAGATCAAAAAGAAATTATGAGAATCACCACCGATCAGAGAGGAATTGCTGAATCTACTCCTCTACCACAGGGTAAATATACAGTCTCAGAAGTCAAGGCACCGCCTGGTTATACCCCGACGCAAGAAACAAATGTAACTTTATCCGGTGACGAGTCTGGATCGGCATCCCTAACTCAAGAAATTAAGATCTCCAACGAGCAAACTCACACCGAGATCAGCAAGAAAGACGCTACCACCGGGGAGGAGTTGCCAGGAGCGACTCTGACCCTTAAAGAAAAGGAAACCACAGAGCTGATCGAAACCTGGGTCTCGACAGAGCAGCCGCATATAATTAGGGGCCTGCACCAGGACAAAACTTATGTCCTGACGGAAGATACAGCACCTTTAGGTTACTCGCTCTGTCAGGACGTGGAATTCACGATCGATGGTAAGAACAGTGTTACAAACAAGGTCGAGATGATCGATGAGCTGACAGTAACCGAGATCAGCAAGAAGGATGCGATTACCGGGGAGGAGCTGCCAGGAGCAACTCTGACCCTCAAAGAGAAGGAAACCGGTGAACCGGTCGAAACCTGGGTCTCGACCGAGCAGCCGCATATAATCAGGGGCTTGTATCAGGGCAAAACCTATGTCCTGACAGAAGATTTGGCTCCGTTGGGGTATGCACTCTGCCAGGACGTGAAGTTCACGGTCAACGGCGCGCATGGTGTGACAAATAAAGTGGAGATGATCGACAAGTTGACAGTAACCGAGATAAGTAAGAAGGACGCTACCACCGGAGAGGAGCTGCCAGGAGCAACTCTGACCCTCAAAGAGAGGGAAACCGGTGAACCGGTCGAAACCTGGGTCTCGACAGAGCAGCCGCATATAATCAGGGGCCTGCATCAGGGCAAAACCTATGTTCTGACGGAAGACCTCGCTCCCTTAGGATATGCACTCTGTCAGGATGTGGAGTTCACGGTCGATGGTGCGCATGGTGTGACAAATAAAGCGGAGATGATCGACAAGTTAACATTCACCGAGATCAGTAAGAAGGACGCTACCACCGGAGAGGAGCTGCCAGGAGCAACTCTGACCCTCAAAGAGAGGGAGACCGGTGAACCGGTCGAAACCTGGGTCTCGACAGAGCAGCCGCATATAATTAAGGGCTTGCACCAGGACAAAACTTATGTCCTGACGGAAGACCTCGCTCCCTTAGGCTATGCTCTATGTCAGGATGTGGAGTTCATCATCGATGGTGCACATGGTGTGACAAATAAAGTAGAGATGACCGACGAACTGACGCTGACCGAGATCAGTAAGAAGGACGCTACCACCGGAGAAGAGCTGCCAGGAGCAACTCTGACCCTCAAAGAGAGGGAGACCGGTGAACCGGTCGAAACCTGGACCTCAACCGAGCAGCCACATATCATCAGAGGGCTGCACCAAGGCAAAACCTATATCCTGACGGAAGATACAGCACCTTTAGGTTACTCGCTCTGTCAGGACGTGGAATTCACGATCGATGGTAAGAACAGTGTTACAAACAAGGTCGAGATGACCGACGAATTGACGGTCACCGAGATCAGTAAGAAGGACACCACCACCGGAGAAGAGCTGCCCGGTGCTAAGCTGACACTCAAAGAGAAGGAGAGCGGTGAGTTGGTCGAAACCTGGACCTCGACTGAGCAGCCACATATAATCCGGGGCCTGCACCAGGACAAAACTTATGTCCTGATAGAAGATACAGCGCCGGCAGGTTATCAAATCGCTAAGCCTGTAGAATTTACAGTTGATGGTAGTACGGCTTATATAAATTTTGTAGAAATCGGTAATGAGAAAGAGCCGGAAATCGTTGCCACACCTTTGCCGACAACAGGAGAGCGTCCGGCTTCCGAGATCGGAATAATCTTATCTATGCTCGGAATTATTGTAATCTTTCTGGGTTATAGCATCCGGAGGATCTGGCTATAGTACCTGCGTAAACAATGACGCCTTTAGGGGCAATTGTTCAGACACATATTGCAAATCGGGTAGGTCTCCCCGGCCAAATAATGGCCGGGATCCTACCCGATTGAGAAATTATTATTAAAAATTATTAGTCGCGCCGTCTGGAACGAGTTAAGAGTAGTATCCTCAACAAAGACAGAATCGAAGCTGCAGCAGCTGCCACATAGGTCATGGCAGCAGCCCTCAAAACCTTGCGCGTTCCTCGCAATTCTTCCTTACTAAGAACCTGTGTCTCTTTTAAAGCCCTTAGCGCCCGCTTGGAAGCATTAAATTCTACAGGCAAAGTAATCAAGGAGAATATTGTGGTTAGGAAAAATAGCAGAACCCCGATATTGAGAACAGTCTTACTCCATGATTCCTGCACGATCAAGCCGACCAAAATAATCGGCCAAGCCAAGCGGCTGCCAATATTAACTACAGGGACCAAGGCGGAGCGAATCTGAAGGGGAGCATATTGCTTGGCATGTTGGAGTGCGTGGCCAACTTCATGGGCTGCCACACCGACAGCAGCGATCGAATCCACATTCATCACCGGTTGTGAAAGTTTCAATGTTTTGGTTGACGGTTTATAGTGATCCGTAAGATTCCCTCCTACCGCTTGCACAGAAACATCATTAATACCTGATTTCTGCAAGATCAGCTTTGCCGTCTGAGAGCCTGTTAAGCCGCTTTTAGAGCGAATCAGGGAATATTTATTAAATGTTCGTCTGACATTTAGCGAGGCTAACACGCTCAGAACAGCACCGATATAAAACAATATAAGAGTCGGATCATTATAATAATAGTAGGGCATATTCAACCTCCTAAATCAGCTTATTATGCCAGTAAATTATTTTACCCGTGTTCTCCTACTATACTGCAAATCCGGCATTCTTGTAGCCTATTCTTCAGGCAGTAAGCCGTTGACCAGATTGCGCATATCGGCAAAACAGCCCATATCCGGCACACTGATCGCAGATGCATCTATTCTGGCATCAGGATTTTCCGCTTGTCCGCGAAAAGTTGCCGGGATTGTGCCGTCCAGCTGACCCCTCACGCTCTGGGTACGGAGCAAATTGAAAGACTTGAAAGTATCAACCGCCAGTAAAAATCGGTCATGGGAAGCAAACTTTGTCGGGTCACACTCAACATAAGGCGAGATCAATTCGGCGATGGTATCGACCTTGTCCTCAAAGTAACCGCTCTCTAGATACTCAACCAAAAATTCATCATACAGCTGATGATAACGAATAATATTATCCCGATCTTGCATCAGCACAAAGAATAACGGCCGGCGCACCATAACTTCAAATGGAGCCGGCGTATCGATCGGATAATTGACGAATAATGTCGAATCATCAATCGGATCTGTCATGCCCAGCGCATAGGTTGCAAAGGCCAGATTATAGTCCCAGGGCAACATGGAGATCCTGCCGTCCTTTTCGTAGAGAAAATAATTGTGTCCGGTCCGCCCTAAATAGCTGTCCAGATTGACAACAAAAGTCTGGACCACGAAATAGCGCAGAACTGCCTCAATATCGACCGCCCGTTCCAAGTCCTGACCCTCTGACAGAATTTGCAGTGCTTTGATCAAACGCTTCTTGTCCGCATCATTGGCCTTAAATACAGACTCCCTGAAGATATTGTCATAGCGCCAGAACTCATCTCCTGTGTAGATCAGCCCAATATCGCTATTATCATCATCAAGCCGGCGATATGAGGGTTTATACAATTCTCCATGATTGGTGCCGTAATTGCGCAGCACAAAAGCATCCTCAATCTCCTCAATTGCCACAAACAGACCCCAGTCCTCACCGTTGATCCGTATAAAAGCATAGCTTGTCAGAGGAGCGGGAACTCCCATGCTTGCCATCATATCAAAAGTCATGACATCTTTAAGATAGGCATTGTCCTGGAAAGATGAATTCAAGGACAACTTATCCAGACCATGATAGGATTGTCCTTTCTCATAATGATCAAACTCAATCTTGAGACTGAAGCGCTTTGAGCCGTACTTAAGAATCTGATTCAGAGAATTACTGCCCTTGACACGCAAGCCGACATTCGAAATCCTCTCGCCATCGATTAAAACTTCAGCAGGTACATATTTTTTAGCTCTGGGATCCCCCAGAATGGAATGCCAATCTGCTTCTTTCAGTTCAAGATCTATCTCATGGACAATGCTGGTATCAAATAATCGGCTCGCATAGCCAGGGGAACTCTGTAGAGTCTTCAGGCCCAGAGATTCACCTGTCATAAACAACAGGGTAATAATCACCGCCAGAATAATGGCGGCAATACCCAACTTGTCAATGTGACGGTGCTTCAGCATATAGATTATCCTACATAATCTCCGCGATAACTTACCAGCACTACATCTGAAACACCCTCTGTATGAGCCAGCAGGCTGACAAAGGATGTGTCATCATCCTTTAGCCGTAACTCATAGTGAAGCTCAACCGCACCCGGTCGGACACTTTTGCTTTTTAGGACCAGTTTCTTGCTGCCGGCAGCCAGCATTTCCCTTGTTATTTTTTCCGTATCCTGATTGTCACAACGCAAAACAAGTATGTAAGGGTCATCATAGGATTTCCAGTTTGCGAAGATAAATAAAATCAATCCTATAAATAGACTGCCAAAAACAGCGAGAGGTATCAGTCCGGCCGCCAGAACAATACCTGCCGCGATACACCAAAAGAGAAAGGCAATATCAAGAGGTTCTTTAATCGCCGTGCGAAATCTGACAATGGACAGAGCGCCCACCATGCCCAGTGATAATACGACATTGCTGGTCACGGCCATAATTACTAGCGTAGAGATCATGGTCAGGCCGATCAGAGTGACTCCGAAACTTGCGGAATACATCACACCGCGATAAGTCTTTTTGTAGATCCAAAAAATGAACAGACCAACCAGAAAGGCCAACAACATACCCAGTGCCATATCAAAGATAGGGATGCTGGTAACATTCTCCAAGTATTTGGATTTAAAGATATCTCGAAAAGTCATACGGTTCTCCTTAATCGTATTTGCGGCTATGAGCATATTTTGAGAAGGCGGCAGAGCGACGGGATCCGAGCTGTACTAACTGTACAATAAAATCAGGAATGAACTGATCAAACTTAACTTCCAAAACGGCAAATGCTTCATTCACCGGCACTAACAGTGGATCAACTGTAAAAAAATCCAAGCTGCGCATCCCGGTCCGGATGTCACGATCAAGCGTAATGCGCACATTGCCTGCAGTATACAAAAACGGTTCCCGTATATATTCCACAATGGTGCGCGGTCTTAGCAGATTACTTTTGATTTTGACATAGAGTTCTTGCAACAGTTCTTCGTTCCGGCTCAGCAAAAAATCATATTCGCCCTGCAATATATTTTCTACCTCCGCTGAACAAAGCCTGGCACTTTGTTTGCGACTGAGTCCCGATCTCTTGGTCTTTTTCTCCAGCCTGATAAAGTCAAAGTTCTCATTATAACAGCGGATACGGAATTTCTCACGCTTGTTAACTCCGCTGATCTTTTCCGTCAATGCTCGGTCAAAAGGATCGTCAAAATATAAACTGCGCACACGGTATTCACCGTGTGCGCCAGCATGAGGATCAGGCCTCAACATGTCTTTTAAGCGTTTTGTTAAGAGAAGGTAGTCTGCATAATTAATCTCATGCTTCAATTCGTGCCTAAGTATCATGCTCTCCTCCCGGTTAATCTACAACTTAATCGTCGTCGTAGTCGCTATCGTCATTATTATCGTCATTGCCGGAGACATCATCATGGCCTCTATCATCATCTTTTCTCGACATGTCTTTTAAGCGTTTTGTTAAGAGAAGATAGGCCTCATAATTAATCTCGCGCTTCAATTCGTGTCTAAGTACACCATGCTCTCTCCTCCCGGTTAATTTACAACTTAATCATCGTCGTAGTCGCTATCGTCATCATTATCGTCATCATGGTCGGAGACATCATCATAATCGCTATCATCTGTCTGAGCGGTAGTCGGCTTAGCAGTAGGTTTGGCCGTAGGTTTAGCTGTGGGCTTGGCCTTATAATCGCTGTCATCGTCGTCATCATCGTCGCTGTCGTCATCGTCGTAGTCGCTGTCGTCCGTCTTAGCGGCAGTCCGCCTAGTTGTAGATTTAGTCGTAGATCTGGTTGTAGATTTGGTGTCATAATCGCTGTCATCGTCATCATCATCGTAGTCACTGTCATCAGTGGCTTTTGTATCCTCATAGTTACTGTCGTCGGTTGCGTTCGGCTCAGTACCAGCATTCTTATCGTCGTGCTTATACTTCAGGATATTACCTGTTTTGGCATCGATATCATATTCATATTCTATCCCATTCGCCTTGAACTCCAGCTCATAGACTGCTTTCCCATCATCAAGGTCGAAGTCCTTATCATCAAATACCGCATCTGCTGCCTTCACATTAGCATGAGCAAGTGCGATCTCTTTGGCTCTGGCCAGAGTGATATATTCTCCGCTCTCTGCAGTCGGATCAGCGATATCATCATAATCTGAAGCATCAATGCCGTGCAGTTGAACATTCAGGTTCAAAGAACGCAGTGTTGAACGCACATCTTTGGCAATCATTTTTTCAAAATCAGGCTGCGGCAAAACTGAACCGTCTTCGATTTCGATGGTAAGATTGCGGTCACTGCCATCAATTTCAGAAACAAAGTATCCCGCCTCATGAATTTCGGTTATGAGTTCCTTGACAACTACGCGGGCATCTTTGCCGACAAAGTCCTTGTAGTTCGCGACAATCTTTTCGCCGTCATCATTTTCCCCTTTGATAAGTGTAACTAAACCATCTTTATCATACTGAATCATAATCTCGGGGTTAACTCTTAAATGAATTGTGCCTATCTCGTCCAGAGAGGCATCTTTCGATGCTGTTCCTTTAGCGCAGCCAAATAGGGTTGCTGCGACAAAAAGGATGGAAACAATCAAAGTGATTATTTGTCTTGACTTTTTCATAATTTACTCCTTTGCAGAATGCTTATCGCGTTTATTTGTTGCAGATTTTCGTCTGTACATCCATAGGATACGGATTACGTTCGCCGAAAGTGGGGTCGCCGGCAAAAGTTTCTAATCATCATATTCGCTGTCATCATTGTCAACGGGCACCACTTGCTGCTCAGCTCTTGTGCCGTCTTTACTTTTGCTAACATCGTTTTGTTTTGTGTGTTCAGCTGTCACCCCAGGGCTTGCGATCGCCGTCGGATCAGGCCCTGTCATGTCTGGCGGGGAAGCAGTCTGTTCACTTAATCCGGGAGACCGGAAGGAATGATCCGGAATAAACTTCACAATGTGAATTGAGACTGACGCTTTTGTTTCCAGTTTCTGACTAAGTGTTTTGCGTAAATCAACACCTTTATCACGAAACCAATCATCAGGGCCGGTAAGTGTTAATGTAACTGCGCCACCATCCACAAGAAAACCTAAATTAATCGCTCGATCGACCAGCTCATCAGTTACGATCTCCAGATCCTGTCGTCTGGCATCATAGCCTTGCAGCAGCACCTCGCCCTCATCATTCAAAGCCTCAAGTTCGATCACTCGATCATGGCGGTTGACATCAATTCTTATTTCCGGGTTGATTTTAAAATACACGGAAGCAAAAGGTTTGAAATGCTCCTGATAAATTTGCAAAGCAAAAATTATTAGAACTGCAGCCGCCATGCTGGCGGCCAACACAATGGTCCGGCGCCAAGCTAAACGACTCCCGGGAAACCTATACTCTGAGATCTGATCTAATCTCTGACCAGCCAGATAGCCTTCATTATCTGCTTTGATGAAACGCCCCTTCTGATCCAAAACAATACAGTAAGCGTCATGCGTTTCCATTACCAGATATTTCAAACACTGCTTTTCCTTTCTATAATCCTGTCCAAACAAATATATTATTTCTATATAGAGGATACGCAGCTCATATTACAAAAGCAGGGTCGAAGGCGCTATAAAATTGGTTGTCCTTTTCTCAGATCAGGAAATACGGCACCAAAAATATGAACCGGGTCGTTAGACCCGGTCCTAACACAAAATAATTGTCGATTACACCACTGGCGGCACTAACGATACAGCCGTTAAAGTCAAGATATTCCGTCAGCTCCAAACAGCTCTAGCAATCTTTGCAGCTCATCTAAATTCTTATAACGGATAAGAATTGATCCTCTTCCGCCTTTATAAGTAAAACGAACTTTTGTTCCCAATGCCTTGGAGATGCTCAACTCAGTTGTTTTGATACTAAGCCTTTGTGCCTCGTTTGGCTCAATATTTTTGGTTTTAGGGCGCAAAGCACGCTGAACAGCCCTTTCCGTCTCTCGCACTGAGAGCCCTTCATTGATAATACGTTCAGACAACGCGACTTGTTCTGTTTCAGTCTTCAGTGCCAGCAGCGCTCTAGCATGTCCGGCCGATATTGAACCGGTGCGCACCTGGTCCTGAATTGCCTCAGGAAGATTCAGTAGCCGTAAAGTATTGGCAATAGCTGATCGGCTACGCCCAATGTCAACTGCCAGCTCTTCTTGAGTCATCGCATGCTCTGTCAGCAGTCGTTGCAAGGCTTGAGCTTCTTCAATCTGATTGAGATCTTCCCGATTGATGTTCTCGATCAGGGCAATCCGCTGCACTTCTTTGTCATCCAAGGCACGGACGATCACCGGAACTTCTTTTAAACCTGCCAATCTGGCTGCACGCCAGCGTCTTTCGCCTGCAACAATGGTATAGCCTCCGCCGGTTCGTGCGGGTATGACCAGCAGCGGCTGGACAATGCCGTTTTTCTGGATGGAATCTGCAAGCTCTTGCAAACGTTCCGGATCAAAAGTCTGTCGCGGCTGATCTTGATTGGGACTAAGGTCATTGAGCTTAACTTTCTTTACTTGCTCAACCCCCGTACCAGTAGTTACTGACAGCGTTTCTGTGCCCAGTAAGGCATTCAGGCCTCGACCTAAGCCCCTGCCGGTTGTTTTCTTGTTTTCTGCTTTTGACTGATTAGATCTATTTTTACTCTGTGACATTTATTATCTCCTAGGAGTTATTTCTGACGGATAATTTCTTTAGCTAAAGAATCATAAGCTCTGGCACCGCGCGACCATTTATCATAAGCCAGAATTGGCTTGCCGTAACTGGGCGCTTCGCTGAGACGGACATTGCGAGGGATCACTGTTTTAAAGACCTGCTCCGGAAAATGCTCCCTGACTTCCGCTTCCACCTGATGCGCCAACTGAGTTCTCGTATCGAACATAGTGATAACTATGCCCAAAACCTCCAACTCCGGATTGCTGCTGTTCTTCACAAGGCTATATGTTCCGATTAGCTGCTCCAACCCCTCTAAGGCATAATATTCGGCCTGGATAGGGATCAGAATACTGTCTGAGGCTGTTAGTGCATTGACCGTCATTAAACCCAGAGAGGGCGGACAATCAATCAGAATATAATCGAATCGATCCCTAATGAAAGATACTGCCTTAGCAAGCACTTTTTCACGCTCCGGCACTGAAATTAACTCAATTTCAGCACCGGTTAATTCAATATTTGCGGGACATAAGGAAAGATTGCGATATTCCGTACTTTGTACTGCCTCCATCAAGGGCAATTCATTAATCATTACGTCATATGTTGTCTTTTCCTGATCCTTCTTAGCAAATCCCAGGCCGGACGTGGCATTACCTTGGGGGTCAGCATCAATCAGCAACGTTTTCCGTGACCGTTTACCTAAATATGCTGCCAAGTTAACAGCAGTCGTCGTTTTGCCGACACCACCCTTTTGGTTCACTACGGAAATAACAGTTCCCATAACATCCTCCTGCTAATTGTAAATATCTTAACACAGCACGCTTCCTATTCTTATGACAACTCTATTAAATAAACAACCAGAGGTAGCAAAGGCACACAATCTTTACAGATCATCCCAACCCCTGAAAATACAGGCTCAAGGCCATTTCCTCATATCAGAATATCTAAAAACCGGAATGTTTCACGTGAAACATTCCGGTTGCAACTTCTAAAGAATCTTGACTTTACAACAAGTATTTTCGTCGTTGCTTAACAATTGTTTAGACATCAGTGCTGGCATATACCGCATTGGCGCGAATAAATTCTCTACGCGGCTCTACTTTGTCACCCATCAGGAGAGTTACAATTTCATCCGCAGCTTGTGCATCTCCTATCGTCACTTGTTTGAGATAGCGAGTCTCCGGATTCATAGTTGTTTCCCATAGTTGATCCGGGTTCATTTCTCCCAATCCCTTAAAGCGTTGCAGTTTGAAGCTGGTCCAGCCTGTTTTAGCCTTAATCTCTTCAACATCGCCCTCCTCATAGGCATAATAGCTCTCATTGCCATTATAAATCCTGTACAGAGGAGGAACCGCTATATAAACATGTCCCGCTTCCACTAAAGGCCTCATATAGCGGTAAAAAAAAGTTAGGAGTAAAGTTCTGATATGTGCTCCATCAACATCAGCATCAGCCATCAACACAACCTTATGATAACGAAGCTTCTCCAGATCAAATTCATTGCCGATGCCGGCACCTAAAGACATAACTATGGGCATTAGTTTTTCATTGTCTAGTACTTTATCAACACGAGCCTTTTCCACATTTAACATTTTCCCCCAGAGCGGCAAGATCGCCTGATATTTTCTCTCGCGGCCATTTTTTGCCGTTCCGCCAGCCGAGTCACCCTCGACAATAAAGACCTCGCAAAAAGCTGGATCTTTCTCTGAGCAATCTGCCAACTTACCCGGCAACACATTAGATTCTAAAGCACTTGCTCTTCTGGTCAGGCTACGCGCTTTTCGGGCAGCTTCATTGGCTCTGGCGGCTGACAGAGCCTTTTCAACAATGATTCTGGCAATCTGCGGATTTTCCTCCAAATAAGTCGCCAGCTTTTCATTAACCGTTGATTCGACTATCGTTCTGACTTCCGCATTGCCCAATCTGGACTTGGTTTGACCTTCAAATTGCGGCTCAGATAATTTGATGCTAATAATGGCTGCCATTCCCTCACGAATATCTTCCCCAGCCAAGTTCTTATCATTATCTTTCAAGAAATTGTATTTACGGGCATATTCATTGATAGTCTTGGTGGCTGCAGATCTAAATCCGGTCAAATGAGTACCGCCTTCAATGGTGGCAATATTATTGGCATAGGAGTAAACATTTTCTGAATAGCCGTCATTGTATTGGATTGCCACCTCTACGAATGTATCCTCTTCCGTGCCACAGAAATAAATCGGCTCCTTGTGCAGCGCATTTTTATGTCTGTTTAAATATTCAACAAAAGAGATTATGCCGCCCTCATAGAATAGCGTCTTTTCGACCTGCGGCTCCACGCGCTTATCGATCAGAACAATTTTGACATTGCGGTTAAGGAAAGCCATCTCTCGATAACGGGTGATCATCAGATCAAAATCAATCACGTCGTCAGGGAATATCTGCGGGTCAGGTTTAAATCTGGTGGTAGTACCGGTTTTATTCGTATTCCCCGTAACAGTCAGCGGTTCTGTCGTAACTCCACGTTCAAATCGAATTTGGTGCGATTGACCATCGCGATTGACTATGACTTCCATCCAAGAAGAAAGTGCATTGACAACAGAAGCTCCTACCCCATGCAATCCGCCTGAAACAGAATAGGCGCCGCTACCAAATTTTCCTCCCGCATGTAATATGGTATGCACTACTTCAACAGTCGGAATGCCCATCTGCGGATGCATCCCTACCGGTATGCCGATCCCGTTGTCCTCTACCTCAACCGATTGGTCAGGATAGACCGAAACAATAATTGTATCAGCGCGCCCAGCCAGCGCTTCATCCACAGAGTTAGCCACAATCTCATATATCAGATGGTGGAGGCCCCTTGGTGTTGTATCTCCGATGTACATGCCTGGGCGCTTACGCACAGCTTCCAATCCCTCCAGAACTTGGATATCCTCGTCCGAGTATTCTGAATCACTATGCGTGTCAAAAGCAGTTGCATCCGGTCTATTGTCAGTTAAAGACTCTTCAAAATCTTCAACTAGGGCGCGCGGATTATCCGCTAGGTTATGAAGTTCATCTTCAGTACTGTGCTCATGCTGTGCTGAGTCAGCCTCAGCGCGTTTCAGCATTTGATCAAATGCTGAATTTTCCTGTTCATTCTGCAAATTAAAATTATCCATTTTTATCCTAATGCAATAATAATTACGTACTTACGTACCAAACAGCCGTAGCTGTTTCTTCTGTTTTCTGTTCATTGGCCTTGACCTTGACAAGAAAATAGAGATAAGGGGTG
>JBMNTB010000020.1:0-30512 GCA_050945515.1 Saccharofermentanales bacterium
GAGGATTATTATTTTTTGCGCGAACTAGAGGTAGCGTTCAATGATTTGTGTAACAGCATAAGAAATGATGATGGCTCTATCAATAAAAAAGCGTTTGATGATGAGTATGTAGCAGAAGTATTCCGTAACTTTAAGGATGCAGTTATGGTATTGAAAGCCCCTTAATTGCAACTGCGAATATCCGTATCTCTGATTATCGTATCTAAGTCAGCAAGATTTTTGCCGGACAGAGCCTTAGTTATTTCATCACACTTTACCCTGGAGAACTGAACTTTGTTCCCGGTAACAGTACCGGCTCCCTGAAATTCTCCCTGAGTGTTATAGTGCCCTTCATCAGTATGATAAAGGAACAGCACATATTCCTTGCCCTGCTTAAAGAGTGGTATCTCATCAAAGCCCTTTGTGACCATGCCGTTCAGACTTCTGATGGCTAAAAGGTGCTCTATGCGGGACGTGTAGTCATCATGGCAATCTGAGTGGTTTGCTGTTCCGTATAGCCACTGAATGAATTGTTCCTTAACATATTTTTCTTTTTGTCTTTATTCATTATAGCGAATATAATTGACAGAGAGAAAATATACATATTGTTTCTCAATAAACAGTTATAAAAAGATTAAGAGAGTATCTTGCAAATGTCTGAAATACACAAAATCCATAAACACCTGTCCTTTCTGCAAAGATGCTTGACGACGCCCATTGTGTCGAATCAAATATAACAGGATATTGAATGATAAGAGATTAGAGGATATGGCATATACGGCATTAAAACAGATGCAAAAGAAAATTGAAGATGCGTTCGGGATGAGAACAGGGCCTCTGCAGCCGGAACGGCATTACGATACTATAGACCACGGGCTGAAAGCGATGGCACAGCGTTTTCTTCACACAAGATGTGAGGGCCTTGGATTTAATGCGGAAACAGAAGCGGAAGAATCGGACGGCGCCTATCAGGGTACTAGCCTGCAAGTGGGTCAGATCCCATATAACATGCAGATGGACATCAACCGTTTATGCCTGGAGCGAGAGCTGGACAAGTTCATCGACTCCGGCGTGGCTGAGGATGCCTATACCATTTATTATTGCTATCTTGAAATGTTCTTCGGGCATTACGGGAAATCCAAAAAGATGGTGGAACTGCTTTCAGAATTCGAGTCCAACGGAAGTTCTCTTTTGATGAAGCACAGGGATCATTATTCCCACTCGGTCTATGTCTTTGCGCTGGGGCTTGCCATTTATGAATCCAATAAGGCATACCGCACTGTGTTCAAGAGGTTTTATGGTTTTGATCCGGATGATGCGAACACGCAAGAAGACAGTGCGGCGGCCGGCTGTTTTTTGGAATACTGGGGCTTAACCTCTCTCTTTCATGATATCGGTTATCCTTTTGAACTTCCTTTTGAACAGGTGCATTCCTACTTTGAAGTATCCGGTGAGAAGCGCGGCAAGGGCAGCCTTTATATTGCCTACCACGATGTTGATGTAATCACAAATCTGGGAGGTGAGGCAAAGGCACAATTCACAAAACTCTACGGACGAACCTTCGATAGCACGGAAGAATTATTCGCCTTCGGCATTACGGAAAAACTTGGAATGGTTTACGATTTTACGGAAGACTATATGCTGGGCAAGATCCACGATAAGCCAACCCGTCCTGACAACTTCGATTATTATATGGATCATGCCTATTTCAGTTCGGCAAGGCTCTATCGTGAGATTGAGAACTCGATAGGAATAGAAAAAATCAACGAAAAGCACATAGATGCTCTGACGGCGATCCTGCTGCACAACAGCTTGTTTAAGTTCGCCATCTCTTTCTATAAGAATAAAGACAATCACAAGGAACCGCTAAGGATGGAGGTTCACCCGCTTGCATATTTGTTAATGCTCTGCGATGAACTGCAATGCTGGGATCGCACGGCTTACGGACGAAATACCCGCTCAGAACTGCATCCGATGGCTGCGGATTTCCATTTCAAGAATAATGCCATCCATGCCGTGTACTACTACGACAAGGAAGAGCAAGAGAAGATAGATGCTTTCAAGGCAGAGTATCGCAGATGGGAAGACGGGGGTCAAGAAGGAAAAGCTCCCCGCTTAAAAGCATACAGCGATATGGCGGAAAAGGAACAACGATTTGTTTCTGACATCGAAAAGATTGTGGACACCACGGACGTTCCGCTGACCGTCATCCCGCATACAAAGGATGCGGACAGAAAAAACAAGCACACCTATCTGTCCAACAGCAACTTCTTGCACTTGTATGATTTTGCCGTGGCACTGAATGCACGATATTCCTATCAGGGCAATGAAAAGGATGTGGACACGTTCGCTCTGGAAAAGGAATTTGAGGAACTTTCGCTCGAATACCAGCTGTCCAATATCAATCAGGCCAAGAGTTTTGCCGGGTATCTGGATGCATTGGGCTGTTTCTATACGGACAGACCGGTGGATTATGAAATGATTACCTCTTTCACGGAGGAACAGATGAAGGTCTTTGCGCCGATGGAGCATGAGCGCTGGATTCGGGAGCATATCACCATGGGTTGGATCAGCGGGGATCTGTATGAAACGGTACAGCTCCCGGAGGAAATGCTGAAACGATATGGCGATGAGAAAATCGCACGGAAAGCACTCCGTGAGCAGTTGCGCATGCACAAGCTGGCGATGGCAGGCAATCCAAAGGAAACGGAGGTTTTCGCTCATTACGAGGCGTTTCCAGCAGAAGAAAAAGAAAAGGACTTCGAGCCGTTTAACAGTATGCTGCAACTGATAAAGAAGTACGATGGACTTCGGATCTATATGCTGAACTGATAGAAGAGCATATGTTACAATTTCTTACTAGAACAGGTACACTTACGAGAGTGATGCCGCGGCTTTATGTAAGCTGCCATCCAGATGATTTTGAGCAGCATTTCAGGACCATATGCTCGGATGTTTTTGCGGTGCAGGAAAATTGCGCTGTTTTCTATGAGGAGAATCCTGCAGGGACTTATGATGAGAACGAGTTATTTACGCTCCTAAGCGAGATACAACTGATTGTCGTGCCGGTCACGCGCAAACTGCTCGGAGAGAGCAGTCGGGCGCTCGACGTTGAACTGCCTTATGCTCTCAGTCACAACATCACCATTCTGCCGATACTGGCAGAAGCCGATGAGTCCGGAGAGCTGATTGACGCCTTCAATAAGTCCTCGGTTTTCATCGGTTTGCAGTTCCTGAACAGATTTAACCGGGATCCGACGGCGCTGAGATATGAGGACAAGCTGGCGACGTTCCTGAGCTCGGTTATGGTAAATGAAGAAGAGGTTCAGAGAATACAAGATGAATTCTCATCTAAGATTTTTCTTAGCTACCGAAAGAAAGACAGAGAACATGCGCAGGATCTTATGCGCAGAATCCATAAAGTAGATATCTGCAGAGACACCGCTATCTGGTACGATGAGTACCTGATCCCGGGAGAATCCTTCGATAGCAATATCATGTCGGCTCTCGATGAGAGCGATGTATTCGTGATGAGTGTAACATCGTCATTTGAGGAGCCGGGCAATTACGTCGCTGATCACGAGTATCCCAACGCGGTCAGAAAGAGCAAGCCACTAATCGCCGCTGAAATGAAGCGCTTCAATCAGCCTTCTCTTGACAATCTCGAATCTCTATACCCGGGAATCAATGCTCTGATGATAGATCCTGATGATATGGACAGACTGGGCAAGACCCTGAGGCAGCGTCTGATTGAAGAGGCCGGCGTAGACGAGAGTGTTCTTCTGAACGATGATGGAGAGCATCTGTACTACATTGCACTGGCCTATAAGAACGGTATACGCACCGAGACTGATGCCGGCAGGGCGGCTGACTTATTCAGGATGTCTGCGAACAATGGATGCTATGAATCATATCTGAGATTGATCAAAATGTATCGAATAGGCGACGGCATTCCAAGGAATTACAATAGAGCACTCTCGGTCTGCGAAAAAGCACTCGGCGTACTGCTGCCGCTCGAGGGCAGCTCGCTCCGTACTGACAACGTGCTCGCTTCAGTATATGAAGAGGAAGGACACATTTGCGCCGATCTGCAGCGAAACGGGGATTCAGCCGAATCATACAGATCAGCATATGAGCTGCGAAGAAGGATGCATTCAATGTATGAAGATGCACCTCTCGACAATTACTGTGAAAGCATGATATCACTTGCCTCCACATATTACGGGGGAGGAATGTCTGAAGAGGCAAGATTTCTTGCCGAACAGTTCCTGTCGGATACCGGACTGCTGATGGAGGACAGGATCTCGGACGGTGAGGCTGAGGCAGACGACATTGGTATTCTTCGCATCCGGACACGCATATGCAATCTTATGAGTGCCGTATATCTTCAGCTCAGGATGCACTCAGAAGTAACCAAGTATGCAAAGCTCGGTGTGACTGTCTGTGAACAAATCGAAGCAGTTACAGGCACGACAGAGGACTTGTCAAGGCTTGCAGATTCATATCTCGAATACGCAGATTTTCTCAAAATACATGATTTGAATGAAGCAAATGCTTACATAGAAAAATACAACGAGATTCGAGCTCGACTTGACGAATATGAAGAGGACAGGCCAAAGAACATATCCGATGCTATCGATACCTTCCGCATCGCAGACAACACTTTGATGAGGAGGGCAGGCGGGGATGCGTTAGCAGCTGAGAGAGCGAGAATTCTTTACGACGACGTTCTCGATATTTGCAAGAGCCTAACGGACAGAAGTGACAGGTACAGCGCGATCGTTCTGACTGCCAAGGTCTACGGTCGCTTCGGCGATATGGAGAAGACATTTAAGGGATCGGGACAGAAGGCTGTTGAATACTTTGAGAAAGCTCTTGCTATATGCAGAGATGCAGAAAAAGAATTCAGGAACGATTTGCAGCTGATGCGTGTGATATCAGAAATGCTTGATCAGATCGGATCCATCCACCTTAGCATAAATGATCTTACCAATGCCACTCAATACTTTACAGATGCACTTGAGGTCGATATGCGAGCCTCAAAGATACAAAATGATCCGAACTCCGGGCACAACCTAGCCAAGAGCTACATGAGATGCGCCGAGATCAACAGCAGAAGAGGTCACCAGCCTGTTGCGAATGTGAACTACAAAAGCGCTCTGAAGATACTGGAACCTCTCGCTGATGAGAGAGATGATTACAGGATAATCGAAGACCTTGCTCTTGCATACTTCAGACTCGGAATGTCAGATCGGTTAACAACAGAGCAGAGGCTCAACTATTGCAGCAAGGCATCAGACGCTTACAACAGATTGATGGGGATGACGAACAGCGCCGAAGAGTATGAAAGGGCATATAAATCGGTGCTGGATTATATGAACGCTATTTCATAAAACAAAAGAGAGGAGAGAGCTATGTTCTGGAACAAAAAGAAGAAAAAAGAAGGGGCAGCAGAAGTATCGCCAACACCTATGTTCCCCGCATTCAAGATGGATGAAGAAGGCAATTTCAGGTTATCGTTTGATGACATGAAGCCGTTGGCTGAGCCAAAGCTTGTCACTGATAGAATCTATGTTATTTCAAGAGGAAATATCGATCTCAAAGAGGCACAGAACATCACCGTTCACGCAGCGATGGCTCACCCTGAGTTTGCAGAGAATCTCCTGACTGATGAGCACGTTGACCTGGTTTGGTGCTCTGCTTATCCAGATGCCATATTTAGTGATTACAAGCTTCCTTCTTTGTTGATCGGATATATTCAAAAGTCAGAGGGAGACAAGTATCTCAAAGGTGACAGCAAGCTGATCCCAATCGAAGGCAATAAAGACGGAGACGAATACTATATTCTGATTCTGATACACATGGAGTTTTAGATATGGATTGCCAATCATTTGCTAAAGATAAAGAACTCGAGATCATCACTATTCCGGAAGGTGTAACTAGGATACCGGAGAACACCTTCGACCAGTGCAGCAGACTGAGAAAAGTTGTGCTGCCGCAGTCGCTCGAGGAGATCTGTGACATGGCATTCTCGGGATGTATGGCGCTTGAGAAGATAAGCATTCCCGCCAAAGTCAACAGTATAGGTCCGCAGGCTTTCACTTACTGCATGACTCTGCGGGAGATAGAGGTGTCCGAAGACAATATGGCCTATTCCTCATATAACGGAGCCCTATATGACAAGAACCGGTCGGTACTTGTAAAGTATCCTGCAGGATTGACCGGCAAAGCTGTTCTTGTAGAGGATCTGTTCGAGATAGGGGAGTGGGCCTTCGAGTGGAGCACTGCCGAAAGGATTGTGATACCGGAGGGAGTGACTAAGATCGGGTCGAGAGCTTTCTCTGGCAGCATAAGGGCAACCGAGATCATCCTTCCGGAGACTGTGACACGCATAGGAGATCAGGCATTCTTCGGCTGCCACAGACTGACGGAGCTCACCATTCCGGAAGGAGTCATGATCATTGAGCGCTCAGCTTTTTATAATTGCATGAGCCTTGAGAAGCTGTACATGCCGAACAGCGTTGCGAGTCTGGATTCATGGGTTTTTGACGGTTGCCCGAACTTGACTGTGTACTGCCCTGAAGACTCATACACCTGGGAGTACTGCGAAGCCACAGGCGTCCCACACGAAGCGTGGAATTTGATTTGAAGCAGGTCAGTGAAATGTTAGGAAACATGAGGTTCGATATTAGCAAGAATATGACGCCCAATGAAAAAGCACACTTGAATATGCTCATGATGAGTATGGGCAGACCGGATATGCTGGGCAAGGTGGTGAGCGGATCACATACCCGATATCCGCGATGTGTATATTATATACGGCATGCTGGGAGACGTAGCGTTTGAGATGCACGATTATGCAATTGCGGAAGAAAACTATCATAGAAGTCTTGAACTGAGAGAGGTGGTTGAGAGAGAGGTTGGTACTGACTGGGCTAATAGGGATATTTCTATCATATGGAAGAAAGTCGCCGGTATGTACGCTCGTGCGGGACGCATCCGCGATGCATCAGATGCTTACGAGAAAGCTGTTTACACTGCGAATGATCTATTCGAAGAGACTGGACTCCCGATCATGAAACAGAGCTCTCGAAGATCTGCACGAAGGCAGGAGAGTTCCATTTAGGTTGCAAGACATTTGATGAGGCAGAATGCTATCTCGAAGCTGCACTCGATATAGACGAGAAAATACTGGAAGAGTCAGCTTCGCCTGAAGACAAGAGAGACCTTTCCATCAGTTACAACCGCCTTGCTATGATGTACAAGGATATGAACGAGTACGAAAAGGCGAAGGGCGAAGGATTATTTATACAAGGACTATCTGATAGCAAAGGAATTAGCGGAGACAACCGTGACTGCAGCGGCAAGGCGGGATTATGAGATGAGCTGCAATTACATGGGCAATATCTGTGCGGGGCTCGGCGAGGAGGCATTGGCTGAGCAATATTGCATAGAAGGAATTCAAGTGGGGATCGCACTTGTCAACGAGACTAATGACCCTGACCATTGGGACGACCTTGCCGTGCTCTATTTCAATTGCTTTCGTATGACATACAGTCAGGATGCACTGATTCAGGCTCACGTCATATGGAGCAAGCTGTCCAGCGAACATCCCGAAAATGAGACCTACCGTCAGCGGTTTGAGATTACACAGCAAATAATTACTTGATTATTATGATGGATAAGGAAATATTCAGGGAAATATTAATAAGTGCACGGTAAATTGTGTGAGATAATACCAGTTTCTCTAAGTGCATCTCTGTTATTATTAGCCTAAACAGATTGATTAGAGACGGATGGTCATGGGCAAAGAGGTCATCCTAGGGCAAGGCGGTGAGCACGCCCTTGATCAGAGTGGCCAGGTCTGCGGCGGCAATATTTCCGATCTGTTCTACCTGGGAGATAGGTGCGTCTACCGGCAGGATGCCGGAGGCCATATTGGTTAGGACCGAGATGCCTAAGACGGGCAGACCGCAATGAGCAGCCGCCAACACTTCAGGTACCGTTGACATGCCTACGGCATCAGCGCCGAGAGTTCTTAAGGCACGGATTTCGGCGGGTGTTTCAAACTGAGGTCCTGTCATATAAGCATAGACTCCTTCGTGGAGGTTGGCTTTGATAGAGCCGGCGAATTCTTTGGCCAATAAGCGTAGCTCAGGTGCGTAGACGCGCGAGACATCGAAGAAACGAGGGCCGAACTCCTCAGGATTGGGTCCCCTGGTCGGCGCTGCACCCATAAAGTTCAGATGGTCGGAAATCAACATCAGATCTCCCGGCTGATAAGAGAGGTTGATTGCCCCGGCTGCATTGGTGATAATTACCAATTGCACACCCAGCAATTTGAATAACTGGATCGGTGCGGTGAGCTGCGCAAAAGAATAACCCTCATAGTAGTGAAAACGTCCTGACATGCATACGACATCCTGCCCTGCCAGACAGCCGTTAATAAGCAGTCCGGCATGGGCAGGAGCGGTTGATTGCAGGAAGCCCGGTATTTCCCGATAGGGAAACTTAACCGTAGCAGTGATCTCATCTGCCAGGCCACCTAATGCAGTTCCCAGTATAATACCGATCTTCGGTGGTTTTTTCAGACGGGGGCGAATATAGTCCGCCGCCGTCCGGCAGCATTCCAGCTGCTGTTGATAATTATTCATATATGATCTCTACCAATTATTGGCAATATTCTTATTCGATATCCCGACAGTGCGAGTAATCAAAACTATGGGGTTCTTTATCTTGGGCAATATGACCGATGGCAATGGAAATATGGCAGATGTCATCCGGTTCCAATCCCATCTCTGGGGCCAGATTACCAGGTATATCCGTTCGCAATGCATCGGTGCAGATGCCAATGATGCAGGAACCAAGACCGAGAGAATGTGCAGCCAAGGCCAGATTTTGCACTGCGATGCCGGCATTCAAGTAGGCATATTTGCTGGCTTTGGAATAGATAAAGACTACCAAGGGGGCATCATAGAAAACGCTTTTGGCTCCGCGCTCTTTCATGCGGTTAATAAAGTCCTGCCTACTTTCTTCATGCATTAGAGCCAGAACTTTCTGATTGATTTTTTCCAACACATCCTTATTGGTAACAAAGATAAAGCGGTTTTCCTGCCGGTTCATAGCGGTTGGCGCCGCCAGAGCGGCATTTTTGAGGGCAGCCAGCTGATCATAATCCAGCGATTGATCTGTAAAAGAACGGGTCGAGCTGCGATCCAGTATTGTAGCTAGTGTTTCATTCATTGTTAATTCTCCTTTGTAGTTACATCAAATTAAGTATCAGTGTCTTTAATCTCATTATACTAAATACTCATCTAAACAGGTATTTAGTCACAATGGGTTCTCTGCCGGTTCTTTGATCTTCAAACCATTCGTACCATGAGATTCCGATCATTGAGCCGGACAGACCCCAGATATTATCCCAACCTTTGTTCTGCAATGCTCTGATAGCATTGTAGGCGCGGAGTGAAGAACGGCAGTATAAATAGACGGGTCGATCTTTTGGTACTTCGTCCATGCGGTCGCGTAGCTGAGAGAGAGGCAGATTGATCGCATTTTTGAGATGGCCGGCGGCAAATTCTCTCGGTCCTCTAACATCAATGATATAGGCATTTGATTCAACCAGTTCCCTGGCAGCACTGACAGGTACGAATTTGTAGTCGCCTTGGAGAGAGTTTAGACCGATATAACCGGCGAAATTGACTGAATCGCGGGCGGTGGAAAAAGGAGGTGCATAACAGAGTTCGAGGTCTTTCAGATGTTCCAGTGTCGGATTGAACTTGAGCATAGCGGCGATCACGTCGCAGCGCTTGACAACATCTCCCTTACCGATGCATTGAGCACCCAGGATGCGGCCGCTTGGTACTTCATAGAGCACTTTAAGATGCTGATCCTGAGCATTTGGCATCAGGCTAACCGCATCTTTCATAAACAGATATACAAAGTCATAGTCGATAGCCAGCTTTTGTCTTTGAATCGCGTTCTCGGTGAGACCGGTTGAGGCAGCATTATAGTCAAAGACTTTGATACAGGAAGAGCCGATATAGCCGGTGTTATTTGTCACACGTCCGTAGATATGATCAGCTGCGGCGCGGGCCTGCTTGAGTGCCGGTCCTGCCAGCGCCAACGGTCCGGTGGATCCGGTTAGATGATAGGGCACCTCGATGACATCGCCAATCGCATAAATATCTGCATCTGATGTTAGATAATTGGCATCGACCTTGATCGCTTTGCGATCCGTCAGCTCAAGCCCGGCCTGTTCAGCCAGATCAGATAGTGGCCTAACGCCGGCAGCCAGTACTACGGCATCGGCGGGTAACTTGGTGCCGGATCGTAATACTACATGTCCATCGGCAAAGGCATCAGCAGCTTCATTGACATACAGCTTTACCCCGTGGTCAACCATTTCCTTATGCAGTATCTGGACCATGTCAAAGTCCAGAGTGGTTAGTATTTGGGGTGCAAATTCGACCAAAGAGACATTGAGTCCCCTCATTTTGAGATTTTCCGCAGCTTCTACGCCAATGAATCCACCACCGATTACCACGACATCTGTAGCCTGCTTTTCGATCAGATATTTGTTCAGTGAGTCTACATCCTCGACATTGCGGACTGTGAAATAAGGTATCTGATCCAGATCTTTGATGGGCGGAATTGAGACTTTGGCTCCTGGTGACAGGATCAGTTTGTCATAAGTTTCCCGATAAACCGTACCGGTTTCCAAATCCCTGACTTCAATCTCCTTATTGTTGCGGTTAATACCAATAACCTCATGCCGTACACGAGCATCAATATTATAAGAAATCTTTAGCGAAGGCGGATCCATTAAGACCAGCATCTCGCTGCGCGGGATTAGACCGCTGAGGTGATAGGGCAGCGAACAATTAGAAAAAGAAACATTATAGCCTTTTTCAAAAACAATGATTTCTGCGTCCTCATCCAGTCTGCGAACCCTAGCTGCAGCAGACATGCCGCCGGCTACACCGCCGACAATTAATATTCTTTTGCTCATAATATTGTCCTCCATCTCTAAAAGGCATAGATAGCAAATAAAAGCTTGCCGGATTATTATTCGTTACTAATTAGTATGTGTAATTACTATATATTTTTTTGAACCATGTGTTACTTTATTGTTTATACTATAAATACCAGAGGACTTATGATGATGAAACAAAATGAGATAGATAGCAGTACAAAACCGGAAATCAAAGATAGTTATCAGATCAATGATCTGCGGAATTTATTGGCTTTTTTGCGCTCACCGCAGGGTTGTCCCTGGGATCGGATCCAGACCCATGATAGCATTAAGCACAATTTAATCGAAGAAGCCTATGAAGTCGTTGATGCCATTCAGTCCGGAAATAGTGACAGCCTGAAAGACGAGCTGGGCGATCTCTTGATGCAGGTAGTGTTCCATGCCAGGATGGCTGAGGAGCGCGGTGAGTTTGATTTTGATGATGTTGTGACTGCAGTTTCGCAGAAGCTAATCTCCAGACATACCCATATTTTCGGTGATGATACTGCTGCGAATCCTGAGCAAGTCTTGCAGACTTGGGAAGAGAATAAAAAGATTGAAAAAGGTCTTCACAGTCAAACAGACGTATTATGCGATGTTCCCAGAACTCTGCCAGCCTTGACTCGTGCTTTTAAGGTACAAAAGAAAGCGGCGCAGGTAGGTTTTGACTGGCCGGACAGTAGTGGTTCCAAAGCTAAAATCTTTGAGGAGTTAGATGAAATCCAAGAACAGATTGATCTTGCTCAGGTACGACTGAGAGCGGAAAATATCGACGAAAATACCGTGCAGCAAAGAGACATTGAGCGTGAAGCCGGCGATCTATTGTTTGCGGTAGTGAATTATCTACGCTCTCTTAAAGTTGAACCGGAGTTGGCACTTAACCTTAGTACAGACAATTTTATTCGTAGATTTGCCCAAATGGAAGCGCTGGCTGCAGCTAGCGATACTGAGCTGGACGATCTGTCCCTGACTGAGCTGGACGCTCTCTGGAATCAGGCTAAAAAGATACTGAGACAGACGGACGGAACAGAGAGAAAAGCAAATAACAAAGAGGAAAACAAATGAGAGTAGATAAATATCTGAAAGTGGCGCGGATAGTAAAAAGACGAACGGTTGCCAATGAGATGGCTGCTGCAGGCAGAGTTAGTGTCAACGGCAGGAAAGCTAAGCCTAGTACGGAAATTGCTATCGGCGATATTATTGAGATCGGCTTCGGTGAAAGACAAACCAGAATAAAAGTAAAAGATATACGGCCTGCGGTCAGAAAAGAAGAAGCGGAACAACTTTATGAGCTCCTTAACTGAAGAGGAAGGCCATATCTACTGCCTCAGAGCGATTATTACAATTTAGTTACTTAGGCACAAAAGCCCGTTTTTTCAAGCTTTTTTGGCGTTTTTATTCAGACAATTTTAAAATTAGACTGGACAAACCGAACAAACTCCGTTTACAATAAAGCCCACGACAGCGAGAGTAATGATGTAATGTCAGCAGGAGGTCTTGTGTCAGTGGCTAACATGCGTTCAACTGACAATCTAAAAGCCAAAATGTCAAGAGCCGCCTTGATGAGGATGGTTTTTGCGGGGGCATTGATCATTATTCTGGCGGTTTGTTTTACGATTTTTGTTTCACAGGAACGGGAAAATAGCAGACTGCAGCGCAAGCATGAGGAACTGCAGGCTATTAAAGCCGAACTGGAGGCTCAGAAGTATGAGCTGGAACAGCTCCTCAGCATTGCAGGCACACCGGAATATATTGAGCGCATTGCCCGGGATAATCTGGGTATGGTAGCTCCGGAAGATATTATTATCCAGGACAAATAACAAAATATCCGGTCTGATGGTCGACATTAGAGCGGTATTGCCGGGATAACGCCTTCGATAACAGACAGGCGTCAGATATCTTGTCTGCCGATAAAAGCTCTCATTAGAGTAACTTCATCGGCGTATTCCAGGTCGCTGCCCATCGGTATGCCATGAGCCAGGCGGGTGGTTTTGATGCCGGTATCCTTCAGAAGTCTGGCAATATAGAGGGCTGTGGCCTCGCCTTCTACAGTTGGATTAGTTGCCAGGATCACCTCTGTAATCTGATCTGATTCCTGTAGTCTGATTAGTAGCTCTTTGAGCTTGATTTGTTCCGGGCCGATATCCTGCATGGGCGAGATGACGCCGTGCAACACATGATACAGACCGTTATATTCCTGGATCCTTTCCAGTGAGGCGATGTCTCGAGGACTTTCGACTACGCAGATTCTGGTGCGGTCACGCTGCGGTGAGGCGCAGATCTCGCAAGGATCAGTCTCTGTTAGGTCACAGCAAATGGGACAGAGATGGATCTGATCTCTGGCATTACTGATGGCAGCGGCCAGTTCGCGGGCGAAATCGTCGTCCTGACCCAGTATATAGTAGGCTAGACGCTGAGAACCTTTGCGGCCGATGCCCGGGAGCTTGCCCAGGGCTGAAATCAGCCGACTGATTGCCGGCGGAAAGTGTCTGGACATATTCTAGAAACCGGGGAAGCCAAGACCTGCGCCGCCGGTGACCTGGGACATTCTGGCTTCAATCTTGCTATCCAGATCTCTCATGGCCTCGTTTACGGCTGCAGTGACCAGGTCTTGCAGCATTTCCGGATCTTCCGGATCAATGACTTCCGGGGCCAGTTCGAGTGAGATGATCTGATGATCGGCTCCCACAGTTACTGTGACGAAGCCGCCGCCTACGGTAGCTTCTCCTGTCATCTCCGCAGTTTCCTGTTGGGCCTTTTCCAGCTCACGCTGCATTTTTTGTGCTTGTTGCATCAGTTGGTTCATATTGCCGCCGGCACCAAAGCCGCCTTTACCTCGCGGCATTCCTCTTCTTGACATTTTATTCCTCCACTTCTAAGGGTACATCCGTTTCTTGACATGCTTTCCTGATGCGGCTCAGCCACTCAGGTTCTGCGGTTGCCCCGCTTTTTGCTGTATCATCGTTGCTAATTCTGGTAATGATCGTGACAGGTTGTTTCATCTCTTCCGAAACCAGTCTGCCGAGAATACGGACTGCATCCGGCATGCTGCAGCGTTCGTACTGAGATTGCATACTACTGTCAAAGTTCAGGTACCAATTTGTTCCATCATAACTGACATGTGAAGATCGTGCCATAATCAGGATGTCTATATGACCCAGTTCTATCAGCTGATCCAGGATATGTTGCCAGCTGTTGATGAGCTGATCGTGTTCCATTACACCTTCTCTTACTATAGGATCTTCTGCCGGATCTTCGTCTAGAAGATCTTCTGCAGGATCTTCGTCGACAGAATCGTCTACGGGATCGTATGCATGATCTTCGCCAGCGGTTGCCGGGACTGTCTGCTCTCTATCCGGTTCCTCTCTTGGACTAGATATCGGTTCTTCGCTGGGTGTCGTCGCAAGCTCTGCACTGTCTTTTGCCACCGGCATTGCCGGATCTTCGTCGACAGTTCCCGGAGTTTCACCTTTCGCAGATGCTGTCTCGGGAGCAATGACGGAGAGTGTTTCTTCAGGCTCAGGTTCAGGTACGGCCTGTACCGGCTCGATCTCGGAGATATCCGGTTCAGAGGCACCGGACGTTATTGGTACGTCTTCGTCAACAGTTAAAGGATCTTCTACGCAAGTTGTCTGAGGAATCTCACCCATCAGGCGCATCAGGCCGATTTCGAGACTCATACGCAGATCAGGGCTCCAACGCAGTTCACCGAGCAGCGCAGATAAACCCTGAATCAAGGTGATCAGTGGCTGGCGGTCGATCAGTCCGGCCAGGCGGCGCAAGTCGCGCAGGGTACGGCCGGTAACCTGGATCATTTCTTCCGGTCGAGGGGTGATCTGACAGATCAGAACATTGCGCAGGTAGCGGGCGATATCAATAACCGACTGGACCAAGTCGCGCCCGGACATCGTGAGCTGAGAGATCAGGCGCAGGAGACGATCAACGCGCTTGAGGAGCAGGGCTTCCGCCAGCTCCGCCATGAACTCGTCATCCATCAGACCGATCAGATCCAGCAGGGCATCGCGCGTAATCTGCCCCTCAATACCTGTGCTTGCCTGATCCAGCAGAGAAATGGCATCGCGCAGAGTGCCTTCAGCCAGATGAGCCATTGTTCTCAGTGCATCATCAGTCACATCGATCTGATAATTGTCGGCGATTAAGCGCAGACGCTCTGTTACCTCATCTAGCGGTATACGGCGGAAATCATAGCGTTGACAGCGGGAGATAATGGTAGCCGGGATCCGGTGCGGCTCGGTTGTAGCAAGGATAAAGATGGCATGTGCTGGCGGCTCTTCCAGAGTTTTAAGCAGAGCGTTGAAAGCACCGCCGGACAGCATATGAGCCTCGTCGATAATATATACTTTGTAGCGAGCTGTGACCGGAGCGAAGAGAACTTCATCAGCCATGCGCCGGATATTGTCGACACTATTGTGTGACGCGGCATCCATCTCTACGACGTCGAGCAGGGAGCCATCATTAATTGCGTTGCAGATGGCGCATTGGTTGCAGGGGTTGCCGTTCCGGATATCTAAGCAGTTAACCGCTTTAGCATAGATGCGGGCAAGGGAAGTCTTGCCTGTGCCTCTAGTGCCGGTGAAGAGATAAGCATGTCCGATCTCACCTTTGACTACGCTTTGCCGCAAGGGAAATACCACCTGTTCCTGGGCTACGACTTCATCAAAGTTTTGGGGTCTCCATTCTCGATAATATGCAATTCTGGCCATTATGAGTCTCCCTTCTGGAACAAACGCCGTATCCGGGCTGCAGTTGAGGCTGGCACCCCCGCGGCACCTACGGTTTACCGCTTACCGCTGCTTCCTTCCAGACCTGACGGGGTTCACGGGCCGCATCGCACGGGACCCGCGATCAACTGCAGGCCAGTTACGGCGTTAGACCATAATTGTAGCATATTTGAGGTCCGGCTGACGAGGAAACTAGAATTCGTCGGTCCGAAAGCTCATATCCTCGTCGGTTACCGGACTGGTCTTGACAAGAGCCTTGTCTTTCCATCTGCCCCTCTTGAAGAAGATCGCAATCAGTATTGTGCCCATAAACCAGGTCAGTACCAGTGAGCCAAAAGTGGAGATCGGCCGGCCATGCGGCCATTCTGCTGACTTGGTCAGGTGAGCGATCAGATAGGCCATAGGGATGCGGAAGACGATATTGTTAAAAATCGTAACCCACATCGGCGTCAAAGTGTCGCCCGCTCCTCTCATTACTCCACTTAAAACCTGAGTAATGGCAAAAGCGATATACCCGACTGTCAGTACCAACATCATAGAATATGCCAGTTCCACATTAGCCTCTGTCTTAGTGAACAGGCGCATGATATTCTTACCGAAGACGATCAGAAGCCCGGTCAGCGTGATGGTCGTCACGAGGGCAACAGCCAAGCCTTGTTTAACACCCTGCTTTAGCCGATGCATCTTGCCGGCGCCTACATTCTGTCCTGTGAATGTGGCCATTGCGATGCCAAAGGTGAAGTTTGGCAGCATGGCGAAGCCGTCAACACGGATTACCATAGTCGAGATATCTGCAATATTGATCTGATTGGTCAGGCTTTGCACAAAGAGCATGGAGACAGCAAACATACTTTGCATGATACCGGAGGGAATGCCCAGCCGAAACAGATCTCTACTGGTTTTCCAATCCGGCTTCGCAGTTTGGAAAGAAAAGTCAAAATCCTGGTACCGCCTCAGCCTCAAAAGTGTCAAGATGGCAGAGACATACTGGCTGATGACAGTTGCGATGGCAACTCCCGCCACACCGAGACCAAGCTCCCTGACAAAGTATAGATCGAGCACAATATTCAGCATTGTGGCAATCAGCACAAATACCAGTGAGCTGATACTGTCACCTAATCCGCGCAAAATGCCGGCCAGAATATTATAAAAAGCCAAACCATGAACACCCCAGAAGTAGATTGTCAGGTAATCTTTGCTCCAGCCGATATAAGTATCAGGCGTTCTTGTCAGCTTCAGCAAGGGCTCAGTAATAAAAAGGCCGAGAATCAGCAGGGCGGTGCTGATGATTGCTGTCCAGGCGAGAGCTGTATTGATCGACTTCGATAGATTGATCCGGTCCCTGGCACCATAATACTGACTGACCATAATACTGCTTCCGGTTCCAATCATCGTGAAAAAGATTATCAACAGATGCAGTACCGGTGCCGAACTGCCAATCGCTTTTAGGGCGTTATCACCAACATATTGTCCGACTACGATACTGTCAACAGTATTGTACATCTGCTGGGCGATATTCCCGATGAGAAGGGGCACACTGAAATAAAGAATTTTTTTCCAGGGCGTTCCTATCGTCATATCCTGTTTGCCGAATAATGTCTTAAGCAATAATCAATGTCACCCCCTTCTCAATCTGATCAACTTCTGAATCTGCTTACAAAGCATACCATAACTAAGTCTGGTTTAACTATGATTCGACACAATTTTTGACCGTATAATGTGCACATAAACAATGCTTTATAAGTTAAATAATATGGCAAAATGCCAGTCTTTTGGTACTCGTTTGACCTTTGCAATAAATGTTTATAAAATCGAAAGAATTCGATAATAAAAGCTTGTACTTAATAAAAATACACCTAAATAAGATACTAGCTATTATCGAACAGTACAATAACACAGGAGGTCAATTGTATGAGAAAGTCTAAAACTAAAAAATCCGTATCAGTTCTGCTGGTGTTAATGGCGATTATTATGCTGCTGACATCCTGCGGGAAAACCGAAACGAAGACTACTGAGCCGGCGGCTGATGGTACGGAAGCAGATGCTGCCGTTGCCACAGATGCTGCTGCTGAGACAGATGCTGCTGCTGAGACAGATGGTGCTGCTGAAACAGATGGTGAAACGCCCGCGGGAGACAAGATTAAAATTGGCGGCCTGGCACCGCTAACCGGCCCGGTATCGGTTTACGGTATTGCTGCTGATAATGGTGCACAGCTGGCCATCAAAGAAGTTAACGCCAATGGCGGTGTGCTGGGTAAACAAATTGAATACATCGTCTACGATGAGAAGGGTGAGCCGGTTGAAGCAACCAATGCCTATAACCGTCTCGTCAACGAAGATAAAGTTATTGCTCTGATTGGTGACGTAACCTCCGGTCCCTCCATCGCAGTGGCTCAAAGAGCGGTACTGGATAATCTGCCTATGATCACACCAACAGGAACCTCTGCCGACATCACTGCGCAAGGACCGAACGTTTTCCGTGCTTGCTTTATTGATGAGAACCAAGGCTCCTTGATGGGAACTTTCATGGCTGAAAATCTAAAGCTGAAGAAAGCTGCCGTGCTGTACGATGTCTCAGATCCTTATGCTCAGGGTTTGAATGATGCTTTTACTGCTAAGTGCAAGGATCTGGGGATCGAAATTGTTACAACCGAGATCTATAACCAAGGGGACACCGATTTCAAGACCCAGTTAACCAAGATTTTGGCAGCTGAGCCGGAAGCGCTCTATGTCCCTAACTACTATAACGATAATATTATGATTGTCCGTCAAGCCAAGCAGATCGGCCTGGATGTTCCTTTCCTAGGTGGTGATGGCTGGGATGGCATACTGAGTGAAAATGTAATCGGCGCGGATAAGAATGACGCTGACGGATCTTATTTCACTAACCACTATGCAGCGGACGATCCTGCGGAAAAACTGCAGAATTTCCTCACAGCTTATCGCGAAGAATACGGTGTGGAAGCGATTTCATTCTCCGCTCTGGGTTATGATGCGGCTATGATGATGATCCAGGCTATTGAAACAGCCGGATCGACAGATTCCGCAGCCATAGTAGATGCCCTGAAAAATATAGAATATGAGGGCGTTACCGGCGATATTACTTTTGATGAAAACAATAACCCGATTAAAACTGTGTCGATCATCTTGATCAAGGACGGAGCTTATACACTCTTCACTAAGATGAAAAGCGGCGAGTAGTCTGAACGGGTAAAGTTAAGACTGGTTCATAGCGAACCATAATTAAAAATTAGTTTTTTCGAAGTCATGAGCCAGGCGGGCGACAAACCTCTTGGTTCATGACTTTGTCCTTCATTAGAGGAAGTTTGCTGTAAAGCTGAAAGCTGAGATCAATATGACATATTTCATGATGCAGTTCCTGAACGGTTTACAAATAGGATCGATCTATGCCCTGATTGCTTTGGGCTATACCATGGTCTACGGTATCATCAAGCTAATTAATTTCGCCCATGGTGAAATTATTATGACAGCTGCCTACTTTATCTATTTCTTTATGACTAAGTGGCAGTTGTCCTTTCTGCTATCTACAGTTTTGGCAACCTTATTATCGGTTGTCATTGGTGTCCTAATCGAAAGAATTGCTTATAGACGCTTGCGCAATGCTTCCCGGCTGTCCGCACTGATTACGGCCATTGCTATCAGCCTATTCCTGCAGACACTCTATATGATACTGTTTACCCCCGACCCCAGAGCTTTCCCGATGACCGCAACCAGATTCCCGGTCTTAAAGCTGGGCAAGATCATCTTCAGCTCCTGGACTTTGATTACAATCGTAACTGCCGTAATTGTGATGATCCTGCTCCAACTCTTTGTTTCCCGACACAAGGCAGGCAAGGCCATGCTGGTAGTATCAGAAGATCTTAAAGGCTCCTATCTGATGGGGATCAAAGTTAACCGAATCGTAGCTATGACTTTTGCGATCGGTTCTGCCCTGGCGGGTATTGCAGCCGCACTCTACATAGTTTCTTATCCGCAGATTACTCCCTATATGGGGTCACTGCCGGGCATCAAAGCATTTATTGCTGCGGTGCTGGGAGGCATTGGTCTGATACCAGGAGCAATGTTAGGCGGATTCCTGCTGGGTCTGGTCGAGACCATGACCAAGGCTTATATGCCATCACAGTTGACACAGCTTTCAGAGGGAGTTGTCTTTATAATTCTAATCCTGGTCTTACTGCTGAAACCGGCTGGTCTCTTAGGCAAGAGCGAGAGTGAGAAAGTGTAGGAGGCGGAAATGACAAAAACAAAATTCTTATCCTATATAGTCAATCTGATCGCGGCAGCGGCAGTTTTCCTGGCTTTCCATCTACTGTTCAGCGGCGGAGTGGTCAGCCGCAGTTACCGCGATCTCTTTACCCTTGGCTGCATCTACAGCATCGCCGCTGTATCACTGAATCTTTCGACCGGCTTGCTGGGTGAGCTCTGCCTCGGTCATGCCGGATTTATGTCCGTGGGGGCCTATACCTCTGCCCTGATAACTATTTCTTTCGATAAGCCCGGGGACATGCCTATCTTGCTGTTGTCATTAGTTATCGGTGGTTTGCTGGCCGCTCTTTCCGGCATTATCGTCGGCATCCCCGCCTTGCGCTTACGCGGTGATTATCTGGCTATTACAACTCTGGCTTTTGGCGAGATTGTCAAAGTTATAGTGCGTGCTCTGAAAATCACGGGCGGTGGTCAGCCGATGACCGGTATCTCTCTGACCACAAATTACACTCTGAGTTATTGGATTTTAATTATTACCATTATCATCATTTATACTCTGATTCGTTCCCGCCACGGCAGAGCGATCCTCTCGATCAGAGAAGACGATATCGCTGCTGAGGCTTCAGGAGTTGCGGTTACACGTTATAAACTGCTTGCGTTCTCCCTATCTGCCTTTTTTGCCGGTGTTGCGGGCGGGCTGTATGCTCATTATCAGGGCGTCCTGGAACCTCAGTTTTTCGACTATAATCAGTCTATAAACTTTATGGTTATGGTTGTACTGGGAGGTATCGGTTCCCTGACCGGTTCGGTCATTTCAGCTTTCTTCCTGACCTTGTTACCGGAAATTTTGAGAGGCCTGGCGGTCTACCGCACATTGATTTATTCTGTCGTGCTGGTCCTACTGATGCTGTATCGTCCGGAAGGTCTGCTGGGACAGAAAGAATTGTCGCAGCGTCTCTTTGCCAGACTGTTGGGCAGGAATGGGCTGAGAACATCGCCACAATCGGGCGTGGGTGGCAGCAGTGCCAGCCCGCAGGAGAATATACCGGTCAGCGGTACTGCTGAACGCAAGGCGGACAGTGCAGTCAGTGACAGATTAGGTACATCAACCGGGGCTCCGGAAGAAGCTCTTGAGCGCAAATGGAAAGGGAGGAGATAAGATGGCATTGCTGGAAGTTAAAGATTTAACCTTGCGCTTCGGCGGACTTACTGCTGTCGACAATGTTAGTTTCTCCGTGGAAGACAAAAGTATTACCGGTCTGATCGGTCAAAACGGTGCCGGCAAGACTACAGTCTTCAATCTGTTGACCTATGTCTATCAGCCGAATAGCGGTCAGATTTTTCTGGATGGCAAGGAGATGAAAGGCAAGAAACCTCATCAGGCTGTAACTCAGGGTCTAACGCGCACCTTTCAAAATATCCGTCTCTTCCGCAATATGCCGGTCATAGACAATGTAAAGGTGGGCTGCCTACAACAAGGTAAGTATTCCGTTGCCTCAGGAATTTTCCGTCTCCCCTCCTATTGGAAAGAAGAAAAAGAAACACATAATAAAGCACTCGAATTGCTGAATGTCTTTGATTTGGTACCTTATGCCGATCATTATGCGGCGAGTTTGCCCTATGGCCAGCAGCGCAAGCTGGAGATCTGCCGCGCTCTGGCGACCAAGCCACGCGTCCTGTTGCTGGATGAGCCGGCCGCAGGCATGAATCCGTCTGAAACAGAAGAGCTGATGAGTACGATCGACCGCATCAGACAGCACTTTGAAATTGCGGTCCTGCTGATTGAACATGATATGAAATTGGTGATGGGTATTTGTGAAAAGATTGTGGTCTTGAACTACGGCTGTGTCATTGCTGAGGGAACGCCGGAGGAAATCAAGAATAACGAAGAAGTCATCAACGCCTATCTGGGCTATGAGGTCTGATTATGAGTACATTATTTGCGATTAGAGATCTCCATATTTTTTACGGTTCGATCCATGCCGTCAAAGGGATTAACCTGGAAATTAAAGAAGAAGGTGAACTGGTTTCCTTGATCGGTGCCAACGGTGCCGGTAAAACCACGATTATGCATTGCATCTCCGGTCTTCTCCGACCTAGACAAGGTCAGATCCTATTTAAGGAATACGACCTGCTGAAAGTAAAACCTGAGAATATCTTGGAGACCGGCTTGGCTCAAGTGCCTGAAGGCCGCCGTATTTTTACCCGCCTGACGGTTGAGGACAATCTGGAGATGGGAGCCTACACCAGGCATAAAAAATCTGAAATCAAAGCTGATAGGGAAAAAATCTTTCAGCGTTTCCCGCGCTTGGCAGAAAGAAGACGCCAGCCGGCAGGCACTCTCTCCGGTGGTGAACAGCAGATGCTGGCTATTGCCAGAGCCATGATGTCCAGACCTAAGTTGCTGTTGATGGATGAACCCTCCATGGGACTTGCTCCCCTACTTGTCCGGGAAGTATTTGATCTGATTCAGGAGATGCGAAGTGAGGGTACGACGATCCTCTTGGTGGAACAAAATGCCCGGATGGCCTTAAGTATTGCTGACAGAGCTTATGTTTTGGAAACCGGCAGAATTGTCCATGAAGGAATAGCGAGCGAAATGCTGCATGACGAACGTATCCGAGAGGCTTATCTGGGCTCTTAATCGCTTTTTGACCAACAGTGAACAAAAGTGAACTAGTTCAAGTTTTTTCACAATAGTTCATGATTTAGCGAAATAGAGTACACAAAAAACTACTACAATAAACCCGTAAGTAAACCTTACATACAACACCTCTTCATACGTCTCCTCAGAAAAGAGCCTCCAACCAGGGCTCTTTTCGCTCTTTGCAGCCAATTTTTACAAAGGAGCACATCTTTTCTTCCTCTATCCCAATTATTCAACATCAAGGAAACGGCCGATGCCGCTGGATCAGAATAAATCTTTCCCCCAATTATTCAACACCGCTTGCTATAATTATTGTCAGGAACCTTTTTCCCGTTCCTGCCGTCTAAATGGTGAAAGACGCAAAGTTGGAAACAGAAGCTACGCAAAACCGATACAAAGCTACATAAAACCGGTACAGAAATAAATATAAAGCCAAGCTAGCGTCAAACAGTGACTGATCCAGTACTTAAAGGGGGAATTAAAAATGAAAAGAATGAGTATTATTGCCCTGATCCTAGTTATAATCCTGACCCTGGTTTCTTGCGGTCAATCGGTAATGGAAATAAAACATACGGCTACCGGCCCGGCAGGTCAAACTGAGGTTGATATTGATATCACCAAAGCCGAAAGAACAGAATGGGAAGGAGAAGCTGGCCTGATAGATGAACCTTATATGATCGCTGATTACGGCATGCCGCCGTACTATCCGGAACCCCAGTGGAACACAGAAGAATACCAAGTTTTTACCGAGAACCGAATCATAAATACGCAAGAGCAGAGATTTTCAACCTTTGCGGCGGATGTTGATACCGCTTCATACGCCAATGTCAGACGACAAATCCTCAATGAGCGGGTGTGGCCGTATCTGGATTCGGTGCGGGTTGAAGAGATGGTCAATTATTTTTCTTACGATTATGCTTATCCGACCGGTACTGACCCGGTAGCGATCACTACCGAGATGATCGACACACCTTGGAACAAAAACAGCAAACTATTGCTGGTAGGCCTCAAAGCTCGTGAGCTGGACAATTCCGGACGCAAGCCGTCAAATCTGGTGTTCCTGATCGATGTTTCCGGCTCCATGGACAGCCCGGACAAACTACAACTGGTTAAGCGCTCATTCCATTTGTTGACGGAAAATCTGACGGAAAATGATCGCATCTCAATCGTAATCTATGCCAGCAGTGATAAAATTATTTGCAATGGCGTCAGCGGAGAAGATAAAGCCAAGATCATCCGCTATATTGAGGATCTTGAAGCCGGCGGCGCTACCTTTGCTTCTCAGGGGATCAATACAGCTTATCAATTGGCGCAGGAAAACTTCATCCCCAACGGAAACAACCGCATTATCTTAGCTACAGACGGCGACTTCAATATCGGTGTTACTTCGGATGGAGATCTGAAACGACTGGTGGAAGAAAACCGTAAATTGGGAATCTCCGTTACCACACTTGGTTTCGGCTACGGTAATCTCAAGGACAGCAAATTGGAAATTCTGGCCGACCATGGCAACGGCAGTTATCACTATATCGATTCGATTCTGGAAGCACGCAAGGTCCTGGTCGAAGAAATCGGCTCTACTCTGGAGATGGTAGCCAAGGATGTCAAGCTGCAGCTGGAATTCAATCCTCAGCAAGTCATCGGCTATCGCCAGATCGGATATGAAACCAGGCAGCTAAACCGCGAGGACTTCGCCGACGACACCAAGGACGGCGGTGAAATGGGCGCCGGCCATACGGTCACGGCTCTCTATGAACTCTATCTGCCCGGAGCAGAGGAATTTGTGCCTAAAGTCGATCCGGGCCGCTATGGTCAGACAGATTCCGATTCCGATCCCGCCAGCGCACCACATGCTGATGAATTACTGACAGTCAATGTACGTTATAAAGATCCTGAAGGCGAAACCAGCCAACTGATCAGTACACCCGTAACCGAAAGCGTTTTCTCAGCTCAGCCCTCAGATAATATGCGCTTGGCATACAGCGTTGCTGCCTTCGCAGGTATATTAAGACAATCCCAGTACTTCGGTACTTACGGGCCGCAGGATGTGGCTGCGGAGCTCTCCCGGCTCGATACCAGAGACGGACGTATTTCCGAGCTGCTGCAATTGGTAGAAGGCGTGCAAGATCTGGACCCGGATACTATACCTGTTGATGAATGATATTAATTGCGAATTTGGGATTAAGCTCTTGCCGCAGACTACCGCGCCTGCCTAAAGGCTGACCCGCAAGCCGACAAAAACACCCCCAAATACCTGATTACCGGATCGGGGCAGATTAGCTCAATTGACGCAGCTTTTCTGCCCTGATTCTATTAACTTCAAACAGGACGTGTTCCAGATCGATAAAGGCCGCACTGCCGTCACGGTACAATACCTGCCCGTCAACCATGGTCAGCACGACATCCGCACTTTGCCCGCTGCAAAAGACATTTGCTGCCAGATCGTAGACCGGCTGCAGATGCGGCCTGGCCAGATCAAGCACGAAGAGATCGGCTCTGGCTCCGACTTCAAGACGGCCGCAATCGTACCGCCCCTGTGCCTTGGCACCATTGCTGCTGACTATGGGCAGAATATCCGTCGCAACCATCAGAGAGGGATCGCGGTTTACACCTTTGGCCAGCAGTATAGCCAGCGAGATTTCTTCGATCATATTGAGATTATTATTGGATGCGGCCCCGTCAGTACCAATCGTAACCGCCACCCCGTGGCGAAGGAAATTCGCCACAGAAGCGATGCCGCTGCCGAGTTTCAGATTGGAAGAAGGACAATGGGCGATAGTTACCTCCCGTTCGCGCAACAACTCGAGATCCTGATCCTCCAGATAGACACCATGCGCCGCTACTGTCGGCTGGTCAAAGAAACCGAACGAATCCAGATACGCTGCCGGCGTCAGTCCCTGATGCCTCTGTTTGCACTCTTCATGCTCTTTTTGCGTTTCAGAGAGATGGACCTGTAACTGCAGGTTTTGCTCCTTAGCCCAGGCCACCACATCACGGACCACTCGCTCACTCGAAGTATATTCCGCATGCAGACCCGCCTCGGCAATAATCCGTCCCTCCGTAGCAGCGCAGTCCTTGATCAGCTGCTCCACCTCGAGATAGGCTATATCCCGGCGTATATCAGTATTGTCGTCGCCGGTCAGAGGATTGTTCAGGTTGGCCTTGATGCCCGATTCCAGCACTGCCTGAAAGATACCCTCCAGACGCATATACATATCGCTGAAAGACACCACACCTGAAGCCAGCATCTCATACACACCGAGCAAAGTTCCCCAGTACATATCCTCCGCATCCATCAAAGCCTCAAAGGGGTACATCTTCTCTTCCAGCCAGCGCTGCAGCGGCAGACCCTCGCCATAGCCACGCAGCAGCGTCATCGGCACGTGACAATGCATATTGTACAACCCGGGCAGGAGCACCTTATCCTTACCGTCATAAACCTCACCGCTCTCCACCAGCTCGGCCGGCGGCGGCTGACTATCCAGCCAGACAATGCTATTGCCGGAGGTGGCCAGATACATATGCTCCCAAGGCTGCCCCAGATGATCAATCACGCTGATATCACTAAATAACATCTAAATTCTCCTCAGTAATCTATTGCCAAGCTACACTATAAAAAGTTCAGACGAAGGCGCTTACCAAATCCGTTTCTGCCCCCGTTCAGCCCTCCGGAGCAGGCTCAGTTGCGGCTGCAGTCGGTTCCGCAGTCGGCGCCGGGGTCGGCGTCGGCACAATAGGCGCCGGGATCTCCGGTGTCGGTGTCGGCTTAGGTTTAGGCGCTTTATGTAAAGTGCAGGTTGAATTCGGGAAATTCGATTTAGTCCGATCAAAAAGCTCAGTCGCAGTCGAACGGCAATAAGGGCTGCTGAGCAGGCCGGTGTCAGTACACACAGTGCGTGAGACGACATTATCCGGTTTTTCAAACTCTTTAGGTGCTTTATTGCTGTGGATCTGTTCCATTACATCTTTCCAGATGCCCATGCCATTGTAATGATCAATATCAGGCACAGAGGTGCGTCTGCCGTTATTATTGTCGTAACCGTACCAGATTGCCCCTGTGTAATAAGGCGTAAAGCCACAGAACCAGGTATCGATCATATTGTCAGTCGTACCGGTTTTGCCCGCCGAGACCTGATGCTCCAGCTGCGAGTTTTTGAACCAAAAGACATTCTCGACAGCATCTTGCATAATATCTGTCATAATGTAGGCCGTTTCCGGGGAAAATACCTGACGGATCACGGGTTTATTCTCCAACAGCACACGGCCGTCCGCATCCAAGACTTGAGTATACATATAGGGCTCAATATAAATACCTTGATTGGCAAAAGTGCTAAAAGCACCGGCCATATCATAAGTAGTAACCCCCTGGCTTAAGGCGCCCAGAGCACCGGCAGGCTGGGTTTCCTCTCTTCTGTCTATCCCCAGAGCTCTGAGAAAAGAGAGTCCGACCTGCGGCGTCAGCAAGTTGACATAAGTGTCCACAGCAATAGTATTTACCGAGTACTTCAATGCTTCGCGTACCGTGGTCGCACCGCTATATTTTCTGGTCACATTCTGTGGCCATTCTTTATCCGGATTTTGCGGATCAAGATGTTTCGGTTCGTCCATCAGGACGGATCCGGCAGTGACGACACCGGTCTCTATAGCAGGTCCATAGATTAGGAGCGGTTTAATAGCGGAGCCCGGCTGACGGACAGCTTGAGTCGCCCTGTTAAAACCCATATGTGTAGTCTTCTCACCATAGCCGCCGTAAAGCCCCAGCACCTGCCCCCGCTGTGCCGGCATATTCGAGATGACAGTCATGGCTGCCTGTGGCGGTTCCGGAATGTCGGGCAAAGCATCGGGATTGTTAGAGAACAACTCGACTTTGCAGAAGGATCTGGTCAGCGCATCTTGTACCCAAGGATCCATTGTAGTCTTAATCCTCAGACCATATTGATAAACTGCCAGATTGGCCAGCTCAGCGGAATAACCGCGGCGCAGTTGCAAGTCCTTTATCACCTGCCTCACTACTGCATCGACAAAATAATTGTTCACTTGATTAGATTTTTGCTCCGGATCCACTGTGGCAAAAATGAGCTCTTCATTTAAAGCGTTTTCGTGCTCTACTTTAGAGATCATGCCCAGATCAAACATATTTTGCAAGACAATGCGCATGCGTCTTTGAGCATTGCGGCGTCCTGCTTCCGTACGGGGATTATAGACGGAGGGCAGATTGGGGATACCGGCCAGGAAAGCTGATTCTGCCAGCGAAAGCTGCGAGATATCCTTGCCGAAATAGGCCTTGGAGGCGGCCTGAACTCCCACATATTTATTGGCCATCGGCACCAGATTGCAATATAGCTCCATGATTTCATCTTTGGTTTTGATTTTTTGGAGCTCAATCGCCCGGTACCATTCCTGTACTTTGCGCTGGGCTGATTCTTCGCGGGCACCGGACAGCATTTTGACGACTTGCTGCGTAATAGTCGAGCCGCCGTGCGTCGGTGTTCCGGCATTGGCGATCATGCTGAGAACAGCACTGCCGATCCGTCTGGGATCGATGCCGCGATGGGTTTCATAGCGTTCGTCCTCAATAGCGATGAAGGCATCATCCAGCCAAGTCGGCTTGATCTTGGCCATCTGCACATATTCACGCTCAAAATTATTGGCACCGGTAAAGCGGGCCAGTTCTTTGCCGTTGCGGTCATAAACAACAGTGGCTTCATTTGTGCTGCGCAGATTTACAACTTCGACCGGTGTTGCCGTAGCGATATAGCCGCTCAGCATGCCGAAACCTATCCCGCCCAGGAGAAAGGCAATCAGGACAATTATAACCAGAGCGGAGAACAGCAGATGCTTCAAAGCATTGCCAATTACTTGAAAGACAGAAACCATGCCGGCGTGGCGCGTAGGTTTACCTGAAACCCGGCGCCGCAAATCCTTTTTGGCAACCCGCATTCGCCGGGAGAAAACCTTCTCTGCGGCGGACAGAGACTTCTGTGTGCCGGCATCTTGGCGCTTGGATGGTTTCATGGACTGAACAAAACGTTTTGACCTTTGCCGGTGATCAGATCCCGGAGCAGCAACGTTTTGCCGGTTGTCCTGTGTTTGTTGTCCTGCTTGCTGTGCCGATTTTCGGTCCAATCCCGAGTTTTTTGTCGGTTCGTCTTTCATCTCATTTACATTCCAGTATCGATTCTGAGCCGGTCTGCCTATAGTTCCTGTCGCTGATTGGTCAGCAGATCTCAACAGCCGCTCTTAACAGCCGGATGCTTGCCCACTTCAGCTCGGCAACAACATCTGGCGTAAATTACATTATACCAGCATTGTTTTTACTTGCCGAATTCTTTACTGGAAACAGGTTAAATTCTGCTTGTCGCTGGCAGCAAGGAAATTCCCTGTATACAAGTTTTTTAATCAGGTTTTGTTGATAAAAATTATTTTTAAGAATAGAAAATAGTATAAAGCAGACGTATGCTTATAAATTAGCTCTTTAGATGCTACTCTGCATCTACATCAACTTTACTTTAAACCTAGGATTTAAACATTTCTAACTAAAAACTTATCGCGGAAATGACGAACGTGTTGCTGTAAACAACTAATTAACTTATTTACATTTCGTTGTTCTAAGTAAATGCAAATATCCTCATATTCTTCAATAACAGCATCATCAATACTATCAATGTTCTCCTTATAAACAAAAAGCATGCGTATAGATAAGTCCAATAAAATGTCCATTTGTCTTTGCAAAAAAATATTGCCAGTCATAGAAGACAAAAGAATGTGAAACTCTCTATCAAGTAGCACTCTTTTCTCTGGATCATTTTGAGCACAGAGTTTGTTTACAAGAACTTTAATATCTCTTAATTGCTTATTATCTCGCTTTGTTGCTGCAAGTTCTCCCTCTAGAATTGAAAGAGTATGTCTCATTTGATAAATAGATTCCAGTTCGTGTAATGGCATGTCACTGACTAAAATACACTGTCGAGGAATTATTCGAACAAAATGTTCTAGATTTAAACGATTAAGAGCTTCACGTATGGGCGTTCGCCCAGCATTAAGCGTCTTGCTTAAATCGTTTTCGATCAAAACCGATCCAGGTTTTAATTGTGCAGTAGTAATCATCATTCTTAATTGGTCATATACGATATCACTAGTTCTCATCTTATAACTCCATTTCATTAGTAAATTAGTATAATTAAAAACTAATACCTAGCAACTTGAGCTGGTATTTAGGAGATGTATTTGATAATATTCATATATTTTACTTTAGATACAGAATATATCAATGAATTAGCATTTTACTTGATGTTTCTATATTTTACAACAAAAAAAGTAAATTGCATTTATTTTTGTGGAATGCAAGTTAAAGTGAAACGCCATCCTTCCTAGTAAATGATCTGTTTCTCTCAGGCCGCCTGGGCGGCCTGAGAGAAATCTGCTGCAGATTGTCCCCAAGATTCTTCTGGGATAATTGTTAATCCAATCCTGAAGTTCTCGAAGATACTTTCGGCTGTATTGACTCAAGCGCGTCCCCTTGGGAATGAAATAGCGGATAAATCCGTTGAGATTTTCGTTACTACCGCGTTCCCAAGAGCTGTAAGGATGCGCGTAGTAAATGGTCGTGCGGCGCTGCTTATTGTAAACCGATTCTTCCAGTGACTTCCAGTCCCAGAACTCGGCACCGTTGTCCACCGTTATGCTCTTAAAACGCTGACGGAATGATTCAGCACTCAGCTGGCGTTCATAACCGTTTAGAGCCCGAATAACAGCATGCTGCGTCTGTGATGTCAATTTGAACAACAGCGCTTCCCGTGTTAGACGATCCACCAGCGTAAGGATGCAGGTCCGATCTCCCTGCACCGATTCTATGCAGTCCATTTCCCAATGACCTGGCTCCTTTCTCTCATCACAGGCTGCA
>JBMNTB010000021.1:0-28495 GCA_050945515.1 Saccharofermentanales bacterium
ATCTTGGGGGGACAGTCTGCAGCAGATTTCTCTCAGGCCGCCTGGGCGGCCTGAGAGAAACAGATCACTTACTAGGAAGGATGGCGTTTCACTTTAACTTGCATTCCACAAAAAAGACGTTTATGCTTAAAAGAACATTGACATTTTTATGCTCTTAGGGTAAATTATTTTTATAATAGTGAAATTAATTTTAACATTATGAATTATCATAATGCAGTAAAAGATACAATAATTGTCACGCAATGAGTATGAATTTAAAGTTCTACTAGTTAATTAGGAGTTACTTAATGACGACAGGCGAAATGATCAAACAGCATAGAAAACGACAAAACCTGACACTTAAAGAAATGAGTGAAAAGACAGGTTTATCAACAGGTTATTTGTCTTTAGTTGAGCGCAATCAATCTTCATTGACCTTAGTTTCACTAAAACTAATTGCTTCTGCTTTAAACATTTCACCTACTATATTTCTTAATATGCCTGAAAAATCAACTGGCTGTGTGATTCATCAAGACGAGTATGCAGTTTTTCGTGTAGAGGATACTAATACCATTTTCTATGATCTTTCAAATACCACGGACAAAGAATTGGAGTTGGGTCCAATTATAATGGTAATTATGCCGGGGTCAAGCAGAGCTGATATCGAGCCTCATGTGCATAGTGGCGAAGAATTTGGCTATGTTCTTGAAGGAGTTTTGACGTTATTCGTTGATGGCAAAGAATATGTCCTGTATCCTGGAGATTCTTTTCATTTTTCTTCGACCAAGCCTCACGTCCTTCTAAATTTCTCTAACAAACTTGTTCGTTTACTTTATGTCTTAAAGAAAAAGAGCTGGAGTTTTAATATTAATGGGATATAGAGAAGTGCCTAACTGAAATGATTTTCTTCATTTTAGTTAAATTATTTTAAGAAAGGTAAGCTAAAATCGCATTTTGCTTACACAACGAAATGGAGGAATAATTATGAGAAGAAAGATTGCGTTAATTGTTGCTGCGGCGCTAATATTTATGCTTGTAGCATGCGGCAATAAAGACGACGATAAAGCTGCAGACAAATCCTATCGAGATACTATTAATATCGCAATGGATGTGGATGCTCAAACGTATAACCCTGTGTTATCTAATAATACTACGGCCTATAGAGTGGCAGAACTAATATTTAATGGTTTGGTTCGAATGGACGAGAAGTTAAATATTGTTCCTGGTCTAGCGGAATCGTGGGAAACGTCTGAGGATGGATGTACTCTAACTTTTAAATTGCGTGAAGGTGTGAAATTTAGTGACGGCTCTGATTTTACATCAGCTGCTGTAAAGTACACATACGAGTCCATTCTTAATGAAAAGTATAATGCACCATATAGGAGCAGATTTCTGGCTATTGAAGGTGTAGAAACCCCCGACGATCATACAGCAGTTTTTAAATTAACCACACCGAATACGGCACTGCTAGCTTATCTTACCATGGGGATTATTCCGGAAGGAGCAATGGATGTAAAAGGTTTTGATACCGCTCCCGTGGGAACAGGACCTTATACTGTTGAAAACTATACCCTGAACAGTCTGACTGTGTTAAAGGCCAGAGATGATTATTGGGAAGGCAAACCTGCAACCGAAACAATAAATGTTTACATCATTAATGACAATTCAGTTCGTCTTGCTTCTTTGGAGTCGGGAGATGTTGATTTTGTTTGCTCACCGCTTACTGCATCTGATTTGAAATTGGTTGAGGGCAAAGAAGGCTTGGTGATGAATAAAGTTCCTGGTTTGGGTATTACATATATTGGTGTCAACTCAGGTGATCCTATCCTTAAAGACTTAGAAGTCAGAAAAGCTATCGCCCATATGGTCGACAAAGAGACCATTTCCAATACTATTTATAGTGATATGGATACTCCTGCAACTTCACCAATACTTTCCTCATCGTGGGCATATGATAAAGACCTCAAAGATTATGAATATGATCCCGAGAAAGCCAAAAGCATCTTGGATGAAGCTGGTTGGAAAGACTCAGATGGAGATGGTATTAGGGATAAAGATGGAGTTAAACTTGCTTTTACGGTAGCCACACATACAGATGATACCAGCAGATTCCAAGTAGTTGAATATTTGCAAAATCAGTTGAAGAGCATAGGGATTGATACTAGCGTTTCAGTTACAGAGTGGGCTAATTTCTCAGCGGATATGACTGCCAAAAAGAATCAAATTTGGGTTGCTGGCTGGCTGAATCTCTATGATCCTGATCGTATGTACGACATGTTCTACTCGGAATCTGGATCCAATTACGGTAATTTTAATGATCCCGAAGTTGATAAAGCCCTATTAGACGCTAGACTTAGCACCGATCAGTCGGAAAGAGCAGAGAAGTACAGATATGTTGCTAGAGCGGCAACGGATAATGTTTGGTACATAACAATGTTGGAACAGGCTTATGTTTCAATACATTCAGATAAATTGGAAGGCTACACAGTATATCCCTCAGGCAGTATATACACGATGTGGACTGCTAAAATGGGTGAGTAAGTAGTTTTTAGTAATTCCTCCTTTATTGGAGTAAATTGATTAATTGATACCGCATAGAAGTAAGACTAATCTCTTACTTCTATGCCCTTTACAATCAAGGGATCGTCATGAGAAAAAGATACATAATTAAGCGTTTGCTAAACGTTATCCCAGTTGCGCTTGGCGTGCTAATAGTAATTTTTATTCTTTTACGGTCTATGCCAGGCGATTTTTCTAGTGCCCTGCTCGGCCCGGAGGCAACTGCAGAAGATGTTGCACGTATTCGGGCTCAGTACGGACTTGATCAGAATATTTTTATACAATTGTTTTCCTATTTTAAACAGTTGCTTAGTTTCAATTTTGGTGATTCAGTAATTTTTAAAACACCCGTAATTGATATGATCAAAACAGCATTTCCTGCAACGCTAGAATTATCTATAATGGGTATGTTTTGGGCACTTTTGATTTCCATTCCCCTAGGTATACTTTCTGCAGTTAAACAAAACAGCTGGCTGGACAATACAAGCATGGTTTTCGCTCAGATTGGCATTTCAATGCCAGTATTTTGGATGGGTCTTTTGATGATCCTCCTGTTTTCTGTTCGGCTGAATTGGCTTCCTTCTTTCGGCCGTGGAGCTCCACTATTGCCGGCATTATGGGCAGGCATTACTTCCGGTGATTTTTCTGCGTTTATTAATAGCTTTAAAAAAATTCTTATGCCTTCATTTGCGCTTGGGTTTATGGGTTCAGCAATGATTTCGCGCATGATTAGATCTACTATGCTCGATGTTCTCGACATGGATTATATTCGCACGGCAAGAGCCAAAGGAACGGCCGAAACAAAAGTGATTATGAAGCATGCATTCAGAAATGCTTTGCCTCCGGTTCTGACAATAGTAGCTCTTCAATTTGGAGCGATGTTGGGAGGATCCATAGTAACCGAGACGGTTTTTTCCTGGCCGGGCATTGGTCAAGTTATCGTAACAGCGATACTGAATAGAGATTATCCTGTTGTTCAGGCGGCGGTATTTATTATTGCGATTCTCTTCATATTGATTAATTTGATTGTTGATTTGTTATATTCCGTGATTAATCCGAAGATTAGTGATAGTTAGGTATTGAATATGAAACTTAAGAGTAAATCCCTGTCGAAGGCGCTTCATAACAAGTCGATCATCCTTGGTTCAGTGATGGTACTAATCGTTATTTTCATTGCTATCTTTGCTCCCTACCTGTCACCATATGATCTTGATGAAATGGATATGGGCAACACATTGTCTCCCCCTAATTCAAAACATTTATTTGGTACTGATCAGTATGGACGTGACTTTTTAACGAGAATCTTTCATGGAGCCAGGATTTCTCTATTCGTTGGTATTTTGTCTGTTGTACTTTCCATGGTTCTCGGTGTAATTTTGGGGCTCCTGTCTGGATACTATGGTGGCTGGATAGACAGCGTAATTGGCAGAATAATTGATGTGTTCCTGTCCTTTCCTGTTTTATTGTTAGCAATAGCTTTAGTTGCGGTTTTAGAGGCGGGAACATCTAGCGTCATTATTGCCTTATGCCTAGTGCAATGGACTCAATATTCACGTGTAGTGAGATCAAGTGTCTTGAGCATTAAAGAAGAAGAATATGTTTTGGCTGCAAAGACCATAGGTGCTAGTAATAGCCGTATCATCAGGCTTTACATTTTGCCGAATGCTCTTGCCCCGATTATTGTGATTGCAACATTGGGAATAGGTACTGCAATTGTATCAGAAGCAACCTTATCTTTTATGGGATTAGGCGTCCAACCTCCAACTCCGAGTTGGGGATATGCACTGTCTTTTGGGCTTAGATATATGCGCGTGGCACCTCATATGGCCACAATTCCTGGATTAGCAATAATGTTCACAGTTCTTGGCTTTAATTTGCTTGGAAATGGCATTAGGGACATTACAGATCCACGCATGATAAATATATAATTTCTACCTTTAGGAGGCTTTATGTCAACACAATATTGTTATGAAGAATTAGATGTTTGTTATCTTGCCAATGGTAACAAGTACACACTTCCAGTCCACACATTTGTCGGTCAAGGACAGAACAAGACGATTGCAGTTGGAGCGGCGTTACATGGTGATGAGATTATTACAATTGAGATTGCCAGAAGATTGGTTGAATTTTTGAAGACTAGTAATGTATACGGAACGGTAAAAATTTGCCCAGTAGTACACAGTCTTGCTTTTGAGCAGGTTGATCGGAACAGTCCTATTGATGGCTTGAATTTGAACAGAGTATTTCCTGGCCAACCGAATGGTTTTTTAACTGAAAGGATAGCATATACATATTTTGAAGAGTTTGTGGGAACCGCAGATGCTTTTTTAGATTTGCATTCCGGTGGCCGTGAACCAATCGTTGAATATACTTATGTTTTGAATGATGAGGGGATGTCTCGAGCTTTTGGGTCAAAAATACTGTACAAACCATCTTATGATTACCCAGGAAATGTAAATACATTTGCTCAAGAAAGAGGCGTAAGAAGTATGGTCGCTGAAATAGGGGGATCTGCTGTAAGAGAGCGTGACATTGAGCGTGGGTTGGAGGGCTGCATAAATGTACTTCGTTATGAGGGAATGATTGATGGAGAGATGACTACCCGAAACGATCAGGTTATGGTTTTAGATATCGCCCACGTTAACTCCCATCATGGAGGGATAATGGTTCCAGAGCTGGATATTTCATCTTTAGGGCAAATCATTGAAGGCAAAGTTACATTGGCTAAAGTATACAATCCCAAAACACTTGAATTGCTGGAAGAAATCGTAGCACCTTTTGAGCGTAATTTGATTATTTTATTAAGACCAAATGTAAACAGGGTTTTTCCTGGTGACTTTAGCTTCATGATCGCAGATGCTGATGCTTTGGCATGATAAATATCTGGGGTACTATATGCATTATGAGGAAAGAGATTTTTTTCTAGCGGAAAAATTTTGTTCTATTGCTTTAGGAACTGATTTATTTTATCGCAACCGGCAAGAGATTGATGGAGAAGCCTCATTTAGTAAGGAAGGCTTAGTTCCAGTAGATTTTTCTGGCGTTAATCCAATAAAGATTAGCTCTTGGGAAGAAGCAATCATTATGCTTTCTGAGATATATGAAAACTACGAAACGATCATTGATACTACAAGACGAAACTATATGTTGCAACAGATTGGGTCTTTTAGAAAAATCTGCCGCTGGCTATCCGGAGTTCCGATGTCTTTTAGGGAAATAGTTGCAGAGACTATGTTTGTTAATGAGAATCCGATTGGTAAACAAGAGCTAGCAAGAGAAATCTTCAAACTAAGTAAATCTTTGGAAAGTGCAGGATATTCTGGTAATACAGAAAAGATGCTGGCTGCATGGAGAAAAAATCGAGAAATCACAAATATCGATGAAGTATATCAGGTATTACAGGAATTGTTGGCGAATGCTAAAACCAAAACCCTTGAATTGGGCTTTAGTGCTATTGAAGATTTTGATGTTACCGCGTCTTTAGTTTTTAACGTTCCTTATAATGCGTACTGTGATTACTATACTAGGACCATACAGATTAACGGCGATGTTATTTATACCTATGAAGAATTAAAGCATCTTGTTGCTCATGAAGCATATCCTGGCCATATGACCCATATGGCTCATAGACAAAAACTGCTGGAAGCTGGCAAAATTCCAGCAGATGCCGGACTTGTTATTACCAATACAGCTAGTAGTCCAGTATTTGAAGGTATTGCAGATTATGGGCTTACCTTACTCAATTGGCTGGGAAGTGACGATGACAAAGTTTGCTATTACTTGAACAGAGTACAATCTATGTGTAATTTGAACGCTGCTTATATGATGCACAGCATGGGTGTAAGTGATGACAATATTAAGGACTATATGAGGAAGCATTTCTTTAATAGCAAAAGTAAAATTGAATCGCGCATGCGCTTTATATCATACCCCTTAAGAAAACCATTCATGTATGCCTATTGGCGTGGCTGGGAAGGAATTGAAAGGGGCTATGCCCAGATTGAACAAACGCAATTATCAAATTATTACAAATATCTTTATGATCATATGCACAGCATTGATACCGCATTGCAATTTAATAAAAATTAATATCCAGGAGGTAATATTATGCAGTACACAAAATCTCAAGAATTATTTGAAAGAGCCAAAGAATATATGTCCGGAGGTCTTAATGCTAATGGCAGAAACAGAAAACCTCATCCCATATATATGTCTAAGGCTCAAGATGCCTATGTTTACGATATCGATGGCAACAGATTTATTGACTTAATAATGGGCAATGGCACCCTCATACTCGGGCACAACAATCAGGAATTCAATGATTTGATGCAGAAATACATGATACAAAACGGAAATTTAGTAACAGGTTTTGATAGCAAATTAAGTGTAGATGTAGCGGAGCATTTTTTGAGAATTACCGGGAACGAAAGAGTGCGTTTTACCAACACTGGTACGGAGGCGGTTCTTCATATTCTGCATATTGTCCGAGCAGCAACCGGCCGCAATAAAATTGCGGTTATGGAAGGAGCTTACAATGGCTGGTGCGATGCTGTTTTTGTGAACAGTTTTGCACCGCTGTCAAAAGTTGGGAGTGCTGACAGGCCGAATTCAGTGCCCGGTACAGCCGGAATGGATCCTAAAGTTGTAGATGATACTTTAGTTTTGCCCTTTAACAATCTTGAGGCATCGGAGAATCTGATCAGAGAGTATAAGGATGAATTGGCGGCTATAATTTTGGAGCCGATCATGATTGATATCGGCTTGGTTGAAGCAAGCCCAAAATACATAGATTTTCTGAGAAGTATTTGCGATGAATTGGGAATAGTCTTAGTTTTTGATGAATTGCTTACCGGATTTCGTGTAGCTCCCGGCGGATGTCAAGAATACTATAATGTTCGTGCGGACCTTTGTATGTATGGCAAGGCCTTTGCTAATGGCTATATCTCCGCGGCAATTTCCGGCAAAGCAAAATTTATGGATATTACTGCTCCGGGTAAAACAGTTGCATTCAACGGTACATTTAATGGACATCAACTCTCCATTTGTGCGACCGCTGCTACTTTAGATCTTCTGGAGTCCAACAATGTTGTGGAGAAACTAAATATAACAACTGATAATTTATGTTCCGAGTTTAATGCCTTAGCCGTGCGCAAAGGCATTCCTGCTCTGATGTGTGGCAAAGGTGGTCATTTCCAAGTCTACTTTATGGATAAAGCGCCTACAAACTATCGGGAAGCAGCAGCGACCAATCCTGTAATGTATGAGCACTATGTTAATTCACTCCAAAAGGATGGCGTTTGGTGTTCGCAAAATCCACTATCCCATCATGCGCTTAGTATTAAGCATGATGAAAAGGTTGTCTCTGAAATTCTGACAGCTATGGACAAGGCTTTAGAAGCTGCGGCCAAAGCTGTTTAAAAAAATAATTTGTATAGGTCAAAAATATGGAAGATCTGCTAAGTATTAATAATCTAACCACTGCTTTTCGTACCTATGAAGGAGAAATAGTAGCAGTTAATGATGTATCTTTAAGAGTAAAAAAAGGTGAGATCTTGGGAATAGTCGGAGAATCCGGCTGCGGGAAAAGTGTAACCTCATTGTCAATCATGGGGTTACTGCCACCCAAGAACAGCATGATAAAGGCTGGTAAGATTGTTTTTAATGATGTGGATCTAACTAAAATCTCTAATAAGGAGTATCGAAAGCTAAGAGGTAATGACTTAGCTATGATTTTCCAAGAGCCAATGACTTCATTAAATCCTGTGTTTAGGATTGAAGATCAATTGCGTGAAGCCATTCAAAATCACGATAAAAAAATTAGTAAATCTGAATGCCGGCTGAGGATCTTAGATATCTTATCAAAGGTTGGCATCCCAGGCCCAGAAAATGTTATGAAACAGTATCCTCACCAACTATCCGGTGGGATGCGCCAAAGAATAATGATTTCAATGGCTTTGGCAAATAATGCAAAACTTTTGATAGCTGATGAACCGACAACTGCCCTTGATGTTACAATACAGGCACAGATTTTACAGTTGTTGGTTAAGCTTGCACAAATTGAGGGACTAACAATTATGTTGATTACCCACGATTTAAGTGTGGTAGCTGAAGTCTGCGATCGTGTTGCCGTGATGTACAGTGGCAGATTTATGGAAAAGTCGACAAGGGATAATTTTTTTAGCAATCCACAACATCCCTATTCTCAAGGACTCCTTGAGTGCATACCATATATTGGCATGGGGGATAAACAATTACCATTCATTCCTGGGAATGTTATGCACCCATCTGACGATAAGGGTGGCTGTTCTTTCGCTCCTCGCTGCCCTTATGTGTTTGAAAAATGTACAGTTGAAGTTCCATATATGTTTGCTTTAAGCAGTGAGCATGTGGTACGTTGTTGGCTTTTTTCTGAATACGAGTTGTCTCAGGAAGACTTGCCTGTTAATTTTGATATAGCTCAGATACAGGAAGGGACATATTAATATGAATATTCTAGTCAAAGCACAAGACTTGAAAATGCACTTTCCTCTATATAAGAGTAAAACAGAAGTTATTAAAGCGGTTGACGGGGTTTCTTTTGATATTTGTAAAGGTAAAACCTTTGGTCTGGTGGGCGAGTCAGGCTGTGGCAAATCAACAACTGCTCGTATGATAATTAAGCTATATACGCCAACAGAAGGCAATATCGTTTTTGAAGGAAATGATGTTACTCATCTGGCAGGAACTGCACTTAAAGATTATCGTCGAAATGTACAAATGGTTTTTCAGGATCCGTACGCATCGCTCAATCCCCGTATGACAATTGGCAGAACTGTTATGGAACCTATGCTTATCTATCATGAGCCTAAAGAAGTAGTTAATGAGCGGACAGAGGAGCTCATATCTCTAGTTGGTTTAGATACAAGATACTTAAAGAGATATCCGCATGAATTTAGTGGTGGACAGCGTCAGAGGATCAGCATAGCAAGAGCTTTAGCACTTAATCCTAAGATGGTAATTTTAGATGAACCTGTCTCTGCACTAGATGTGTCTGTCCAATCACAGATTTTGAATCTTCTGAAATCCTTACAAGAACAATTTGGTTTGACCTTTCTCTTCATATCTCACAATCTTAGTGTTGTTGATTATATGTGTGATGATATTGCCGTTATGTATCTTGGACATATTGTTGAGCAAGCTCCAAATCAAGAATTATTTCAAAATCCGCTACATCCATACACTCAGGCACTACTATCCGCAATACCTGTTATTAATGGGAAACTATCGCTAGAACAGGAATTTTTGTCAGGCGATATTCCATCTCCAGTCCATCCTCCTTCGGGTTGCGTTTTTCATACTAGGTGCCCTAAAGTGATGCCGCAGTGTAAGACTACGGTCCCTTCCTCAATGAATGTATCTGAAAGACATAAGGTTTATTGTCATTTGTACACATAGATTTACTATTGATGTAGGTAGTCCTCGGGAGTGTATTCCGTGACGACATATTCTCCCTGGAGGGCATAGAGATATTGATTTTTGAGGGTTTCCAAGTCTAGTAACTCGCTTGGGTTGCTGAGGTGGCCGATTTGGCTACAGCGATCGCAACGAGTGGGGCATTATTTTACTCACCTATCACAGGCAAGCTGTAATTGAGGCCAAGCTTTTGGTTTGGATATTTGGAACTAACTATATAACCAGTTTTTAATTTTTAATATAGTATGGCGTGCTATAATTACCTTGATTTATCAATTACCTTAATTACTAGGATGTTCAACTTGATCAAGGAGGAATGAATATGAAAACGAAAAGCAGGTGGATAGCCTTCGTGCTGGCCATACTGATTGGTGTGGGATTGTTGCCGGCGACCAGCTTAGCAGCGCCGCCGGAAGCAGAATGCAGAACTTGGGCGGAAGTGCAAAATGCATTTACTGATGGCAAAGATGTCAAGCTAATGGAAGACATCGCTTATAGCGAAGATGGATTGTTTATAGAAAATGGCAAGGATATTACACTAGACTTAAACGGGTATATTTTGAGTAATTGTATACGTGTAAAAAGCAGCTATCTCACTGTTAAAGACTCAAGCAATCCGTCAAAAGGGGAAATAAGAGGGATTTCTGCTCAGGGTACAAGCTTTGATGATTACAGCAAAGTTACGATTAATGGCGGCAATATAACGGATTGTACAGGTCCAGGAATTTATGCTGAGTATAGCATAATCACAATTAACGGTGGCAGTATAACGGACAATACAGGCCCAGGAATATTTGCTATGGAGTACAGCAAAGTCATAATGAACGGTGGCAGCATAACAGGCAATACAACGGAAGAAGATGGTGGGGGCGTCCGACTCTTCCATAGCGACTTAACGCTTAACGGGGGTAGGATAGCAGATAATAGCGCAGGTCAAGAAGGAGGAGGTATATGTGCTTACCCTGGAGACCAAGGCGCAGGTGGTTGTGAGGTAATAATTAACGGCGGCAGTATAACAGGTAATACGGCTGAATTAGGGGGTGCAATTTCGGGCTTCAATCTCGAACTAACTTTAAGAGGTGGCAGCATAACGGGCAACACAGCGACAGAACAAGGAGGAGGGATTGCTTTCTTTGTTATAGATGGTGGATATGACTATAGCCGCATATATGTATCTGGTTCTGCTGTAGTATCAGGAAATAAAACTGCTGGTACAGACGAAAATATTTTTCTTGATGATGTAACATATCTCAGGAGTGTCGTTGAAATTACCGGTGCCTTAAATAGTGATGCAAAATTGGGAATAACTACAGCGCTGGCGCCTACAGATATAGCACCTGTTGTGGTAGCAAAGGGAGGCCCTCTGGAGCAGGACGAACCCTATACGCCTACGGATAGCGACAGAATGAGATTTTTCAGTGATGAGGGATATGGAGTCCGTTTGAATGATGAGAATCAAGTTGAGCTTTACGGGAACACAAATCAGCAAGCAGTAATTACCTTTGATGCGGATGGTGGAACTCCCGTTCCGGATGAACAGAGAGTCAACAAGGGTGAGAAGGCTACACAGCCGGTGGATCCGTCAAAAGCAGGTTTTGACTTTGACGGTTGGTATGACGGCAATAATAAATGGAATTTCGACAATCAAGTTAACGAAAATCTCACTTTAAAGGCTAATTGGATAGCGCAGTCAATAGAGCCGGAGATTAACGAGACGAACTTTCCTGATGCAAACTTCAGAAAGTTTGTAAAGCAATATGATACAGACAATGATGGTACTCTGCAGATGTCCGAACTAAGTGCTGTAACCATTATGAACTGCGGCAATGAACAAATATCTAATATGACCGGGATTGAGCATTTTACTAGCCTGACATTTTTGGTCTGTAATTCTAATCAGCTGACAGAACTGAATGTCTCGAATCTAACCAACCTAGAGTCTCTTTGGTGTTACGATAACCAATTAACAGGGCTTGACGTCTCGAAGTTAACTAATCTGACGGATCTTTCTTGTTTTTCTAATCAACTGATAGAGCTGGACGTGTCGAATTTAACTAACCTGAAGATTCTTCACTGTGGTTCTAACCAGTTATCAGAGTTGGATATATCTGCCTGTGCGGATTTGTGGCATCTTAACTGTTATAACAATCAACTCACAGATCTGGATTTATCGAATTTAACTAACCTAATTAACCTTTACTGTGGTAAAAACCCGCTAAAAGTGCTTAATATTTCGCATCTAATAAAACTGACTGAGCTTGATTGTGGTGACAATCAGCTAACCGAGCTGGATGTCTCGAATTTTACTGATCTGACTTATCTTTGGTGTTACGATAACCAATTAACCGAGCTTGCCATAGCGAATTTAACTAACTTGACAGATATTCGTTGTCGTTCTAATCAGCTAACCGAGCTGGATGTGTCACATCTAACTAATCTGGATACTCTTTCTTGTTCTTCTAATCAGCTACCAGAGTTAGACGTATCTGCCTGTGCAGATTTGTGGCGTCTTGACTGTTCTAACAATCAACTGACATCGCTGGATGTATCTGATTGTGTAGATTTGAGAGAGCTTGGCTGTTCTAACAATCAACTGAGATCACTGGATGTCTCTCCCTGCGTAGATCTGTGGCAATTAAGTACCTGTCCACAGGCCGCTGGAGAAATCCAGGGAATCCGAGAAGGTAATTACTACAAGATTAACCTAGGTTCCTTTGCCGGAGTTGACATTGCAAATATCAAGGCTGTGACCTTGGCAAATGGCGACCCGTTGCCGGCTGGCTACAATTATGATGCCACCAGCGGCATTTTGACGATAGAAGCTAGTATGGAACAGGCGGAACTAAAGTATGTCTACGATACGAAGGCGAATCGTGACAAACTTGATGTCCCCCCTTATGAAGACTACGGTGACATAATCGACTCCACACCGGATATGGAAGTATACTTCACCTGGGTCAAGTCGGGGATACTTACAGGCTGGGTAGAAGAAGGCGGCGAATGGTATTTCTATGATGAAACCGGTGAAAAAGTAACCGGTTGGTATACTGATAGTGAAGATAATAAATATTATCTGGACGATGAAACCGGTGCCAGACAACATGGCTGGTATTTGTCTGAAGCAGGTGATTGGTATTACTTCCATCCTGACAGTGGCCGTATGTGTACGGACTGGCTCTTAGACAGAGGCAGATGGTACTTCTTAAATCGCAGTACCGGAGTGATGCAAACCGGTTGGCTCTTAGACAGTGGCAGGTGGTACTTCTTAAATCGCAGTTCCGGGATCATGCAAACAGGCTGGCTCTTGGACAGTGGCAGGTGGTACTTCTTAAATCGCAGTTCCGGTGCTATGCAAACGGGTTGGCTTTTAGACAGTGGCAGATGGTACTTCTTAAATCGTAGTTCCGGTGCTATGCAAACGGGTTGGCTTTTAGACAGTGGCAGATGGTACTTCCTGAATCGTAGTTCCGGCGCCATGCAAACAGGCTGGCTCTTAGACAGTGGCAAGTGGTACTTCCTCAATCGTAGTTCCGGCGCCATGCAAACCGGCTGGCTCTTAGATGGAGGTAAATGGTACTTCTTAGATCGTAAATCCGGCGTCATGAAGACCGGTTGGGTTTTAGATGATGGCAAATGGTACTACTTTGATAGCAACGGTGTCTATCTACGTACCGGTTAAAATTAGGAATCTATCAAATCTATTGATGCAGGTAGTCCTCGGGAGTGTATTCCGTGATGATATTTTCGACTTCTATATGTCCTGCGGTGTGAGGCGCCGTTCTGAGGGCGGGTACTTGATCGGACGCCGTTCCCGGTAGGATTGGTAGAGGCTAAGCACCATGGCTACGGCATCACGACCGCTGATGCCGGAGGCGAGAGGTTCGCGGTTCTCTCTAATACATCTGATCAGATCATCGTAGAGCGTTGTATGGGGATTGGCCAATTGTTTTAGCCCTAGCAGACCGTAGCGCCGGACCTGACGGCGCAGATGTCGCCGGATGTATTCCCCGCTGTGGGAACGACCGTCCTGATCAAGAACACTAAGCTTATGACTGCCTCGTCTTTTAGAAGCCCGAATACTCGCTTTCTCAGTCTGGATGAATAAGGCGGCCTCCTGGTCGCCAGGATCACCGACAGTTGTGCCCTCGACGGACAAGAGAGCGCCATTGGCGAGCCGGAAGATGCCTAGCCCGAAATCTTCAGCTTCGATCTGATGGCGTAGGCGCGCCAGTTCACAATTGGCCGTGATAGGCAGTGAGTCGCAGAGCCAAGTCATCAGATCGAGAGCATGTACAGTCTGGTTCATTAGGACACCGCCGTCATCTTGCCAGCTGCCGCGCCAGGGCTGTTTCTCATAATAGGCCTGATTATGGCCCCAGCGGACAATAACGCTGCCGTATAGAATGCGGCCGAAGTGACCGGCGGACAAGTCTGCCTGCAGCTCCTGCATTGTCATGGCATAGCGGAAAATATGTCCGACTGCGATCTTGAGATCGGCTTTGTCAGCCAGATCCAGCAGATAGTCAGCTTGGTCCAGATCTAAGGTCAAGGGCTTTTCTATCAGCAGATGGCAGCCGGCTTGCAGAGCCTTTTCAGCCAGATCAAAATGGCTGCCGCTAGGCGTAGTGATGGCGCAGATATCCGGCTTCGCTTCCGCCAGCATCTGTTCGATCGTAGCGTAGACAGGGATACTGCGCCGAAAGCCATGCCTCTTGAGTCTTTCAGTGCCGGCCTCCGGTCTGAGTTTAACTCCGGCTATCAGCTGAAGCCGATGTTTTTGTTCCCAGAAACGGATCGCTTTGAGATGTTTCTCGGCGACCCGGCCCATTCCGACCAGAGCGATTGACAATGGTTTTTGATATCTGTTGGACAAGGCTGATCTCCTTGATGATTTTGTTCAAAGTATAGCACAGGCCGGGGTCAGAGGCATTGTTAATGCGGCCTTTCCCCGAGTGAGATATAATTAAAACAGTTGCAAGCTATGATGCGAGAGGTAATGCCATGGAAATCACAGAAGTTCTGAGTTATGTTGACCACACTTTGCTAAGACCGACTGCTACCTGGGCGGAGATCTGCCGGCTGCTTGATGAGGCAGTCAGATTCGGCTGTGCCTCGGTCTGTATCCCGCCCGCCTTTGTGGCGGATGCGGCAGAATATGCGGAGGATCGGATCCCGATCTGTACAGTGGTCGGCTTCCCCAACGGTTACAGCAGCACTGCCACCAAGATGTTTGAAGCCCAAGAAGCCATTGACGAAGGCGCCTCCGAAATCGATATGGTCGTCAATCTCGGATGGGTCAAGGATGGTCTCTACGAATATGTACAGGACGAGATTGAACAATTGAAAATGATCTGCGAGGACAAAATCCTCAAGGTGATAATTGAAGCCAGTGAACTGAGCGAAAAGGAGAAAATCAGACTCTGCCAAGTTGTGACCGCTGGCGGGGCGGACTTTATCAAGACCTCGACCGGATTTGCCGGCGGCGGTGCGACCTTTGACGATGTAATGTTGCTCCGCGAGCATATCGGTGCCGGAGTACAAATCAAGGCCGCAGGCGGCATCTCTTCACTGGAGGATGCTGTGAGATTTATCGAACTGGGAGCAAGCAGGCTGGGAACTTCGCGCCTGGTCAGGATCGCCCAGGCCGAAGCGGAGCAAGACCGGACTTAGGCGTAATCTAGTCGAGGGATATTTTTGTTCATAGAAGCATAAGAGTCCGGCCGACTGTTACATTGTTTCCGTTTTTCATCCAGCAAGTTTTGGCTTAAGATGTCCTTTCGTGATAATTGAACCTAATTAAACATGTCTTTTCGTGAGAATAATCTACGAATAAACATGTCTTTTCGTGATGAATGAGCCTAAATAAACTTGTCTTTTCGTGAAAAGGCTGTTATTCTTTTTTTGAGGTGATTGAATGCTGAAAAGAAAAGCATACGATAAAATGCTCGAATGGAAACAACGTTCTGCCGGAACATCTGCCCTGCTGATTAACGGGGCACGACGCGTCGGGAAGAGTTATTTGTGTCTGAATTTTGCTAAAAATGAGTATAAAAGTTTTATTCTAATTGATTTTGCCAATGTTCCTGATGAAATTAAACAATTATTTCAAAATGAGAGTCATGATCTGGATCTGTTTTTTATGAAACTATCTGCTTTCTATGCAACGCAATTATTTGAAAGAGAAAGTGTAATTATATTCGATGAGGTACAGCTCCTGCCCAAAGCCAGACAATTAATCAAGTATCTGGTTGCTGATGGACGATATGATTATATTGAAACGGGGTCTTTGCTTTCGATCAAAAGAAATGTCCGAGATATTGTCATTCCTTCTGAAGAAAAGCATTTGAATTTATATCCGCTGGATTTTGAAGAATTCTTATGGGCCACAGGGGATGAGGCTACGGTACCTGCACTAAAAGAGATGATGTCTAAAAGAACTCCTCTGGGTCAAGCTCTGCATCGCAAAGTACTCAATGATTTTAGACAGTATATGCTGGTAGGCGGTATGCCTCAAGCTGTTAACAAATTTATTGAAAGTAAGGATTTAGCTGCAGTTGATGAGGTTAAACGTAATATTCTTACTTTATATCGCAATGATGTTGCTAAATATGCAGGTAACAACCAATACAAGGTACTTTCGATCTTTGACGAGATCCCCGGTCAATTATCAAAGCGAGAAAAGAAATACAGACTATCAGCTATTTCAAAAGAAGCGAGAGTAAGAGAATACGAAGACTCTTTTATGTGGTTAGAGGATGCAATGATCACAAATACTTGCTTTAATTCTACGGATCCCAATATTGGCCTGGCTTTAAGTAGCGACTTTAGCACCAGAAAGTGCTATATGTTAGATACGGGCTTATTAGTTACCCATAGTTTCTATGATAAAGATTATCAGGATAATGACTTATACAAAAAAATACTCTTCCAAAAATTGAATATCAATGAAGGAATGTTAGTAGAGAATATAACGGCTCAAATTCTGCGGACAAATGGTCATAGACTTTTCTTTTATTCCCGGAACGATAAGGAGAACAGAGAAAATCATATGGAGATAGATTTTTTGCTCTCAAGAGATAATCGTATTTCACCTGTTGAAGTAAAGTCGTCCACTTATAGTAAGCATTCTTCTTTAGATAAATTTAGACGGAAGTTCCAAAAACGGATAGGTGAACCAATTATTCTTTACCAAAAAGATCTCCTTGTTAAAGATGGTGTCCTGCATTTGCCGGTATATATGGCGATGTTTTTATGAGGTGATTGAACTATGAATATGATTGATCTGATTAATAAGAAACAACATGGCAAAAGCCTGACACGAGATGAGATCAGATATTTTATCTCGGAATATGTGGCGGGAAGTATTCCCGATTACCAGGCGGCGGCATTCCTGATGGCGATCTGGTTTACCGGGATGACGTCACAGGAGACGGGTGAGCTGACGCTGGCCATGGCCGAGTCCGGAGATCAGATTGATCTATCGGAGATCCCCGGTATCAAAGTGGATAAGCACTCGACCGGTGGTGTCGGCGACAAGACGACCATGATCGTGGCGCCGATTGTCGCTGCCTGCGGTGTGCCGGTGGCTAAGATGTCCGGCCGCGGGTTAGGCCATACCGGCGGCACCATTGATAAGCTGGAGGCAATTCCGGGACTTTCCACTGAATTGGAGATTGATCAGTTTATCAGTCAGGTCAGGAAGATAAATCTGGCCCTGGCCGGGCAGACTGCGAATCTGGCTCCGGCAGATAAGAAATTGTATGCTCTGCGCGATGTTACTTCGACGGTTGACCAAGTTGCCCTGATCGCCTCCAGCATCATGTCCAAGAAGCTAGCTTCCGGCGCTGACAAGATCGTACTCGATGTCAAGACCGGCAGTGGCGCTTTCATGAAGACTGTAGATGAGGCGATTGCCTTAGCGCAAATAATGGTGAATATCGGCGAGCACGCAGGTCGGGAGACGGTTGCACTGGTGACTGATATGGATCGGCCGCTGGGGATGATGATCGGCAATAGTCTGGAAGTCGAAGAATCGCTGCAAGTTCTGCGCGGCGAGGGCCCGGCCGATTTAGAAGTGTTGTGCCGTCAGCTGGCCGCTAATATGCTGTATCTGGCGGGTCGAGGCAGTCTGGAGCAATGTGGGCAACTGGCAGAAGAGGCAGTTAATTCCGGCAGGGCATTGGAGACTTTTGCTCTGATGGTGGCCGCCCAGGGCGGTGATGCCGCCTATATCCGTGGTGAGAAAACTTTTGATCGGGCGTCACAGTCTTATACTGTTGTGGCTGCCAGCTCAGGTTTCGTACATTTTATTGAGACGGATGATTTAGGTCGGGCGGCAGGTCTGCTGGGAGCGGGACGCAGCCGCAAGGAAGATGCGATTGATCCATTGGCGGGCATCATCTTGCACAAAACTCTGGGAGATAGGGTGACTGAGGGCGAGCCACTGGCCACGCTGTACTACAATCAAGATGAACAGCTGAAGGAGGCTGTCGGGCGAGCCGAGGGCGCCTTCGTCATAGCTGCTGAAAAAGCAAGGGTCAGACCTATGATTTTAGCGCGTGTGACTGCCGAGGGCGTGGAAATGACTTGCTCGGACGGATGAGTTCGTACCTCGGGATGTCTTAGACGTGGCTGAGAAAAGCGTGGAGGGATGACTTGGTAGTCGGTGATTGATGTTAAGTTTTGGTTAGTCGTTCCGTCTGATGCGGGGATAAGGTATACTGAAAATTGCTCGTTAAAAATATATATAGATATATGATAGATAAGAAAGGTCTATGAGGCAGAAATGAAGAAGAAATATGTAGTTATATATTATGTCGTCCTGGCAGTGGCGATTTTCTTGTGGTGGTATTTTACTTTGATACCGCTGAACTTCCGTGATCCGGGGTTCTTCTTTTCCTTTATTGTGATTTCATTCTTGGTGATTTTACCTTTTGCCGGCTTTTTGGCTTTCGGCGGGGCAAAGCAGAAAGCGGCCGATCCTGAGGCTGACACTGAGGGAGAAGTTTTCCGCGAACAGGTCGGCCCGTTCGGGATTAAGTTCCGGTCGCGGGTCAAACCCAAGCAACCGGGCAATCCGGCGGATCAGATGAAAAAAATATTCCAGAGTTTTAAGAGGGGCAGCAGGCTGCTCTGGATTCCGGTTATTTTGCTGATTCTGTTCTTCGTATTGCAATTGACTGGAGCCAAGATCTTCCGTTCGCGGGACTTTGCTCAGCTGATTACCAAAGTTGAAGGTGATTTCACTAAGGATGTCTATGAGATTGAGTTCTACGATATTCCGACGGTTGACCGCGATACGGCGATGCGCCTGGGTAATAAGCGGATGGGTGAGATGGCGGATCTGGTCTCGCAATTTGATGTTGCCGACGATTATACGCAGATCAACTACAGGGGCCGCCCGACCAGGGTCACGCCTTTGCGCTATGTCGATATCTTCAAATGGTTTAATAATCATAAGGAGGGTCTGCCTAAGGAAGTTATGGTTGACCTGATCTCGGGCGAGGTGACGATGCATGCTTTGCCCAGCGGCATGAAGTATTCCGATTCGGATTATTTCTTCCGTAATATCAGCCGCCATCTGCGCTTTACCTATCCCACGGCCATCATGGGGGATGAGCGCTTTGAGGTGGATGATGAGGGCACGCCGTTCTGGATAGTGCCTGTGATGGAACCCAAAGTCGGTTGGTTTAACGGTCTGGATGTCAGTGAGGTGATTCTCTGCAATGCGATCACGGGCGAGACGACCAAGGTGCCGGTTGAGGAATGTCCGACCTGGGCGGATCGGATCTATCCTGCGGAAATGATTATCCAGCAGCTGGACTGGAACGGCTTATATCAGAAAGGTTTTTTCAACTCGATCATCGGTCAGAAAGGTGTGCTGCGCACTACACAGGGCTACAATTATCTGGCCTTATATGATGATGTTTATCTCTATACCGGTATCACCTCGGTCGCCAGTGATGCCTCGAATCTGGGCTTTGTGCTGGTCAATCTGCGTACGAAAGATACTAAGTTCTATCCGGTGTCTTCGGCTGATGAGTATTCCGCCATGGACTCCGCCGAGGGCGCAGTGCAGGAGAAACGTTATAGCTCTACTTTCCCGATCCTGCTGAACGTCAGCGATGAGCCGACTTATTGTATGGCTCTGAAAGATGATGCCCAACTGGTGAAAATGTACGCGTTGGTCAATGCTAAGAACTATCAAGTGACAGCGACCGGCTTTTCGATCCGGGAGGCTTTAAATAATTATCAGTTGAAATTGGCCGGGCGCCTGCAGATTGACGATAGTGAAAAAGAGCCGGAGGATATCAAACCGATCACAATCGAGGGCAAGCTGACAGATATTCAGAGTGTGGTGATGGAGGGCAATACCTATTACTATCTGCTGATTGAGGGGCATGATGAGGTATTGACCGCTTCGATCACGGTGTCTCAGCAGCTGCCGTTCCTCAAGCCGGGTACGATGCTGTCGCTGGTCTGCGAAGGCGGAGAGCTCCATGACAGCATGCCGCGACATGTGATCAGTGTGGAGAAGAAATAACTTCAGGTTAGTACAGAGTAGAAGATAGCAATGTACCTTGATGCTGATGAGAGCGGAAATGCGCCGCTGCTGGAGATCAGAGGGCTGACCAAAGTCTACGGACGGCAGGCCGCCCGGACCAGAGCGCTGGACAATGTGTTTTTTACGGTCTGTCCGGGGGAATTTCTGGGCATTATGGGTCCATCCGGTTCCGGTAAGACGACACTGCTGAATCTGATCTCCACGATTGACCGGCCGACGGAGGGCAGCGTTACTGTCGGCGGCACAAATCTCAAGACCTTGAAACCGAGTCAGGCGGCGGATTTTCGCAGTCGCCGGCTCGGCTTTATTTTTCAGGACTATAATCTGCTGACCACGTTGACCGGCTTTGAGAATATCATGTTGCCGCTTAGTCTGGCCGGTGTCCGCCAGGCGGAAGCTGCGGTCAGGATCAGGAAAGTGGCGGTAGTCCTGGGTGTTGCCGATCTGCTCGACCGCTTCCCGGACCAGATGTCCAGGGGCGAGGCCCAACGTGTGGCGGCCTGCCGGGCAGTCGTCGGCAGACCGGATATCATTTTGGCTGATGAGCCGACGGGAGCTCTGGACTCCGTTTCTTCACGCCAGCTCCTGGAACTGTTGCAATCGATGCGGACGGAGCTGGGCGCGACTTTGCTGATGGTGACGCATGATCCTGTGGCGGCCAGCTATTGCAGCCGTATTCTCTTTCTTAAGGACGGCAGCCTCTACCACGAACTGAAGAGAGAACAGACAGCAAGCCGCGAGGTCTTCTATGGTCTGATCATCGATGTCCTGAGAGACCTGGGGGATCCGGGGGTTCTGAAGGACGGCAGTCATGTGTAACAACTACCCTCCGTATCGCCGCGCCGCGATATCAGTGGCAATTGGCAAGCAGTATCGAATAACAACCGACAAAGGCTCCTGCCTGAGGGCAGCTGTGCCGATAACGGCGGCTGTGTCTAACTGCCATTAAGCGACGAGGCGCCTATGCTGTTCAAACTTTCCTACCGCAATATGCGTCGCAGTCTGAGAGACTATGCGCTCTATTTTCTGACCTTGACCTTGTCGGTGGTTCTGTTCTACATGTTCCGGACAGCCACCAGCCAGGAAGCTTTCAGTGCCTATAGCGGAAATATAGTATGGATGCTGATCGGTATGACCGACATCATGAAGATCCTCTCCCGCTTTCTGGTTGCTGTCTTCGGTTTTCTGATCCTCTATGCCAACCGTTTCATGGTTAAGCGGCGCAAGCGCGAGATCGGCCTGTATCTGGTGCTCGGTATGAAGCCGCGCCAATTGGCGCGGATGCTGGCACTGGAGATCCTGTTCATCAATCTCAATGCGCTCGTGCTGGGGCTGATTATCGGGACCTTCGGCTCGCAAGGCCTGTCCCTGCTGGTGATGCATGCCTTTCTGATTGACCTGTCTCAGTTCCGCTTTGTCTTTTCTCCGCAGTCCCTGGTCGCAGCCATTATCGCTTACCTTGTCATCAGCTTGCTGGTTCTGGTCTTTATTGCCATCCAGCTCTCTCGGCTCAAGCTGATTGATCTGATCCGGCCCGAGCGCAGACTCCGCCATCCCGGCAAACTGCGCGCTGCCCTGTCTGTACTCGGCTTTATCGCCGCGATACTTATTCTGGCTCGAGCCTACAGCCTGATTCTCAGCCTCGCCCGCATGCCCCTGCAGATCCCGCATGATTTCCCTAAGGCGATTGTCTTAGGCATCATTGGCACCTATCTGCTGTTTGCCTCCCTGACCGGTTTCCTGCTCCGGTTGGCCCAATTGGTCAAACCCTTCTACTATCGCCGCCTTAACTACTTCACGCTGCGCCAGATCGCCGCCCGCATGAGCTCATTCTGGCTTTCTCTGGCCACGACCGCTCTGCTCCTGTTCTTCACCCTGAGCATTTTGTCGGTCTCATTCTTTTTTATCCGGGAATCAAATCGCCTGCTGGCCCCTTATAGCACCGATAAAAAATTCGACATCGAAGCCTGGATCGAATATGATCTCTCGATCGAACCCGACAGCGGCCGCATTCTCAACAAGCAGGAGATGCGAGGCTTATCGCTCAGACTGGACGACAGCTACCGACGGAACTACGCCGCCCAAATTGCCCCTCTGCAGGGGGATACACGCTATGGCATTGTTACCTCTTCTCTGACTAAATTTTATTTTTTTGACGAAGGCGACTTGGGGTTGTCCGCTGCGCAGGACCAAGTTTCGGATCATATCCGTAGAACCTGGGAAGATCTGAAAAACACCAATGGTCAGCTTTTCTTGTTGATATCGGCGGGGGAAGCAGCTAAAGCTCTGGAACAACAAGGTCTGACACCCGCTTGGAGTGATACCGAAACGGTCTTGCTGGGTCATCCTCTGGTTCCGGCAGCCCGTGAAATTGCCGGCGGCATGCGATCGGAAGCTCTGAAGTTAACAGTTAAGCAGGGTCATCTGAACGCCATTCTCGACTTTGATCAGGTGCTGGTAGATGATAATTTCTGGCCGCTGCTCGGTATGCAGGGCCGACTTTTAGCCGTTGTTCCCAACGAACTTATAGCCGGAATGGAGCTGCAACAGCAGGGGTACAGAATCGCTTTGCAGCGGCAGCCGGAGGCCGAAGCTGACCATATAGGCGCCATTCGGAATTTATTTTACGATTTGCAGGAGGATATCGGCCGAGATCTGGATTTGCCCTCTTTCACGGGCATGTTGGACTATATCGACAGCAAAGCGGAATTGGAGGCAAATGCCGGAGTTAAAGTTATGCTCAGTTTTGTCGGCCTCTATATCTGCTTAACTTTTATTTTGATTACGGCAACGATTCTGGCGCTCCAGCATTTAAGCGAAATCAGCGATAATCGCATCCGTTACCGCATACTGAGCCAAATCGGCGCCCGACGCGGGTATCTGCGCCGTCAGATCATAACCGAAACAGCACTCTATTTCTATCTGCCGCTGTTTGTCGCCATACTGCATTCGACCTTCGCTTTCCGCTTCTTTTCCGGCTTGATTGAGCTGGTCGGCCTCTCCGGCTACCTGCGCTCAACCATCCTTGCTACCCTGGTCGTAATAGCTGTCTATTCTCTCTACTTTATCCTGACGGTTTTCAGCGCCACCCGTCTGGCTTTGCCCGCACGGAAAGACGAAAAGATCTAAATTAATTTACTTGCTCCTTATGCGCTTCCCGCTGCGCAGAAAAACGGCTAACCATTGCGCTCGGAGCGTCCGGCGTCTTTTCCCACTCGCGCTGAAAGGTACCACTTTCACGAGTTAACACGTTGGGCCGAGCACAGCCCGGCCCTACCTGTGCAGAAAAAAGGCGCCGTGTGAGAGCGGCGTCTTAGACAGTATTGCAATAACAATTTACGACACCTTGCCGATTCTTAGCAGCAACAACGCTTCCCGCGTGTCAGATATTAATACTCAGTTATAAGTTATAAGAAACTTAGGGTTTTACCAGAGGATTGGAGGCCAGGGGCGGCCTTTGGTATTCACCCTGATGCTCATCTTCTTCTAAATTAGTAACAAAATCCGAAACCTTAGATACCTTTGCCTGATCCAGGTTAGTAAAACCAAGCGCAATATATTTCTCCGCCTCTTTTAAAAAGTCAGCCTTAGCTGTTTTTTTGACGTCAATCTTATCTAAGACCAGAGAATATATTTTGTCCTCTTCTTCTGCCCTGGTATCAAAATAAAAGGCATCACCCTCAACAGGCATATAGATAATCAGAGTCCATTTTTTATTTTCATAGATTCTTTCATAAGAATAATACGTGCCATGATCTGTCTCATAAATATCATAGGGATCTGCTTTACCTGCCGGAACCTCAACTTTGACATCGTTGGCGGCTTTTTCTTTTCCTTCTGTATTGCATGCTGCTGTGAGAACAGCAACCGCAAGGAGGATAAGTATCACTCCCGGAAAACTCTTTTTCATCTTCATTTGTTCCTACCCCCTCGTATGGATAGTTTCAGATCAATGGAAGGAAAACTAAATTGAAACGACTGTTCCCCCTCGTATGGATAGTTTCAGAAGCAGAAAAGCTCCCTTATTTACAAGCGGATATTGTTAATACTCTATTATTATACTATGCGTGATACCATGCTCGCCATAGCGTAGGCGACAAACCAGCAGCTTTGCTTGTGTGCAGTAAAGCGGTATCTTAAAAATTCTGTCTTTTCAGCTCATTCGGATATGTTTGTGATTTTCTCGTGCGCAGTATTGCATTTTTCGTGCAATAGCTTATAATAGTATTGACAGTAGAAAGGAGATGATTTCATGGCTAGAACTACTACCAACATCAGCATCCGCATGGACAGCGATCTGAAAGCACAGGCCGACGTTCTGTTCGGCGAGCTGGGCATGAATCTGACAACAGCTTTCAATATCTTTGTACGTCAGGCGATTCGGGAGGGCGGAATTCCATTTGAAATCTCTCTCCATAAGCCTAACAAGGAAACGATTGCCGCTATGCTGGAAGCAGAAAGGATTGCGAGAGATCCGTCTGTAAAGGGTTATGATAACCTTGACGAACTTTTTGCCGATCTTAAAAAGTGAGAAAAACGAAACTGACTGTCAAGCCTACTAAGGCGTTTCGGAAAGATTACAAGCTGGCAATGAAGCGGGGGCTGAAAATAGAGCTTCTGGAGACCGTGATCGAAACGCTTGCAATGGGAAATACACTGCCGCCTGAGAATAGGGATCATGAGCTGACCGGCAACTGGAAAGGACATCGCGAGTGTCATATTCAATCCGACTGGCTTCTGATTTACCGCATTGAGGACGATGTTCTGGTGCTGACACTCTCCCGAACAGGTACGCACAGCGATCTGTTCGGGAAATGAACTGGATAAAAAGTCGAATGCGTTATCATCTCGCATTCGACTTTCTTTGTTTCGGTTCAAATAGCGAGGCCCACTGCCTTTCCTTTTGTGGTCTGATACACAAGCTTACGCCATAGCCCGTAAACGCTGCTCCAGAGACTCCAGCTCCTGCCACAGCTCTGCCGGCAGCTTGGGACCGTAGGACTCGAAATTGTGGCGGATCGAGGCCACCTCGGCCAGCCACTTGTCCCGGTCGATCGTCAGCAGGTCGGCGAGCTGATCCGCGGTAACGTCCAGACCGGTGAGGTCGAGATCTTCCGTCCCGGGAACATAGCCGACGGCGGTTTTCCGGGCACCGGACAATCCGCGACAGCGTTCGACAATCCACTTCAAAACGCGTGAGTTCTCGCCGAAGCCCGGCCAGAGGAAGTGGCCATCCTCATCCTGGCGGAACCAGTTGACCGAGAACAGATGCGGCAGCTTGTCCGCTGAGGTCTGCTCGGCCACCTGCAGCCAGTGGCGCAGATAGTCACCGATATGATAGCCGCAGAACGGCAGCATGGCGAAAGGATCGCGTCTGACCTGGCCGACCTGATCGGAGATCACGGCGGCTGTGATAGCTGAGCCCATGATGGCGCCCATGAAGATGCCGTGTTGCCAGGACAGGCTCTCGTAGACCAGCGGAATCGTATCGGAACGGCGACCGCCGACCAAGATAGCGTCGATCGGCACTCCCTGCGGTACTTCCCAATCCGGCGCAATCGAAGGCGCCTGATCAGCGCGCACGGTAAAGCGGGCGTTGGGATGGGCCGCTTTGGTACTGCTGTCCGGCGTCCAGTCTTTGCCCTGCCAGTCGAGCAAGTGCTCAGGATCCGGTCCGCTCATGCCTTCCCACCAGATATCGCCATCATCTGTCAGGGCGGTATTAGTGAAGATCGTATTATATTCGACCGCCTTCATAGCATTATAGTTTGATTTATAAGAGGTGCCCGGAGCGACGCCGAAGAAGCCGGATTCGGGATTGATCGCCCACAGGCGACCGTCCTCGCCTAAGTGTATCCAGGCGATATCGTCACCGATAGTTTCAGCTGTCCAGCCCTCAAGAGTCGGTTCAATCATAGCCAGATTAGTCTTGCCGCAGGCCGAGGGGAAGGCACCGCAGATGTGGAAAACTTCTCCCTCCGGCGAGGTCAGTTTCAAGATCAACATATGCTCTGCCAACCAGCCCTCATCGCGCCCGAGCACGGAAGCGATCCTGAGAGCATAGCATTTCTTGCCTAACAGCGCGTTGCCGCCGTAGCCGGAGCCGTAAGACCAGATCTCACGCGTCTCGGGGAAGTGGGAGATATACTTCTGTTCCATCGGTGCGCAGGGCCAAGGCAGATCCTCCTGTCCCGGCTCCAGAGGATAGCCGACTGAATGCAGCGCCGCTACATAGGGCCGACCGGCATTGATCATCTCCAGTACCGGCGTGCCGACCCGGGTCATGATGCACATATTGGCCACAACATAAGCACTGTCCGTAATCTCAACACCCAGTCGTGAATGCGGCGAATCAAGCGGTCCCATGCAGAAGGGGATGATATACATTGTCCGTCCTTTCATACAGCCGCGGTACAATTCTGACATCGTCTGCTTGAGCTCGACCGGATCGATCCAATTATTGGTCGGCCCGGCCTCATCCTCCGTCTCAGCAGCGATGAAAGTCCGATTCTCTACCCGTGCCACATCCGACGGATCGGAACGGAACAAATAGCACCCCGGCCGCAGCTCCGGATTTAACTCGATCGCTGCGCCCCGCTCGACTTCCATCGCCAGCAGACGCTCATACTCTTCCTGTGAGCCATCACACAAATGCACTCTGTCCGGAGTCATATGAGCCTCCAGCTCCGCCACCCATTGTTTCAATTTTTCATTTTTTATCATGGAATTGACCTCGTCATTTTTGCTTTGCTATCTCAAATTCTAGCATATATTCCCGGATATGATTCTGCCATCTGTTCCGGATCCTAGCTTCGCTTTATGTACATATATCAATTCAATTTTTCAGTCCATTCGGCTTCTTTGAAACCTACAAGCACAGTATCGCCTTTGACAACAAGCGGACGTTTCACGAGCATCCCATCGGTAGCAAGAAGTTTCAATTGGGCATCTTCGCTCATGGTAGGCAGCTTGTCCTTAAGCTGCATTTCTTTATAAAGCACACCACTGGTATTGAAAAATCTTTTTAGCGGCAGCCCGCTCTTCCGATACCATTCTTTTAGTTCATCATAAGAAGGATTATTCTCCGCAATATGTCGCTCTGTATATTTCATATCGTGTCCATCCAGCCATTTCTTGGCTTTCTGGCAAGTTGAACATCTGGGATAACATATGAATAGCATTGTGTTTACCTCCTCTGCAAGGCGCTTTTAGCTATTTGTTTTGCTGTCGTTGTTTTACCGCACCATCTTGGTCGGTAAACAACACAGCTCCGAAAGATTCCGGTTCATGCTTAAGCAGTTCATCCGTAATTCACAGCATATAGTATATAATCGCATTCACCTTACCATTAGTATAATCTGCAATGTGTTAAATATCGAAAAACCAATGTGGGAAATGTCGAGAAACCAATGTGGGAAATATTGAGAAAACGATGTGGGAAATGTACTTGTCAAGTTTAGTTTAATGAACATACGGCACAGGCTATATTCTACATGCTGTTACCGCTTTTCGATGCTCTGCCCATTGCAATTACTTTTTCGCGGTTTTCGGCCTGCAAGGCTGTCATTTCATCAATTGATGAGATAGCATCCTGTGCAGACTCATCAGTTTTAACCGCGTCGAATTCGACGCGGTTAGAAATGAAGCTGATCCATTGTTCATAATTTCTCTTGAGTCTTACCTCGGACAAACAAACTACCCCCCGCGCACCTTGGTCATTGCCGAGGCGCGCGGGGGTATTAGCGGGTGCTTAGCTTAGATTATGCGGCTTACCAGTAGCGGGGATACTTGCTGTGGCTCTGCTGATGCTCAGCATACTTCCACCATGGCACCTGCTTATAGAAGTCCGTCAGCTTATCCCACATTTGGTCCGCCGCCGTGCCGGGCTGGACGTATACGGTGACCGTGTAGGTCTTTACCGTGCCGTCAGCAAGGGTAACC
>JBMNTB010000022.1:0-28145 GCA_050945515.1 Saccharofermentanales bacterium
CATCCGAGGCTCCGAACACGGCGTTTACCGTGCTTGGAACTTCCTATGTATCCCGCCGCCTTAATGCGCATCTCAGGCTTTGAGATTTATTTTTCGATATTGGGAACGTCTACACGAATCGGTTTAAGTGGCTTTATAACTTTTTTTGAACATTTTCGTGTAAAAGGATTGATTTTTGACTTGTTTTGTAATACAATAAAGATGTTATTTTTTACCTTCGGGCAGTCTCAATCTCCGATCCCAAATGCGCTGAAAGGGATCGAGTACCTTGATGAGCACCCCGAAGCAAGGGCTTCTGATTTGATGGATGCATTTCGGAATAAAGAAATCAAGGCGTCTTGAACGTTAAGTATTCGAGCAATAATGTTGACTCATTCCCGCGAACTGACAAAAACTGTTGACCTGTTCCCACTAACCGATAATACTCGCAAAAACCATGCTCGACCTATCCCCGCGAACGAGCAAAACGAAAAATACAGACCAGACATCGAGGTGAGCCTATCGTTCCAGGCGGACAGCATTATCTCCAACACTTTGCGCGGACACAAGAAAATGTATGATTTCTCCTTCGATATCGAAAAGGCCAAAGAGGAGATTTCCCTTTCCAAGTACAAAGATAATATTGCCGATTATCCGATTGAAGTATGCTGGATAGCGGAAACACCCGACCGCGAAAAGCTGGCCTTGTTGATACAGGCTGTTGCTGCTGAAGTTGGTGCTAATGTCAAAGTAGTAAAAACTCCCTGGGCCAAAGTGGTTGAAAATGCCTCTTCTCCGGATACTACACCCCATGTTACAACTACGGTCTTTACCGGTGACTACTCGGAGGCAGGCTCAGTATTGATGTCAGCGATCCGTTCCAAAGAAGTCGGCACCTGGCAGAATTGCAGCTGGATCAATGATCCGGAATTGGATGCCATGATTGACGAGTCGATAACCATTATCGATGATGCTGAGCGTATTGCCAAATACGAGGAGATCCAAGACTATTTGTCCGACAAATGCGTGTTGATTCCTCTGGCAGAACTGATTGAGCCGATCGCTTATCAGTCGTCTTATGTGGTATGGGAAGGCGGTAATCCCGAGAATCAGATACCGGTCATGGGATACGTGCTCTATATGCGCGATATCAAGATTTACCCTGAAAAGAAGTAATCCGGCAACCGGTTTAGTACTTTAGAACAATATATAAATGTTTGTCGCCTCACAGTGTCTGTTGTGAGGTGACAAACTAAATTTTTAAGCACAGAGAAAATCCAAACAATGGAAATAAGAGAAACAATAAGTTTCTCTTATTTTCCAGATATTGGAATACCAAAAAGGAGTATATCAGATGTTACTTTTTAAAAGCATTATGAAACGTCTGGCGAGCTCCATTGTGGTGCTACTTGGTCTGACCATAGTTATTTTTGCCTTGATGAAAGCGGTTCCCGGTGATCCTGCTCGTCTGGCCCTAGGACCAAATGCTCCGGAAGAAGTTCTTGAGCATTATCGTGAAGTTAATCACCTGAATGAACCCATACCAGTGCAGTATTTCTATTGGCTGTCCAATGCCGTTCAAGGAGACTTCGGCACATCGTCCTATACACAGAGGGCTGTGAGCCAGGACATCAAAGACTTTGCACCTGCCACAATTGAGTTAGTAATATGGGCGGGGATTCCCCCTTTATTTGTAGCATTGTTTTTGGGTGTAATTAGTGCCCAACATAAGAATAAATGGCCTGATTATTTAACACGTTTTTTAGGCTATATTTTTGTAGCTACACCCACATTTGTTTTTGCTGTGTTATTTATTTTGATCTTTGGCTATTGGCTGCCGGTGATGCCAACGATAGGAGGAAGATTAAGCCCGCAATTTACGATTGTTCCCGTTACAGGGATGTACATTGTGGATGCTCTGATCGGCGGTCAGCCGGCTGCTGCCTGGGATGCTTTCCTGCATCTGCTTTTCCCGGCTTTAGCTCTTTCCTTGGGTAAGACTATGCAGGAGGCGCGCATAACCAGAGCCAGCATGTTGCAAAATGCAGATAAAGACTATATCACCATGGTCACGTCGCAAGGTGTGCCTAAGAAAATCGTCAATCGCAGATTTCTCTTGAAACCTTCTGTAATTCCTACTGTTACAGTCATGGGCATGGATTTTGCTTCTTTATTTGGCAATGCCTTTCTGGTGGAGAGAATTTTTAACTGGCCTGGATTATCCAGCTATGGCATGAATGCAATACTGAATAAGGATTCTAATGCCGTTGTTGCTGTCGTCCTTATCATTGGGTTGGCTTTCGTGGGAACAAGTATAGTTGTAGATATTGTTGCCATGATCCTAGACCCAAGAATGCGTCAGGCACGAACGAGATAGGAGGCAATCAATGACACCGGAGCGAAAAGAATCAATAGTAAGAAATTGGTATAAATTTTCTGCGGGCGGAGCATCAGTAGTAGGTCTGATAATTGTTATTGTAATAATTATATTGGCCATATTTGCTCCCATCATTGCTCCTTATCCGGAAGATGCAGGAGCAGTAGTTAAGTTTTCGGAGAGCAAGCTGCCGCCAAGTTCCAAGCATCTTATGGGGACAGATACAATGGGGCGCGATGTGTTCTCCCGCTTGTTATTCAGCCTCAAAGGCACCCTGTTGATGGGTGTATTGGTGCTGGCGATCTCAGTACCGATCGGGTTTATTGTCGGTGTTTTAGCCGGCTATTACCGCGACACTTGGATCGAAACTGTTCTAATGAGAATTGTAGATATTTTCCTATCTGTACCAGCCCTGGTACTAGCCTTGGCCATAGCATCCATTATGGAACCGAATCTACGAAATTCGATGATTGCCATTACCATCATGTGGTGGCCATGGTATGCCAGATTAACTTTCGGCGTAGTGTCTTCGCTGAGGACTGAAAATTATATTACCTATGCGGAGCTGACCGGAGCAGGCTTGGGTCATATCATCGTCAAGGAATTCTTGCCCAATACTATCGACCAGATACTCACTAAAATGACACTGGATATTGGCTATGTCATCATCATGGGCGCTACACTCAGTTTTGCCGGATTAGGCGAGCAGCCTCCGATCCCGGCTCTGGGCAATATGATTAATGACGGAGTTAAGTTTTTGCCCGATATGTGGTGGCTGACGATCTTCCCGGCAGTAACCATCATCCTGATTGTGCTGGGCTTCAATCTGGTCGGTGATGGCGTTGGGAATATATTTAATGTGGAGGGGAACTGATGGAAACCAATAATAATATTTTGGAGATCAAAGATCTATCCGTATCCTACACAGTCGCCAATGTAGTTACCCATGTGCTGGAAAAGGTCAATCTGACTGTCCCTAAAGGCAAGAGTGTAGGGCTGGTTGGTGAATCGGGCTGCGGCAAGACTACAACCATGAGAGCCATCTTAGGTGTCCTGCCCAGTAATGCCAATATCGAAAGTGGCGAGATCATTTTCAACGGCACAGATGTACTAAAGATGCCGTATAATCAGTTGCAGGAATTTCGCCAGACAGGTGCGGGACTTATTTTTCAAGATCCGTCCAGTGCGCTAAACCCGGTGATTTCGATCAAGAAGCAATTTCTGACCAGTCTGAAGTATGCTCATAAGGATAAGAATTATTCTTCCGCACAACTCTATGACAAAGCAATTGAGGCCTTAAACGCGGTCTCTCTGGCTGATCCCAAACGCATAATGAATAGCTTTCCTTTTCAGCTTTCAGGCGGTATGAGACAGAGAGTCTGTATTGCCATGACTTTGGCGGGAGAAAAAGAATTATTACTTGCGGATGAGCCCGGAACTGCCTTGGACGTCACGATTCAGGATCAGATTCTGAGACTAATAAAAAATCTGGTGGAAACGCTTGATTTGTCAGTCATAATGGTTACTCACTCCCTTGGCGTCATCCGCCAAGTTACAACTGAGGTCAATGTTATGTATGCGGGCTCTATTGTGGAAGGCGGAGATACTCATCAGGTTTTTGAGCATCCCAGTCATCCTTACACAATAGCTCTGATGGATTGTCTGCCCAAGTTGACGGGAACCGGAATTTCGGAAGGAATACCGGGACGTATTCCGGATTATGATCATCCGCCTGCCGGTTGCCGTTATTATCCTCGTTGCACCTATGCGCTTGATCGGTGCAAGTCCGAGGTTCCGGGCAAAACCATTGTGGAAGACGATCATTGGGTAGCCTGTTTTGCAGCAGAGGAGGGAAAAGTATGTCCGAAGTAATTCTGGAACTTAAAAACTTAAAGAAGTATTTCCCGCTGCCCGGTGGTCAATCTGTTAAGGCCGTTGATGGTGTGAGTCTGAAATTATTTAAGGGCGAAACGCTAGGTTTGGTCGGAGAGTCAGGTTGTGGTAAGAGCACAATTGCTTACACTGTGGTCGGAATGTACGGTGCCACAGAAGGAGAAATAATCTATAAGGGTACGAACCTGGCCCAAAAAGGTTATAAGAGAAATTTGCAGCAAAAGGGTGAAATACAGATCGTTTTTCAGGATCCGGGCTCATCGCTTAATTCCCGCCGCAATGTGGGGAAAAGCCTGGAGCTCCCTTTGAAGATTCACACCAAGCTGAATAAACAAGAAAGGCAAGACCGGATCGATGAATTATTGGAACTGGTGGGATTGCCTGTTGATTTTAAGAAGAGGATGCCGAGAAATATCGGGGGCGGCGAGCGTCAGCTGGTATCTGTGGCCAGAGCATTGGGCTCAAATCCGGAATTCATTATTCTCGATGAACCGACCTCAGCTCTTGATGTCTCGGTTCAGGCCAAGGTTATCAGCACTCTGATCCATCTGCAAGAGAAATTAGGTTTATCCTATCTGTTCATTACGCATGATCTCAGTCTGATGCGCAATGTGGCAACCAGAGTCGCTATTCTTTACTTAGGCAGATTATGTGAGCTGGCTCCCACAGCTGAATTCTTCCACAGGCCGCTGCATCCCTATACGCAGATGTTGCTGTCTTCAATTCCTGTAGCCACCGATGAGGAAGAGAAAGTCAAACCGGCACAGATTATTTCGGAAGGTGAAATTCCTTCGCCGGTCAATGTTCCCAGCGGCTGCACATTCCATACCCGCTGCAGGGATTGTATGGATATCTGTAAAGTTGAGGTTCCGGTGATGATTGAGATTGAACCTGGTCACTATGTATGTTGCCATAAATTTAAAGAAGGTGAGCCGATAGCTGCGGAGGTGGAATAAGATGAAGGCGATCTTGAATGAGCTGATTGATTCGTACCGCGCAGACATCATCAGCATGACCAAGGAGCTAATCGCATTTCCGAGCGTCTTCGCAGAAAGTGAAAACGAACAGGAACCTTTCGGCAAGCCAATCAATGATGCGTTATTGGCGGTGCTTGGTATGGCAGAGAAGATGGGCTTTGCTACCCGGAACTATGAGGGTTATGCGGGCACCGTGCAATGGGGAGATACGGGCAAACAGATCGGAATTCTTTCCCATATCGATGTGGTGCCTGTCAGTGCAGACTGGTCCTATCCGCCGTTCGAAGGCACTATAGTTGACGGTGCTCTCTATGGACGGGGCTCGGTCGATGACAAAGGACCCCTGGTAGCGGCACTTTTTGCCATGAAGGCGGTCCGGGACAGCAAATTGCCTGTGAAAAACCATGTGCGTCATATCATCGGCGCTGATGAAGAATCCGGTATGCGTTGCTTAAATTATTATCTCCAGCACGAGGAGGCTCCGTGGGGAGGCTTTTCACCGGACGCGGAATTCCCTGTCATTCATGCGGAGAAAGGCATTCTCAGATTTGATGTCAAGGCAGAATGGGAGGCCGCGGATACTCCGGCCGCAGGGATTAAGCTGCTCGCGGTAAGCGGCGGCAGTAAAGTCAATATGGTGCCGGCACAAGCTGTAGCCACTCTGTCCTGTGCGGCCGCAGATTGGCAGCTGATTCAGGGACGGTTGGAGAAGTATGTGGCCCAAAATAGACTGGAGCTGGAATACAAAGATGAGATCTGCACGATTACCGCGACAGGACAAAATGCGCATTCATCTCAGCCCTGGCAGGGCAAAAATGCGATCAATTATCTGCTGAACTTCCTGGGCACTCTGCCTCTGCAAGATAGTGGCGCTGTGAGCTTCCTGCATAAGATCAGGACATTATTTGCCGATGGTTACAGGGGCGAGGCTTTGGGAATTTGCTGCGAGGATAAGCTCTCGGGTATTTTGACTTTGTCGCTGGGCGTGCTGAGGATTGACGATAAATCCGGCAGCGCCCGTGTAGAGATTAGATATCCCATTCACGCCAGCAGGGAAGTAATCCTACAAACTCTTCAGGTCGCTTGCTTGGAGCAAGAGGTGACCCTGGATGTTTATCAGGACAAGGCGCATTTATATATCCCGGTCAAAGACCCTTTAGTTCAAATCCTGACCGGAGTATATCAAGAGGTGACGGGCAGAGCGGAAGAACCCATTGCTATTGGCGGAGCCACCTATTGCCGGGCCATTGAAAACTTCGCGGCCTACGGTCCCGTTTTCCCGGGGCAGGTGGAAATGGCGCATCAGACAGATGAATATATTATGGTCGATGATTTGATCCTCTCAGCCAAGATCTACGCTCAGGCTCTGTATGCTCTACTAAATTTGTAAATCGTAATTGTTAAGAAAAAATCTGGAGGTATAAATATGGAATGGAATCTGGGAATTGAAATGAGAGATGAGTATCGCCGCCTGGAATTGGCTCGTGCCGCCATGAAATTGGTGCGCGATATTATGCTCTGCAAACCCGGTGAAAATCTGGTCATAACTTATGACACTTGTGTTGATGAGCGTGTCGTGAACGCGCTTGCCAGCGCTGCCTATGCGACTAATGTGGTGCCAACAGTGGTTTACTATCCGACGGCTGAAGGCTTTTATGCCGAGCCGCCCGCACCGGTAGCGGAGGCCATTGCGGTGGCCGATGTCTGGATCGAGCTGGCCTATGCCTCTATTATGCACGGTAAGGCCTATCGCCGTGCTGTGGACCAAAACGGTGCCAGATATATCTGCGCTACCGGCATGGACACCCATATGCTGGTAAATTGCATTGGCCGGATTGATGTTGACAAAGTCATTGAACTGGGCGAGTACTTCAAGAAAAAGCTGGAAGAGACAGATGAGATTCGAGTGACTTCTAAGAACGGAACAGACTTGCGCGGCAAGATGGGAGGACGTAAAGTCCGCCACTCCGGCATTAAAGCTACTAAAAAAGGCTATCCCGTCATGCTTACCGGTCAGACCAGCTGGTGTCCCGTCGAAGAGACCATAGAGGGCACTCTGGTGTTTGATGGAGCTGTTTTCCCGCCCGATAGTCTGGGTGTCTTAAAGGAAACGATCGCGATCGAATTCAAGGAGGGCCGGGTTACCAAGGTTACAGGCGGCAAAGAAGCGGAAATCTTTGATCAATGGCTGCGTTCCTTTAATGATCCCAATATGCTGCGCCTGGCGCATTTCTCACAGGGATTCAACCCCGGTGTGAACAAGGTGACAGGGCGTATTGTTGAGGATGAGAGAGTCTTCGGTTGTATGGAATTTGGCATCGGCAGTCAGGGTATCGCAATAGGCGGTGCCCATTGGAGTGCCGCCTCCCATACTGACGGCGTGATTTTGCGTCCGACTATTATTCTCGATGGCGTTGTTTTCGAGGAAGACGGTGTGTATATGGATGAGGGTGCACGCAAGTTGTGTGCCGAAATGGGAATCGAAGGTTATTAAAGAGGATGGGGGAGCAAGCAGCTCCCCTTTTTAATCTTGTCGGGAGGCCAACTAAATGAAAAATCGCATCTTGCATTTGAAGCCCGTGGCATATAGTGATCTCAATGATGAAATCCTGGCCTATCTGAACAAATATAAGTCGGATAATACCGAGATTGAAATCAGGAATTTGTCCCGCGGTCCGTCACATCTGGAGTATTTATATTATCAGGCGGCTGCAGAGGCTGAAATTCTCCAAGAGATCAGACAGGCTGAAAGAGACGGCTTTGCTGCGGCGATGATCAGCTGCTTTGATGATCCGGGGCTGTTTACCGCCAGGGAGATCAGTCAGAATTTATTAGTTACTGCAGCTGCAGAATCCAGTGTCTATTTAGCTGCCGCATTAGGTGATCGCTTTTCGGTGATTGTAGGCCGGGATAAATGGATTCCGCAGATGCGGGATCTGATTGCCCGCTATGGGCTGAGAGATAAGCTTGCATCTTTTCGGAGCATTAGCTTAGGGGTTTTGGAACTGCATCGCGATAAGCGGGAGACTGCCTCCAGAATCAGGCACGCAATCGAAAACGCCCTTGTTCTGGACAAGGCGGAAGTAATAATCCTGGGTTGTACAATGCAGTACGGCTTTTTCGAAATACTGCAAGATGAATACAAAGTCCCGATTATTGACTCGATGCTGGCTAATCTCAAATATACCGAATACCTGCTGGAGGTTAAACAAAAAACCGGTTGGACTTTCAGCCGCAGGGGCATGTATGAACGTCCACCCGATAAGGAAATGGCGGATTGGGGTCTGACATAGGGCGTCTTGCGGATATTCTTTAGATATCCTATACATCTTTGCTCTGGTCGAAGGCGCTCGCGAGCCGTACTGCTAACCTGACTGTACTGCAGAAGGGTTATCAGTGCAGTTTGCGAGCGCTTTCGGCAAAAAGAAAAAGGTGTAGATGTTGGGAAAAGGACAGTCGGCTAAAGGAATTAGTGCTAAGGTTAGAGGGGGAGGTTGGTAGAAGAGATGGATCTGAATGCAATGGATAGCAGAGCCCGATCGGAACATTGTCCGGATATGAAGAAGAAAAATTTGCTTATCGGCATTGATATGGGCGGGACCAATATTGATGGCGTTGTGATTGATGATGGAGTGCTGATTAAGTCGGTTAAGCAGCAGGTTGATCGCAGTGATTTTTTCCGCAGTATTTGGGGTTGTCTGCAGGCATTGCTGCAGGGAGTCAAGAGGGAGCGGATCGGGAGGATCAATCTGAGCACGACGATTTCTACCAATGCGATTGTTGAGAAGCAGTTGTCCAGCGTGGGCTTGATTTTACAGACCGGACCGGGGTTGAAGTGGGAATTCGATGAGCTGGAGGATTTTATTGCTTATCTGTCCGGCAGTGTTGATCACCGCGGCAGTGTGGTTCAGGGATTGGATCAGGAGGAGTTGGCGGAGATTAGGGCTCGCTATGCCGAGCAGCCGCCGGAGGCTCTGGCGGTGGTAACCAAGTTTTCCACCCGCAATCCCGAGCATGAGCTGCAAATCAGGGATTTCTTCGCCGGGGAGTTTGAGGATATTACATTGGGACACAGCCTGTCGGGTAAATTGAATTTTCCCCGGCGGGTGCAGACTGCCTATCTGAATGCTGCTGTGGGCAGGACATTCCGGTCTTTTGTGTCCGACCTGCAGCAGGCGCTGGAGCGTGAGCGAATTGCTGCTCCGGTCTATATCCTCAAAGCAGATGGCGGTACAGTCGATCTGGCGGGCGCTTCTGCCAGACCGGTCGTGTCGATCCTGTCGGGACCGGCGGCCAGCTTCATGGGCATGATGGCGCTGCAGCAGAGTGATGTGCGCCGCGTGGAGCCGGAGGCAAGGTTGGAGTCGGGACCTGGGCTGGAGTTGAAATCGGAACCGGAACCGGAACCGAATGAAGCACAGCCTAGTGCTTACTTGACCGGTACGGCTGCAGCAGCGCAGAGTGTAGAGCCGGAAGATAAAGGGGATATGGTGCTGATTGATGTCGGCGGCACCACGACCGATTTGTTCTTCCTCGTTGACGGCGTTCCCGTCTTTGAGCCGCAGGGCATTGAGATTGATGGGCGCAAAACCCTGGTGCGAGCGATCTTCAGTACTTCGATCGGTCTGGGCGGCGACAGTCATGTTCGCAGCGAAGACGGTATTTTGAAAATCGGTCCTCGCCGTCTGGATAATGCTGTGGCCTATGGCGGCAAATATTTGACGCCGACGGATGCTCTGGTTTACCTGGGAGCACTGTCCGGTGACTATCCGGAACTAAGCAAGGCAGCTTTAGAGGAGTTGGCGACCTGCTATGAAGGCACGACGAAGGAGCTGGTGACAGATTATGAGGGTGTGTCAGGGAATGAAGAAGGAGCTGTCGCAAGCAACGGGCAGACAACCAGTTCGGAGTGCAATCCGGGAAACGAAAATAGTGAAGAAGCGCAAGGTGATACTCTAGCAGAAGTTGTGAGACGAAATGGTCAGGCAGCAGAGCGGCTGGCGCGTGAGATTATCGATCTGATGTGCCGGACGATCGCCGGGAAAATATATGCCACTCTGACCAGGCTCAATGCCAGTCCTGTTTATACCATTAAGGAACTTTTGACGGATAGAAAGATCCGGCCGCAGGCTGTCATGCTCATCGGCGGTCCGGCGCAGGCACTGGCTCCATTTCTGGCTCAGATACTGGGCTTGCCGGTCACTGTGCCCCAAGCTGCGGAAATCGCCAATGCTATCGGAGCGGCACTAGCCAGACCGACACAGGAGATTAATCTGCTGGCTGATACGGAGCGGGGCAGATTGGCCATACCTGAGTTAGCGATCTACGAGCCGGTGGGCAAAAATTATAATCTGGCTCAGGCGAAACGCAGGGCTTTGACAGAGGTCAAAGGCACAGGTCAGTCGCTGGGCCTGGCTGAGGAGCAGATCGAGGCGGAGATTGTCGAAGCCAGCAGCTTCAATATGGTTAGCGGTTGGTATCAAGTGGACAGAAACATCCGGGTCAAAGCTCAGATCAAGCCCGGACTGCTGACCGAGCTGCGCCCGGGTTCAGGCTGCGATGCCGGTGGCTAGCGCCTTCGGTTCATAAATACAGTTGGCAGTACCGGAATAGATTAAAGCAGATGAATTGAGCTGAAAGTTTTGAGGAGACGAGGGTGCAAATACGGAAGTAGGTGCAAGCTGCTTCGGTGCAGATTAAGTACGAGAGAGTAAGAACAATGAAAGCAAAGAATAAACTGGGGCTGATTTTGTTTCCGGCCTTTGACTGGGCGATTGCCAAGACACATCCTGAACGTGAAGAGCGTCTGCTCTATACACAGGATCAGCTCCTGGAAGAGGGGATCGAGGATATTGACGGGATTACTTTCATCAATCCCGGGATCGCAACAGCCCATGATATTAACCGAGTCCACTTCTGTTATCCGGATGTGAATAGTGTGGTGACCGAATCGCATTTGATCGCTGCCGGTGGTGTGATGCGGGCGTTTGATGCTGTATTGGGCGGCGAAACGGACAAGGCTTTTGCGCTGGTCAGGCCTCCCGGCCACCATGCTCAACGTGTCGTTTATGGTGATCGCGGCTTTTGTATCGTTAACATCGAAGCAGTCGGCCTGGAATACGCCCGCCATAAATACGGCGACCGGAGAGTAGCGATAGTTGATACGGACTGTCATCACGGCGACGGTACGCAGGATATCTATTGGAATGATCCCGACACTTTGTTCATTTCTTTTCATCAGGACGGGCGGACCCTGTATCCGGGAACTGGTGCAATTGATGAGCTCGGCGGTCCCGGTGCCTATGGCTACAATATTAATATCCCGCTGCCACCCAATACCGGGGACGAAGGTTTCCTCTATGTGCTGGAGCAGGTGGTGCTGCCGATCCTGGATGATTTTCAGCCGGATCTGATTATTAATTCCGCAGGACAGGACAATCACTATACGGATCCGCTGACCAATATGAATTTCTCAGCGCAGGGCTATGCGATGCTGAATAGTCGGTTGAACCCGGATATAGCAGTCCTGGAGGGCGGCTACTCAATTCAGGGCGCCCTGCCCTATGTCAATACCGGCATTATCCTGGCGATGGCCGGTCTGGACTATTCCGGAGTCTTTGAGCCGGATTATGCCGACGGTCTATGGCGTCAATCAGAGCGTGTAAGCAGCCAGGTGCAGCGCATTGCAGCCACAGTGCTGGAGCATTGGCAGCGCCGGGAGGAACTGGGCTCAGTCATATTTAGAGAGAAAGACATCGTGACAAGAAGACGACATGTCTATTATGATACAGCCGGAATTATGGAAAAACAGGTTCAGTATTTCACTGTCTGTCCGCACTGTTCCGGTCTTAACTATGTTGAATCTAAGAATGATCGTGGCGCCAGTCTCTTGGGCATCACTATTCCCCGCCAGGCTTGTCCCCACTGCCGTGAAGCCGGTTATCGGCTATTCGAAAGCACCGCAGGCGGAGCACGCCGTTTCCTCCAGGATCGTTTCTGCGACGAATACCATGTAGGTTGAAAAAACGGGGAAATACAATTTCTTTTTTCCGTATCGACTCCTATCGCAATAGATTATGGGGTTTAGATCATTTTTTTAATCGTCTGCACCTGCGAGATGTATTTTTTCTTTGCTGCTAGATCGTAGAACCGGGGGTGCGCTTGGCTGTGTCGTAGCCGAGAGTTACCAGATTACTGTCATGGAATTTGAATTTTTTGATGAAGTCCAGTCCCAGTTTCTCATGGGCGCGCAGGGAGCGGCCGTTGATCGAATTGATGAATGTAAGCAGAATCGGGAAGCGCTTGTTCATTGTGCGGCGAGAGAATTCGAACAGATTGGGTAGAACACCGATGGAGCGGTAGCACTTATCGACTGCAACCGGTCCGTATTGGTAAGAATTATAAATGTCCGGCGTTGTGCCGAGATATTCCATATTTACGAGATCATCAATCATGACCTGGAACAGAGGCCACTGTGCCCAGAACGGCCAAGAGGCGGCCATGGCATAGGCTATGACTTTGTCGCCGTCAAGGGCAATGCTGACACCATTTTCTTCTTCAATCAGGGTTTTGAGGCGGACAGCATTGAAATAAGTAGTGACGAATCCGTCCGGCTTATCCTCAGCGGCAATTGAATTGATATGGTATTTCTGCTGCAACAGTTCAACCTGCGGTATATCCGCCAGAGTAGCTAATCTGTATTCCATTTTTTAACCCGCTTTCTTTAATTCTCTCTATTGTTTTTCGCTCTATACATTGTAGCAGGAGATCATAATAAAAGTCCTGTAACAAGATAGAAAGCAGTACTACCTCAAGAGGGAAAGCAGCACTACCCAGGGTAGTAAGCAGCACTATCCGGGGAAGCAAGCAGCACTATCCGGGGAAGCAAGCAGCACTGAGCCCAGATAGAAAACAGCGCTGACCCCAAGATAAAAGCAGTATTGATCCCCAAACAGAAAATTTACGCGAATTTTACTTGACAGTTTTGTATCACTGTATTATGCTACTAATACAGTGGTGATAGCTAAGTGAATGCATACAGCATCGCTTAGACCGCTCAAATAATAACACAGAGGGAGAGAGCCGTGAGCTACCAGTTTTCACATGATGTACCTATCTACCTTCAGATCATGGAGATTTTTCGGGATCAGATTTTGTCCGGTCAACTTGTTCGTGGCGATCAACTGCCCTCAGTCCGGGAGGTGGCGATGAACTACGGTGTGAATCCTAATACGGTACAGAAAGCTTTTCTGGAGATGGATCGCATGGAACTGACACGCAGCGAAAGGACTAGCGGGCGTTTTGTCGTGGCATCGGATGCTTTGCTCAAGAAGCTTCGCACTGAAGAATCCCATACAGCTATTGAAGTCTTCATTCAGCGCATGAAAACGCTTGGCATTGAGTGCGCTGAAATTATCGAGATAATCAAGGAGAGATGGAATGATAACTAAATTCAAACAGTCTACTGCCTTTGCCTCGGGGCAGCCTATCACATCGGATCAATCTATCACGACGGAACAGATTGCTAAATCAGCTTACTCGTCTACTCCGCCTCAGCCATCGGCACTAACAACTGTCGTAGAGGTAAAAGATCTGACCAGGAATTATGGTAAGAGACGAGGCGTTGAGAATCTGTCTTTCGAGTTGACGGAGGGTGAAATCGTAGGCCTGCTGGGTCCTAACGGCTGTGGCAAGACAACCCTGATCAAGCTGATCATGGGTCTGCTGCAACCGGACCGGGGCAGTGTGGTGATCCGAGGCCAAAAGCCGCAGGTTTCCTACAATCTGATCTCCTATTTACCGGAGAATACCTATCTTAACCCGGCACTGACCATGCAGGAGGCGATCCGCATTTTTGTCGATTTCTACCGGGACTTTGACCAGGCTAAAGCTTGGCGTATGTTGGCGGAGTTCGGCCTGGAGCCGGACCAGATGCTGAAGACAATGTCCAAGGGTATGCAGGAAAAGGCTAATTTGGCTCTGGTTATGAGCCGTGATGTGCCGCTGTATATCCTGGACGAGCCGATGGGCGGTATCGATCCGGCAGCCAGAGAAACTATCCTGAACGGAATTCTCACAAATTACAATCCCGGCAGCACTCTGCTGCTCAGCACTCATCTGATCAGTGATGTCGAGATGCTATTTGACCGGGTTATCTTCCTGGACAATGGCCGGATCAGATTGGATCGCTCTGTAGAAGAACTGCGTGCCAGAGAGGGCAAGAGCATCGACGGCCTCTTCCGCGAAATCTATGCCCCTGAGAGAGGAGAATACTATGCTTAGTAAATTGATCAAGTTAGATTTGCGCGACTACCGCGCCAAGTTAAAATGGGCTTTGCCGATCTACGGTCTGTTGCTCCTAAGTGTACTTTTGACCAAAGGGCTGAGTATCCCCTATTTAGGCGGCTTCGCCTATGGAATTGCTGTCGTCGCCACCATAATCTTGCTGCCCGCAGCTCTACTCTTGAGCCTGATACATTACTACCGCCACTTTTATACCAATCAAGGCTATCTAACCCACACTCTGCCTGTGACGCCCGGCCAGCGCTATTATGGCAAGTTACTGGGAGCCTTCCTGCTCTATTTCTTGGCTTCGCTTATCGCCATATTTGGCGTCCTTATCCTTGTCTTAGCCAAAACTCTCAGCGAGCGCACAGGCCTTGCCGGTTTCGGTACCATCATCAGATCGGTTGTCAGCTGGCCACAGCAGATCGGACTGAATCCTGTTCTCGGCTGGTTGCTTGTCTTTGCCCTCTGGCTCTTTATCTTTATCTATTTCTTCGCAATCTACAGTTTCTGTATCAGTACCGGCATGAGCCGCCGCCTTTCGCGCTTCAGTTTTGGCGGACCGATTATCGTCTATATCATCCTCTATATTATTCAACAGATCATAGGACTGCTGGCTTTCCTATTCTTTCCGCTCAGTCTCAGGCTCTCAGTCTCGCTCGACGCTATTAATTCCGGCAGCACTGCAGTCGGGGATGTTCTCCGAACCAGGATTGTCACCACCATGCCGATCCGGCGTTTCCACGATCTGGGTATGATGGGTGAGAACTTCGGTCAGGATCTGCCCGCCGAAACTATCTTTGCCAACGACGGCTATATTGACATCGGTCTGGGAATTTTCCTCGTAATGTTGGCCTTCATTATTATCAGCTTTATTTGGACCAGGCGCCGCCTGGCTCGGATCGACCTGCGCTGAGCATTATCTATGGGCAACGCAGTTAATATCTGTTTGCTGTAGGATGGCTGTAGGATGGACAGAAGAAATCGGATTTCGGTGGTTGTCCCGGCATCCGGAGTGTATCTGCCGCCTCAGCAGATTATCTCCCAAGTACGGGATGGTATCCTTAAGTACCATAGGTAACCTTCGAGCAAATCCGGATTGCTAAGCGACCGAAGTTGACATAGTATAGGTTACAGAAATTAATAGCCGGCGGCAATACTCGATAGCTGAGCCGGGAGTAGACTAAAACTTACGCAACTACAGATGGCGCAGAACCGGGGCGGATCGAGCCTGTCAGTTTCAAGCGCCATCTAATCCGGTCTGAGTGCCATACCATCAGGGCTGACAAGACAGGATAATTACCGCCGGCTTGACGATTAGAGGTAGACGAAATGAAGCGGATCCTAGACTTGTTGACTAGCTTCCCGCTGATCCTATTGGGCGGGATTTTTCTGATTCTCAGTTTTACCCTAGCCCGGATTAATATCGAAATGGTAATCGATCCGGCCTGGGTTACTGTAATTATCAGCGGCCTGCCGGTCTTATATGCCGCTATCTCCACGTTGATTGCCGGTCCCGGTATCAGCAGGATTTCCTCCGCACTTTTAATCTCGATCGCCATGATCGCCGCCATACTGATCGGTGATGTATTTGCTGCCGGTGAAGTCGCTTTCATCATGGCATTGGGAGGTCATCTGGAAGACATAACCGCCCGCAGAGCCAAGAGAGGTCTGCACAAACTGCTGGCGCTGGCCCCGACTACCGGCCGCCGGATCAAAGAGGATAAGGAAGAAATCATCCCGGTGACTGAAATCCAAACCAATGATATATTGCGTATTTTGCCCGGCGAAACAGTCCCCGTCGACGGTGTTGTGATCAGCGGTGAGACCTCCATTGATCAGTCGGTCATCACAGGCGAATCGCTGCCGGTAGATAAGAGTGTAGGCGATGAGCTTTACAGCGGTACTATCAATTATTTCGGCACCGTTGATTTTCGGGCCGGTCGAGTGGGCGAGGACAGCACCTTGCAAAAACTGATTGAGATGGTGCAAGAAGCCGAGCAGAAACAAGCCCCGACTCAGCGCATAGCCGACAAATGGGCGAGCTGGCTGGTACCGGTCGCTTTGCTGATAGCCATCATCACCTGGTTCACAACCCGGGATATTGTGCGCGCTGTTACCGTCCTGATTGTTTTTTGTCCCTGCTCGTTAGTCTTAGCAACACCGACCGCCATTATGGCAGCCATCGGCCAAGCCGCCAAACACGGCGTGATCATCAAGTCCGGTGCTGCCTTGGAGAAAATGGGGCAGGTGGATAGGATCGCCTTCGACAAAACCGGCACGCTAACCTACGGCAAGCTCGAGGTCAGCGATGTGATTCCCTTTGATACCGGCTTCGATCAAACCGGACTTCTGCGACTGGCAGCTTCCGCGGAATCGCTCAGCGAGCACCCGCTGGGGCAGGCGATTGTCAGCCAGGCCAAGAAGCAGCAACTGGCCCTTACCACGCCCGATACCTTCACTATGTTAGCCGGCCAAGGCATCCGCGCCAACGTTGCCGGACAAGTGATACTCTGCGGCAGTGAGGGCTATCTGCAGGAGCAGGGAATTGCGATCCAAGATCAGGTGCTGGCGACTTTGCAACAGCTCAGAACTGAGGGTAAAGCCTCGATCCTGATTGCCGCCGACGGTGAGACAGTTGGTGTCATAGCCCTCTCAGATGTACTGCGACCCGCAGCGGCGGACATGGTCAGTACTCTCTCTGCCCTGAACACCGAAGTCGTTCTCCTGACCGGCGATAGCCAAATGACGGCTGAGCACTTTGCCGACCGGGCCGGGATTGCGGACGTCCGGGCCGCCCTTCTTCCGGCTGAGAAAGTTGCCGCTATCAGCGCCCTGCAAAGCTCCGGCCACACCGTCAGCATGATCGGCGATGGTGTTAATGATGCTCCTGCTCTCAAAACCGCTGATGTCGGTGTCGCCATGGGTGTTATGGGCACAGATATTGCAGCCGATGCGGCGGATATCGTTCTTATGACTGACGATATCATGCGGCTGCCCTATCTTAAACGTCTCTCCAACGCCACCGTCAGCACCATCAAGTTTGGCATCACGCTGTCGATGTTGATCAATTTTGCCGCCGTCTTATTATCTGTGCTCGGTGTTCTGACTCCTACCAGCGGCGCTCTCGTGCATAATGCCGGCTCTGTAATGGTCATTTCCATCGCCGCCCTACTTTACGACCGCAAATTTGAAACAGAAAAGCAGGCCTAGCTGTCAATTGTTGGATTTTTTGCCTGACTCTTCCAGTTCAGCAGCAAAATACCAAACGCGACTAGGAGCATTGCAGCCAATGTCTGCCAGCGCCAGATATTTTCACCCAGCAGAATCCAGGAAAAGATTGCGCCGAAGACCGGCGTCAGGGTATGGAAGATAACCACTTTGGAAACATCATGACGTTTCAGCAGCCAATTCCAGAGTCCATATGCCACAGCTGAGACCAGCATCAGGTGGAAGAGAACCAGACTCTTAGCGAAACCGGGCCAGATCAGACGCCCGCCGCCCAGATAACCCACCAGTGAGATCAACGTACCGCCGATCAAGAATTGACAGCTGGTCAGAGCAATCGGTTCATGTTTTTTGCCAAAGATTTTGGCGGAGATATTGGCCAGGGAATAACAGATCGCCGACAGCAGAATGAAGAATTCGCCATTCCAGCGGAAAGTAAGGCTGAAATCCGTCCCCAGATTAAGAACTATAACACCAAGCATGCCCAGAAGAATACCGGCTATTTTGCGGCCATTGATAATCTCAATACCGATAATACCCGCAATGATCACGGCAAAGAAAGTACCGGTTGAGCTAATCAGAGCGCCGGCGGTACCGGAGACGATGGTCAGACCCATGTAGAACAATGAATACTGTCCGGCAGTTTGGGTCAAAGCCATGGTAATGGCCGGTCCTATCATACCGCGGTAAAAACGAGGTTTCTCGCCTGTTACCAGTCGGCACAGAATCATTGTCAGAAAGCCGCTGCCAAGGAATCTGGTGCCGGCAAAGAGCAAGATGCTGTAGACATCTGAAGGATCAAGCCGGAAGTATTCATAACCGACTTTGAGGACGGGAGAAGCGCTGCCCCAGAGTGCAGTACATAAGATGGCCACTAGAGTTAACAGACCACCACCGCTTGTTTTCTTCTGTTCTTCTGTCATTAATTCCTCCACTAATTAAGCGCAGCCCTAGACCCGACGCAAGATCGGCGTGTAACGCATACCATTGTCGGTGAATTCACTCTTAAAGAGAATGATATTCTGCAACTCGACCGGCTCTGCCGTCACCGGCAGTTCGGCGGCCAAATCCTCTAGCGGTACACGCAAATGAGTGCGCCTGGCCAAAGTGATATGCGGCAGCCAGGGACGATCGGGGAGAGGCAAGTTATTTTTCTTCAGACCCTTGTAGATCTGTTCAAGCATTATGTAACAGCCCTCACTGGCATCCAGCTCAGCAAAGATCAGCTCGCCGTCATTCCTTTTGAATGAACCATAACCTGCGATCGAGCCGGTGAGTTTCTCCTTGGCAGGGAATTTGGCTCGCATCATCACTTCCTGTGCCAACAGCACATCCGCTTGATCCAGCTCACCCAAGAAGTGCAGTGTCAAATGCAGATTCTCCGGCTTCGTCAGCGACAAGCGCTCGCTATTAGCCTGCAGCACCCTCTGTGCTGCCAGCAGTGCTTCAACATGCACATCCGCTAACTTAGCTCCAATAAACAATCTCATTGCTTCAGCCTCACAATCATCCGATTAATTATTAATATTTCCCCATTTTACTACTATTGCAATACCAATGCTAAAAACATTCAGCTTGACCTGAGGTAAATAAAGCCTAAACCGTGTCTGCAGCCTGATCAAGACTATACTATTGCTATAGTAATTACGTCTATACTACATGACATCATATAGCGCCCTGTCGTCAAAGCTGTGGCTCAAACTGACCGGATCTGTCCTTGACCTGACCGCTCAGCTACATTGTTACTACAGATCTCGGTTATAATAAAACAAGAACGTTCCCGATATTACTAACAATGGGAATTAAACTAATGAACCCTAGAACTCGTGGAGGCCCATGAGGTAGCAGAACTTCCCGGAGTTGTGGAACCCACGAGCTTCCGGAGACAATAGAACTCAGCATATCAGCATTAGACAATAAGGTCTGAAAAATGGTACAAATAATGTTGGATTTACTTATCGTGGTCGATATGCAGACGGATTTCATTGAGGGGCCACTTAGCACAGATGAAGCACGCGCCATCCTACCGCGAGTCAAAGAAGTCATCAAGGAATACCGACCTGAGTGTGTGATCTTTACCCGCGATTCGCATAGGGAAGACTATCTGGAAACCCAAGAGGGTCGTAAACTCCCGGTTCCGCACTGCATCGTTGGCACGCCCGGCTGGCAGATTCACCCCGAACTGGAAGCACTGCGCCGGAACGAGGCAATCGACAAACCGACTTTCGGCTCCTGGCAACTCGGCGAATATTTGCGCGACCTCAACACGGCAACCCCGATCCGTTCCATCAAGATAATCGGCGTCTGCACCGATATCTGCGTCATCTCCAATGCCATGCTCCTGCGCGCCGCCCTGCCTGAAACCGAGATCATAGTTGATGCCAGCGCCTGTGCCGGCGTCACTCCTGAAGCCCATCGCACCGCACTGAACGCCCTCAAAGCTACCCAGACCACCATCCTTAACGAATAAGCCACAAACGATCTAAAAAAGTAGATCTTAAACTCGTACAAGAGCAAAACTAAGCGACACTAAAACGAGCAGTAATATCCCTGCCAATTTGGCAATTTTTACTATGCGACAAATACCTAAATCCGTCAAAAGTGGAATTCAATTCCCAATTCACCGTAAAAAGCAATATTAATAGACTTAATTGTTGAGTTTTTAGGAACCTTGTATCCGATTGAAATAAAGCAGAGTGCATCACCAAATAAAAACATGGCAAAGCATTTTGGTATTCTCAAAAAAGCTGCAGGATACAAAATCGGCAATCAAGTCATACTGTGCCAAATTGATCAGAAAATGTATCTTGACCAGAACCTGATCGCCTATCCGATCGGAGAAATCTAGCCCCCACCACCAACCGGCAATTTCCCCCTGAAAGCGGCAAACAGGTCGAGGTCGGCGCCATCGTTATCATACCCGCCGGTTCGACCGACCACCCCGCAAACGCCCCCTAGTCGGGCTACCTTATGTCGTCACCAAATGCCCAAACTCATTGAAATCAAGGCTTTCAGCGACAATGAAAAAGGATACCATATTCTATCAAAACATGATGTCCTGTCTGGAAACAGAAATCTTATATTGCTTGAATTTTTGCCTATGGGTGCAAATCAAGGGTGTGTATGGGTGTAAACTTTCAATCACCCCACCTTTCGTCGGAGTGTGAATTTTTGACCGCGGCCCACCAGACCAAAACCTCAGGGCCGTAGTCCTCACCAGATTCGTCTATGAGCTCATGAGCGACATATATATGGGCGTTTGTACCTTGGCTAGGCTTACCTTTCCCATTTTCAGCCTTTCCGCCATTTTCATTATAGGCCTGACCGTAAAATTTATAAGTTTTATACCCTTTTGCATCCTCATATTCTTTCCTTGTAATGAATGTATTACTTGCTTTGTCGTAAATTGCTCTCTCCTGGGGCTTTATGCCCGTCGTCAATTCCTGAACTACAAATGCGGTTTGGGCATTCCTCATGGTTGCGGCATCCGCCGCGACTCTGGCCTTCTCTACCAATCCATTATAAATAGGAATAGCTATCGCTACGAGGACGGCGATGATTGCGACCACGATAAGTACTTCCATTAGGGTAAAACCTTTATTCTTTCTGATTTTCACTTTCAATTAACTTCCATATTCCTATCAAAGAGTTTTACAACTGCACCAACGTAGCTCTATGAAACGGACACTCTTTGCGACTATTTCCCTTTTTATGATATGTTTCCACTAGATGGAAAACGTTGAGTATATCTATATTCTCCTTCTTTTTTGGCCGTTTTTTACATTATATCAAACACCTCGGCGACTAACAATGCAAAATTCTCCTCTTGCCATCGATAGGTTTTATCAAAAGTAAAGGCTAACAAACTCTCTACCAAATCTGTTATTTTGTCGGGTGAAGAATTATATTCTGATCCAATATCCCCACACTACTTCACTTTTTTATTAAGTTATCAATCAGGGTTTCATCTTCAATTTATGTGATTCCAAAGCTCTTTTTGCCGGCATCTTTTATTGCAGTCCCTGGCATAGGAACGGTTCCCCCAGGAGTAAGGTTTCAGCTGTAGCTGTACCGGTAACATCGAGGGCTTTGGTTGCAAGTGACGGAAGCCATAGGTAGCGCCTTCGACAAAACAAGACCTCTGGTAATTATTTACTCACCGTGGCCCAATAAATAAAAACTGCTGAAAGTAGTATCGTTGCCAAGCAAATAAATGTTGCTGAAGCTATCATATTTTTCTCTTTACAAGGAGATATTCCGGATGGCAAAATTTACGTACACTTTACAAAGGAGCGTTTCCGAAGATACCGGACCCAGGTTACAATACTACAATGTCTCTATTATACTTAGTACTGTGCGGCACAAGGCCGACAAAGGGCAGATGCCAGCAAAATGATTGAAGTGCCGTAGACGGCACTTTTTGAGTAAGATAGCAAAACTAATAAAACTGGTAAAATCGTTAAGGACCGACCAAGGGAGATACCTACATGATAATTGAAGTAAATGGTCTGACAAAAAAATACGGCGACCTGGTCGCAGTAGATAATTTTGACCTCCAGGTGGCGGAGGGGGAAATCTTGGGGCTGCTCGGGCCGAACGGCTCCGGCAAGACTACGGTAATCAATACCATCCTCTCGCTGCTCCGCTACCAGAGTGGTGAGATCAAGGTCTTCGGCGAACAGCTGGATCCCGACCGCTACGATCTCAAAGCCAGGATCGGTGTCGTACCGCAGGAGCTGGCATTCTTCACGAATCTAACTGTCTATCAGAACATCGACTATTTCTGCGGCCTCTATATCAACGACAAGGCCCAGCGCCGTCAATATGTCGATGGCGCCATCCAATATGTCGATATCAATAAATACCGCAAATTCCTGCCCAAGCAGCTCTCCGGCGGCCTCAAGCGCCGGCTCAATGTCGCTTGCGGCATTGCGCACCGACCGGAACTGATCTTTCTCGACGAGCCGACAGTAGCGGTGGATGCCCAGAGCCGGCAGTTCCTGCTCGACAATATCAAGAACCTGCGCGACCACGGCTCGACCATAGTCTACACGACACATTATCTCGAAGAAGCCGAGTATCTCTGTGACCGCATCGTCATCATGGATGCCGGCCGCAGCATTGCCAGCGGCACCGCCAACGAGCTGAAGCACGGCATCACCGTCAAAGAGAAGGTGACGGTTACCTTCGATCAGGACTATGAAAATATCGAAGAGAGCCTCAACGCCCTCAGCAATGTGCTCGACGTCCGCAAGCTGGACGAGCGCAAATATCTGATCCGCTTCCAAGAGTCTAATTCCAATCTCAAAAAGCTCCTGGACTACTTCAGCCGGCAAGGCATCAACTTTCTCGAAGTGTACAATGAGCTGCCCTCGTTAAACGATGTTTTCTTCGAGTTGACAGGCAAGGAGCTAAGGGAGTGACGAAGGCGCCATCCGGTTGTCCCGGCTACCCGGCCCATGGGGATTGCCGCACCAAGGCCGGCGATACAGGCCCCACCCGGCACCCGGCCCGACCGACTGCTGCACATTATAGAAGGAGCCGCCAATTAAATGAAGAATCTTGGGCTTAATATAAAATATATGTTCCTGGAAACAGTCCGCGACAAAGGCGCCATTTTCTGGCTGCTCGCCTTTCCGATCCTGCTCAGCACTTTCTTCTTCTTGGCTTTCCAGAAGCTGGACGCGCCGGAGCTGACCACGATCAAAGTCGCCGCCGATCCTAACAATCCTTATTACCGGATCCTGGAAACTATAGAGGTCCTAGATCTTGAACAAATGGACGAAGAGACAGCCCGCGCAGAGCTGAATGAGGAAAATCTCACTGCCTATATCAAAGCCGACGGCAGTCTCCTGATCAAGAAAAGCGGCGTCCAAGTCAGTATCATCAAGGGCATCATGGATCAGATCATGCAGATGCAAAAAATGCAGCTGCCGCCGGAACGCTATGATTTCACCGCCATCTATACCAAAGACGAAGCGGTCAATCTCAGCGCTATGCAATATTATATGTATACCCTGATCGGCATGATCTCAATCTATAGCTACTTTACCGCGGTTACCAGCTTTTCCACCTATCAGGCGAATATTTCTACACTCGGTGCCCGGCTCAGTGTATCCCCCTTGAGCAAGGGCACAGTAGTGCTTACTTCCGCCGTCGTCTCTCTGCTCTTTTGCTTTTTATCGAATATAATCGCCCTCGTGCACATTCAGCTGGTTTTGGGTGTGACGCTGGTCAACAACTTAGCTCCAACCATCCTGATTTTATTTGTGGCCAGCCTGTTCGGGGTTGCTTTCGGTGCCATCATCTCCACCTCGAACAAATTGCAGATGGATGGCAAAATCGGACTCGGCACTACTGTTACTCTCACACTGTCCTTTTTTACCGGTATGATGAACCCCCAGGTCAAGCATTTTATCGAGGACAAGCTGCCCATCCTGGCCAAATTCAATCCGGTCACTATCGTCAATGATGCTCTGGTCTCTGTCAATGTGCTGGCTGATACCGCCGGAATTTATCTGCCGCTAGTTCGCCTGGTTGCACTATCGCTACTCTTATTCCTGATCTCTATGATCTGGATAGGGAGGAGATCATATGACAGTATATAAAGCCTTTCTACAGCTCACTTGGCGCAAGAAGATCATCATCATACCTATTGTCGGTATCTTCCTGGCCATATCGATAATTATCACAGTGACGGTTCGAGAGAAGCAGAGCTTTGAGGATGTCTCACTCAAGATCGGTCTGGTTGACCACTCCGAATCGGAGCTTTCCCGCGACTTGATATCTTATCTGGAAAGCGGCAATCGGGTTCATCTGATTGATGCGGACGCCACCGAACAAAAACGCGGTATTTTCAATGATCGTTATGACCTGACCATGACCATCTATGAGAATCTCGAACAAAATGTCCTGTCAGGGCAAAAGGCGGTCGGTATGATCAAAAACCGCGAGTCAGCTCAGGCCTATTTTGGCGAGATGAAAGTCCAGAAGTTTCTCATGTTCTCGAAAGCCGCCTATGAAAACGGCAAATTCGACACCGCCCGTGTGCGCGAAGCACTGAAGGCAGACAGTGAAATCCAATTCCTGGCTGCAGATCAGGCGGAAACAGAAAATTATGTCCTGGTGTACTTCAGCTCCGGCGCCTATATTTTTTCCTTACTGATCTTCTTGGCGGTAGGTATGGTTATGGCCGACTTCGGCGATGAACAGCTGCAACTGCGCAACGAAGTCTCCGGCAAGAGCAAATTATCCTTTCAGCAGGAACTGTTGCTAGGCCAGATCACGCTGCTTTTGATTTCCCTGCTGCCGATCATACTCTATCCTCTGGTGCCCGGAGGGAATATGACCCGGATTTACCTGGAACATCTGGGCCCGATCGTATTGAACGTAATTTTGCTGTGCGTGGCAATACTCAGTATCTTTAACTTCATCTACAGCCTGTCCCAGAAACATACTACTATCTCTGCAGTAGGGAATGTGCTGTCGATGGGTTTCGGTTTTATTTCCGGCGGTATGGTACCGCGGGAATTCCTGCCGGACATCTCTCTCATCCTGGCCCGGTTCTTTCCGATCTACTATTACATCAATATCAACGAAGCCATCTATCAGCCGGACTTTACCTGGGGAGAGATCTTACCCGATATTCTGATCCAGCTCTGCTTTACCTGCGGTTTCTTTGCCCTCAATCTTCTGGTCCGCCACCTGAAACAAAAACAATGGCGAACCATTAAGAACTAATTGCTCAGCAGCTATTAAGCGACAGTGCCGGCACTCTTGGCCCGGAGTAGGAGGAGATCCGATATAAATATGGCTGCAGATAAGGTGCCGGTGTACCAGGTCTTCAAGATAAAGAAGACAGCAAATTGAACGTTGGCATAATCTATATATATTTATATGTATTATATATTATAGAATTTCCGGATTTGAATAGAAAACGGGCATCCGAAAACAGGAACCCAGGAAACGATTCTGTTATGAGGACAATGCAATTAGTCATTAGCTCAAGACAAAAACCTACTAATTTTATAATTTATCTAAAGTATTGTAGAATCGTATTGATGACTCTGCCAAATCAGAGAATTTTTTGATTGGTTAGGGTAAATATTTTTATTAGGAGTTGTATCTATGATAAGAAAGTGTCGTCGTGTCATATCCTTGGCAATCTGTTTTGTTCTAATCTTCGGTACAAGTATTGCAATACAGGCTGAAGAGATTGAACCGAATTCAACGGAAGAAACAATTGCGGAAGAAGCTGTTGCAGTAGAAACAACGGATGAGGAAGCCGAAGCAGAAGCGACTTCCGAAGAAGCTGTTGCAGCAGAAACAACTGATGAGGAAACCGAAGCAGAAGCGACTTCCGGAGAAACGGTTGCAGCAGAAACAATTGATGAGGAAGCCGAAGCAGAAGCAACTTCCGAAGAAACGGTTGCAGCAGAAACAATTGATGAGGAAACCGAAGCAGAAGCGACTTCCGGAGAAACGGTTGCAGCAGAAACAATTGATGAGGAAACCGAAGCAGAAGCGACTTCCGAAGAAACAATTGTAACAGGAGCTAATGAAACAATAGAATCGATTAGGTCAGCTCCCAAAGAACTTCCTTTTTTAGACCAATATCATGTTGATGAATATGGTAACCCTTATACCGGCTGGAAAACACATGAGGGTGTTGATTATTACATTTGTGAGGGATATGTAGTCAAAGATACTTTCTATTCTATTGAGGGTCATCTGTATCGCTTTGATGAAAATGGACTCTTCATTCAAGGCTGGTATCAAGCTGAAGATGGTACTCGGTACTACTTCAATGATGATGGTTCAGGCTACTATGGCTGGCAGGAGTATGACGGTAATACCTATTACGTTGAAAATGGGTCTGTAGTCAAAGATACTTTCTATTATATTGAGGGTCAACTGTATCGCTTTGATGAAAATGGACTCTTCATTCAAGGCTGGTATCAAGCTGAAGATGGTACTCGGTACTATTTCAAGGCCGACGGTTCAGGCTACCATGGCTGGCTTGAAGAAAATGGTAACCTCTATTACATAGATAACGGCCGTATGTGTACCGGGATAGTGTGGATATTAAACGACGACTGGGTGGGCACATATTGGCGTTTTGGTGACGATGGTATCTTAATTCAGGAAGCCGGTTGGTATCAAGCTGAGAATGGTGATCGGTACTATTTTGGCGCTGACGGTTCAGGCTACCATGGCTGGCTGGAGGATGGTGGTAAGCGCTATTACATAGATGAAGGTCGTATGTGTACCGGAGTAACAGAAATATACGATGGCGCGCATAGCACATATTGGCGTTTTGGTGACGATGGTATCTTAATTCAGGAAGCCGGTTGGTATGAAGATGAGTATGGTGTTCGGTACTATTTCAACGCTGACGGTTCAGGCTACCATGGCTGGCTGGACGATGGTGGTAAGTGCTACTACATAGATAGAGGCCGTATGTGTACCGGAGTAACTTTGATATACGACGATAACGGGGATGGCACATATTGGCGTTTCAATAACGATGGCCACTTAATTACGGAAGCCGGTTGGTATGAAGATGAGTATGGTAATTGGTACTATTTCAACTCCGACGGTTCAGGCTACCATGGCTGGCTGGACGATGGTGGTAAGCGCTATTACATATCTAACGGCCGTATGTGTACGGGAGTAACAGAAATATACGACGATAACGGGAATGGCACATATTGGCGTTTTGGTGACGATGGTATCTTAATTCAGGAAGCCGGTTGGTATGAAGATGAATATGGTAATCGGTACTATTTCAACTCTGACGGTTCATGCTACCATGGCTGGCTGGACGATGGTGGTAAGCGCTATTACATAGATAGAGGCCGCATGTGCACCGGGATAGCGTGGATATTAAATGAAAACTGGGTGGGCACATATTGGCGTTTTGGTGACGATGGCCACTTAATTACGGAAGCCGGTTGGTATGAAGATGAGTATGGTAATCGGTACTATTTCGGCGCTGACGGTTCAGGCTACCATGGTTGGCTGGACGATGGTGGTAAGCGCTATTACATAGATAGAGGCCGTATGCGTACCGGAGTAACAGAAATATACGACGGCGAGCATAGCACATATTGGCGTTTTGGTGACGATGGCCACTTAATTACGGAGGCCGGTTGGTATGAAGATGAGAATGGAGATCGGTACTATTTCGGCGCTGACGGTTCAGGCTACCATGGCTGGCTAGACGATGGTGGTAAGCGCTATTACATAGATAGAGGCCGTATGTGTACCGGAGTAACAGAAATATACGACGACAACTGGAATGGCACATATTGGCGTTTTGATAACGATGGCCACTTAATTATGGAGGCCGGTTGGTATGAAGATGAGTATGGTGTTCGGTACTATTTCGGCGCTGACGGTTCAGG
>JBMNTB010000023.1:0-27570 GCA_050945515.1 Saccharofermentanales bacterium
GAGGAACATTATGCAAGAAATCAGAGTTGGACTTTGGGGCTTCGGCGCCATGGGCAGCGGCATCGCTAAGATGATCGCTTCCAAGAAAGGTATCGTCATTACAGGTGTCTGTGACAAATGGGACAAAATTGTCGGCAAGGATATTTATGAGCTGCTTGATATTGAGAGAGGTAATCGTCCGGAGGTCAAGATCACAGCTGATGAAAATGAAGTTTTCTATCCCGGTAGCTGCGATATCGCCATTCTAGCTACAGATAGCTTCGTCAAGGCACAGATGAGCAAGCTGGTTCACTGCATTGAGTGTGGCATCAATGTGATTTCTACCGCTGAAGAAATGGCCTGGCCTCAGGCTCAGTTCCCTGCGGAAGCCAAAGAGCTTGATGTTCTCACTAAGAAGCATGGCGTCACTGTCTTGGGCACTGGTATTAACCCGGGTTTCGTGCTCGACTATCTCATACTTGCACTGACAGGAACATGCGAACAGGTTCTGTCGATTGAGGCAGCACGTGTCAATGACCTGGCACCTTTCGGCACCGCCGTCATGCATGAGCAGGGCGTTGGTATCACTATGGCCGAGTTTGAGCGCCGCATGGCAATTGATGATCTGGCCGGACACGTCGGTTTCCCCGAATCCGTCGGCATGATCGCAGCAGGAATGGGAGTAGAGATCGCCGAGCAGGAGATCACCAAGGATCCCATCATCACTGAGGTTGATCGTAAGTCCAAATACGGCGAAGCCAAAACAGGTAATCTTGCCGGTATCCGCCAGCAGATCTTTGCCCGCAAGGCCAATGGCGAAACCTTTATCCATTTGGATCATCCGCAGCAGATTTGCCCGGAAGATGCAAATACTGACACAGGAGACTATATCACCATTCATACCGGCGATTATGACATGAATATGCAGATTAAGCCTGAAACACCAGGCGGAATCGGCACCATTGCCATGGTCGTCAATATGATTCCTCAGACCCTGACTGCCGCTCCCGGCCTCAAGACCATGCTGGATCTGCCGGTACCGCGCTGCATTATGGGCGACTTCCGTGATCAGCTCGTAACCGATCGCTTTGCCGGCTACGGCTTCAAGAAAGGCGACTATGTGGTAGTTGAAGTTGAGATCCTGACACCTGACGAGAGAGCACCTCAGGTACCGGATGACACCAAGGAAGTTTCTTTCATCGCCCTGTACAAAGGATATCTCCAGGACGAATCAGCCAATGCAGGTGATGAAGTCACAGTTAAAACAGTTATCGGACGTGAAGTTAAGGGTATCCTGACCACTCGCGAAGTTTCCCCGACCCATACCTACGGCAAAGTAGTGCCTGAGCTGATGAAGGCTCACGAAGATGTACGGGAATTTGTATTTGAATAGGAGAAGAATAAATGCCAGGAAAAGATATGTCATATGCAGCAGTAATGGGCCGTCGTTCCGAAATTATGCTGAGCGCTGTCGGTATCGACTATGATAAGTATGAGCTAGAGGGTGTAGCTTTTGATTACGAGAAGATGATGTCTGATGTCGGCTACACCATAGACGAAGTTAAGGCTATTCAGAAGAGCATGGACGTTGGCAATACTCCGCTATTGGAGCTCAAGAACTTCACAGCTCTTGCTGCCAAGATTGGTGGACCGGGCAAGGGAGCCCGTATCTTCGTTAAAGACGAAGCTTCGAACCCCTCAGGCAGCTTTAAAGCCCGTCGTGCCGCTCTGGCAGTCCATGAAGCTAAAAAACTGGGCTACAAAGGTGTTATCGCAGCTACCAGTGGTAACTACGGTGCAGCCGTCGCCTGCATGGCGGCCAAACTCGGCTTGAAGTGCATCATCGTGCAGGAATGCTATGACAGCAAATTTGTCGGACAGCCGGAGATTCTGGAAAAACAGCGTGCCTGTGAAGCTTTGGGTGCTGAAGTTGTTCAGATGACAGTCGGACCGGAGCTCTTCTACGAAGACCTGCGTCTGCTTGAAGTTACCGGTTTCTACAATGCCTCGCTCTATGTGCCGGCAGCAATCGCAGGTGTTGAGACATTGGGTTATGAGATCGTTGAGCAGACCCGCGCCCGCCTCGGCAAGGATCCTGATTATGTTCTCGTCACCAATGCCGGCGGCGGCAATCTCACAGGTACCGCCAGAGGTGTGAAGAAGGCCGGTGCCAAAGACACCAAGATCTATGCCGTTTCGGTTGATCTCTCCGGTCTGCACATGGCTTCTGACGGTGACTTTAACCGCAAGTCCTTTACAACCGGTCATACCGGCTTCGGAATCCCGTTCGCCACTCTGCCTGACAGATGTGACGTGCCGCGCAACGCTGCCCGTCCTTTGCGCTATATTGATGAGTATCTGCTGGTCAAGCAGGGCGAAGTCTTCTATGTGACGGAAATGCTGGCAGCTCTCGAGGGTATCGAGAGAGGACCCGCAGGTAACACATCACTGGCAGCAGCTGTGGCACTAGCTTCCACACTGCCCGAGGATAATGTTATCGTCGTTCAGGAGACTGAGTACACCGGCGCCGGTAAACATCCGATGCCTCAGCTGACCTTTGCCAGACAGAATGGCATTGAGATTAAGTTCGGCGATCCTGATGATGATGTTCCGGGCAAAAACATCATCCTACCGTCCGATCCCTCAAAAATCAAGCTGCGTTTCAACGATATGAAGCGTCTGCGCCTGTCCAATCTGAGAAATATTGCTAAGGAAGACAGAGAGTATTCTGCTGTTGAGCTGCAATATATGGCAGACGAAGCCGGCGTAACTGTCGATGAGGCCAAAAAACTCTTGGCAGAACTGAAGAAATAATTAATTGAGCCTGAGACGGAAGCAGCCCGGGCTACCGGGCTTCTTCCTGTCTTCTGTTAATTACTAATGAGACAAGGAGGAACAAATGTCAGAAAGAAAGAGTTTTGAAGAACGTCGTGCACATCTAGCCGATAAGACAGATGAAGAACTCTTCCAGTATTTCTGGGAACTGACCGATCGGATTGTGGCCCCGATGCTTCAAGAGGGCCGCGAGAATACTACTCCGGCAGTTGAGCGCAGCATTCTCCTGCGCATGGGCTTTTCCAGTCTGGAGGCTGGTCCGATTGTTAATGGTGTAATGGAACGCGGCCTGATGGGCAAAGGTGCCGGCAATGTCGTTTGGAGATTGAGCAAAAAGCTGGATCTGCCCTATCGTGAAGTTGGTGTAGGACTGGCTAACGGCAAGTATTGGGAAGAGGTTGATGGTCTGTTTGAGGAGGTGGCACAATGAGTACAAATAAAAAAGATCCACGCGCCAGAGAGACCAATATCAAGCTCGATATCAATAAGAAAATTGATCTAAGAGAAATTCTCGATGGTCTGGAGAACTATCATTCACCGCGTCGTCCTTGGCATTGGCGCGATAACCGCAATGTCGAAAGAAAGATCGGTGATTTTGTTTATCTGGAGACTTCGGACTCCCTGAAGAATTCAGTACCGCTGCCCGGAAGCCGTGGCTTCGGCTATATTGATCCGCAGCCGGACTGTGTTATCACCACTGAAATCGCTTCCGGTCGCTTTGAAGACGATATCCGTCGTATGCGCATGTGTGCCTGGCAGGGTGCCGACCATATCATGGTTATTCGTACTGCCGGTCAGTCGCATATCGACTCATTGCTGGAGGGCACAACTCAGGGTATCGGCGGTATCGCCGTAACCCGTAAACAGTGCCGTGCCACCAGAAGAGCACTCGATCTGATTGAAGACGAAGTTGGCCGTCCGATCAACTTCCATTCATATGTTTCCGGTGTGGCCGGCCCCGATATCGCCGTCATGTTTGTTGAAGAAGGTGTATCCGGTGTTCACCAGGATCCGCAGTACAACGTACTATATAGAAATATTAATATGCGCCGCAGCTTTATTGATGCTTGCGAAAGCAAGAAAATCCTGGCCTACGGTGGTATGTTGCAGATTGACGGTGCCCATAATGCCAACGCTACTGCGATGGAAGCCTGGAAAGTCATGCCTGAACTGATGGTTCAGCATGCTATCAATACCGCTTTCTCCGTCAAGTGCGGCATCTTGCCCGAGAATATTGCTCTGTCGAGCGTTCCGCCTACAGCACCGCCCGCACCCTGTATGCGCCTTGACCTGCCCTATGCGGTTGCACTGCGTGACTTCTTCCGTAACTATAAGATCCGTGCTCAGCAGAATACCAAATATATGGAGTCCGAGACACGTGAAGCTTCAGTAACCCATACCCTGAACATGATGATCTCACGTCTGACTTCTGCAGATATTCAATCCACCATCACACCGGACGAAGGCCGTAACGTACCCTGGCATTACTTCAACGCCAATGCAGTCAATACTGCACGTCAGGCTTTGAACGGTATGGACGGACTGCGTACCATGGTTAAGATCGACCGTGACGGTCCGCTGGGAGACACAGTCAGAGAGCTCAAGGAGAGAGCAATTCTCTTTATGGAGGAGATCCTGGAAGTCGGCGGCTATTATGATGCTGTTGAGCAGGGCTTCTTCGTTGACTCCGGCGAGTATCCTGAGCGCAATAATGACGGTATTGCCCGTGAGTTGGATGGCGGTATCGGTGTCGGTGCTATCTATAAGCGCGATCCCGATTACTTTGCGCCTGTCAGCGCCCATTACGGCTACAATAATGTACCGGCTGAGTTTGATTGCCCCAGCGATGCTATCGGCGGCGACACTTTCGCAGACCCGACCAAGATTCAGTTCATCGACGAGCTGGATGAGAATGACAATGTCAATGTCAGACTGGATGAGCTCTCCAAATATGATGAGCATCCCAATCTGATCCGTCCGGAAGTTGAATTCCGTTCCGATGGTGTTATTGTCCTTACTCTCCTGCTTCCGACTGATGAGCGCCGTGCTGAATTTGCAGCGATCGCTCTGGGTGAAAAGCTGGGTCTGAAGGATTGTACTGTCATTCACAAGCAGGTCATGCATCCGGCCGAGGGAACCTATATTGAGATGAAGGGTATCGTTGACTTTGATATCGATCTCGATACACTGGTCATTCCTGAGAAGATCGAGACCCTGTCGGAAAAGGAAATCCGTGAAGACATTCATGAACATCCGATGACCGTTGTAGCAGCTACAGTTGGTGAGGATGAGCATTCCGTAGGATTGAAAGAAATTCTGGACATCAAGCATGGCGGTATTGAGGGTTTTGGTATCAAGTACCATTACCTCGGCACTTCGGTACCCGTCGAGAAATTGGTAGACGCGGCGATCGAAACTAATGCGGATGCTATTTTGCAGTCCACAATTATTTCACATAATGATATCCACTATGAAAACATGAAGAAGCTCCATGATACTTGTGTTGAAAAGGGTATCAGAGACAAGATTATCCTGGCTTGCGGCGGTACTCAGGTTGCGAACGAAGAGGCTGTCAAAACCGGGGTTGACGTAGGATTTGGCCGTGGTTCGCATGGCATTGATGTGGCCAGCTTCCTGGTGAAGAAACGTAGAGAAATGAGAAAATAAAAATGAAAGTTGATGTTCTGGTTGCCGAGATAGGCAGTACCACGACAGCAGTCAACGCATTTACCGGACTTGAGAGCGCTAACCCTGCCCTGATCGGGCAGGGTGTAGCGCCTACTTCTGTTGAATCCGGTGATGTTACGGTTGGATTGAAACAAGCGATTGCTGATCTGAAAACACAGCTCGAAACTGATGTGCTGAGCTGGGAGCATATGTTTGCCTCCAGTTCCGCTGCCGGCGGTTTGTCGATGACAGTGCACGGTTTGGTCTACGATATGACCGTTAGGGCTGCCAGAGAGGCTGCCTTGGGATCAGGTGCCGTCTTGAGGCATGTTACGGCCGGCAAACTGCGAAGAACGGATATAGCCAGAATTCAACAGATATCCCCCAATATAATTCTAGTCGCCGGCGGGGTTGACTATGGCGAGCGCGATACCGCCCTTAACAATTTCGAGATGATTGCCGCCAATGTACCCGGCATTCCGATAATCTATGCCGGCAATATTGAGAACCACGATGAAATAGCCCTGATTGCGCAGGAATTAGGTACGGAAGTTTTCTTTGTTGAGAATTGTTATCCCAGCATTGACCAACTCAATGTTGAGCCGACGCGCAAAGTTATTCAGGACGTATTTGAAAAACATATTATCCATTCGCCGGGAATGGAAAAGATCCACGAAATGGTCGACAGTACGATAATGCCGACGCCGGGAGCGGTTATGCAGGCGGCCAAAATTGCCTATGAAGATCTGGGGGATCTGATAGTATTTGATGTCGGCGGTGCTACCACTGATCTCCATTCAGTCACAGAAGGGAGTCCGGCGATTCAGATGATCATGCTGTATCCGGAACCTTTAGCCAAAAGAACTGTCGAGGGTGACCTGGGGGTTTTTGTTAACCGTCATAATATTATTGAGCAGTTGACTGAGCGCGAACTGAATGAATTTTTCCCGGACCGCGAATATTATCTGGAACATGCTATGGAAATACCCCAAGAGCCGGACGAAATTGATTTTGTAGAACGTCTGGCCAAATTTTGCTGCAAACTGGCTCTGAGCAGACATGCAGGTACGATGACAGAGCTCTATACTGCGCATGGTCGCAAAGTCACAGCCCAAGGCAAAGATTTGACTGCCGTCAAGACCATTATCGGTACAGGCGGTGCACTAACCAGGTTGCCGCGCCGGAGAGAAATTCTTGAGAGCCTGCGCGTCCATGAAGTTGTTAAAGAACTGTATCCGACTACGGATGCAGTAGTAAAAATAGATCATGACTATATCATGGCCTCATTGGGAGTTTTGTCTACAAAATTTCCTGAGGCAGCTATGAAGCTGCTGCTGCAATCCATGGCAGTTGAGGCCTGAGCAAATAATTTTCGTCGGGAGGAAGTATGAAAAATCCAACACTCTATATCGATCGGCAAAAGCTGATGCACAATGTCAGAAGTATGCTCAAGTTGGCAGATCAGAATCAGGTACAGATTCATTTCGTGACCAAAGTTTTCTGTGCCCTGCGCCCTATGGTGGAAGCCATGATAGAAGCGGGAGCGACTTTGTTAGCAGACTCGCGTCTGGAGAATATTGTCAACTATGGCGAACTGGGAACTAATCATTTACTCGTCCGTATACCCATGATTTCCGAAGCGGCTGATGTTGTTCGGATCGCCGATATGAGCCTTAATTCAGATCTGGATACACTCGGTGCCCTGTCTGATGCCGCAACGGCTTTGGACAAGCGCCACGGTGTAATCCTGATGGTAGAGCTGGGTGATTTACGCGAGGGCTTTATGCCTGAGGAACTACCAGAGGCTGCGGCTCAGGTTCTAAATCTCAGAGGCCTGGATTTGATGGGAATCGGAGCTAACTTCAACTGCTATGGCGGTGTTATTCCGGACGAACCCAAATTGACTGAACTGGCCGGCCTGGCCAAAGAGATTGAAAGGCGTTTTAATATTGAATTGCCGATTGTTTCCGGCGGTAACTCGGGCTCGGTATACCTGATGGAAGCCGGACGTCTGCCCGAGGGCATTAATCACCTGCGCCTGGGTGAATCCTGGATTCTGGGCTGCGAAACTTCATACCATAAGAGAGTGGCTGATCTTTATACGGATGTCTTTACGATTGAGGCGGAAGTTATCGAGTGCAGACGCAAACCCTCTCTTCCTTACGGACTGCAGGGACCTAATGCCTTTGGTGAATATCCTGTTTATGAGGACAGAGGAGTGATCAGGCGGGCGATTCTGGCGATCGGCAGACAAGACCTGCCCTGTGAATCTCTGACACCGCGGTTGTCCGGGATTGAATATTTGGGATCATCTTCAGACCATATGATTTTGGATGTCAGCAGCAGTGTCAAAGAAATCAAAGTAGGAGATACGCTTCCGTTCGGTGTTGACTACGGCTCATTGCTGGCTGCGATGACTTCACCCTATGTTCGCAAAGTAATGGTTTAAAAGATAAGCAGTTCAGGCAGAATTACTGCCTGTATATTGATGAGGTTGATATGGATCAAAAACTAGATTTTAATTCCGAACCGTGGCTGCAGCAGCGGACCTATGCCCGTATCGATCTGGCCGCTCTGCGCCATAATTTCCGAGCCTATAAGCCTTATATGCATCCGGAAACAGGTTTTATGTCTGTGATTAAGGCTGATGCATACGGTCATGGCGCTGTGCCCTGCGGTCGCGTAGCAATTGAAGAGGGAGCGACAATGCTGGCTGTCGCTGCTTTGTCGGAAGCGGTGATTCTGCGGGAAGCAGGTCTTACTGAGATACCTGTCTTTATTCTCGGGCGGACAGACCCGGCCTTGACAGAGTATCTTTTGCATTATGATTTAGTCCAGACTGTGATCGACTACCAAAGCGGATTGGAGTATGCCAAAGCGGCCGCAAAATACGGCAAGACTTTGAAAGTCCATATTAAACTGGACACCGGCATGACTAGAATCGGCTTTTCCACCACGCCTGACGAGATCAAGAAGAGTGCAGACGAGATCTGCGACCTAAAAACACAGAAAGCGCTGGAGCTGGAGGGCATGTTTACACATCTCGCCACAGCGGAAAGCGATCCCGCTTATGCCACTTTTCAATATCAGTCCTATCGAAAGATGGAGCAGCTGCTGGCGGAACAGAATGTCACTTTCAAATACCGCCATATGTGTAATAGCGCCGGTATGATTCTCTATCCGGAGATGCAGATGGATCTGGTCCGGCCGGGCATTACTCAGTACGGTTCCTATCCCACAGAGGCCTTCAAAAAGATTCTGCCGCTGAAACCGGTAATGAATCTCTATTCGCATGTGGTCCAGACTCGGGAGATCGCACCGGATACAGGTGTCAGCTATGGTCTGCGTTGGAAGTCGCAGGACAAGAGCCGTCTAGCTGTTGTTCCGATCGGTTATGCCGACGGTCTCCACCGCTTGCTGTCCAATCGGGCCTCTTTCCTGATTAACGGTCAGCTGGCTCCGGTTGTCGGCAGCATCTGTATGGATCGCTGCATGGTTGATATCTCGCAGATCCCGGAAGTTAAAGTGGGAGACCGCGTTTTAATTTTCGGGGCTGATGAGACAGGCGGCATACCTGCCGAACTAGTTGCCGAGCAGGCGGAAACCATCTCCTATGAGATCTTCTGCGCTGTGTCACCACGTGTCATGAGAGTATACCGCGACGAAAAATAGAAATTTCTTTGTTCTTGTGAAACAGGTTCTGAATTGCATGATGTATTCATGCCGAATAAATATTCCGGCATAAATGAGAGGGGAGCAAGACAGAACCTGTTTCTTTTATTCAATTGCTGACTTTATGGCTAAACAGGCCACAACGGTCGGGAGGGGTACCGACCGTTGTGAAAGAATTTGAGAAGCAGAAATAGTATATATATCCGATAACTCGTATTAATTTTAGCATCAGACATTTTTGAAGTCAAGCTGTCAAATCATCCGGCAAATAACATTGTTGCAACCGCCCCGGACTTATTGTCTCCTGTCATCAGAATCACCCAGCCGCGGTGCCTCCGACTTGATCTTCTTCAGCTGCAAAATCCGTTCATATACCGCATTGGCTGACCGGCCTGTCAGCTCTGCAACCTCTTGGGCAATTTGACGAAGGCGCCCTCCGGCAGCCAAGCGTTCTCGGATCAAGTCATCGATATTATCGGCGGCAACTATGTTCTGCTCCCGAATCGGCTGACGGGACTCGAATTCCGCCAGCCCCTCCAGAACCAACACAAACTCGCCACGGGGTGCAGTCTCCATATATAGCGCTTTCGCTTCAGCCACAGTGAGGTATAAATATTCTTCATACTTCTTGGTCAGCTCACGACCGATGCTAACTCTTCGCTCACCCAGTCCGGTTGCCGTCAGATCTGTCAAGGTGCGGAGCAGCCGGTGGGGCGCCTCGTATAAAATAAGACTGCGCGCTTCGTTTCTAAGTTCGGCCAGGCGAGTACGTCGTTCTTTGCCGCGCGCCGGGAGAAAACCCTCAAAAACAAAACGGGAGCTGTCCAGACCCGAGGCCGCAAGAGCCGTCAAGGCAGCGTTGGGGCCGGGTATGACACTTAGAGGGAAGCCTGCTGCCAGAACCAATCGCACCAGCCGCTCGCCGGGATCGGAGATCAGAGGCATACCGGCATCGGAAACCAGGGCAACCGTCTCACCAGCTTGCAGTCGTTCCAGGATCAGAGGGTGCCGAGACTCGGCATTGTGTTCATGATAGCTGAGCAGATTGACTTTGAGACCCAGCTCAACCAGCAGCAGGCCTGTCACTCTGGTATCTTCACAGAGCACCAGATCAGCCATTGCCAGAGCCTCTTTGGCCCGGGGGCTCATATCCTCCGGATTTCCGATCGGCGTTGCCACTAAGATGAGTTTTCCGCTTGTCATGCCTGTCTCCTCTACTTTTTATCTTAACTTAACATAAGTTGTGCAGTACAGGGATAAAATTAGCTAGAGGCAAGCGACAATAGTTGGCAAAAAGCAGCTGTGATGCGGTGAGTTCGTGCTAATGGAATCTTTTAGTAAAAATTTTGATCCTTTAATCAGCCGGTTTTTCTCGGCTGGTGCGACCGCCTTTGATTGAAGCTGAGCCGGCTTTGGCCTATACTATCTGCTGGAGGATAAGGCAGCCATGATGCTGCCTAGTGATAATATGATTGTCGATACACATAATCATCTGACAAAATGGTCGCCCGATGCCGGGCAGACATTTGAGGAAATGATGCAGGCAGCCACAGCACAGGGCTTAATCGGAATTGCCGCCACTGATCATTACGATATTGGCAGTATGACGCCTTATGGTGTGGAATGGGTGATGGATCTTCCCGCTTATTATGAAGAGATGTACCCGCTGCGGCGGCTGCCCTCCGAGCGCAAGCCGGGTGATCCGCCGGGATTTCTCTATGGCATTGAGGTCGGCTATCTGCCGGAGTACAAAGACCGCCTCAGAGCTCTAATCGCCGATTATCCCTGGGATATAGTGATCATGTCGCTGCATGTTATCAATGGGTATGATCCCTTTCACAGTCCGGAGAAAGTTTACCGGCCTTCACTTTCTGACACCTACCGTGAAATCTTGCTCAGTATTACCGAATCTGCCGCGGAGATGTCGGAAGCAAATATTATCGGCCATTATGACTACTTCGCCCGTTATGCTCCCCAGGACAGACCCAAGATGCTGTACCGACATGCGCCGCAGGAGTTTGATGACTTATTCCGTCTGATGATCCGTAATAACCAGGCCCTGGAGATCAATACCGGAACTATTTGGAAACTGCAACAGGCACGAGGTTACACTCTGGAAGAAGCTATGCCGGATGCTGAAGTGCTGCACCGTTATCTTGAGCTGGGCGGTGACTTGATCAGCCTGTCCTCGGATGCCCATTATGCCTCAAATGTTGGGCGCTTGATTCCGGAGACCTGTGCCTGGCTGCTTACACAAGGTATCACGGAATATGCCTGGTTTGAGAGCGGTAAGCCGTTTCATGGTCGCCTTCGTCCCTTATCTACTGATACTGAGGTATAATATGTGATGTGATTTTTACGAGGAGGGTCCTATGGCCAAGCCTAAATTCTATGTGACAACACCGATTTATTATCCGAGCGGCAAACTTCATATCGGGCACTCGTATACGACCGTGGCGGCGGATGCGCTGGCGCGCTATAAGCGTATGCGGGGCTTTGATGTGATGTTCCTAACCGGCACCGATGAGCATGGGCAGAAGATAGAACGCCGGGCCGAAGAGGCAGGGAAGACACCGCAAGAGTTTGTCGACTATATTGTGGGTACGATTAAAGAGCTCTGGAAGCTGATGGATATCAGCTATGATCGTTTTATCCGTACCACTGACGAGGAGCATGTCCGGTCGATTGCCGAAATTTTTACGAGATTGTATGAGCGTGACGAGATCTATAAATCGGAATACGAGGGACTGTACTGCACCCCTTGTGAGTCATTCTGGCTTGAGTCGCAGTTGGTTGAGGGCAAATGTCCGGACTGTGGCGGCGAAGTCGAGCTGACCCAGGAGGAGAGCTATTTCTTCCGTCTGTCCAAGTACAATGACCGCCTGCTTGAACTGCTGGAGACGACGGATTTCCTGGAGCCCAAGAGCCGCGCCCGCGAGATGATCAATAATTTCCTCAAACCGGGACTGGAGGATCTGGCGGTTTCACGCACCAGCTTTGACTGGGGTGTGCATCTGCCCTTTGATGATAAACATGTCGCTTATGTCTGGGTCGATGCTCTGTTTAACTATCTGACGGCGCTGGGTTATCCGTCGAAACAAGAGGATGTTGAGCATTATTGGCCGGCGGATATCCATCTGATGGCAAAAGAAATCGTTCGCTTTCATTCCCTGATCTGGCCCGCTCTGCTGATGGCGCTGGATATGCCGTTGCCTAAGAAGGTTTTCGGTCATGGTTGGCTCCTGTTCGGTGGTGATAAGATGTCGAAGTCCAAGGGCAATGTTGTTGATCCTGTGGTGCTCTGCAATCGCTATGGCGTCGATGCCATTCGCTATTTTCTACTGCGTGAGGTGCCTTTCGGTTCTGATTGCAATTTCAGCACTGAAGCTCTGATCACCCGTATCAACAGCGATTTGGCCAATGATCTCGGCAATCTGGTTTCGCGCACAGCGGCTATGATTCGTAAATACTTCCCGGAAGGTTTGTCTGACGAACGTGAGACGGGCAGTCCGGATGCCGAACTTCGACAGCAGGCGCTGGAACTGGCGCCGAAAGTGGCAGCTGATCTGGATGAGTTGCAATACAGTAAGGCGCTGACCGAGATCTGGGCGCTGGTTTCGCGCACGAATAAATATATTGATGAGACAATGCCCTGGGTTCTGGCCAAAGACCCTGCAGCGAGGACTCGTCTGGCTACGGTGCTCTATAATTTGGCTGATGTACAGAGGATTATTGCCGTGCTGATTGAACCTTTTATGCCCAATACGCCGGGGAGAATCCGAGCTGCGCTAGGCATTCCGGAGCAAAATGCAGCCGGTCGTTCCCTAACTGACTGGGCATCGGCAACGGAACTGGATCTTTACTATGCGCCTGAAGGCGTGCCGCAGTCGGAGCCCTTGTTCCCACGGCTGGATCTGGATAAAGAGCTGGAGGCTCTGGAGCAGTTTGCCGAGTAGGGTTGCCGGCCGGTTGTGGCCGGTATATCTGTTAGTAATTGAGCGCAGTAATTATGAAATGGTTTGATACACATTCTCATCTGCAGGATGCGGACTTTGATCAGGATCGAGCCGAAGTCATGGCCAGGGCGGAAGAGGTCGGAGTCAATATGATTCTCCTGCCCGGTTCTGATCTGGCTGATTCACGAAAAGCCTGCGATATGGCACTGGAGGATCGGCGCTTAGTGGTAGCGGTAGGCGTACACCCGCATGAAACCAAACACTATACCTCTGCCATGCATGAGGATCTGCGGCAGCTGGTAGTGAATACCAATCTTCGAGCCGTTGAGCTCGGTCGCCCGCCGATTGTGGTGGCGATCGGTGAGATCGGCCTTGACTATCATTATGAGCATTCTCCGCGTGAAATACAGAAAGATGTCTATTACCGTCAGCTTGTCCTGGCGCATGAGCTGGGGCTGCCCGTCATTATTCACGAGCGCGAATCAGCTCTGGATAATTACACTATGCTAAGTCAGGCTCAGCAAGAGGGTTTGCTGGCTCAGAACCCGCCCGGTGTGCTGCATTGTTATTCAGGCAGTCCGGAGAGCTCACGTCTGCTGCTCAAGCTAGGCTTCTACTTGGGCTTTGACGGCCCGATTACCTATAAGAACGCCAAACGTTCACACGAGGTCATCCGCGCCTGTCCGCACGACCGACTCGTGATCGAGACCGATGCTCCGTACCTGACTCCCGAGCCTTTCCGCGGCAAACGCAACGAACCTGCCTATCTGCCCCATATCGGTGCCAAAATCGCCGAACTATGGAGTCTGCCACTAGCGGAGACTGCGCACATCCTGACAGAAAATAGTCGGCGCCTATTCCGGATAGAAAAATAATCAATAGCAATCATTAGATAATCTCGGAGCTAAAGTAGCTGACTTCTCCGCTACCGTCTTGCTCAAGAATTCCGCAGATATTATTTTCCAGCGCAGTGGCTTTCTGCGATGCAGCACTTTGGTCAAGCGCTACATAGGCGATAGTCAATCCAATTATATTCCACAGCTCCTGATGCTTGGTTTCAGCGACCGAGATATTGTGGGAGGCTTTCAATTTGTCTACAATTTTCTGCCGCAGCTGGCGCTTTTCTTTCAGTGATCCCGAGGCAAATAGTCGTATCTCTGTTTCAATAATCAAGATCCTGTGTTTCATCTTAATTTTACCTTTTGTTGTTTTTCAAAATCTTTTAAGGATTAGTCCTACAAAACCGGCATAACTATTGCTGTTTGCGGGCAACCATATCAAGTCAGCTCCGTTATATTATAAGATTAAATCAGCAGTAAAAAGCACCACTATTGTATTGCAACAATAGCAGTGCTTATCAAATTAAAAGTTGATATGTTATAAAGCGCTTATGCCTGAACCATTATCTGCACTTTTTACTTCCTGTGCGAACAAAGGTTGAACTTAGAGAGCCGAACTGGGCAAATAACTCAGAGCTGCACCACCACTGCAAAACTAATACATGAAGCTGCGCTATTTCTTGAATTTAGGCTTCCTGCTGCCTAGGTCTGAAGTGGGCAAGGGCAGAACTTCGCCTGTTTTTTTGTAATGGTCGTAATGCTGCAAAAGCTTTTTGCTTAGGCCTGAAAGGACAAAAAGGGCGATGATATTGGGCAGAGCCATAGCCCCCATAAAAAGGTCTGCCAGATTCCATATTGTGTCAGCGTCTAGCCAGGGCCCCCCTATAAGAAAGGCGATAGCTACAATTTTAAAGCCTGTAATAAGACCCCTACGATTACCGCCTAAAAACTTAACATTTGACTCGGCAAAGAAGTACCAGCCGACAATCGTAGTCAGGGCAAAGCTCGACAGAGAAATAGAAAGGAAAATGGCACCAAAGTGGCCGAAGCTGATAGCAAAGCTATTCTGTGTCATCAGAACAGCATCCTTTGTCATTTCGCTGGCTGGAATATTGGCATTGTAGCCGCCTGACAGCATATTAACCATGGCTGTTGACATACAGATAGTGAAAGTAGAAATAAAGACGCCGATCATAGCGATAAAGCCTTGCTCAGCCGGATGGTCGTTGATGGCTACGGCGTGGGAGTGAGGGGTTGAGCCCATACCGGCTTCATTAGAGAAGAGGCCGCGAGCCAGGCCATAGCGGCTGGCCTCACGGATTGTAATACCGAGGACACCGCCTCCCATAGCCTGTGGGGTAAAGGCACCTACTATAATCATCTTGAGAGATGGCAGGAGAGCGTTAAGGTTTAACAGGATAATGACCAGGCTGCCTAGAATATAAGCAAAGGCCATAACGGGCACAACCTTCTCGGAAAAGCTGGCAATGCGGCCCATGCCACCTGTCAGAATGACGCCGACCAGTGCTGCCAGACCCACAGTAATAAAGGGCTTGGACAGACCGACGGCATCGTGTAGAGATGTTACGATCGAGTTGGACTGAACCATAATGCCAACTATGCCCAGGGCAATGATGCAGAGGACGGCAAAGACGATGGCCAACCAATTAGACTTGAGGCCGTTTTTAATGTAGTAAGCAGGGCCGCCTACTAATTCGCCGTCTTCCTCTTTGCGATAGACCTGGGCCAAGACGGCTTCTGCAAAGATAGTTGACATACCGAAAAAGGCAGATATAAGCATCCAGAAGGCAGCGCCCGGCCCACCGGCAGCAATGGCTGTTGCAACACCGACGATATTGCCGGTACCAACCTGGGCTGCAACAGCAGTAGCCAGGGACTGGAAGGGCGTCATCGCACCTTCCTTGACTGTGACCTTATTACGGATGTCGCGTACCAGCTTGGCAATGCTGGGAAAGAGACGCGTTAATTGGGGGAATCTCAGCTTAATACTAAGAAAGATACCGACACCCAGCAAGGCAAAGAGCAGAATGTTGTTCCAAATGAAGTCGCTTATGGTCTTGATAATTGAATTAATTTCACTCATAAGGTCTGGCCCTCCTCTGAGGATTGGTTCTCCTCTTGTTTCTGCTCTATTTTAAAAACGAATTGCTGTAAGAGCCATGTCAAAAGAATAATCATGATGGATCGGCTGACCGCTGCCAAAAGCAGGGTGACAAGCGATGTGTCGCTCCAGACTTCAGACATATAGAAGAAACGCAATAGATACTCCAGTGAATTACCGCCGAAGTCGCAGAGAACTAGGGAGAGGACGAGGGGGAGTGGAGTTCTTGAACGGTTGTGTAAGATGGCAAAATGGTAAATAAGGCCATAGCCTATGTAAAACGCTATTTCTAAGAAATAGGAACCAATGAGAGCCGGGCTCAGTTCAGTGCCTATGGTTGCAACATAGGCAACACGCGCAAGGCAGACAAAGAGACCGGTCCAGACCGAGAAAGGAATGACCTTTTTGAAGTTGAACACCTGTATGGCAACAGCCATGACTACGATGCCGAGGGTTATGCGAAAATCAGATTCGCCGACCGGGATGCTGACTAGAGATGCCAGCATTGCGACAAGGATGACTAAGACTTTCCTCTTCATAAGAACCGCCTCCTCGTATATATATAAGTTTATCTCATACTATAATCTATCATATTAAGCATATTTGCACAATTAATATTAGTATTCTGTGATAAAATGCCCAAGTACTAGCTAAGAAGCCTTGCGCTTAATATTGAACGTTTATTGTGAGAACTCTAAAGGTTGTCGCCTGCAATCAGGCGGTCCATGGCAGTGATTATCGAGGCTTTAGCCTCCGGCAGAAGACCCATTATGGTGTATTTATTGAGGACAGTGGTATCCATGAAAAAACAGTTTTTTAATTCCAGTCTTGCGAGCAAGTCTCGTTCTTCTTTCAAGACCTCAAGGGGCGAGAGTTCGATAAATTCCCCCTTATCTCTCATTTCCGCCAGTGGGGTGTTCGGCCATATAAGGAGCTTGAGCTGCCATATGCTTGCAGGGTTGATGCGATTTAGAATTTCTGCGGTCTTCTCAATATGGACAGCCGAGAATTTTTTCCCTCCCAAACCGCCGATCGTCGTAATATGGTAAGATAGTGCGAGCTTGTCCAGTTTTCGACAAGCTTCCAGGAATTCCGTTGTCGATGTCCCTTTGTTCATGAGGACAAGCACATCATCGCTGCCGGATTCGAGGCCCATATGCAGGGATCGTAGACCGAAATCCCGTAGTAGCAACATCTCATGCTCACTTTTGGAATTAATATCTTCCGCTCGTGCATACATACTGACCTTGTTGACGTTCGGGAAAAATTCCTTTACGAATTCGAGTACTTTTACAAGGTGAGCCGTGGGCAGAGATAGAGAATTTTGCCCGAGCAGAAAGAGCGCAGACTTATCTCCTGATTCCGCTGCGAGGTACTTGGCATTTTCCTTTACCCATTCTAAGGGTAAAACTGTATATTTATCATTAGCGAAGTCGCAGAAGGCACATTTACCATAGCTGCATCCCTCTGTGACTGTGAGCAGGATACTGTCTTCTTCGATTAGAGGAGCATATACCATCTTTTCCACAGTCGGAATATCCATACTATCTTCTATCCCATCTCAATCGCTCCTAAACATCATCTATACAAAAATGTCTTCCAGGCGTCCATCTGACGCATGGCCAGGCGGTAACCGTCTTGGTAGCTCTTCTCCAACTTTATGCGATTGGCGGTCGTGCTTCGGATGCGCATTTGTTCGGGGCGAACGACGATGGCCATTCCTTCCGCTTCCAGCCGTTCTATATGTTCTATCTGCTTGTTGTAATTTTCCCAGCGATGCCGGAGACTATCGGCCAGGATAGGCTCGTCTTTGAATTTACGGTCGAGTAATCTTTGGTTTTTCATCGGCTTTTTCCTATACCCTTTCTCGCGCGTCAGTACGATGAAGAACTTCTCATATCCGTCACGCAGGGCGATGTCGAGAGGTATGCTGCTTTTGATGCCACCGTCGATATAGGTTTTGCCGCGAAACTGTGCTTTAGGCATCAGTAGGGGGAGTGTCGACGAGCATCGCACCATCCGCAGCAGATCTTCGATGGCTTCTATATCGTCGCGTTTCCAATAGACGGTCTCACCGGTTTCGCAGTCGAAGGCGCCGATACGCAGTTCAGCGGGATTTTCTTGAAAGCGGGCGAAGTCAAGTGTCAGAGGTCCTCCCGGCAATGATGCCGCCCCGTATATATAATCGGCAGCGAAATATCCTTCTCCTTTGAGCAAGTGACGCACGCCGATCACATTATCCATGTCGACAAAATCGACAAAACAACGTTTCGCACGGTCTTTGTCACGCGAGAGGTAGTTGACTGCATTGCTCGAACCGGCAGAGATGCCACACACATAGTCAAAGAAAAGTTCGCATTCAAGCATGGCATTAGTGACGCCCGCCGAGTGCGCGACGCGCATTCCGCCGCCTTCAAAGAGCAACGCCGTATCGAAAATATTGTTTTTCAAAAGCACCTCGTTTCTAAATTAGCGCCTGCTTATCTGTTTCGATCTAGTAACCTTATTAACCTTATTATAGTCTTTATAATAGAAATACCGAAAATGTCGAAAAATTCGGTACCAATCCGCAATTTATATTCTAAAAACAAACACAGCCGTCAATGCAAATAATTGTATCAACGGCTGTGTATTGGTGGGAGCGACCGGGCTCGATATCTTAGTATCAAATACTTGTAATACCTGATAATACGCTATTTCTGGTTTTAATCTGTGATACTATTGACTGTTTTATGCCGGTTATTCCAATTATCAGTATCAAAATAGTATCAATATTTGTTGCAGCAAGTTACCGCTATTTAGGCACTTGCTTTTATCCTGTTGATTAAGATTTCCCCAAACTGTTCAAGGCCCATCTGTAAGTACTGTCTTGTCTGGCTTGGCCCTTTATTGATTCTTTCCGCGAGTGCTTATATGTTCTATTGATTGATATATCGATCAGGATTTACTAGCCAATCCTCTGGAATATACATTTGATCCACTCTCGATCTAAAAATATGAATTCCTTGAGTTAATAAAAAGTGTTCCCACTAAGATCCCAATTGTAGATCTCTGGTAGAAGATCCTTTCCTGCAAGTTCGCAAGCTTTTATATTATTTTCAAGCTCATCATAAGTACACGGATAAGGGATCATAGCCATCGGCAAGTTTTCACCCGTAACCGCTTTATACCGACGATTAAGCTCCTTAAATCTTTTGTCTTTTACACTAACCAATTACATCAACCCCTTTATAATCTTCTCAAATTCGGCTAATCACCTTAACATTTTTCAGATTATCATTGTTGCGGGTGGTCTTATTCCTATTGTACTCATCAACATTCAGGCCGGCAATGATAAGGGCCTATGTGGTAGCCCTGATTTCAAGCACAAGCAGATTGGTTCATGCCCTTGTTATAGTGTTAGTGATATAGGTGTCTCTGGGGCCTGGGGACTTTTTTTATACCTTTCTGTATAATGGAAAGTGACATGACACATTATCGGCTTTCGCAAAAAGAATTATTAGAGAACTTTGAAGAGCAGACACGCTTGCTATTAAGTTCTTGTAAAGCATTTGATGCTGGTGAAGAAGCTCAAGCAAAGAATATTGCGATAAGGTTGAGAGTGTTGGCACATGACAGTGGGCGTTCAAAATCTTTATTAGATCAGCTAAACAAAAAAAATGGACTCTTTGCGTCTACGTTACCCTATTATTCACCGAGGAATCTCATGTCCAGTTTTCCTCTTCTACTTGTCAGAATGGAACATGGGAATATTGGCTACGAACCGCTTCTTAACAGAATGCCTGAAAGAATGGTTTATCTTAGATTTGACGACTGGTGGAACGAAATTATTTTTGATGATAAGAAAAACATTTTTTCTCGCAAAGACATTGTTAGATTTGTTGCAGATCAAGATGGCGGAGCACATGTTGATCCAAAACTAGAAAATAGCTTTGCGGATTTGTTAAAAAATAATTCACTTGGGTTCAGAGTTGGAAAAACATCTGATGATAACGGTGTGGGAGAATTTGAAGGCAGCCATCCATTAAAAGGTAATCCGGTCTATGCATCCCTAAGGCAGATCGGCTTTGAAATGATTGCATCATTTCAGGATAAAATACCATGGGGTACAAGGACAAAGATTGATGATCTTGTTGCAGGAGTTATCATCGTTGACAGTGATGGTAGAAGATTCCGTTTTATCTACGATCCCAATAAAGATGAAGAAAAAGTGGAATGGAAATCTTTCTTCAATGGAATAAAGTCATTTGAGAAACATGAAGAACGAAATTTGTATTTAGATCAGATCAAGACTCCGGATGGATATGTGCCTGGTCGGCGTATTCTGTTGTAGCCCGTTATTTCAATTATCCATGATTAATCTATACTAATGGTGAAATATTCGTTAGCTAAACTACCCTTAGGCGGTCTGGGTCCAGGGTAGGCTAATACATATTACTAAATTAAAACAAGCTTAACTGTTTGTCTTCCATTAATATAGGCGGATAAAAGACACCAACAATCATAAAAGGATTTTTTGCGCCTTTATTTTGGTATTCCAATGTCGTTCCAAGAAAAAAATATAAATCATGCTTTGCAAAAGAATTAAAATACTTCTCTTTCACTTTTAAAACAGCTTCTGCTTCATTGTTATTTGCTCTCTTTAAACAGTTCCAGTACAACATCCCAATTTCCCAATCAGAAATCTTCATTTTTGATTTAGTACCGTGGTCGTCTTCAAATTGATAATAGAACTTGTATGGGACTTTTGGCACAGCTCGATATTCTTTTATAACATCTTCTACCGTTTTGAATAAATCGAGTTGTTTCGATAGGTTTGCGAGTTTTGTAAGCTTATTAGAATCCCATTCTCTATCATCTTCCTGAATTATAAAATCAATGATTTTTTTTGGCTTGAAGATTGCAAGAGAAGTTTTTGATTCCGATTTGGCGTTGTCAATAAGTGTTTTTAAGTTGGTGTAAACGATAGTATTGTTAAATACAATCCTCCGTCGAGCGTCCCAGTCAACTTTTTTCGGCTTGGGTTCAACAACCAATGTCCTCAAATCCGGACGATATGATTCAGGTCGAAAATCTGCTGTGTTCCGTTCTGCATCAACATGAATCCAAGTATACTTAGGATATTTTTGGTTATTATTGAGCAATCTAAATGGTACAGGATATAACCGTATCCAAGACCCATCCTCAAGAATACCTGCAGTACAGACCAGCTCAGCATATTTATCAGAGATAGTTGGATAAGTCTTGACTAAAATATATATACGCTTTTTTTTGTTATTCATATGTCAATACTCTTAACTGGCCACATACTAGTTACTAAATCCCTTATAACATGTCTATGGCACATTTTAGGGTCACTTTCAAAACACATTAAGGCTATACGATTATTATCTAGTAGTAGATCATAAACTGCATTAAATAATTGAGGCATCTTGTGTAATCCTTTGCCATATTCTGAAAAAAGGCTCGCATAATCATCATGTGTTTTAAGCGAACTTCTTTTTTGAGACTCAATACCAAGTTCCGGAATATGTGTATATTTAATACCCACTGTTTGCACTATGTGTTTTAGTCTTTTTTGAGAAAACCCGAATTTGTGACTTAAAGGGTTTTTGCGTACATCGCAAAGCAAATGAATATTATTTTGTATTAAGCTATTTACAAACATTTCTATGCTTTTGCCTTCATAGCCAATTGTAAACAGTGTTTGTTCCGTTTGTGAAAAAGATGGCTTATTTTGATTGAATTGATTTAGTTCCTTTCCGGTAAAAAGCCTATCAATAATTTCACTATTTATTGCGTAATACGGGTATTCTAAATAGGCTTTACGAAGAAGTTTTTTGCCTCTTTCGATAGCAATATTAAAAATAAACTCCGGAGTATATTCTCCGATGGCTTTAATTCTCGTGCTCTCTTGGTTGATAGTAATTCTTATAAAACTGTCACGTTGAAGAATATCAAGATCCTCTTTAAGCTGAAACGAATAAGGGCCAAATTTATATGGAACGAAATCATAAAACCTGGAATCTTCGCTCATAGTGTAAAGAAAAACTAACTTCTGTAAGTCAGTAATTGAAATACAGTCTTTTAGCTGGCGAACAAAGGCTAAGAGAAAACGTTGTCGTTTGTATGTTGGCAATAAAACATCTTTCTTCATCTTATAGCTACCCCATCTATTACATGAAGGTTTCTAAAAATTAGTACTAATTAAAATTAATTATATCAATTAACAGATATAGAAAGCCAACAACCCCCAAAAAAGTCCCCCTGATCCCGGAGACACTTATATTATTTTGCATGATAGTAAATATGAAAGCTTATGAAATTGCAGAAAATAGTATTTTGCAGCTGATTGTTCAGCTTAAGCCAAGAAAGTAATTAGTATTTTGAACCATCATTTGCAACAATGGAAATTTTTAGTCTTTTTTTGTAATTTATAGTTTTATTCTGATGCGGCCAAGAACGAGCGATGCCAGATGTCTTAGTATCAGAATAGCATCAAAATTTGTTGCTGTAAGTATCCGCTATTCAGGTGCTTATTTTTATCCTCTATTGCAAGTATAAGGCGTATCGTATAATTTAGTTTTCTCTTGTACATATCTCAGTAGTTAGACAAAACTAAGTTTTTACTTATTCCCTTTTGCTCGGTTATGAGTGGTGCAAAGCATAGTACAGTTACTAATATCCGTTGCACCTCCTTTGCTCCATGCAGTAACATGGTCTGCATCCATTTCTTTCAGCTTATAGATTCGCTGACTGTTGTTGTCGTTACCTAATGCGCATAATGGGCAATTAGAAATATTTTTAGCTGTTGCTTCACTTGTTTGTTGCTCGTAAACCGTTTGCTTTGTAATATCATCAAAAATGCGAATATCAAGTAACTTTGTATCTACACATCCGCCTAGAATATATTCAAATACGCCTTTGCGGTTCTTCACAAAATAGTCTTCATATAGTGACTTCAATTTATCCCGTACTTCATTTGGGTTATAAGCGTTTGTATGGAAACGCTCATAAAATTCACCCCAATTCAAACCACGCATTTCCGTCTTAACATCAATAAATACGCTTGAAACCCAATCAATAACACTATTAAAATAGGTTTTTAATTCCGTTATATTCGTATCAAATCTGTGACGACTCATATAGTCATCAATGTTGCTTTTACTAACCCAGTTTAAAGCGGTACGTAAATAATCCTGCCTTTTTACATCACCACTAATATATGCTGCCCATTTCTGAACGTTGGCGTTTCGGCTGTTGCTAAATTCCGCTTTTGCAAGTGTGACGAACGGGCCAGAATAGATAGAGTTCAAAAGTTCCTGATCATTCAGTGGAACACCTACTATATTGATTGTTTTGAACCATTCCTTGATTTCGCTTTCCGTGCCACTACATTCGTAAATGGTCAGCTTTGTATCAAGTATTTTACGCTGCAAATCTTCCGCCAATCCGCTAAAATACTGCTGCATTCCATTTTCGTCTAAAATTGGAAACTTGCCTGTCAAAAAGCGTCCTATGCTTGTAATACGTTGTTGCCCGTCCAGTATTTCAAATTGATCGTCTGAAACCTTGGTAAAATAGATAAGTCCGATAGGGTAACCCTTCAATATTGACTGTATAACGGCGACGTCTTTCTTGCCGTCAGCGTAAATATAATTACGCTGGTATTCCGGCTGAATAGTCAGTTTTCCAGAAAGTCCGAAAAGCCCTTTGCCTTCATATTCATTATAGACAAAACCTTCACACACCTTTTCGATAGTTAAATCAATGTTCAGTTCAGTTATCATTATTATTCACTCGCTTTCTTATCAGAATACGTCCATAAGGCAAACCTCCAGGCGAGCCATTTTCGTTTAATCGCAATCCATTTCCCGCCTTTCTCTCAGAAACTGTGTAGGGGGTTGTCCATACTACCTTGCCGTCCTTTTCATAACAGATTATTTTTTTACTCTTATAGGCTATATGATTTAATGTTTTAGGTGCATATGCTCCATTATCGACTATTTCAAATTGATCTGGATTATATCTATGTAGGAATGATGTAGGAACGCCCATAACTCCCTCATAGTCGTTAGGGATTGCGTCAACATAAGGAACATCAATTCCGTCATAGTTGTAATAAGTCAAATAACCTTTCTTTTTTAGATCTTTATGCCTACTATATCGCAAATTGTCCGCCATAGACATTAAAGCTAATGGCTCGTGTCTGCGCCCGTGATCTAAATTGGTAAACCAACAGGCATTGCCTTGGCGCGTGTAATTTCCAACATATCCCATACGTGCAGCCTTTTCTCGATCTTTTGGGTTGACTTTTGCCCCCTCCGGGACTTCAAAAACCATATCTTCATTGTTGCAGGTAGCACCTATCCACATACGATTATTCTTTATTTCGGGGAATATCTCTTTATAGGTTGCCATACCTATCTGCCCTATAATCAGAAACTCTTTATCAGCTTCTAATATCCATGCGACAAAATCCCTAAAGAGTGAAAAGGGAGGATTTGTAACAATGATATCTGCTTCATCACGCAACTTCTTGACTTCGTCAGATTGAAAGTCGCCATCGCCATCAAGGTACTGCCATTCCAAATCATCATAATCGATATTACCGGACTTGTTGATATCTCTTGTTAAAGTATAAATTTTTCCCTTTGTAATAGCCTTTTCTTCATCATACTGTGGAGATAGAATTTCATATATTGTTATTTGACGATATTGTTCATATTTTGCTTTCTTCGACTCCATTGAGTAGCTTGTGCTAATAAGTTTTTTTAATCCAAGCATTTCAAAATTCTGCGCAAAAAACTTTGTAAAATTACTCCATTCGGGGTCGTCACAAGGGCATAGCACAATTTTATCCCTGAAAATGTCGGGGTCGTATTCAAGATAAGCGTTGATTTCCTTTTGTATGTACTCATACAGTGTATAAAACTCGTCGTTTTGTTGTTTTTTCGCGTTTAATAAAGCATCATTCGCCATTATTCCTTGCCACCTTTCTCCAGGGAAAATATTGTCGCCCTAGATTCAACATAGGTCATTAGAAAAAATACTCAAATCCTTCTTTTTGTTTAAGGAGAAGTCAATTCCCAATTATTGTCAATTGTCTTTGCTTCTTTATATATGTGCCATTCCTTTTGTCCTATTGTATCTAATATTCTAACATTGGGAATGGTCTATACCTATTGTACTCATCAACATTTAGGCCAGCAATTATTACGACCTATGTGATAGCGCTGATTTCAAGTGAAAGCAGATGTATTCAAATGCAAGCAAATGATTTCATACAATTGCTATGCGTTTGCATCTTAAGAAATAACAAGGATTATTCCGGGGGGGGAACTTCCGGGGAATAAAGGCGGTTATTCCTCCGGTATTTTCTTCAATGATAAGCTCATCTACTCTACTTACACACGCGCGTGAAGGTCGAGTATTTTCTCCCGGTTTTATGCGTCATGACATTGTCAATACACGGGTTACCCAACTACAAGATACGCATTTGTCATGACATTGTCATTACACAATGCATAACTGTATATTTCATGATAAATACAGCTATTCTTTAAGGGGGTTGCCCTTATACCCCGGCGGTAAAATTTGATAAATCTACTGCAATTTAGTTGATAATTTGGCCTAAATAGAGGCTATTTGAGCTCATTTTGGAACATAAACAACTAATAGCCCTATCTTTCTTGCCTCTTTACAATGGCAGTAAGAGAAGGCAGCCCTCATAAAGAAGCCTGTAACATAGTAGCCTCAATGTTAATACCGGAGAGTGGGTCAAAAAGTTTTAAAGTTCGCTGAGGTACCGGATGGGGCTCGTCCGTGTAAAAAGTTCCCCGTTGAAGCTGTAACAGTTTTCCCCTTTGGAGCTTTACCTTGTTGCGTTGCTGAGTGTTGCAACATTGTAATTTTGACTGCAACATTATGTGGGAATAATCCCACTTATTGCGACTATTCCAACTGCGAACTGTACTGGATTTCATCCCTAGTTTTTTGCAATCTGTAAAGGCGACAAGCCTTTCTCTTGGTAGAGGCGCTTCTCGATGGCTCACCGCCTCCTTTAGTGAAATAAAAAACCCTCTGCGGTGGGAGGGTGGGAACATCGCCCTAGATAATAACTGCAGTAGTATACGAAAGAGGTATTCGCAGATTAATCATTTGGGTGTGACTCTACTTTATCTCTAATTCTTTGTTGCATCATTTTTTGCTGCATCATTTCTCTGGAGCGTTTTCTTTCGCTAGAGTTTTTCAAAACTTGCTTTTTTTGTTGTTTGTTTGCTAGCGTTAGATTTATTCGCCCTGGTAACACAAATTTCATCAACCGTTTATTTACCATCGAAACACCTATTGCAAAATCATCGAAATAATCCCACAATGCAATAAGATCATACATAAACGCATCAGCATAATCCGAGAGTGGTATAGAAGCTTTAAGTTTAAGGCCAGCTTCCGTTGCCAACTTCTCCATTTGTCCATGCGCCATAGACCAATTTGAAGATGAAAGAAGATTTTTTTCAACATTTGTTAGCAGATGATCATTTGATTTAAGGAAAGCTGCGTTGCTGAAACTCAACTGAGTTAACTCTAAATGAGTTTTTATAGCCAAGTCTTTGAATTGATCAACATTCGTAGTTCCAAAAGCAGCCCAGTTCCCAAAAATAACTCGTTCTTTTCTATCGTAATTTAAAAAACGTTCGTTAAGCTCAGCTAAAAAATCTTTATATATCTGGTATCTCATTTCCCGCTTCTTTAATCTCGAAGCCAAAATTGAAGAAACGATTACACCAAGTATTGCCCCGACAGCACCAGATAAAAGTGTCACTGTCAGGGACTCATGATTTCCAATTTTTTGTTGAGCCAAAAATAATTGGTTTACGAGTAAACTTGGCATAATAATTACAGTCCATCGGCGAAAATTAATTAAAGTGTACCCTTATCATTCGCCTGGGGCACTTACCGCTTAATTATAACGATATATAATGGTTTTTAGGCTGTCAATATAGTAGCTGGATCATCCACCTTTCGTTAATGTTTCCGGCATCAAGTTTTCCGCTCCTTTCTACTAATTTTTCAGATATTAAAAAAGCGGTCTTTCGACCGCTCTTACCATATTTTATTGTTAATCATTTCAAGCGCTTCTTCTTCTGTTATATTCTTGTACATGCCAACCTTAGGCCCTGTAGGCATCTGGTAGTCGAGTAGGATACCGCTCCGCACCCACCCTCTGTCCTTATCATACTGATATTGCTTAGGGCCATCTGCTTTTACTACGGTGCCATAATTATCTTTATCGATCAAAACACAATATTCAAACATCACTTATTTACCTGTATCTTTTACTTGATTTTAGTTTACCATTTTCTGGCTTTGCGTTGCAGTTTGTTATGTCGCAACGTTGCGTCATATTGTCACACTACAAGCTTCTGGTTCCCTGTACGCTTGTCTGATGTCTTCATCAGTGCTTAATCTGGCCATTATTTAATTTCCCTTGCGAATG
>JBMNTB010000024.1:0-26047 GCA_050945515.1 Saccharofermentanales bacterium
TCACAAAAATATTTTACAGGATTTGCGGGTGCTTCGGTACCCGCTTTTCCGTTTTATTGCATCACCTTAACTCAAAAAGGGGCGCCTCTTTTTGAGACAACCCCTTTTTTATCGGTACTTACTATTCCGGCATTTTCTAATGGTATAATATTCTTCCAAAGAAGCAAAAGTATAGGATTTGACATTGTTTGTTTCTACCGAGGAGCAATTATGAAAGACAAAAAAGAAAACAATAACGAAAAACTAACAGACCGAGATCCCGCAATTGAAGATAAATCCGGCAGTGACGAAGGCGGGAAGGTTAGCTCCGGCAACAGGACCGGGGGAAACACTAAAATCAGCCAGGTAAAGAAGATGAGCGCTCTACCTTTGATTCCTCTGCGGGGGATTATTGTCTTTCCCGGGGTGACCGTGTCGCTGGATATCGGGCGTACAGCATCCGTTGAAGCCTTGAGAGAAGCTATGAAATCAGGGCAGGAGCTAATTCTGGCCATGCAGAAGGATATGTTGAAAGAAGATCCTAAACAGGATGAGATTCATCGTATTGCGATACGAGGTCGTGTCCGCCAACTTCTGGAGCTGCCGGACAATATGTTCAAAATCCTGGTCGAGGGGCTGGAAAGAGTTAAGATCATCCGCTATAACAAACTGACTCCGTATTTCAGGGCTGTCACCGTCCCATATACGGATCTGCCCAGCGGGGAAGAGAGTGCCAACTGGAAATTGGCAGCGGCCAGGAGTCTAATCAAGCGCTTCAGCAACTATGCCGAACAGTCCGGCAAGATTGCACCGGAACCCCAGGCTATGCTGGAGGAATCCTCCGACCCGGATGTTATTGTCAATCATCTCAGTCATCTTTTGCCGCTGAGCGGTCAGGAACAGCAGGGCCTGCTGGAAAGCAACAGTCTGTCCCGCAGAGTGGAGCTTATGCTCAATTATATCCAGCGCGAAAGCGAGCTAAGCAAGATCGAGCGGCAACTCGACGAGAAGGTCAAAACTAAAATCAACCGCAGCCAGCGCGAGTATTTCCTTAGAGAGCAGATCCGTACCATCCAAAGTGAGCTGGGCGGTGATGATGAAACCGAAATGCTTGACGATCGCAATGAAATGCTTAAGAAATTAGAGCAGAGTAAAATGCCGGAGGAATATAAAGAAAAAATCCGGAAAGAGATCGACCGCTTCAGCAGAATTCCGCCTAGCTTTCCCGAGGCCACCGTGCAGCGCAACTGGATCGAGCTTCTGCTTGAGTTGCCTTTCGGGCGCATTGATGAAGAACATCTGGATCTGAATACGGCCAGAAAAATACTGGATCGCGATCACTACGGCATGAAAAAGCTCAAAGAGCGCATCATGGAGTATCTTGCGGTCAGGAAGCTACAACTTGATCGGCAGGATCAGGCGGGGATCAGAAGCCCGATTCTGTGCTTCGTTGGACCGCCGGGAACAGGAAAAACATCTATTGCCAAGGCGATTGCCGAGACACTGGGCCGCCGCTATGTGAGCATGTCGTTGGGCGGCATCAAGGATGAGGCTGAGATTAGAGGGCATCGCCGTACCTATATCGGCGCTATGCCCGGCAGAGTGATCCAGGGTATTCGCCAGGTCGGAACTGACAATCCGCTCTTCTTACTGGATGAAATCGATAAACTCGGAACTGACTACAGAGGAGATCCCTCGTCAGCATTGCTGGAGGTTCTGGATCCTGAACAAAATAGTAAATTCCGCGACCATTATGTCGAGTTACCCTATGACTTGTCTCAAGTGCTGTTTATTACTACAGCCAACAACGGCGACCGTATTCCCGATCCTCTGTACGACCGGATGGAAGTGATAGAGGTTTCGGGTTATACCGAAGAGGAAAAGATTGAGATCGCCCGTCGCCATCTCTTGCCCAGACAGTTGGAACAACACGGTCTGAGCAAAAAGCAGGTCCATATGACCAGAGGAGCTATCGCCAAAACGATCAGCTGGTATACCAGAGAAGCGGGAGTCCGACAGCTCGAGCGCGAACTGGCTCATTTGTGTCGCCGGGCCGCCATTGAAATTGCCGAGACCAATGCCGACTGCATTCGAATCACACAGCAAAAGCTGGAAGAAATGATAGGCACCAGACGGTACACCTATGATGTCATAGACCGCCGCGACCGGGTGGGCATGGTGACAGGTCTGGCCTGGACTTATGCGGGCGGCGATACCCTGATGATTGAAGTAAACGTCCTGCCGGGCGAAGGCAATTTACAGCTGACCGGTCAACTGGGCGATATTATGAAAGAATCCGCTGCCGCCGCGCTGACCTATATTCGCAGCCGCAGTGAGGAACTGGGTCTGGAACCGGACCAGATCAGAAAGTCGGATATCCATATCCATATCCCGGCCGGAGCCATTCCCAAAGACGGTCCTTCCGCGGGCATTACTATTGCCACTGCGCTGGCATCGGCTCTAACCAAACGAGCGGTGAAATACGATTTGGCCATGACGGGCGAGATCACTTTGCGCGGCCGGGTACTGTCAGTCGGTGGCCTGAAGGAAAAGGCGGTCGCAGCCAAGCGAGCCGGGATCAAGACAATCCTGATTCCTGCAGAAAACAAGCGTGACCTGGAAGAAGTTCCGGATACGGTACTGAAGAAAATGAATATTGTCCTAGTCGACCATATGGACCAAGTTCTGGAACAGGCACTACTGCCTGCCGCCGAGACCACAGAATAAGTGCACCGATAGTCATAGGAGGCCGGTGAAATTGCTGACGAAGAACAATTATCCGGACGCCAAGCTAAGTCCATCTTCCCTGATGCTCAGGTTCAATGAGAGAGTCATTGGCTGGCTTTTATTTTCCTATTCTCTGCTCCTGCTTGTGACCGGTCTTCTGAGCGAATCACCCGGCAATTTGATATCCGGCCTGCAAAGAATCTTCTATGCCCCATCGGCTCTGCTCACAGATTATATGGAACTGGCAAGTCCCGGCACAGCCTTCTTCAATGCCGGTCTGATGACCTTGTTCTACTTGCTGGTTCTGAAGTTGTCCGGCATACGCTTGCGCGGTACTGTTCTGGCTGCCTTTTTTATGTTGTCGGGCTTCTCACTCTTTGGCAAAAATCTTTTCAGCGCACTGCCGATTTCACTGGGAGTTCTGCTATTTGCGCTGGTTTTCCGCCGTGATTTCCGCGACTTGGTATTGCAATCTTTATTTGGAGCCTGTCTGGGGCCGTTGGTATCACAAGTCGCCTTTCATTTTGACCTGCCGCTCCGGGCGGGTCTCATCTATGCCTGCCTGCTGGGTTTGGCAACAGGATTCATCTTGCCGTCGCTGACTGCAGTCACAGGCGACTTTCATCAGGGCTACAGTCTGTACAATATGGGACTGGCCGCCGGTCTTTACAGCACGGTGGTTGTTTCGATATTGAGCTTTGCCGGCGCCGATTTTATACGACCGCAGATAGTCTATGAAATGAAGTCGCCATTTTTGATTATCTGGCTGACGGCTGTGCTGCTGGCTTTGCTGATACTGGGCATCCTAACCGGGTTTTTTGCTCCGACGATTGCGCAGGAACAGACGCCGCAAGGGCAAAATGAAGATCCGGACGGTCTTGTTCCGGCCTATGGCCGGCTGCTGAAAGCCTCAGGGCGACTGATTACCGACTATGCAGATGATTTCGGCATCGGTCTGACCCTGATCAATATGAGTCTTTCCGGCCTGGCCGCTATGGCCTATGCACTGCTCATCGCCGGCTATCTCAATGGCCCGATAATGGGTGCCATACTCAGTGTGGTCGGCTTTGCCGCCTATGGTAAGCATCCGCGCAATATCCTGCCTATCATGATCGGCGTCCATTTGACCATTCTATTGTCCGGAGCCGATATCTTGCCCACCAATGCTGTTATCTACGGTCTGCTGGGCACAAATCTGGCGCCGCTGGCCGGTCATTTCGGCTTTATCCCGGGTGTACTGGCCGGCATGATCCATATGACATTCGTAGGCCGGGTTTCTGCTCTGCATTGCGGTGTCAATCTCTACAATAACGGCCTCTCCGGCGGCCTGGTGGCCATTGTTTTTATGCCTATGCTTAATCTGCTGGAACAAAAAAAGGTACTGCCCCGCCAGCTCTGGCAGCGGATTCGCCGGAACTGACCGATCTATAAAACTCAACTGCCGAGAAAATGAATCAGTACCCCCACTGCGCCCGAAAGCAAAATGGCCGCGATCGGCTTGATCAGCTTGGTGCGCAGCAGGATGAAAGATCCGGCCAGAATAGCCAGGGCCTGCCGGTCCAGATTGCTCAGGAGCAGATCAGCCTGACCGCCCCAGAGGGCAGTGATGATCAGCGAATAGCCGGCAACTGCGATCAGCGCAACTACTGCCGGCCGCAAGCCGCTCATAATGCCTTGGATCAGTCCTTGATCCCGATATTTAAAATAAAACCAGGCCAGAAAAGAAATGATTATGGCAGAAGGCGTTACACAGCCGGCCGTAGCTATGATTGAGCCGGGGATGCCGGCCATCTTAGTGCCGACGAAACTGGCTGCATTGATGGCGATCGGGCCGGGGGTCATCTGAGAGATGGTTAGCACATCTAAATATTCTGACGCCGTCAGCCAATGCTGATTGCGCACTATTTCCTCTTGGATTAAAGGTAAGACCGCATAGCCGCCGCCGAAACTCAACATACCTATTTTGACAAAGCTGAGGAAAAGCTGGAGATATAGCATCAGACTGGCTCCTTTCCCCGCCGGCGATTCTGCCAGAGGAAGCGGACAGCTCCGATCACTCCGCAAGCCAGAATGATATAAGAGACGGAAATCCCGGCGACCAGGGCGGTGACAAAAGCCCCGGCCATGATCAGATAGTCGCCCCAGTTCTTACCTTTAATAATACTGCTGCCCATTGTCAGAACTACATCTGCGATAATAGCTGCCACTCCCGCCTGCATACCGTACAGAGCGGCAGCTACAATCTGATTGGTACGGAAGATCTCATAAAAATAGGTAATAACCGTGATGCTGAACAGGGGTGGCAGAACAGTTCCCAGCAAAGTGATCATAGCTCCGATAAAACCGCGCAAACGATAACCCAGCAGCAGGGAAGCATTGACAGCTATTGCTCCGGGTGCTGACTGGGCAATGCAGATAATATCCAGCATCTCCTGTTCTGCAATCCAGTCCAACTCCTCGACGAAACGTTTGCGCATCAGCGGCACAATCACATAGCCGCCGCCAAAAGTAAAGGCGGACAGCATCAGAGTTGAGGTGAATAAAGTCAGATAATTCTTATCCTTGCCGCTATGTTTACCGGGGTTTTTCTGTTGCATGAGAAAATTGTATCACATAGCGAAACTGCCTACACGGTAATGAAGCCAGGAAGTCATGACATCCAGATCAAAACTCCTAGGAGACGTATTGTAATTAAAATGTAATCTCACAGACAGCGTTTTGCTACGAGTTGTTGTGGTTTTTATATCGTAGACCACAAGATATAGTGGTAGGATATTAATCACATTCGGAATTTACCTGGTAGAAGGTAACCTTTTTCGATTGTAATTTTTTGATTATATCAATGATAATTTTGAGGATGTTGAGAGGATTAATTTATGAGCGATCTCAGTAAGCGAATATGTCGCTACTATACCAAGGAACTAGAGGGACAGACAGAAAAAACGGTCTACGATCTCTTCGACTGGGAAAAACGCGATGTCGTGATCAAAGATTACAAGTCGGGACGTATACTTACAGAGCTCTACGGTCTGGAATTCCCAACCCATTATTCCCATAGCGCATCAGATATTATTGCTTCTAAATATTTCCGCAAGGCCGGAGTTCCTCAGCCGGACGGCGGCACCGGACACGAGACTTCGCTGCGCCAGGTCATACACCGCATGGTGGCCTTCTGGATTGCTTCTCTGCTCGATGAAGGCATGATCGAAGAGGGAGAACAGTCGGAGATTCTCTATGATGAACTGGCTTACACCCTGCTGAATCAAATGTGGGCGCCCAATTCGCCTCAGTGGTTCAATACGGGTCTGAATCTTGCTTACGGCATCAAGGGCGGCAACAGCAACCTCTTCTACTATGATGAAGAGCAGGGCAAAGTGGTGGCCTCGCCGGATACTTACACCAGAACCCAGGCCTCAGCCTGTTTTATAATCTCAATCGAAGATAAACTTCTCGGCCCACATTCCATATCGGAGGCTTATGTTACCGAGACCAAGCTCTTCAAAGGCGGTTCCGGTACCGGTACCAATTTCTCAACCATCCGCGCCGAAGGCGAAGCCTTGTCGGGCGGCGGCCAATCCTCAGGCCTGATGAGCTTCCTCAGAGGTCTGGATCGCAATGCCGGAGCCATCAAATCCGGCGGCACAACCAGGCGCGCAGCTAAGATGGTCTGTCTGGATATCGACCATCCGGAAATCGAAAGCTTCGTCAAGTGGAAAGCGCTCGAAGAGGACAAGGTGATCGCCCTGGCCAAGATGGGCTATGACGGCGATATCGACGGCGAAGCCTATGCCACGGTTTCCGGCCAGAACTCCAACAATTCGATTCGCATCGACGATGAGTTCATGAAGAAAGTCGACAATCTGGCCCGCAATCCGCAAGCTACACATAAGCTGGTGGGCCGCCTTGACCCCAGTGTCAACCGCGAAATCTTAGTCCAGAGCCTATGGGACGATATCTGCCAGTCATCCTGGCGCTGTGCCGACCCCGCCCCGCAGTTTACAGACACCTTCAACGCCTGGCACACCTGCCCGGCCGGTGAAGACGGTCAGATAGGCGCACATCACAACCGTCTCAACTCCACCAATCCCTGTGGCGAATACGCTTTCCTGGACAATACCAGCTGCAATCTCGCCTCGATTAATATTTACAGCCTGCTCGACGAGGAAGCCGATCATTTCGATCTCGCAGGCTATCTGCACCTGATCGACCTCGTGCAGATTGTGCTCGAGGCCTCGATCCACTGGGGTCAGTTCCCTACCGAAGAAATCGCCAGAAAAACCTGGATTTACCGTGCTACCGGACTCGGCCTTTCCAATCTGGCTTCTCTGCTGATGAGCCAAGGTTTGCCCTATGACTCGGATGCAGCCAGAAATCTGGCCGCCGCCCTGAGCGGCATCCTCACCGGCGAAAGCTACTATATCTCGGCCCTGATGGCCGCTAAGCTAGGTGCTTTCAGCGCTTATGATCTCAACCAAGAACATATGCTGCGGGTCATCCGCAATCACTCCCGCGCTGCCGGCGTCCGCCGGGATCATCCCGAGGGTATTCACTACAACTTACCGATAGTTGACCATCAGCTACTGCAAGATCTCGGTTATGGCGATTTGGCGCAGGCGCTGCAGGCAGTCTGGCAGGCTGCGGAGAAAGAAGGCATGGCCTCCGGTTATCGCAACGCTCAGGTGACCGTAATGGCTCCGACCGGCACGATCTCCTTTGCCATGGACTGCGCCAGCACATCAATCGAACCGTTCTTCTCCCATGTCAGCTATAAGAAGCTGGTTGGCGGCAGCTTTATGAAATTGGCCAATCCGATGCTGGAACAGGGCCTGAAGAAGCTGGGCTACAGTGCGGATGAGCGGAAACAGATCACAGACTATATCATGCAGGAAGATGAGCATGGCATGGTGCTGGACGGCAAGATCGAAGGTGCACCCGGATTGCGGGAGGAAGATCTGCCCGTTTTCGATACGGCGAATCAATGCGGTAGCGGCAAACGCTACATCCATTACCTCGGCCATGTGCATATGGTGGCAGCGATCTCGCCCCTGATTTCCGGCGCCATCTCCAAGACAGTGAATCTGCCCAACGAAGCAACGGAGCACGATTTCTCCAGTGTTATGATCGAGGCTTGGAAGCTCGGAGTCAAAGGTATAACTCTGTACCGTGACGGGTCGAAATTTGCCCAACCTTTGAATATCAAGCTATCGCCCTCTGAAAAAGAAACAATGCCCCTGGAGGATCTTAATTATTATGATTTATTGGAGCGGGCTAAGAAAAATGAAGAGCTGCTGCTGAAATATCAGGCCAGAGCTTCTAAGCCGGTTCGTCAGCGCATCAAGCCGCGCGGCATCCGCACCGGCACAACGCATCCGGCTCAGATCGAAGATATCAAGGTCTATATCACGGTTAACCGCGATGAGAATGACAAGATAACAGAAATCTTTATGACCACGGACAGAGAGGGTACTCTGATTACAGGATTGCTTAACTCCCTGTCCAAAACGATCTCCGTCATGCTTCAATACGATATCCCGACCGAGCAAATCTCCAAAATGCTGCGCGGTCAAAAATTTGAGCCCTATGGCTTTGTCCAGCGCCATCCCAATATCAAATACTGCACATCGGTATCCGACCTGATCTCCAAAGTGCTGGATATCGAGGGCGGCGACTTCTCCCGAGTGCAGGTCAAGCCGACCGTGGAAGAATTGGAAGCCAACCATGGACTGCGCTACGCAAGGACCGCAACGGATAATAATGTGGAGGCCAGCAGGCCGTCCTATGGTCAGATCGGCGTTGATGAATATGTACATGAGAAAGCCAAGGAGGCAGCTCAAAACGGGACACGGCTATATGATGGCTCAACCTGTTCCAACTGCAGCGGCACCAGAATGGTGACAAACGGAACCTGCAAGGTCTGTCTCGATTGCGGTGAAACTACCGGTTGTTCATAAAAAATATCTAGGAGTTGGAAATGGCAAAATCAAAACTGGGTCTGATTCATATTTATAGCGGTGACGGCAAAGGCAAGACAACAGCCTGTGTGGGTCTGGCGGTACGAGCTACCGGACGCGGGCTAAGAGTCTGGTTCGTACAATTTCTCAAGAGCGGGAAATCGGCGGAAATTGAAATGCTGGAGAAGTTAGGCGTACATACAATATCCGGTCAGCCCACAAATAAATTTACTTTCATCATGACGCCGGAAGAACTGGCAGCGGCTAAAGAGTTCAATACCAGGCGCCTGCATGAAGCGGCCGCTGCCGCTCATGCCGGGGAAATGGATCTGCTGATACTGGATGAAGTTATGGGTTCTATTTCAGCCGGTATTCTGGAAGAGCAGGATGTACTGGACTTCCTGAAGAGTAAGCCCGAGCATCTGGAAGTAGCCATGTCCGGGCGCGGCCCTTCGCCTGCCCTGCAAGAGATCGCCGACTATCATACGGAGTGTATGATGAGGAAACATCCTTATGAGACTTCGGGATTAAGCGGCAGAGCCGGCATCGAATTCTAACGCATATCAGATAGTCTTTTTAGTTCATTTACTGTATAATTCCTTGTGACTATTACTAATAATTAAGTAATTAAGTAATTAAGTAATTCGGATTAAAGAATCTTTTTTACAGTGCTGTCTACCGTTATTTGCAGCAGTCAGAAACTATTGCAGCGGTAGAGATAGCTAGAAAGGGAGTAATCTATGACAGAGGAAAGAAGATGCAGTCAATGCGGGGCCGGCTTAAATCCCGGTGCCGTATTTTGCACTAACTGTGGCGCTCGTGTCGATCTGTCGGAGAGTGCAGGCACCGCAACAACAGCGGCTGCCGATTCTCCTGCCCAGACCGCACCTCCGGCCGGCCAAGCTGGTTATCAACAACAGACGCTGCCACAGACACCACCACAGGCACCACCACAGGCACCCTATGGTATGCCTGCCGGTCATTATCCGGAACAGCAGGCTCCGTACCAGCAATATGGTCAGCCGCAAGCCGGACAAGACGGATCACAGCAGCCCTATCAACCGCAACAGTACGGCCAACAGCCGCCTTATCAGCAGCAATATGGTCAGCCGCCTTATCAACAGCAGCAGTACGGACAACAGGCCTATCAACAACCTCAATACGGCCAGCAGCCTTATCCGCAGCAAGCCCGGTATCAGGAACAGCCACAAGCTCAAGCTCCCAAAGCGCCTAAAGCAACGAAAAAGGTGCGTTGGTGGATTCCCACACTTGCTGTAGTCTTAGTGGCAGCTATTGCTTTCGGTGTCTGGTTTTTCTTTTTCAAAGGCGATGGCAAAAAATCTTTTGCTAATGACGAAGAAGCTTGGCATGCCGCAGAAGAAGAGGCTCTGTTCGGCGAAGATAATTTACTGGGCAATCTGTGCTCATCGGCCAATAAATTTATTGAATCCGGTAAGCTTGGCTCCAGTGCGAGCATAGGCTTTATCATTAATTCACTGCCTGATCTGGGTATGTCCGGACAAGAAGCGGTTGTCCTGGACATGCTGAAGAATATTAAGGCCAATTGGGAGACTAAGCTTAATTTGGATGAAGAGTCCCCGCAATTCTCCTATAGCATTGGACTGGCTCGCAAAGACGCCAATGAAAATGCAGTGACCCTGAATATTTACAATGTTGAAGACGATATCGTAGTATCGGTTCCTGAACTGCTGGACAAACCATTGGTCCTGAAGAAAGAAGCCTTGAATGAAATGCTGGCCGATGCGATGGGTACCAGTGCTTCTACCGAGCTCCTGTCTTTGCTGGGAAGCGGGCAGAATGCATTGAATCTGTTCTCGGAAGAAAAGCTCGATAAGATAATATCTGATCTCCGTGACATCTATTATGAATATACCGGTAAACCGGCTCGTGTTAAAGACTATAGCCTGACTGTCGGTGATGTAACCGAAAAGGTCGATTATTTTGAGGCCGTGATACCGGCTGACAAATTTGGCGACTTCGCTAAAGAAATTTTGACCTATATCCGGGACAGTGAAGATATTAAGACCTTTTTGGATGATATCAGCAAGGCCTTGCCGGCCGGGACTATGAGCGACAATCCGCTTGAGGAATTCCAGTCCGGGATTGATCAGATGATAGCCCAAATTGACGACAGTCCGGAAAACTTTAAAGCCGAGTTCAAGCGGATATTGTATGTTGACGCCGACAATAATCCCCGCGGCGGCTCGTTTACCTTTATTAACAAGGCCGAGAATGCCGATGGTGAAGAGATCACTTTGGAGAGTGTCACAGCCAGGGACGGCGACAAAGGCTCGTATAAACTCAGGTTCTCGGGTGTAGATGCCGGATATGTCGGTTCGGACGCCCTAACTTTCACCGCCGATTACACGGAGAAAAATGATCTGGCTACAGGCAGTTACAAATTGGCAACTCCTAAGTTTGAGCTCTCCGGCACCTATACGGATCTTGGTCTCCATACCGATGATGATTTATTCTATCCCGTCGGTGAATTGAGGATTGATCTTTCCAGCCTGCAGCTGTCCGGGTTAAGCAGCGGTGAGATTGTTTATAACGGCAAGGTTGAGAATGACCATCTGCTGGCCACAATCTTCTTCCAGGGCAATGTCCAGGGCTCGCCGATCGATCTGGGTCTGGAATTTGATCTCTATCAGATGAAAGATAGCGATATCACATTTGAAAGCTCTTTGCCCTCAGACTATATAGATATTGCGGATGAGGCAGCCCTCCAGTCTCTGATGACTGACCAGTCTATGATGATGAAGGCTATGACGATTTTCAAGAATTTAGGCATCAATGTTGCGGACTTTATGAAATAGAAAAGTGGCACATACATTAGAATTTAACAATATTTCATGCTCAGGTCTTCTAGTTGAAGACCTGAGCAAATCATGGCGCGAGCACCGGGTCTTTACCGGGATTTCTTTTTGTCAGCCGCTCGGAACCATCTATGGCATCGCCGGCGATAATGGCGCCGGCAAGAGTACTTTGCTCAAAATCTTGGCCTCGGTTCTGTCGGCGGATTCAGGGACGATTAGCTTTAATGGGGTGTCGCTCCAGGATCTCCCGGCCTGGCGTTCTCTGATCGGATATGTGCCTCAGGAATTGGCTCTGGACGGTCAGCTGACGGTGCGGGAGAATGTAAAATTCTGGAGTTCTTTGCGCGGCCTTGATGCCGACATCATCCGGGGCAATCTGGAGATCGCAGCTAATGATCCTTTGGTTGCGGATTTTCTCGACAAGCAGATCAGAAAATGCTCGGGCGGTATGGCCAGGCGAGCCAGCCTGGTTGTCGGACTACTCGGCGCCCCGCAGCTATTGCTTCTGGATGAGCCCTTTGCCGGAGCCGACAAGGGCAGTCGGGCTCTGATGCTGGAAAGACTGAATGCTCTGCGCACTGATGGGCGCACTATATTAATTACCAGCCACGAACAAGGGACTTTGGAACAGATATCTGACCGCATTCTCTACCTACAGCAGGGACAGATTGTTGAGCAGGCATGAAGTCTTCCGCCGCTAAAAAACCAAAACAACAGCTGAGCGCCTTCGGTGCTTATTTTTGGCATGAGCTGAAGAAGAATCGACGAGGCATGATCATTACTTTGCTTATCTTAGTTCTGGCAGCGGTGTTGGTTGTGTTCATCATTGAACCGATCTCTGATGAGGACGGCAAGCGCAAATCGCCGGTGATTCAATTTGCTTTTTCCTTGATCGATGAAGATCAATCGATCATCGGTGAAGTTCTGACTGAGAGCTTTCTCAAAACCAAGTATATCAGCGCTATCTATGATGACGATCTGCCAACGGCTCTGCGGCGCCTCGATGACGGTGAGACCGCCATGGCGATGCGCATTCCCTCGAATCTATTCGAGGATGTACAGCATGGCTCCGTACAACCGGTCGATATTTGGCTCTCACCTATAATGAAGACAGATGTAGCGCGTTTTTCCAGCCTGATCCGCCAGTATGCACTGTCACTCAATCTGATCCACAGCACCGCTTTCGGTTTTCAGAGAGTCTATCTGAACTTGACCGGTGATGAGGATGCCTCTTGGAAAGAGACTAGCCGCCATGCTGTTGATACTATTACCAGTTTGATCGAACGCGATAGCTTCATAGAGGAGGATTCAGAGCCGCCATTTCGACTCTTTGCTCATGCCAGCGCCGGCATTATGATCCTGATTGCACTCTTGCCCGGTATTGTCATCCTGGTTCAGACCAGTCGTCTGAACAATACGGCGCTGGAGGACCGGATCCTCTTGTCCTGTGGCTCAACGATTCCCCTTATTTCCAGATTGCTGACCGGATTCATCTGGTGGCTGATCCTGAGTGTGCCGCCTCTGGTCACGATGAAAATAATGGCTTCACATCTGATAATTTATCCGGCTGCAATTGTGCTGGTTGGCATCTTCCTGGCCATGTCCATGGCGATGATCGCCCTGGGTAGAGCCGAGATCCCGACGGTCACAGTCTTTCAGCTGGGTTGGGGCATCTTTTTTGCGCTGGTTTTAACCGGCGGTGTCCTATATCCGACCGTGCTGTTTCCGGACTGGCTGCGTACCGCTTTCTCTTTCTCCCCGCTGTACTATACGATGCGAGTTGTCTACCGTACAGTTATGGCCGTGCAGGTCACAACCGGGGATGTGCTGCTGGCTCTCTGGCCCTTGCCGCCGGCATTGCTCCTGGGTGCTATTAAGGGCAGGAGGCGCGTATGAAACAGTTGCGTATAATTCTGACCCTGACCGGTCTCAAGTTGCGCATCATAACCAGAAGACCTTCGGTTCTGGCTGTCTGCCTGCTGCTGCCGATTCTACTGACTTTGTTGGCAGGCAGCACTGCTACCAAAAACGATTATTCCGTTCTGGAGGCCGCTTATGTGGATCAGGCCGGGAATTTCGCCAGTGGTGAACTGATTTCACTATTGGATAAAGGCACAATCAGTTGGTCGGAAATGCCGCAGGACAAAGCCGAGCGGGAACTGCAGTTGGGTCGTTTAGATGGTGTGGTGATCATCCCGGCCGGTTATGGTGAAACTAACGACGAAAAAGACGCTGCGCAGAATGCATATAACTTTATCTATCTGGATGGTGACAATGATATTACCACCGGATTGGTACGCGAAAGCTTGATGGTTTCTGCGGCTACGGTGGCCAGCGAAGCCAGGCAATTGGAATCGTTGCGGACTCTGCCGGAGGCGGCAGATCTCTCTCTGTCCGAGTTGCGTGAGATGTTACGACAGGATACCAGGAGAGCGCGGGACGACGGCGCCAATCTGACTGTCAATTTCATCGGCCAAGCAGAAGTACCCCTTGGTCAGATCGTCGAAATACCTGACTTTTCGGTCGAGGTGCTTTTTCTCTCTGTTTTCTCACTGATCGGCAGCCTGATGCTGAACGAAACCGATACCAGACGCCGTTTACTGTCGGTTGCAGGCGGTCCGGCACGAGATTATCTGGCGACATTGCTGGCTCTGGTGTTCAGCTGTGTTGTGCAGCTGTCACTGATGACCGGCATCACTACTTTGCTGATGCCCGGTACTTCCAGGCCCCCGGGCTATGTTTTCTATATGTTTATTCTCCTGCTGCTGATGCTGGCCTATGGTCAGATCGTCGCCCTGATCCCAGCCGAAACTCGCATCATGCCGGCCTCACTCGCCATGCTCGTTTCTGTTGTTGCCGGCGGTGCTTTCCTGCGCTTGCCCGCACTCTGGATCTCCAGTTTGGGCCAGCTCATCCCCCACGGTTGGGTAATGGCACGCCTCTCCGGCCTCGATACTTATGTGCCGCCGGTAGTCGTGATTTTGCTTTCTATTGCCGCACTGATTGTTGCTTACTATCTCCAGACCAGCACCAAGCATCTTTCCCCGTAGCGTTGTGCTGCAGTTTGCGGGCGATACAGCTTTCCTGCAACTGACTAAGTATCTCTCCTCGCAGTACAGTGCCGCGGTGCAGCTACTGGTTATATTGGATTGCAGTTTAGCACCTCTTCTCATAGCACGGTGCCGAGTATCTCTTTTCTGTTCCGGCGCAGTCTAGACGATAATCTCCTTCGTAGTGCGGTAGCGCAGTGTTTTCTCGGTATTGGCTTGCTGCCTGGTGCAGTGAGTCTGTGCTGACCGAGGCACAGCGGGCGACCCCAGGCGCCTTCGTCATCATATTTTTCATAATCGTGTTTTTCCACAGTGTTCTGCTGCCGATGCTATAATGGCGGTAATATATTTTTCAGGAGCGACCGAACCCATGATCCACGACAGAATTATTATCCTTGATCTCGGTAGCAACGAGAATACCGACATTGCCCGCGCTCTCAGGCGCCTGGGCCTTTACTCCGAGATCCTTCCCCACGATATCACCGCCGCTGAACTAAAGCAGATCGCCGGACTCAAAGGCATTATCCTCAACGGCGGCCCGAATTGTTTTGTCGAAGGCGTCAAAATCAGTGCCGCACCTGAGATCCGGTCGCTGGGAGTACCGGTCCTGGACGTGGACTATGAGGGTGCCGCACCTTGGCCGGCTGCGGAGGATGACCGAGTAGCTCTGCTCGAGCGCTTCGCCTTCGATCAATGCCAAGCCAAGGCCGATTGGCGAGTTGAGAACTTCATTGCTGAGAAGCTGGAAGAGATCCGGGCGCAGGTAAGGGATGGCAAGGTTTTGCTGGCTTTGTCGGGCGGCGTGGACTCGTCGGTGCTGACGGCGCTGCTGCACAAAGCACTGGGGCAGAATGTGATCAGTGTCCATGTCGATAACGGCTTAATGCGACAAGGCGAATCGGAGCAGGTGGTTAAGATCTTCCGCGAGCAGCTGGGAGCCAACTTGATCCACATCGATGCCGGCGCAAGATTTTTACAACGGCTGGCCGGGGTGTCCGATCCGGAGCAAAAGCGCAAGATTATCGGCACTGAGTTTATCCGCGTGTTCGAGGAGGAGGCGCGGAAGCTCGAAGGCATCGGCTTCCTGGCCCAGGGCACGATCTATCCGGATATCGTCGAGAGCGGTACCAAGACGGTCAAAGCCGTCAAGAGCCATCACAATGTGGGCGGGCTGCCGGCGGATATGCAGCTGGAGCTGGTCGAACCACTCAATATGCTGTTCAAGGATGAGGTCAGGGCAGTCGGACTCGCACTCGGCCTGCCGGAGGATCTGGTCTACAGGCAGCCGTTCCCCGGGCCCGGTCTCGGCGTGCGCTGTCTCGGCGCAATAACCAAAGAACGCCTGGAGGCGCTGCGCGCATCTGACGCCATCCTGCGCGAAGAATTCGCCCTGGTCGGACTCGACAAGAAAGTCTGGCAGTACTTCACCGTAGTACCGGAATTCCGCTCCGTCGGCATCAAAGACGGCCGGCGCTCCTATGAATATCCCTGCATCATCCGCGCCGTCAACACCGTCGACGCCATGACCGCCGCCATCGAGGAGATCCCCTACACCCTCCTTCACCGCCTCACCCACCGCATCACCCATGAAGTGCCCCACATCAACCGCGTCCTCTACGACCTCACGCCGAAACCCACTGGGACGATCGAGTGGGAATAATCTATGCGATCGCTGAATCCCTTGCAAACGGGCGCTTTGCGGCACTTCATTGATCTGAATGGCAACGTTTTGGCAACAGCAAGTTAGTTTTCGCTAAAAGCGGACCTATAAAAAGAGTTAAGAAGTTATAAGACGAATTAACTCTTTTTTGTTGCGCAAAAGTTGTGCAGAAATCATTTTTCCTTCTTTACTTCTTCTACAATGTAGTCGCTGATTCCCTGAGAGGGCACTTTTACCCAGATTTCGCCATTCACATATTTCACTTCTGATCGATATGGGTTTTTCAGCGATCGCAATAGCCGATCGTGTCGGTCACGAAAGTATAGATATCACACTCAATTACGCTCACCTGTTTCCCTCCCGCCAGACAGAAATGGCGGATAGATTGGAATTGGAGAAACCGGGAGGGTTTTGAACGTGTCGTTAAAAGCATTAGACAGCAGAGGCCGCTGGCGCAATAAAACGGTCGCATTCCGGCTCTCGAGCGAAGAGAATGAACAATTAAAATGGCGCATACCTTATGCACAAGGCAAAGAGAACAGATAAGCACGCGATCCTGGAGATCGTAGGCCGGGATCAGGCCGATCAGCGTTTACACTTATCGTTTCATCAAGAACGCTGGGTCTGGGAATTGACCAAAAGCGAAATGGAATTGTGGAAGGAGCCACCCGATCTGTTGTTAGAAGCAGTCGCAAAATTGATTTCACCAGATGCTCCGGAGTGGTCAGGGACTGCAACCGAATTGCTAAATCAACTGGATGGAATTGACCTTCAGCCAAACGTGTTAACAAAAAAATTGAACGTGAGCGCAGACCGCCTATGGAATGAGTACGGAATCCGCCTTGTGACTCAACGTACCCATGCCGGAAGAATGGTCAAGCTGACTCTTGATGAACAGGAAGCTCGACCATCGTGACGGTTGTGTCGATATTTTTGATAGCAAGGCGCCGGCGAATATACCGTCACAATCGACATGATCGACACAGGGGGCGCTGGTAGAGTTAGTGTACTAAACATCAAATATAATCTGCTTTCGTCTTTAATTCTAAATTGATAGTTGCATATATCTTCCATTGATTTTTACTTAGAAGTTCATAGTCTTTTTGATCGCCAGAGAGATGAAGGACTTCTCCCTGCCAATCTGTATAGTCGGAATATGGAGGTCGGAGCAAGCATAGGAAGTGTATATACACTTCCGAATTTTCTCCTTCCACAACTTCGTGTCATCAGATAAAAATGCATTTTGGGAGAACCCAACTCCCTTGAAGAAAAGACAGAAAAATGACTGCGTGTAAACGCAAAAACTTGCTGGGTTTTCTACGTTGAGGGTTAAAAATATATTCTCTTAGAATAAAGAGGCTGTTTGCAAAAAATCACCAAATTTTCTGGACAAATAATAAAGACAATACAATAACCTCTCATAAGCAAGAAGCTATATGGTTCCTGTATGGTTGAAAAACTCAAATAAATTTTGAAAACTCACACAAGTAGTGTTATAAAGTAAGAATAAATATTGTAAGCTTATCTGGCGCGAATATGATTGCGAGGAGACACTATGGCAGTCTGTTATAATCGGCTTTGGCATATCTTGGTCGATAAGCACTGGAGCAAAACTAGGTTAATAAAAGAGGCCAAAATCAGCACAAATGCGATGGCAAGAATGGGCAAGGGTCAGGATGTTCGGGTTGAAACGCTAGTGAAAATCTGCTGCGTTCTGAATTGCACTATCGATGACATCATGGAGATCATTCCCGACGATAAATAGCTCTCTTCAGACGAAGGAAATCGCCACACCTATTAACTAAAGGATAGCAAGCTAATTATACAAAGGAAGGTACATCCATCTTGTCGAAGAAAAAAGTTGAAAAGAAGATAAATCTGGATTCTATATTGTTTAAGTGTCGGGATATTCTACGCCAAGCGCGCAATTCCGGTTCATTTTTTGAGAAACGTGACATGATGTTGACGCTCGTATTTCTGCGTTTTATCGGCGAGAAATTTGAAGATGGCGTTGAGAATCTCCGCAAAGATCTAATTGTCCAAGGATTGGATCCTGATGATCCGGATATCTATGCAGCGTTTGTCGAAGACCCTACGTTTACTGACGGCACATACAACCTTCTGCCAGAAGCCCGCTGGTCCACTATCATCAACACGCCTGCGCCGGGTCTGAATGTCGCGCTTGATAACGCCCTACACAGTATTGCCTCAAACAACACACAGCTGAAAGGCTGCTTTGTAGAAGGTACTTTTATGACCCGAAACCTCGCACCGAACGATATCAAAAAGCTAATCGATGAAGTCAATAAAATCAGCCACAAGGCATTCGTTGAAGAAAAAGATTTGATCGGTCATGTTTATGAATACTTTCTTAAAGAGTTTGCGGTGAATGCAACAAAGGAAGAGGGTGAATACTACACACCTCATGACGTGGTACAGCTGATCGCAGCGATGATCGAGCCTTTTGACGGGACATTATACGACCCCTGCTGCGGTTCCGGCGGTATGTTTATCCAGAGTGCGGAACTTGTAAAAGCAAAGCGCGGCGACATCAGCCGCATCAATGTTTATGGTCAGGAAAAGGATGCTGCAACCTATCGTCTGGCGAAAATGAATCTGGCTTTGCGTGGAATCAGCCATCACCTTGGGGAAACACACGACTCTTCCTTTACCCGCGATCTGCATAAGGGATTGTATTTTGATTACATCATGGCGAATCCTCCCTTCAATCTGAAGGGATGGTATGACGACAATTTGAAACATGACGCCCGCTGGGCAGACTACGCGACACCACCGGAGAGCAACGCCAACTACGCTTGGATCTTACATATCCTTTCTCACCTAAAGCCACTGGATGGAGTAGCAGGATTCCTGCTTGCCAATGGCGCTTTGGCTGACAGCGACACGCTGGTGATCCGACAAAAGCTGATCCAGAACGACAAAGTTGAAGCAATTATTATTCTTCCCCGGGAATTGTTTATCACAACGGATATCAGTGTAACGCTCTGGATTTTGAATCAAAACAAAAAGGGCGGCGACTATCACGGCAGAATACTACGCAATCGCAAGCATGAGATCTTATTCATGGATCTGCGCACCTGGACAGACAACCAAGTCAAGGGTGAGAATAAAAAGAAAGTCCGCCTGATCACGGAGCAGATTGAAAAGGCAGCAAGCATTTATCATGTCTGGCAGGAGAAAGGAACAGACGGCACACATTATGAGATGCCGGAATTATACCGTAGTGTAGGTATAAGCGAAATTGAAAGACATGGATGGAGCCTTGTTCCGAGTAAATACATCGAGTTCATCGACCACGATCTGGAGATTGATTTTCCATCTGAAATGCGGCGTATCCAAGCTGAAATGCGCAAAGTTTTGGCACAGGAAAAAGAGTCTCAGAAGATGCTGGAAGACGCTTTCAGGGGGATCGGTTATGACATTAAATAAGTTGGGCTTATTTGTTAAACAATCTGACGCGCGAAATAATAATGAAGCTCTCAACGGAGAAACTGTTGTGGGATTATCAACCCAGAAAGAAATAATAAAAACAAAAGCTAATTTGGAAGGCGTTAGTTTAACCTCGTATAAATTGTTTCCGCCTATGTCATTTGCATATGTGCCTGATACGTCACGCCGAGGGGATAAAATTGCTCTTGCTTTCAATGATACAAAAGAGACCTACCTTATTTCTGCAATCTATATTGTGTTCGAAGTAATAGAGAGCAAAAGGCTAGATCCTTGGTATCTTTTCATGTATTTTAATCGATCCGAATTTGACAGATATACTCGATTCCATTCATGGGGCTCTGCGAGAGAAACCTTCAACTGGGAAGAAATGTGCGATATTGAGATTAACTTGCCCCCGCTTCCTGTACAGCAGAAGTATGTAGACATCTACAAAGCTTTGGTTGCTAACCTTCAGAGTTACGAGCGTGGGTTGGAGGATTTAAAGCTGTCGATAGATGCGTTTCTTGACAAGATTAAGCATTCATCTCCTGCTCGGCCTGTTGGAGAATTTATGAAAGAAATAGATTTAAGGAATGATAACGGTGACATAACAGACGTTCAGGGAATTAATATCATGAAACAGTTTATGCCTTCTATTGCAAATACCAATGGAGTAAATCTGAGCAATTATAAAGTAGTAAACAAAGGACAGTTTGCCTATTCCGGCATGCAGACAGGAAGAGATAAATGTATCAGAATTGCTCTTTATAATGGTCAAGAGCCAATCATTATCTCTCCCGCATATTCAGTATTAGAAGTTAAAGATGAGACTGTACTTGCTGAATACATCATGATGTGGTTTTCACGGGCAGAGAGTGATAGGCGTGGTTGGTTTATGAGTGATTCAAGCATCCGAACGAGCCTTGATCTTGATCGCTTCTATGAAATAAACCTTCCTGTGCCTAACATGAAAATCCAAAAATCAATTGTTGAGCTATATTATGCATACGTTATACGCAAAGGCATTTGTGAAAATCTAAAATCACAACTTAAGGATATCTGTCCGATTTTGATTAAAGGGTCATTGGAGGAAGGAATATGCTAGAAGTAGAAAAGCTTAAAAACATTATTGACGAAATCGATTCTTTGCTACCTCAAAATGTAACGTGGAGTAGTCCCAGTTTCCAAGGATGGTACAGCAAAGCAGGAAGGTGGCTAAAAAATCAATTTGGCGAGGACAGTTATGAACTTAACGATTTTCGCCGTATTCAATTTCAATCCATGCTGTTTGATGAACAGCAGAGAATAATTGCTTGTGCAAGGGGTTTAGAACAAGCAAAATCAATCCTATCAAGCTATATTGATGACCTTGATAGTGCTTCTGGTACTATGTCCGCTAATACGTTAAAGCACTCAAAAGTATTCGTTGTTCACGGTCATGATGGTGAGCTGAAGCAGGCGGTTGCACGCATTATCGAAAAGCAGGGAATCGAGGCTGTTATACTTTCAGAGCAAGTAAGCCAAGGCAAAACAATCATAGAGAAAATTGAAAACTACAGCGATGTCGGTGGCGCGATCTGCTTGTTTACTGCAGATGATTTTGGAAGAAGCAAAAGTGATGTTACTGAGAATCTACGTGCACGGCAAAACGTTATTTTTGAAACTGGTTACTTCATTGGAAGACTTGGAAGAGATCGTATTGTCATACTTGCAGATGAAGATATTGAGATACCATCAGATTTGTCAGGAATTGTACATACCAACACGGCAAATTGGCAAACCGCTTTACTTAAAGAACTAAAAACAATAGGATATGAAATAGACTTCAATCTGTTATTTTAAATTAAACTATTCACGCAAAAAAACATTAGGAAAACAGAAACACGGGGGATGTAAGCAATGGCGATACCGCAAAACTATAATAGACGCTATTGCGAGTCGGAATATGAAAATGCATTCATAACTTATTTGGAGGCGGAGGGTTGGCAGCATCTTGCTGGAAACAGCATCGTGCGCGGTTCTAAACATGACGTATTGTACACTGATGATCTGGAGTTCTTTTTAAGCAAGACAAATCCAGACCTGCTTGCGGAAGAAGTGCGACAAATTATGGACACTGTCCGTCTCGTCGGCTCCACGAGCGATTTTGCCACCCTTCATAAGGTTTATGGTTGGATGGTTAACGGGATCCAATTTATGCCGCAGAGCGGAATTGCTCGCATGGTGGAATTGATTGATTTTGATGCCCCTGACAATAATATCTTCCGGGTGGTTAACCAGTTTGCGGTAGAGTACACCAACAAAGGGCAGGTTGAACAGCGAAGACCTGACGTTCTTCTCTATGTCAATGGAATGCCCTTGTGCATAGTAGAGTTGAAAAATCCAACGGACGAAAATGCAACGATTTATGATGCCTGGGAACAGATTTATTTCCGCTATTGGCGCGATATTCCGCACTTGCTACACTATTGCCCGCTTGCCTGCATTTCCGATGGGGTAAAAACAAGGTTGGGAACCGTCCGCACACCGTATGAGCATTTTTACGCTTGGCGTCGGGTGAATGACTGTGATAGTGTTTCTACCCTTCCTTATGAGGAAACACAGACAATGATCAAAGGCGTTTACAACCCCGCACGTTTTATTGAGATTTTCCGCGACTATATCTGTTTTCAGGATATTGAGTACGATAGTGATGAAGAGGTGATCGTCTGCCGGTACCCGCAGTTCTTTGCTACTAGGTTGTTGAAACAGAGTATTGTAAAGTCCATCGTTGAAAAAAGCGGAAAGGGCGGTACATATTTCGGTGCAACTGGCTGTGGCAAGACCTATACAATGGCATTTCTTGCCCGCCAGCTTGCACTGCGCTGCACTGATGTCCCAGAGATTGGGTCACCCACAATCGTTATGATCGTTGACCGCGAGGATCTTCAAAAGCAAAGTGCAAAGTTGTTTACAAAGAGCACGGAATTCCTGAATCTCGGTGAAGTCAGCGTTGTCCCAAATCGCAACAAACTTCGGGAAGAACTCGGTGCCCGTGAAAGCGGCGGTTTCTATATCTGCACGATACAAAAGTTCTGTGACCGGGAGGATGACAAGATCGGGCAGATTAACAACCGCTCGAACATCATTTGTTTCTCTGATGAGGCTCATAGGACACAGCTTGAACGTGCAAAAAGTATACAGTTCAGCAAGGATACTGATGAAAACATGCGTGCAATGATTTCAAAGCCCTATGTGAAAGTACTGCGAGAGGCATTTCCGCATGCTACTTTTGTCGGCTTTACAGGTACGCCAATCGCGGAGACCTACCAGACCTTTGGGGACGAAATTGACCGGTATTCTATGGATCAGGCTGTCGCTGACGGGTTGACCGTCTCGATCAAATACCATCCACGTATAGCGAAAGTGTTGTTGGATCAGGCGAAGATTAAGCAGATCGAAGCTTATTATAAACAATGCGCCGAAGACGGTGCTACAGAAGAGGATGTTGAAGCAAGCAAGAAGGCAATGAGTTCTATGGAGATCATTCTTGGCGAGCCTGCCCGCTTGGAACGTCTTGCTGTGGATATTCACGATCACTATGTTTCTTCTTGTTCCAACGACCCTGACCGTGTACAGAAAGCAATGGTCGTTTGCTCTAGCCGCAAAATAGCATACGAGCTGCTAAAAAAGTTCCAGGAAAAGTACCCGGAATGGTTTGAAGAAAAGAAAATTGCTGAAGGTATTTCCGCAACCGAGGAAGAATTGCGCAAATTGAAACCGATGCCATTTATAGCGATGGTGGCCAGTGTCGGTAGCAATGATCCGGAAGAAATGTATAACTATCTCGGAGGAGTAAAAAACGACAAGCGGTCAGATGACCTTGATGCCATGTTTAAGGAGGAAAAATCCAATTTTCATATAGTTATCGTTGTGGATATGTGGATCACCGGTTTCGACGTTCCTACCCTGATGTATATGTACAACGACAAGCCGCTGAAAAAGCATATGCTGATTCAGACGATCAGTCGTGTTAATAGAAAGTACGCTGGTAAAGATTACGGCATCATTATCGATTACATCGGTATCCGCGACAATATGCGCGAAGCCATGAAAATTTATGGCGGCGATACATCGGTCGCCCCGACCGATGATGATGTTGAGCAGGCAACCTATGTATTCAGGGAAGAGCTTTCGATTCTCAAAGACCTGTTTACGGGCTATGATTTGATGCCATTTCTTGACTCGACCCGAGACCCCGCAGAAAGATATAAATTGCTGGCAAAGGCAGCTGAATATGCCTTTATTTCCACGCAGGAGTTGAAGGCAGAAAGTAATGATGGAAAAAATGTTCAGACGGTATCTTTCAAAACTTATTTTCTGAAAACTGTAAGAAGAATGCGTCTAGCCTTTGATATCTGTCAACCGTCAGGTGAACTGGGCGAAGAAGAGTCCTCTCTTGCACAGTGCTTTATGGCCATTGCCGGATTCGTTCGTAAAATGAGCGGAACAAGCGAAGTTGATGCAGATACCATGAATCGTTATGTGGCGAGAATGGTAGAAGAAGCGTTAAAGTACAATAAAGTCGAAAGTGTTCTAGAAGACGGAGATCAGGAAGACATTTTCAGTCCGGAATATTTCGAAAAGCTTTCAGATGTTAAAATGCCTGCGACCAAACTGGAGTTACTAATAAAAACGCTCCGTAAACAGATTACGGAGTACCGAAAAACGAACCAGTTGGCGGCGAAGCGGTTCCAAGAGATGCTGGAAGAAACGATTAAGCAGTACCATGAGCGACGAAAGCACCTCACTGCGGAGGAAGCAGGAGTTGCCCAAGAAGAGACCTCAGAAGAAATTATCAGAAACGCTACGGAACAGGCACTTCAGATCTTGAAGGAAATGAATGCGGATAGGGAAAGCTTCCGCAAAATTGGTCTCTCTTTTGAACAAAAGGCGTTTTACGATATTCTTATGGCTCTGCGAGATCAGTACAATTTTGAGTATGGCGAGGACAAAGTTATTAATGGTGTCACTATTAACGAAACATGCAAGGCTCTGGCGAAAAAGATTAAGGATATTATTGATACAAAGTCCTTATTTGCAGATTGGCTGAATAACCAGATCGTTCGAGATCAGCTTAAGTTTGATATTAAAGTTTGCCTAGTGAAAAACGGGTATCCGCCACAGTACAGTCCGGAGGTATTCCGGAAAGTAATGGAGCAAGTTGAAAACTTCGAGGAAAATAGAGATTACTCTTTAGACTTTTCTGGTACACTTGAAAGAAGTGCTTTGAAAGAAAAAACCACTGTGGTTTACGATATTAATTCAGAACCGATTAGCTCAGTGGCAGATTCTCAGGGCAATTATGGAACAAAGGAAGATCTATAAGGAGTGTTGATAGAATTTCAGTCGCACTAGTGCGATCTTCAGGCTTAAGGATCATTCAACAAGCAGAGTCTTAATAACCGTCCATTCGGCATTGAGATTCACCTCATCTGGCCAGTTATTATTAACCTGCAGCTGAGTAATTTCATAAGAAGAATTGACTATCTAGAAAGCGACTAGAATGAGACTTATTATAGTTGGTTCCGCACGAGCGGTTTACATAGAAAGTAGGACGACTTGTGGTTATTGAGAATAGTTTTGAGGGTTGGATACCAGTCAACGAAGAATATGCGATCTTTTCTGCTGATGAATTCTTCTTTCATATTTTTTCACCTAAGCCTGACTCTGGTGAAGCTGAGAGTCTACTCCAAAGTTTTGTTAGCAAAAACAGCGTAAAAGGTGACTATATTTTAGCTAGGGATACATCGCTTCATCGCATTGCATTCTTAAATACTTTTGATGCTATTGATTTTTTTGATCCGCATCAGGGCATATCATTTTCAACACCGATAATAATAAAGAGTTGTGGCAATGCTGAATGTTTCAATCGAGAGTTAACCCACGACTGGGAACTTTACGATGCAATAACCTTTTGGGGTGGCAATATCAATACAATCCGCAATCCAAAGAGAGCAACGATAGCGATCCAAGAACGCAATGAAAAAGAATACAATACTGGTGTAAATACAATCAAGGTTAAACCATTTTCAGAGCAAACTCATAGAATACCTATTGCGATCCGTGGTGCGAGGGCTGAAATGGTCATTTCAAGTTTTAGCTCCGATTTGGAAAATAAATCGATGAGAGAAATTGGCTATGTTGACTCATCTATTAGAATCAGCTTTGAAACGCCGAGACGGTTTAATGATGTTCTTGAATACTTTAGCATAGTAAAGGATCTGGTTGCTTTGTTTACCAGGCATTATAACGTCAGGTTTGAAACGTTTTTACAACAGAGAACTGATGAAGATTTATTTCTCAGAACAGCTGTTTGTAAAGTAAATGATGGCCACATTAATTATTTAGAAG
>JBMNTB010000025.1:0-25943 GCA_050945515.1 Saccharofermentanales bacterium
GAAGTACGAAAGAAATCCGAATAGGGACTAAAAAAATAATCCAAATCCAAATTTTTAGAACTTGTCAAAAAAACTTGTCAAGAAAACTTGGAGCTTTTAATTGAATCTATCCGCAGGATAACTTATACTAACTGTTGGTGTTATTTTAACTATTAAATATAAATTATGTGGAGGAATAAGATGAGTTTTTTAGACAATGTCAAAGCTGAAGCTCGCAAGGTAAAGAAAAATATCGTTTTACCGGAGAGTATGGACCCGCGCGTTGTTGAAGCGGCAGCCAAGATTTTACAGGAAAACTTGGCTAATGTCATATTGATTGGCAAACAAGAAGAAATCCAGGAGCAAGCACCTGATTGGGATGTCTCCGGTGCTACTTTTGTTGATCCGGCTTTATATGAAGGACTGGATGAATTTGCAGACACATTCTATGAAATGCGTAAAAAGAAAGGCATGACTCCTGAAGCAGCTAGGGAGACTATGCTTGAACCAACACCATTTGGCGTCATGATGGTTAAGAAGGATCTTGCTGATGGTTTGGTGGCCGGTGCTGTCGGCAGTACAGCTGATACACTGAGACCGGCATTGCAGATTTTGCGCACTAAGGAGGGTACTAATCTAGTTTCATCATTTTTCCTGATGGTGGTTCCTGATTGCCCCTATGGGGATAACGGTACTTTTCTGTTTTCTGATTGTGGTCTGGTCGAGAATCCTGACGCCGCTCAGCTGGCAGAGATTGCAGTTTCTTCTGCGTCATCCTTCCGGGCCTTGACTGGTACTGAACCCAAAGTCGCACTTCTATCTTATTCCAGCTTTGGCTCCGCCAAAAGTGAATTGACTGAGAAGGTAGTCGAGGCGACAAAGTTGGCCAAGGAGAAGGCACCTCATCTGACTTTGGATGGCGAACTTCAGGCCGATGCGGCGATCATTCCGGCAATTGGCAAATCAAAAGCGCCTAAGAGTAAAGTACAGGGTGATGCCAATTGTCTGATATTCCCGGACCTGAATGCCGGCAATATTGCTTATAAGTTAGTAGAACGGCTTGGCAAGGCTGAAGCATACGGTCCTATGTTGCAGGGAATTGCCAAACCGGTCAATGATTTGTCTCGTGGTTGCAGTGCTGACGACATTGTCGGCGTAGTTGCTTTAACTGTACTCCAGTGTACACAAAATTAATAATGGCTAAAGCCGGAGGATAAGGAATATTTTATGAAAATACTAATAATTAATTCTGGTAGTTCTTCTCTCAAGTATCAAGTAATCAATTATGAGGCACGCGAGGTCCTGTGCGTAGGTCTTTGTGAGCGTATCGGCATTGATGATCCCAGCATGACTCACAAGCTTAGCGATGGCAAAACCTTCAAAGGGGATATGGATTTCAAAACGCATCGGGATGCTGTATTTGCGATGGTCGAAAAACTTACTTCTGAAGAATATGGAGTTATTAAAGAGCTTGACGAGATTTCAGCAGTTGGCCACCGTGTCCTGCATGGTGGTGAAGAGTTTACTGCTCCTGCCTTAGTTACTGACGAGGTCAAGCAGGCAATTCGTAAATGCTTTGCATGGGGGCCACTACATAATCCGGCCAACTTAACCGGTATTGAAGTCTGTGAAGAAATAATGCCGGGTATTCCGCAGGTGGCGATCTTTGATACTGCTTTCCATCAGACGATGCCTGCTGAGGCCTTTATCTACGCTTTGCCCTATCGCTATTATGAGGAACTCGGGATCCGCCGTTACGGCTTCCATGGTACTTCGCATATGTATGTATCGCAGCAGGCCGTAGAACTCCTGGGGGGCGAAGCTGAAGGCACCAGAATCATCACTTGCCATCTTGGCAATGGTTCATCCTTTGCTGCGGTTAAAGATGGCAAATGCGTTGATACCAGCATGGGACTCACACCTTTGGCAGGAATAGCCATGGGTACCCGTTGCGGGGATATCGACCCAGCTATTGTACCTTATATTATGAAGGCGGAAAATTTAACTCCTGATGAGATTGATCACATTATGAATAAAGAATCAGGTGTGAAAGGAGTTTCGGGGGTTAGTTCGGATTTCAGAGATCTCGCTGCAACGGCTGCTGAGGGTAACGAAAGATCTAAGCTGGCATTGGATATGTTTGTGTATCAAGGCAGGAAGATTATCGCAAGTTACGCGGCTGCCTTGGGTGGAGTTGATGCCATAGTATTTACGGCCGGAATCGGTGAGAATGATCCCGATACTCGCGCAAGAATGCTTGAAAATCTGGAGTTTATGGGTGTAGAGGTTGATCGCAGCAAGAATGATGGTCTTAGATCTAAGGTTGCTGATATTTCTAAAGACGGATCGAAGGTTAGAGTATTTGTTATTCCGACAAATGAGGAGCTCTCAATTGCAATTCAGACCGTTGAGCTGCTTGGACTGGATAAGTAGATTGTCCCGGAAATTGGTTCTGCAGTGAACTGTTATATATGGATCACTGCAGGATTAATTCTTGACAAGATAGTATTAGATAAGTGATAATACATTTCGCGTCTCAACGGGAGTAGCCGTTTATACCTACAACGGCTCGGAGACAAGTGTCCGAGAGGACAGCAAATGGATGGAGGTGTGACAAATGGCAGTCCCGAAACGCAAATGGTCAAAAGCGAGAAGCCGCAGAGCACGAGCTAACTGGAAAATCAGTGCACCCACTCTAGTGGAATGTCCGCGTTGCAAATCATTGGCAGCAGCCCATAGAGTCTGCAAAAGCTGTGGCTATTACAAAGGTCGTGAGATTGTTGCTGTTGAAGATAAATAATCTCTAACCTGATACTAATGACATAAAGCAACGGCGCCTGAAGGAACCGTTGCTTTTTTCTAGAAAGGTAAATTTATGAATAAGCCGACAGTCGCAATTGTAGGCAGACCGAATGTAGGTAAGTCATCCCTTTTTAATATGCTTGCCGGTATGCGTATTTCAATTGTAGCTCCGACACCTGGTGTCACTAGGGATCGTGTTTTTGCTGATTCTGAATGGCAGGGAATCGGCTTTTCTATGATTGATACAGGCGGTATCGAGCCTGAGTCAACGGATGACTTGTTGTTGCAAATGCGATTTCAAGCCGAGATTGCTATTGAAGCAGCTGATGTCATTATCTTTATGACGGATATTCAAAGCGGTTTGACCGCTGCAGATCTGGAAATCGCTAGACAGTTGCGACGTAGTAACAAACCGGTAATAGTTGCTGTAAATAAAATTGATCAACCTGGGGATCCACCGCCCGGTTTTTATGAATTTTATCAATTAGGTTTTTCTGAGGTGTATGCGGTTTCTGCCAGCCACAAATTAGGATTGGCGGAGATATTAGATGCTATTATTGCATATATCCCTACAGATTTTACCAATGATCTGTCTCATGATACTATCCGGGTAGCTGTGATAGGTAAACCGAATTCCGGCAAATCCTCCCTAATTAACCGCCTAACAGGAGAGAAGAGGGCTATCGTATCTTCAATAGCCGGAACTACCAGGGATGCAATAGATACCTTTGTCAGCAATGAATACGGCAATTTTACTTTAGTTGATACCGCTGGTCTGCGACGCAAGGGCAAGGTTTCTGAGCGAATAGAAAAATACAGCGTAATTAGAGCCAACCGGGCAATAGAGAGGGCAGATTTATGCCTAATTTTGCTTGATGCAACAGAGGGTATCACGGAGCAAGATACCAAGGTTGCCGGTTTAGCCTGGAATATGGGTAGAACCTGTGTATTTGTCGTTAATAAATGGGATCTGATTCAGGACAAGTCAGAGGCATACAAGGGTTTTAACCGCGAGATCCAGCGCCGTTTCCATTTTATGCAATCAGCGCCGATTATTTTTGTCTCGGCATTGACCGGATATAATTGTAATAGACTATGGTCTTTACTCAAAGAGACCTATTCCGCGGGTGGATTCCGAATTTCAACTTCGCAAATGAATGAGTTTATCAGTGACGCTGTAATAATGCACCCGCCACCCCAAGACAAAGGCAGACACTTAAAGATTTATTACGGTACTCAAATTGGTAATTACCCAGTGCGGATCCTGTTCTTTGTCAATGATCCCAAATTGGCTCATTTCTCCTATGACCGTTATTTAGAAAACCGTTTGCGCGAGATTTATGGCTTCGCCGGAAGTCCCATTCAAATTATCTGGCGTGGCCGCAATGATATGGCATGATATAATAGATTAATTAAAGTGCCGAAAGGGAAGCAGAATTGTCCAGAAAAATTAGCCGTACAATTATCATTCTTGCTTTAATTCTAACCCTTGTTGCGGTAGGTGTTTTTGGCTATTTTACCGGATATAATTATGTAACTGCTCAGAATGAACGTCTGAATAAATTGAATCGCTTGCTTGAAGAAGAAGGTAAATCACCTATCACAGAGTCTACCCCCGGTGCAGTAGAGATCTATATTCCTAGGAACTCGGATCTTGATGATATTACAGATATACTGCTTGTTAATAACTTAATAAAAAACAAATTCGCTTTTAAGATACTATCGAAAATTAACGGTTTTGATGGCAAATATCGTTCAGGCACTCATTATCTTGTACCGGAGATGAGTTATGATGAGATGATGTTAATTCTAACTAGTAAACCCAAGCCAGTGCAGATTACATTTCCTGAGGGGCTGACATATTCTGAGGTTAAGCAACGGATGCGGAAAGCCGGTCTCCGTTTTAATGAAGAAATCATGGATGAGATGATGCGTAGACCAAATCTCTTTATTGATTATGATTTTATTCAGGAAATCCACTCTGACCAGGATAGAAAATGTTTGATGCAAGGATATCTATGGCCAGATACCTATGAGTTTGATATCAACGAGTCAGAGGAATCAATCTTAAGAAAATTTTTCGATAATACTGAATCTAAACTCAAGGCCGGCAATTATTCTGAACGAGCTGCCAAAATCGGTTTAAGTCTCGACCAGGCTATAACTCTCGCTTCTTTAGTGCAGAAAGAGGGTCCGATAGCGGAAATGCCCAAAATAGGGCGGGTATTCCTCAATCGCTTAAAATTGGATATGCCGCTGCAATCTTGTGCTACCATCAATTATTTGCGAATTGAAGACGGTCTTAAACCAATTCTTTGGGTCACTGATGAAGATTTGACCCGATATTCCGACAATCCGTATAATACCTACAGTATTTCTGCTTTGCCACCGGGCCCGATCAATTCCCCGGGTACAGTGGCTCTGGAGGGTGTACTGTGGCCTGCCACTGAACGAAGCTGGCCCGGGGCTAATTCTTATCTATATTTTGTTGCCAAAGGTGATGGCACAAATGATTTTTCCGCAACTTATGAGGAACATCAGGAAAAAGTTGAGCGGTATCGCACTAACCGGGATTAGCATTGTTACTCGTCTAAATCTGCCCTCTCTCTCTTTGTCATTAATTCAGCAAAAATACGCCTAATTTTCTGTTCCATTTCAAAGGCAACGAAGATTTCTCTAAGAATCACAAAAGCCAAAGGCCCTAAGAGTAATCCTGCCAGACCATAAATCATAATGCCGATTATCATACTAAGGAGCGTAACTATAGGATGCAGTTCCATGGCATTGCCTAATATAGTTGGTTCAATAAATCGCCGTATAACAATAATAGACACCATAAGAATCAACACTCCAATCGCCTGCCAGGGCGAAGATTGAATGAAAAAATACAGTGACATGGGTATTAATGTTGTTGTGATTCCCAAAATAGGCAATAGATCCACAACAGCAGCTACAATTGCCCAAGTTACTGCATTAGGTACCCCAATAATTAAAAAACCTATTAACGATACCAGAAATGTAAATGCCAGCAGAACAATATATCCTCCCAATATCCGAAATAAGGTTTTTGTTAGCCTATTTGTAACGGAGAATATTTTGCGTACAAAGATGCGGTCAGGAATAAAACGCAATAACAAGGCGTATAGTTTATTCGATTCGGTTATGAAATAATAACCGGCCATAACGGTAATAAGCAAAACCAAGATTGTCCTTGGCAGTCCTGAGATCATTCTGCTTGCGGATTGTAACATTGTTGCGAGAACACCCGGTAAAGCTGCAATTATTTTCTGAGCAAAAGAGATTAGGCTTTCCTCAATTTTAGCGCTGATAGTAGGATTCAATTCTATGCCAAAGAAACTCTTTGAACCATGAAAAATATTAGATATTTTATCTAATATTTCCGATTCGCGAATCAGATTCGGGAATTGATAATAGACATAACGGAGAATGCTGATCAGATAATACATTAGACCTCCGATCAGTGCTAACAAAAGAAGCAAAATCACGATATAAACAAAAACTGAAAGCTTTTTCTGAGCTCGATGCGGGTGTTTAGTTAATGATTGATCGGCACCTGTTTTCTGCCAATGTTTAAGGATGAATGTACTGATAGTTACTGCCGCTTGTGACAAGACGAGAGCAAATAAAATAGGAGCCAGGACTACCAATGCGCGCGAACCTATAAATAGAAGGACAGCAATTAGAATTAAGAGCAGAAAGTGTTTGAAAAAAGAAAGAATAAAGGCTAAATCCATCTTAGCTCTATCGTCCATCATAATATATCCTCCTACATTAAATCCTGCAATATCAGAATTGCGAACAGAATGATGTTGGCAACCAAGAAGAGGTAATCAATTTTGTGTCTTTTTGGACTGACATTTTCCTTGTCAGTTGTAATTTGCTGTAATAATTCTCTTTCTTCAGCTAGAGTACGGTTTCTAGTATTGGTAAAAAAAACTAAAGCAGGTAGTATGAGCATGGCCGAGAAAAGCATTAAGGGCAAGGCCTGAGATATAATTTGTCCGGTTGAGCCAGGAAGTTGTCCCCATAACAAATCTGCAGTAAATTGATATATAAATGGATAGATTAACCAGCCGAGATTGATGCCGAAATTTGCTAAGGCGGCAGGCAAAAGGCTAGCGCTATCGTTTCTGATTTTACTAACGAAGCTGAATACAAGTAATAATAACGGTACTGATCTTGAATCCAGTGCCGTCAAAGCTGCAAATACACTGGTGCCGAAGATTGCTCGCTTCCGATAAGGTTCAGATGACAGGCCTGGTTGTATCAAGCCGTTAATAAGTAATGTAAGACCTAAAGCCGGAATTAAACATGCGATCAAGACGGTTAGAGCAATTTGTATACCTGATGATTGAAAGAGAAGTATACCTTGATTTAATAAATTCCACCCAGTAGTTCCAACTAATGTTTTATCAAACAAAAGCAAAGTAATTACTTGTTCTACTGATAAGACAAAAAAGATCAAGGGGAAACCGGATAAAAACGCCAATAGGCAGGCGATAGGGGAAGACTTCTCTCCACAGATGAATTTTGCTGCAGGTCGTTCCAGAAGAATGATCAGCACTGAAGTCAGATATGGGATAATCCCCACTATGAGTAACATTAGCATTGCTTGTCCGCGAAAGCTGTGGGCGCCAATCAACTCACCAAATGGCGGGAAATATTGTTCAGCTAATTTGATAATAACTATGAATAAAGCAAATATAATAGCGGTACGACCGCTGATGCCGGATAGTCGTTCCTTTTCCTGTAATATAGCATTATTGCGACGTTTTTTTAATTCTAAAACTGACAATTCAGCTTGAGTCAGGGGGTGATTCTCGGCCTGAACAGAATATGGTGTCTTGGTCGCGTCTGTGATACTGTTACTACTATTTTTTTTCACATTTACTCCTGATGATTGATCAGTAATAGACAAAATAAGTATACCTTAAATTGTCACCGAGGCCACTTACAATTATAATAGCTGTGGCAAAACAATATTCCGTAAGGAGAAGCTAATGGATAAAACGATTTTTTCCGAGAGGATGCAGATACTATCACAGGCAAATTATGGCAAAGATTTATCATCTTTGACTGAAAGGGAATTCTGGCAAATTCTTTCCCGTACCATTATGTCCCTGCTGGCACCGGAATGGGAGGCTACGCGACGCTCTTATAATGATCAGCGGCAGGCTCATTACTTTTCTGCAGAGTTTTTGGTAGGGAGAAGTTTACTCAATAATCTGATCAATCTGAATCTCTATGATGTTGTGCAGGACTTTGCTGCCGAGCAAGGTCATGATCTGCTGAATATCTTGGAGCATGAGTCGGATCCGGGATTGGGCAATGGCGGTCTAGGGCGCTTATCTGCCTGTTTTCTTGACTCCAGTGCTACTCTGGATCTGCCAGTGACGGGATATGGTATATTATATCATTATGGTTTGTTTCGTCAGGAAATTGAGAATGGTTTCCAAAAGGAATATCCGGATAATTGGATAGATAACGATGGGTATCCTTTTCTAATACCTCGCCGTGAAGAAAAAGTATTAATCCATTACGAAGATTTTAAAGTATATGCTGTTCCTTACGATCTTCCGGTAACAGGTTTTGGCACTGATAATATTAATACGATCAGACTATGGGATGCGGAACCGGCTCAGGAATTTGATTTTAATTTATTCAATTCACAAAGATTTGATGATGCTGTCATTGAGCGTAACCGTGTTAAGGACATCTGCCGTGTTCTGTACCCGAATGACAGCTCATATGATGGAAAGGTGTTAAGGCTTAGACAGCAGTATTTTTTTGTGTCTGCTTCACTGCAAAATGTCTTGGAATCATTCAAGCGCACACATGGTACTGATTTTTCACAATTTCCGGAGTTTAACTGTATTCAGCTTAATGATACACATCCTGTTTTGGCGATCCCGGAGCTGATGCGTTTACTAATAGATGAAAACAGACAAAGTTGGGGCGAAGCCTGGGAGATAGTTCGTAAGACCTTTGCTTTTACAAATCATACTATGATGGAAGAGGCGCTGGAGAAATGGGATCTTAATATTTTCCAATTTCTTTTTCCACGCATCTTGAACATTATTAAAGAAATTGACCAAAGATTTGAAGATGAGCTAACGGAGAAAAATTTACCGGAGGATCTTATTCAGTCAATGTCTCCTATCCATGATGGCAAGATACATATGGCTTTGCTGGCATGCTACAGCTGTTATTCAGTCAATGGCGTCGCTGCTATCCATAGCAATCTTTTAAAAAATGTTCTCTTCAAAGACTTTTATAGACAATGGCCGGGGAAATTCAATAATAAAACTAATGGGGTTACCCCTAGACGTTGGCTCCTGCTGTGCAATCCGCTGCTAGCGGATCTGCTGACGACAAAAATGGGCAATCAAGATTGGGTCACGGATCTTAATTTGTTAAAACCCTTAGCTTCAGAAAACAATGATCCCAAGTTGATTAGAAATTTGCTAGAGATTAAGTCACAAAATAAGGTGAAACTAGTGAATTTTATTAAAGAATACGAGGGAATTGAACTGGACAGTAGTTTTTTGTTTGATGTTCAGATCAAAAGGCTTCATGAATACAAGAGACAATTACTCAATGGTCTCCATATTTTAGACCAGTATTTTAGACTAAAGGAGAAAGGTACCTCTAACGGAATAACTCCTGTTGCTTATATCATTGGTGCTAAGGCGGCACCGGGATATTTTCGAGCTAAGGGAATAATAAAATTTTTAACTGAATTAGCAGCCTTGATTAATGATGATTCTGATGTGAATGATCATATGAGGGTTGTATTTCTTCATAATTATAATGTTTCATTGGCGGAAAGAATTTTTCCTGCTGCGGATATCTCAGAACAGATTTCCACTGTAGGTATGGAAGCATCCGGGACAGGCAATATGAAATTTATGATGAATGGTGCCTTGACATTAGGTACATATGACGGCGCCAATTTGGAAATTCTGGATCAGGTAGGAGAAGATAACTGCTTCATGTTCGGACCCAAAATAGCTGACTTCCCTGCAACAATGAGTTATTACAATTCCCAATGGCAATATCAAAATGTTGAGGGGTTAAAAAGAGTGGTTGATGCATTGATTGATGGTACCATTTCCGATAATCGCACAGGAATGTTTCAAGACCTTTATGATTCGTTGTTAACAGGTTCTCAGTGGCAGGCAGGTGATCCTTTCTATGTTTTGGGAGATTTTGACTCATATAGGAAAACACGCAACTATGCTCACCAGTCATATCAAGATCAAATGCGATGGGGTCAGAAATGTTGGATTAATATAGTCAACAGCGGGAGATTTAGTTCTGACAGAACAGTTAGCGAGTATGCTCAGGAGATCTGGAGAGTACAGCAATCATCTATTTGACAAGTTTGACACATTGTTGTCCGTTTGGTAAAATGCACTGTAAGTTAAAAATTGCGGAGGGAAAATAAAATGGCCGAGTTTAAATACGAGATTAAGAAGAATATTGCAGTTTTGAGCACCAGCAGATCAGGCTGGAATCGTGAGTTAAACCTTGTTAGCTGGAATGAGAGTAAAGCAAAGCTTGATCTGCGCGATTGGTCACCGGATCACGATAAAATGAGCAAGGGTATTACTCTGAGTAGAGAAGAGGCAGCTATTCTTCGTGAAGTATTAAATGAGATATCTTTAGATGAACTGATGCCCGAATAAGATGATTCTGCTGAAAGAAAACCTGGCCAGTCAATGGCCGGGTTTTTTCTGTCCAATACAGTGAGATCTACAGATCTCTTGATCAGTTGTCCGTCAGGGATATTGTTTCTTTCAAATGCCCATAAAGTAAAAAACGAAGTGATCCTCGTTTATGGGTAGCAGTATTGCGCAATGGTGTGCAACTGACAATTATGATCCCTGCTTGATCTGTGTGTTCGTTAATTTTTTTCATCAATAATGACGGTTCAATTTCTATACTCCTGTCCATAATATATATATAAGCATTTTCGCTGCCGACAACGATTATTTCATCACCGGGTTTTATCTCATGAATATGATGTAGATAGTTACCGGGTCGATACCCACGGTGTCCGAACAAGACAAAGTTTCCTTTTCCTCCCATTGGTGCTGAGGATTTATAATGGCCAATAGCAACCCTTAGGGAATGTACGGTAGCATTATCAGCGATGGGCATAGAGAAGTCTATAGAGGGTATATCTAGTCGTGCATAAGTTTTTACTTTGACAAATTTTCTAGCATTTGCCTCAGGTTCAGTGGAGGATGGTTTGGCAAAATCTTCCCATTCTTCACCATCAACTTTATAGGCATTTGGTGCAAAACTAACTTCAATTTCTTTCACAGGCTCTATTCCGGATGTAGATTTCTGTCCGTCGGTCTGAGTAATCTTCATCTCCGCCAAAATATCATCAATTTTAGTTCTTTGGCGATAATTTTGATAATAGGGCCTGATTAACAGGTATATACCTACCAGCATGAGAGTGGCAGCCAATATATTAAGAAATACATAGAGAAATCTCTTTTTTTTCATCATGGCCTCCGGCCTAAAAATAGTTAAATTGGCTTTGCAACTATTTTAACACAAGAAATTTTACAACTCTTTACAACTAAAAGTACTGAATAAATTAAAATAAGTACTATGAGATATAAGTTACGCCGACAAAACTAATAACCTTTAGGTTTTAGAGTATGACAGAGCAGAGGCGCGACTTATCACTGAGCATTGAGTCTTTTTTGTTATTATATAATTGGTCTAATCGATTATCGATTGGAATCATATGCACACTCAATGCTTACGAAAGGATTTAATTATGAAGATCAAAAAGGGTCAGATACAGGTCAGCACAGAAAACATTTTCCCCATAATCAGACAGTGGCTGTACTCAAATCGCGACATTTTCCTACGTGAGTTAGTTTCTAACTCAGCAGACGCCTTATCCAAACTAAGGCAACTTGCCAATATGGGTGAAATGGAATTAGATCAGGAAGAATTGAGAATTGAGATCCGTTTCGATACAGGGACCGGTAAGCTGATGATTGTAGATAATGGCATTGGTATGACTGAGGCGGAGCTTGATAAATATATCAATCAAATTGCCTACTCAGGAATGACTGACTTTGTCACATATTATCAAGAGCATGGCGGTGCTGAAGATGCCGGCTTTATTGGTCATTTTGGTCTGGGTTTTTACTCTGCCTTTATGGTTGCCGAGAAAGTTGAGATAGACACCTTATCGTGGCAAGAAGGCGTTCCCCCGGTACTCTGGCAAAGCGAGGAAGGTATCGAATATCAAATGAGTCCTGGGACCAGGAGCGAACGAGGTACAACTATTACTCTTACACTAACGCCTGAGGATAGAGAATGGCTAACTCCTGCCGAGCTGAGAAAAATTATCGATAAATATTGTCGTTTTATGCCCTGGCCTATCTATTACTTAACTGAGTCTGATACAGAAGTTGAATTATGGCATGATATTAATCTCATAACGAATAGAATTTCCGATCAAGAAGCTGTCAATATTGTAGAACCACTCTGGCTCAAGCCCCCTGCACAAATTTCCGATCAGGAATATATTACTTTCTACAAGGACACATTCAACGGTATCCAGGAACCGCTTTTCTGGGTCCATCTTAATATGGACTACCCGTTCAGGCTGAAGGGAATACTCTATTTCCCTCAGATCAGAGATCACATTCAGACATTGGAAGGAAGGATCTTACTTTTTTATAATCAAGTTTTTGTTTCTGATAATACCAAAGAGATTATTCCTGAATATTTATTTCTACTGCAAGGGATGCTGGACTGCCCGGATTTACCACTCAATGTTTCGCGTAGCTTCCTGCAGAACGATCCCTCGTTCAAAAGATTATCACAACATATTGTGCGCAAGGTGGCAGAACGTCTAAATAAGTTAAACACCGAAGATCGAGAGTACTATGAGAGTGTATGGCCCAAGATTAGACTTTTTGTTAAATACGGTATTCTCTCTGATCAAAAATTTTATGAATATGTTAAGCCATCTTTGCTGTTCGCTACTACAAAAGGCAAATATTTATCGGAACAGGAATTGCCTGCAGACAAGGTACTCTATACCCCGGCTGCTGATCAATTGGCAGTTCATGTCAGGATTGCTGAAGAGCAGGGAATACCTGTGCTGATCATGGATCAAGAAATTGATACACCACTGATGTCATTTATTGAATATCACAGCCAAGGGAAGAGACAATTCGTCAGAGCCGATTCTGACTATTCAGTGGAAGCAGATGATGACCTGAGTCATTTGATGGATCTGTTTCCTACTGTTACTGATTTTAAAATATCAGGTTTCAAATTATCGCCTTTAGGGGAAAATGCACCTCCTGCCATTTTGCATGAGCCTGAAGAAATGCGTCGTATAAGAGAGTTTTCTCAACAAATGGCTCTTGATGCGCAAATACCGGCGGATAAGAAGGAAGAGCTAACTAAACAGCAAATGGAGCTATTGCTAAATGAAGATTCTAAGCTAATAACCAACCTGCTGCGAATGAATGAGTTACCTGAACGTAAAGAGTCTGCTAGAAAATTGGCATCATACATTTTTGATTTGACCAGACTGGCCCAAGGCCTTTTGAGCGGTGATGATCTGGCTGACTTTATCGATAGGTCTACCCGTCTGGCAGAACAGACACTGGAATCGCAGTAAAAATTTAATCGCAAGGAGAATAAAGCCATGACTTACGGCTCAGAATATCTGCAACGCATCTATTTCATGAAGCGTCCGGATTTGGATACGGGGGGGCAGTCCCTATTGCTCGAGTTAAAAAAATTTTTAGGAGTAGACGCTTTGCAAGAGATGGTTGTTCTTTCTCGCGTCGATTTCTTCAGTACATCAAGCTATGAAACGGAAAGGATTATTGATCTGATCGCTGATCCCACTTTAAGCATCAGAATATTTGCTCACAATGATGGCTCACCTAATCTGCAGCAAGCACATTTAGAAGAACCGGACTATGAATTAATAGTTGAACCAATTGATGGTCAATATGATCAAGAATCTGATTTGATAGCACAATCCATACAGATATCACTGGCAAGAGAAGCCGGAACAGTCAAATCTGCCAGGCATTATCTGTTTTACGGTGATCTTAGCCTGACAGACAGACAGAAGATCAGAGCATGGCTGGTTAATCCCGTTGAAAGCCGGACAGGCACTACCAGTTTTATTGCATCTAACATTATTCATGAAGATGTGCTGAAGGCGATTCCAGTATGTAGAGGCTTTACTGAACTAAGCTCTGAAGAACTAAATGCTTTCTGCGTTGATCAGCAACTGGCCATGACTACGGCTGATTTGCGACACATTCAGGCACATTTTCTGGAGATCGGACGTGATCCCACTTTAGCGGAAATTAGAGTCCTTGATACCTACTGGTCCGATCATTGCCGGCATACCACCTTCAATACCGAGTTGATACAGGTTGATTTTCCGGAGGAGTTTGACCCAGATTTGCGTGAACATATTGAGTCCAGTTGGCATTATTATCTCTCATGGCATAAGTTTTTTGATCAGCAAAAGGGAAGTAAAAGTCCTGTAACTCTAATGGATTTGGCCACTATCTGTACTAAAATACTCAAAACTGAATTTGATCTCAGTGATCTTGATGAGTCTGAGGAAATTAATGCTTGCAGTATCCGTGTGACAGTGAAACAGGATGGAATCGATAAAGATGTTCTCCTTATGTTCAAGAATGAAACGCATAATCATCCGACAGAAATAGAACCCTTCGGTGGTGCGGGCACTTGCCTGGGTGGTGCCATTCGTGACCCATTGTCAGGCAGGGCATATGCTTATCAGGCGATGAGAGTTTCAGGGGGAGCGGATCCCAGACAAAATTATAAGAGCGTCCGACCCGGTAAGCTGGCTCAGCGTTACATTGCTAAGCAAGCCAGCTTGGGTTACAGTACCTATGGCAATCAGATTGGCATAGCTGCGGGACATTTAGCTGAGTATTATCATACGCGCTTTGAAGCTAAGAGGCTTGAGGCCGGTGCAATTATGGCAGCAGTGCCAGCCGATCAGGTGAGGAGAGAGCGTCCTCTGGCCGGTGACATTGTTATCCTGGTTGGTGGCAGAACAGGAAGAGACGGTATTGGTGGTGCCACCGGATCGTCGCAAAGTCATCATAAGTCCTCGCATCGACTCAGTGCTGCCGAAGTGCAAAAGGGGAATCCCTATCTGGAACGAAATCTGCAGCGCTTATTTCAAAGGCCGGAACTAGCGAAATTAATAAAGAGATGTAACGATTTTGGTGCTGGCGGTGTATCTGTAGCAATTGGCGAGTTAGCAGAAGGGCTGCTGATTAATCTTGATGCTGTTCCGTTGAAGTATACTGGACTAGACGGTACTGAAATTGCTCTTTCTGAATCACAGGAAAGGATGGCTGTAGTAGTTTCAGCAGACGAGGCAGCCTTATTTTGCCAATATGCTGCGGAAGAAAATTTGGAAGCGACAGAAGTAGCGGTAGTGACAGAAGAACCTGTTCTAAAAATGATTTGGCAAGGTCAGACTATCGTCGAACTACAAAGAGATTTCCTGGCAACTAATGGCTCAAGGCAGCAGACCTCAGCATTATTTTCTCCATCTCAAGCTCAGATATGGTTTGCAGGGGAAGAATCTGAGTACGGCTTTGTTGTTAGACTATCAGAGCTACTCTCCGATATTTCACAATGTTCGCGTCGGGGCTTGATTGAGTGTTTTGACAACACCATTGGTGCCGGCACTGTTCTGTTGCCACTTGGCGGTAAAACACAGTTGACGCCGGAGATGGGTATGGCAGCGCAAATTCCAACCGGTCCTGGTGAATTGTCCGATTCGGTATCGCTTATGGCCTGTGGCTACGATCCTTATCTCGCTGAAGCAAGCCCGTACCATGCCGGTTTCTTTGCTGTCTTGTCAGCTTTAAGCAAAATTCTGGCTATGGGTGGGAATCCTTTTCAAGCCAGATTAAGTCTGCAGGAATATTTTGGTAAAACGGTTGATCCCCAGAGCTGGGGCCGACCACTGACTTCATTATTAGGCGCCTTCGACGCGATGCTAAGCTTTGGCGTACCTGCTATAGGTGGCAAAGACAGTATGTCCGGAACTTTTGAAAATTTGAGTGTGCCGCCTTCACTGATTGCTTTTGCTGTTGGTCTTACCTCAGTCGATAAAGTTATTTCAGCAACTCTGAAATCAGCAGGACAGAAAGTTTATGCTTTTATTGTGCCACTGGATGAAATCTGCATCGTTGATCTCGAACCTTGGCTAAAAACCTTGTCGTTCTTATATGAAAGCTGCCAGAGTAATCAAGTTCAGAATATAATTACTGCTGACGGTGGAGGACTTGCGGTTACTGTAACAAAAGCCTTAATGGGTGAGGCCCTGGGCTTCAAATTTTCATGCAATAATAACGTGGATCTATTTAAGCCTGCACCCGGCAGTCTAATCGTAAGCTTTGACGAAAGTGTAGAAGAGGCCGATATAATTGCCGCAGGTGGAATTTTTCTGGGTATAACTTCTGGTGACGGTCAGGTCTCATATGATAACGAGAATATTGGCCTTGCAGAGCTGTTAAGGATTTGGCTGGAACCGCTGGCAGAGATATATCCCACATCAGTGTATCCGCTTGAGGCAGAAAATCTGTTGTCTGACGCCAATCTTTTACCAAATTTATATAAAACAGGTCCGGCTGTCGTTCTCAAAAAAACCAAACCTAGAGTTCTAATACCGATTTTACCCGGAACGAATAGTGAAAACGATATGGCATCCGCCTTTAAACGCGCTGGCGCCGAAGTCGAGCTCCCGGTGTTTCGTAATCGTTGTCAGGAGGAAATCGCAGATAGCATATGCGAGCTCAAAGCTAGCTTGAATCAGGCACATATATTGACATTTCCCGGTTCTGCAGAGGGTATTGCCTATTCAGTATTCAGCCAGCCTTCAGTTGCTGAAAATCTGATGAATTGGCTGGAAAATAAGAATCACTTGATACTCGGTATAGGCAGAGGCTTTGCTGAATTGCTGGAACTAGGCTTGTTGCCATATGGTAAAATACAAACTCGAAATCCTGAAATGCCGACTCTTGCGCCTAACAGCAGAGGAGGCAGCTTCATATCACGTACCGTAACTACAAGATATATGAATGCCCGATCACCTTGGTTACAGCTGCATACTCCCGACTTACTTGAGAGGGTACCTATTGCCGGCAATAGAGGCCGTCTAATAGCTTCAATGGAAACCTTGGACTTTATGACAGAACAACATGTAATAGCATTTTGTTATGCAGACGCAAAGGGTGAGCCAACCGGATTTGAGCCCTGGAATCCAACAGGCTCCATTTGGGGGATTGAGGGATTAATTAGTCCTGATGGAAGAATATTGGGTAAATTTGCTCAAATCGAGCGCATAAGAGCGACCAATTCCCAAAATGACGACACTATTCGTTATAGTCAAGCAATATTCCAAAGTGCCCTTAAATGGCTTAGTAATTGACAATGTGAGCATTATCAGATAAAATAATCAGACTAATAAACTCATTAACTAATTCGTGGATGGTTATTACTTATTATTTGTCCATGGAAAGGGAAGAGGGTTAAAGAAAACTTATTATGTTAAAAACGAAACTCGATAAACTGCTAATTGCGGTGGCGACTTTGTTGTGCGTTATTGTGGCAGCAGTGTTCGTTAGTAATCGCTTAAAACAGCAGGCTCCTGTTCGTAGCTTTGAGCGCATACCTGCTAGGTCAGTTTCGGATGAAAAGATTATTACTCCTGAGCTCGCAGGGCGTAAGGAAACCCCCACCAATGAAACTACAAAACCTGAAGTGTCTGTTGAAGAAAGCACTACTGTAGAAACCACTATTGCCGCTAATGATGCAGCCCTGCTTGTTGCTAAGCAAAATGATGTCCCGGTTGTCGAGGAGTCTAATGTCGAAGAGTCTAATTCTGAGATAGCTGCAACTACAGTTTCTTCTGTTTGGAAGAGCTGTGATCTGACGCGTTATACTGTCATGAATACTAGATTGAGAGCACAGGCCAGCACTGAATCTGATCAAGGTATCATTGATGTACTATCCAGTGGTGAAAAGGTTAATGTAATATCCCGTAGCGATAGTTGGTCTGAGGTCATAGACAGTAAAGGCCGCAAGGGTTTCATCTTATCTGAGCTGCTAAGCAAAAATCCGCCCCAGTCTAAGCCCAAAACCGTAAAGGTTAATCGTACCAAATATGCTGCTGATGATCTAAGAATGCGTAAGCAGCCTAATGCAGATGGCGAGTATATGTTAACAATTCCAAAAGGTGAAGCGGTTACAGAACTTTCACTGCAAGGAGATTGGTCATTAATAGAATATTCCGGTTTGGAAGGCTATGTTAACAATCATTATCTGACGACTAAGAAACCGACTAAGAAAAATTCGACAACAACAACTACTACTAAGACTCCGACTGCAAGTAAGGAACAAACCAGTGCACCAACTACTGTACCGACTACTGCTGTAACTGACCCTCCTGCTACTGAGAAAAAGGCTGAACCAGCAGAGGAGAAATCTACTTCACCGACTGAAAATAACAGTGTTAAGGAAACTTCTGAAACAAATCCACTCGTAGAAGAAACAAGGAATATTACCGATCTGGGTCTTGTCAAACCTCGGGGGAATTTCAATGAGAAAAGCTTCAGCAGTTCTTACAATAGAGCTGCTGCAAGAACAAATATGAACAAGATTAAACGATTGATCAGTCGCGATACCGGTATACCTGGTCGCACCTACAATAATTTTTCAGTTGATGAGACTGCCGGTACGATCACAATTGATGGTATTACACTGAAACTCAGCAACACTAGGTCATCGGAGCGTCTGCACAACATGTGGTTTGGCTATGACGTAGGAAAAAATCTGCAAAATTCGACAGCTTGTGGCGTACCGACTCAACTTGGAGTGATAGCTACCCATCTTTGGGGATACGGCGATAATATACCCTTTGGTACTGTTATGTTTGTTGAAGGCTATGGAATCGGAGTTGTGTGTGATGTTGGCAGGCTTACCAGAACAGATATTGACCTTTGTCTTGACGACTATACAATTAATGATTTGCTTAATACAGGAAAACTAAAAAATTCTACTCGTCGTGTCTGGTATATTGAACCCTAATATGACAGTATCCGAACTGAATAATTTGACAACTGATCTTATCCCCAACCGCGCACTGGGACAGAATTTTATTGTATCCCAGCGCGCGATTTCTTTTATTATAGAATCATTGCAACTTTGTCCTGATGATTTGGTTCTGGAAATCGGTCCGGGTACAGGAAATCTTACTTTGCCTCTCGTTCAAAAAGCTGACCTTTTAGTCGCAGTTGAAATTGACCGGAGATTTCAACCAATACTGCAAAGAAAATTGGCTAATTTTTGGGGACCCAAAGTAAAATTGATCTGGGACGATATTTTAAATACAGATTTATCTAAGATTATCCTTGAACTTGGAGGACAGGACAGAGCCATAAAGATTGCCGCCAATCTACCCTATTATGCGACGACAAATATCATACTTAAGCTACTATCTGAATTACCCTCAGCAAAAATGCTAGTGTTGATGGTGCAACGTGAAGCTGTGACACGAATCACTGCTGATCCCGGAACTAAAGATTATGGGCCTCTGGCAATAATGGTATCTTTATATGGCAATGTGAAAACAATCATGAAACTTCCCGCCAGTGCCTTTGAGCCGCAACCGCCGGTTGAATCCGCATTGCTAAAGCTTACAGCAGCAAAGGTTAGCTTACTAAAGGATCCAATATCAGCACAAAGCTTTGTCAGATTTTTACTTTATGCTTTCCGGGGTAGGCGTAAGCAATTTTTGGGCAGGCTCCGTCGTGAGGGATATGTTGTTAAGGATTCACAGCAGGAGAAAGAGTTTATATCATATTTAGAGCAATCCGAGATAAGGCGGGATTTTCGCATTGAGGAACTAAGTCCGAATCAACTCTTCGGTTTGCATAATTATCTGCGTCAGATCTCTTGTTTCCCGAGGGATTAACTTATCAGCTTGTTATTCTGCTATAATCTATAGGCAATCTTTGTAACAGGAGCTCTACATGAGAGACGAGATCAAAAAAATTCAAGTTAGAATAGGTAGTATGGTCTATCAGCTTTCAGCCACTGAAGACCCAAATTATATTCAAGAAATTGCATCTATTGCCGATGAATTGATTACTAAGATTGCCCGCCGTTATCCCCATATGAATTCTACTTCGACACAGGTATTAGCTCTGGTAAATGCTGTTGATGCAATGCGTCAGGCCCAAGCTGATTTACAACAAGCAATTAAGGCTAAAGATAATGCAATTCAAAATGAAATTGAACTTAAAGCGGAGTTGGCGAGACTTAGAGAACAGTTCTGGGAACTAAAGAAAGACTTACTATACTATAAAAATCTCTGTGATATTCATGAGCAAAGGCTAGCTGAACTTACAAGTGCACAAGAGAATAAAATTAGACAAGCCCGGCCCAGAAGAACAATGATTGCTAAGGATCATTCTTTAGCAGAACGACAAACTAGCATTGATGATTTAAAAGAATACACTCCCGAGAAAGATTGATGAAAGAGAATACTCCGGTGCACAAACCAAAAATCTACATTGAAGTTCTGGACGGCGGATCTTTACCACATAGAGCTTCAGTTGAAGCGGCAGGCTATGACCTAACTGCCTCTAAACCTTGTCGTATTATGCCCGGTTCAACAGGCCTAATCACTACCGGTATTAAGATTGCACTTCCTCTTGGATATGAAGCACAAATCAGGCCTAGAAGCGGTTTGGCGCTAAAAACCAGTTTGAGAATTCCTAACAGCCCCGGCACTATTGATTCCGATTACAGAGATGAAATCAAAATAATAATTCATAATCAATTTCTATTTAGCTCTTTGCCGGATTTGTTATTACAAAAACCGGAGTTGCTTGATTATCTACAACAACAATGCCGAAAAAGCAGTTATTTAGCTTTCCTTTCGGCAACTAGTGGAAAAAAACAAAGTCATAACCTGATTCAGGATTTTGATATCTGGCTTGAGGAAGATGGCCTTCCCTTTGGAACAATACGCATTAATCAAGGGGACCGAGTAGCCCAAATGGTAATTTCTAAGTCTTTTTCAGTTGAGTTTGAGCTGTGTGACAATCTTGGATCTGTTAGATCAAACAGAGGTGGCGGTTTCGGTTCAACCGGGGAAAATTAATCTCCACACCAAAACCTCAGAAATTCCCTTAAGCTATCCTTATATACTCCCTGATTGTCAAGCCATCCGGTCACGTGACCTGATCCTTCAGTTATAGTGATTGACGAAGTACTAGACCTGAGACGTTCGATCTCATTAAATAGAATTTTTGTATTCTCTTGTGCATAGACTTGATCGGATTTATTTTTGGTCAGATAGATTGGGCAGGGGGCTTCTAAAATTAATTCTAAGAAATCTACATTTTTTGCATTACCTGCGGATAAGCGCATAGCCAGTGGGATTGACCAGCGGAAAAACCATTTTGCTGGGAGTTGTGAGAGATTAATATCGGAAATTATACAATCTTCTGTGGATCTAACCGGAGTGTCCATAATAATGGCGCTTATATCTTGCCGACTGATAGCAATTTCATCAGACTCATTTGACTCCACATCATCTTGCACGGGTAATTGAGACCAGGCCTGCCAGATAGCACTATTGCCGGCTCCAAAGCCCATTACAATCAGAGGCATTTTCGGCGTTCTTGATTTAGCGTATTTTAAAGCTGCCAGTACGTCCTCGTAAACATTGTAACCATAGGCATGCAAGCCTGAAGAGGATTCACCACTGCCTCTCTGATCAAAGGACAAAACATTGAAACCTTCTTCCGTAAAGAAATCATAAAGTTTATGCGTTTCCAATCCAAATTGAAGACGATTTTTACCGCGATCGTGAATTATAATTATTGTTCCTTTTGATGTCTGAGTTTTGTGAGGCAGCCACCAGCCATTTAGCTTGAACTGATCTTGAGATGAGCGGAAGCTTATATTCTGGTGCTTACCAATAATATTAGCTGCAAAAGGCTCCAAGGGGGTTGCCGGCAAGTTCATCATGCGGTCTGCTCTGATAAATGATACGGCCCCCAGCAATATTACTGCTAAAAAAATCAGAACTAACAAGGCAGCCAACACAAATAGCGGATTGAATTTTTTCCCCTGTCGCATAGTTCTGTCCCTTTCTATTCTTAATTAATTGTACCATTAGCTGTAAATAATGGATTGACGGTATGTGCTAAAATATGCGCATGACTAATTGTAGAAGTATAGCAGCCAGTCGAGCAGAACCAATATACATTTTAGGTATAGAAACTTCCTGTGATGAAACATCAGCAGCAATTGTTGCTAATGGGCGCCGCATTGTTTCCAATGTTGTTGCGTCACAAATTGATCTGCATCAATCATATGGAGGTGTGGTGCCTGAGTTGGCCTCCAGGCAGCATGTGAAGACAATATTGCCTGTTATAGAAGAGGCGGTATCATTGTCCGGTTTAACTTTAGCCGAAATAGACGGTATTGCCGTTACCGCAGGTCCTGGTCTGATAGGTGCACTATTAGTGGGTGTTAGTGCTGCTAAAGCCTTAGCTTTTGCTATTGAGAGGCCATTGATTGCAGTAAATCATATAGCCGGTCATATTGCTGCAAATTATTTATGTGATAATGAATTAGAACCGCCTTTTTTATCACTGGTTGTGTCAGGAGCTCATGCCCATATAGTATATGTACAAGATTATTCTGATTACTCATTGATCGCTAGAACTCAAGATGATGCTGCCGGCGAAGTTTTTGACAAGTTAGCACGTGCGGTGGGACTAGGCTATCCTGGCGGTCCTATAATTGAACAGACAGCGCAGGGTGGTAATTGCAAAGCTTTTTCCTTGCCACATCCGCTAATAAAAGATAGTCTGGATTTTTCTTTTAGTGGTGTAAAAACCGCCGCTCTAAATGTTTTAAATCAAGCTGAGCAGGCGGCAAAGAAAAATGGCCAGAGTCGCAGAGAAATCCTCAGTGACCAAGATTTTGCAGCTACTGTTCAAGAAACTATTGTTGAAATTTTGACTGATCATCTGTCGCAAGCGCAGAAAATAACCAATGCTCAGACGATCACTTTGGCAGGTGGTGTCTCGGCAAATCTAAGACTGAGAGAAGCAGTTACTGAGATGGCGGATCAAATTGGTGTAAAACTGATTGTACCGGATATTAAATTGTGCACAGATAATGCAGCTATGATAGCCGCAGCCGGCTATTTTCTGTGGCAGGATGGCATCTATTCTGACTTGTCTCTAAATGCTACAGCACTTTGGGAATTATCCGAAATTTGATTGTCACACAAATCACATTAATTTGTTATGTAAAATGTTAATACTGTTGATATCAGTGATAATAAGGATAGAAAATTAGACTCTGCAGGTAAAAGTGATGTTTAAATTATTCACATAATCGTTTGCTAATTGTGAATAGTAATTGCTTTGTGACAATATTAGGCATTGAAAGGAATATCTATTTGAGTCATAGTACTGAAGTGAAATTGATTGCAAAGAATCGCAGAGCCCTCTATGAATACGACATCTTAGAAACCTTAGAGGCAGGAATTGTTTTGAAGGGGACTGAGGTCAAATCTCTTAGACAGGGCAATCTTGCTTTTGCTGACTCATGGATATCAATCCGTGATAATGAGGCATTCTTGGTCGGGTTACATATTTCTCCGTATGAGCAAGGTAATCGCTTTAATGTTGATCCTATGCGAGAGAGAAAACTATTACTAAATAGAAACGAGATTAGAAACCTTGAGGCTGGTATAATGCAGAAGGGTTTAACTCTAATTCCTGTTAAAATATATTTTCGTAAAGGATTGGTTAAGTTAGAAATTGGTGTTGCTCGTGGGAAGAAGCTCCACGATAAGAGAGCCAGTCAACAAGAACGGGAAGTCAAACGAATGATTGAAACCAAATTAAAAGAACAAACGAAAGGTTACTAAAATAAATGGCAAAGACATTAATGATTGGGCTAACAGGCTCAGGTTTTAACAGAAAAGTCAATGAGGACACATTCTCCTGCCAAGGTAGGATTTATCCTGACATGATTTCCGGTCATGAGGAAAAAAGCATCGGTTCCTCCGCTTATAATCAACTCTATATTATAACAGAGGGTTTTGGCGGACCTGCTATCGGTGACTTGTCAGGACGTGTGGCTCAGGCCTTGGCCCTTGAAATGTCCGAACACTTGGATCATTACAGAGGAGATGAATTTGATTTTGTTAGCTTTAGTCGGGATTTCCTTATCGAAGCAGACCAGAGAATTAAAATTCAAATCCGCAATAAAACCGATCAGGCAGGTGGCATATCATTATGTCTGCTGTTGATTGATGGCAATGATGCTTATATTTTGAATCTAGGCAATACTGCCTCTTTTCTCTTTAGAGACGAAGATTTATTGCGCCTGACGAAGCCGAATATGTTTGCTAACGGTAACCCATCAATCTGGCTTGGTCAGGGGAGTCCTATTGCCATAACTGAATTTGAACCTGTTATCAGACGTCTGGTTCTAACCCCGGGAGATATTATTTTAATGGCAACTCAAAGTGTTTACAGCGCTTATTCGTCTGCGGATATGCATCAAGAATTTCTGTCACCGGATGCTTTTGCCGGTACAATTAGAGCAATTCATGAGGGCAGTCTGTCATACAATGAAACTGAAAATCATACGACTGTTGCTGTAAAGATCCAGAGTTTAGAGCATAGTGAACCGATACCGGTACCTGCAAAAGATTCCGAGTATCAGCATATTATGCCGAATCCATATCAGAGACCTTCTGAGAAATATAATCAACAGAAGAAAACTACTGCCTTCAGTATTCATGATAATATTCCCGGAGATGATGGGTATGATTATCATTCTGCCGGTAGAGCAGCCTCAGCAGCGCAGGAGTACTCACGCATGAAACAAATCAACAATGAATTTGATGACCTGCAGGAGGATGGTGACATGAACTATCATCATGGTCCTGATACGGGCAATAAGTTTAGGGAAAATCCATTTGCTACTTTTTTCCGCTATCTATTACTGGGGTTCCTGATAGGACTAATTATTTTGCTTATTATCTGGTTCTTCGTCTTGAGCTGATTGCGGAAATCATTGTATGAATATGAAATGGTATGAAGACTACTAACACAATATGGCGGCTCTGAACAACCAGACTAGCCGGTAGATGATAGAAATTTCATGGCTATTATTGTATAATGTATATTACTGCATCGAATCTGGGAGCGCACTGGTTTCGACGGGGTTGTTGCATCTTGAGAAGCGGGTAGAGGATTCTCGTTGGCCTCTGTAAAAAACGAGAGAATTTTTAAATGCCAAAAAACCGGCACTAGCCGCTGCATAAGTACTGCGGCCGTCATACCTGAATATCTGCCATCAGGAGTCATGACGTCATTTGGCAGACCTTATCTGCTGGAGGTTAAACAGAGAAACTTTCTAACCCCTGCTTGACGGTTAGAATGTATTTAAAGCTACCGGACCGTCAAGCCTGTCGGTAGGCGTGGCGGAAGGGGAATACTCCAAGTACTGACTGCACCCGGAGAAACTCATGGGAATACGGTTCCGGACAGGGGTTCGACTCCCCTCGCTTCCACCAGATAAGATAGCAGATTTTGATAGAAAAATCTGCTTTTCTTTGAAGGCTTAAGCCTGTTGCGCACGTTGCTCGTGCGCAACAATAAACCACCCACTGTGCGGGTGGAGGGGATAAGCTTTAGCTTCAAGAAGCAAAACCTCCGTGGTACACTAGGCAAGCTACCACGCAAGCCAGAGTACAAAGGAGGTTTTGACCCATGCAGGGTTCCCAAAGTTTATCACACACGAAGTGGGAGTGTAAGTACCATATTGTTTTCGCTCCGAAGTACCGCCGCCAAGTCATCTACGGCAAGCTGCGTCGAGATATCAGTCAGATACTGGTCGAGTTATGCAGGCGCAAAGGGATAGAGATCTTAGCGGGAGAAGTCTGTATCGATCATATCCATATGCTAGTCAAGATTCCACCGAAATATAGTGTATCGGAGATTATGGGGTATCTAAAAGGAAAAAGTAGCCTG
>JBMNTB010000026.1:0-24311 GCA_050945515.1 Saccharofermentanales bacterium
GTATCTTTTTCAGCATATTACGGTTCGCCAATTTGGTAGTTTCATCAAAATAGGCGTAATCATAGAGCATCTCCTCGTATAGAGCCTTTTGCTTGGCATCACCCAAGATATTTGTCATCATTTTTAAGAAGTATAATCGGCTTTCGCTGTAACTTATATCACTCAGGTCATAGTATTCAGTGATAATCATTCCTATTACTTTTTTGTTAACCTCTATCGGCAGGGCAAAAAAAGAATTAATTCCTCTTGTCAGAAAAAAATCTCCTTGTTCTGCGGCTTCGTCAGCGGCAAGGTGGGCGAAGTCTCCATATGTGATGGTTGCATCCTTAGTGATCAGAGATTGAGCCATGGGCAAAGTCGCTGTCTTAACTTTCATCCCGGGATAAAAAGGAAATGATTCGCGCTTAACGCTTTTCACACAGGTATTGAGAATGGTTGCGTCTTCGTAATCCTCGTCGAATCCGATGATATATGCATGGTTGAATCCAAGTATATCGGCTGACATTTCCAGCATCTCATCGGTTTTCTCTTTGGCGTTTTCACTATTAACCGAAATAAAACTGGAAGAGATCTTTTCCAACACTTCCTGTTCTTTGGCGAACTGTTGATATCCTTCTATCTTTGAAGCATATTCATTCGTCAGATATCGCACAGCAATAAAAGTAAGTACAATAAGAGACATTCTTAAGATATATTCATTCCAATCTACGGTGACGGAAACTTCCGGGTAAATTATCCCCAGAACAACTTGAATTATCAGGATTGCCACCAAAAAGAGAATTGCATGGATATCACTATTAAGAACAACGGTATACAGGAAAAACAGTATATACACCGCCCATATCGTTAACGCTCCCGTATCAGCGTTTACCCTCATCATATAAAACAAACTTAATGTGTTTACTATTAGAAATATGGTATTTTGAATAGCATGATTTCTCGTTATAAGCGGTATAAACCTTACAAATATTCCAATCAACAATAAAGCCGCAGCGTACAAAAGTTCACTTTCTAACGGTCTCTTCAGACCAAAATATCCTATCAAAAACGATAGTGCACTACCTATCACAAATATAGCTGTTACTGTTTCAAACAAACGCAATCGGCCATCGTCCAATAATTTATCAGCTCCCCGCAGCACAGGTGTTAACCTCTTTCTTTTAAGAAGCAGCCCAAATTTTCTCGATGCGGAGTACAATGTTGTCATGGGAATCATCAAAAATATAATAGTTAATTGGGGAAAAGAGCTTTCTCCAAGGATATCAGGCAGAGTTTCCGTTGCTACTCCCAAGATGAGGGGAATCAGTATTGATATTAAAAAATATGTTGCCTGCCGCTTCAGAGGAGTACGAGGTTCAATATTTTTCCACCAGCGAACAAGCAATATTAGGCTTGCAAACAAAAATACAGAATAGTATACGATAAACCAAATTCCCCAAATATCGAGGGGAATAGTGTTTACCCAACCGAAAGCCCAACCGAAAGCACTTGGCGCCATTTCATATTGTTGATCTGCAACAAGTCCCAAGGGTGCAAACAGAATAATATTTATAACAGCGGGCAAATATATCATCAAGTGCATAATCCACTTGTTTAATCGACTTTCAGTTTTTGTCAGAAGCAGTACAAAGTGGAGTAAAATACTGTAAAAAATTCCCCAACCGAAAACGGAGAATAATCTCCAAAAAGCACTTGCTTCCGCTGTTGATGCTGAATTTGAAAGCGAATATGAAAATGACCAAATAGCCATTGAACTTGTTAGGATCAGAAACAGCCTGTTGATTTTGCTTTTTGCATTGGCAACTACTGTATATGCACAAAGAAACGCATAAAAACAGCCGCAAATATAATATATTATTGATATAGCAAAAGCATATTTCATGTTCTTTAACTCCTTAAAGCAAAGAACTTAACCCTTTAAAGCAAAGAACTTAACCCTATTTATTGCAATCCTAGCCTGTTTTTTGCTGCTTTTCAAGCTAGTTAGAAACGCTTACATGACCACTACATTTTTTCCTGAAGCTTTTCCTTCATACATAAGGCGATCGCATGTATCTATACTTTGCTCCACATTATCAACATTTAGTGAACAGACGCCGATTGTTACAGTGACTTGCAGGTTCTCACCATGGGGTGTTTCCATATGCTCCAACTCGATTTTGCTACGTAGCTTGTCTAGGGTACGAAAAGCGGTAGAGACATCGATGTTTTTAAGCAAAATCAAAAATTCTTCCCCGCCCCAACGAAACACAAGATCTGTTTTGCGCAGATTAGTTGTAAGAAAATTGCCAATCCATATCAAGACACCGTCGCCAACCTGGTGGCCATAGGTATCATTAACCACTTTAAAATCGTCAAGATCCAGCATTGCGACACACCAGACCTGCTCCTGCTCAAAGCGATCAGTTCTCAGCCTTTCAAAAAAACTGTGCGCGTATCTGCGGTTAAAAAGACCGGTTAGCGGATCCGTGTAGGCCTCACCTTTGCTTTTTGCCAATTCTTTTTCGTTAAATTTAATAATTGTGCCCCAAATTAATTTCCCTATGGTTAACTGGATAACAGTTACAATAAATGACAACTGAATATTAAATAAAGTAAGTATGATATTGGCTGTTCCAATGTCCCAAAGTGGCACCGCATAGTGAGTAATAAAAATGAGAGCGATCATACACGCCCACAGGATAAAAATCACCAGAGCACGAACGGAGATGTGCGCATAGGGAATTATTATCTGCATCATAAGCGTAACCAGCAGATACAATACTATGAAATTATTTGTGCCAATACAGATTGCGCACGACATAACATAAGCCACAACTGTCGCAGAAAACAAAATACCAAACAGTAAATAATGGCCTTTATCAATCAACTTAAACAGAAATATATCAATCAGAAAGCCAACCAGACTGATGACAAGTAAAGGCCAAATACTGATAGCCAAGTGAAATAATGAAAGGAACAGATTCATAGTCGCGGCATAAACACATGCAGCATATGAAATCAAATACAAATATTTTTCATGATCATTTATGAATGAACGATGTGATATACGACTAGATAAGAGACCATAAAAAAATTTTTCCAGTTTCTCAACCATCGGGCATCTCCAACATTGATAGCAATAACAAAATTTGATTTCGTTGTATTTTAATGGTGCACTGTTTTTTTGTCAACGCAGCCTTTATGCATTATAGCTATAGGGATTGCATAAATAAATGAAAAGTTCTTTCGGAAAACATTCCTAGCTTAAATGGAATCGAGCATTTCATCGCCTTAACCCTCCTTAACGAAGTTAAATTGCTAATACAATAATCTTACCCTATAAACTAAGAGGAGCCTGAAGATCTTGTCGGCTCCTCCTTTTCCTAAAAATTATAGTAATACGGTTATTCTATCACAAAAATTTTTCTGCCCGGTTAGGCATGTTCTTTCAGCCATTTTATTGCCACGTGGGCTAAGAGGGCACTGCTGATAGGCAGGACGGCTTCGTCAAAGACAACTTTCGGATTATGGAGGAAGTTTCTTTCTACGCCTTCCGGCTTACAACCGATAAAGAACATCACGGAAGGAATGGTACGTGCAATATAGCCGAAGTCATCCGAAGCAGACAGGCGGTAATTAGGATCAGTCTCAAAGTCCATACCGAAGTCCTCCAGGTATTCGCTGACCTTATCCACCATCTCAGGATTGTTGACAATGGTAGGAGCACTCGAGACGATTTCAAGACTGGCTTCCGCGTGATACAAAGAAGCTATTTGGGTTGTAATCTCTTCAATACGACGCACAACATAGTCTCGGATCTCCGGATTGTAGGTCCGCATTGTACCTCGCATTTCCACACTGTCCGGAATAATGTTGAAAGAAGAGCCGGAACTAATGCTGCAAATGCTCATTGCAAGGAACTCTGAACCCTTAATTTCGCGCACACGCATGGCGCCGATTGCGTTAAAGATTTGAACTGCAACATTGAGAGGATCGATGGAGTTTTCCGGTGTGCTACCGTGACTACCGGAACCTTTAATCTTAATCAGGTAGTTATCCGCTGAGGTTGTGAAAGGTCCCTTGGAGTAATTGAGAACCCCGATCGGCGATGATGCATCAACGTGCAAGTCCAGTGCCGCATCCAGAGATGGATTTTCCATAATGCCCGCTTCGATCATGGCCTTTGCACCCGCAAAGATCTCTTCACCCGGTTGCCACATAAACTTGACGCGGCCGTGAATCTGATCTTTGTACTTGTTCAGCAAGATGGCAGTGCCGATGAGTGATGCAGCGTGCATATCATGACCACAACCATGACTCTTTCCCTCAAATTCAGAAGCAAATTCTTCCCCGGATTCTTCTGCCAGAGGCAGGGCATCCATATCTGCCCGAATAAGCAGAGTCTTCCCGGGTTGTCCCCCTTCAATCAGGGCAGAAATACCACTATCGATAATTCTTTCCGCTTTGATTCCGTGTTTTCCCAACTGTTCCATAACAAAAGCTGTTGTTATCGGCAAGTCCATACCAACTTCCGGTTTTTTATGAATCTCGCGCCTAATCCGTGAAAGCTCCTCTTGCATGGCCTTAGCTTCATTTAAAAAATCTGACATATTCCACCTCTTATTATTAGCGCAATTTGACTTATGAAATATTCCATTCTTGACAAAGAAAATTAGCCAGCGCCGTAATATATGTACAATTATACTAGCAAATAAAGTGATAATCGTCAATAAAAAGCATCATATATATAGTTTATTAATAAAATTATTAATTCATATTCTACTTAGACACTACTCAGACAGTTTTTTCGGAGTCATACGAAGTAATACCCCTAGAATATTCTTTAAATTAAATTTAATAATATTAGACTAATTCGAATAATATATGATAAACTTATAATATCTGGTAAATTTAGCAGTAACCACCAGATTAACTATCCGGAAAGGCAGAGAGCACCTATGAAAAAAGTTGCAATTATTCTACTTATTACAATGTTTTTGCTCCTGACCGCTTGTACGGGTGGCAAAATTACCTATGTTGGCGACAGTCCTAATGTCGCCTTAATTATTGCCAACCGTGGGGACATGGGATTTAACGATAGTGCAGTAATTGGCCTCAATGTTTCTAAACAGGATCACGGAACCAATTTGACCATCCTTGAACACGACAATAAGGCGGAAAACTTTGAGAAAGTTTTTATGGAAGCGGTCAATGGCTATAATCATGTGATCATGACGTCTTCTATGATGAAGGAAACTATAGAAAAACATGCTGCCGATTACCCTGATATTAAATTCCTCATGTACGACGGAGAGGTTGATTGGAGTAAAGGGGATTTAAAAAATGTCTATTGCATTGTCTATCGTGCCAGTGAGGCAGCCTACTTGGCCGGATACCTCGCTGCCTCTACAACGGAGACGGCAAAAATCGGCTTTGTCGGCGGCGTAGACAATACGAATATCCATGATTTTGCTGTGGGCTATGTGGAAGGCGCCAAGAAGAAAAATCCGGATATTCAGATCTATTTAGAAAATGCTAATAGTTTCGAAGACATAGACAAGGGAAAAGAAATTGCCCAAAGTATGATTGATAATGGCGTGGATATCATCTTCAGCGCAGCCGGCTCTGTAAACCTCGGCGTTCTGGATGTTCTGGCTAAAAATGATCTGCCGATGATTGGTGTAGATACCGACCAATATTCGCTCTTTATGGCGACCGGTCAAGAAGATCTTGCCGAACATATTATTACCTCGGTAACCAAAGATATCGGTGATTCTCTGTATCAAGCCATTGAGAATTATACGACGCGGGAAGTTATTACCGGTGAAACTAAAGTAGTCGGTTTAAAGGAAAATGGTGTTGCATTAGCAAAAAATGATCACTATAAAAACACAGTCCCCCAGACAATACAAGAGGAGATTGACGCTCTGGAGCAGGAAATCATCGCAGGAACAATAACCGTGCCTTCGGCCCGTACGCTTTCCCTTGATGAAATCCAAGCTATTTTTCAAAGTGTTCAACCAAAATAAAATTCAGAAGAGGACAATACTATGCTTAAGTTTATGAGAAAAATACCCGGCGGTTTGCTCTTGATCCCGATGCTTATTTCCGCCCTCGTGAATACTTTCGCCCCTGGTTTTTTGGGACAATTCGGCGGGCTCACAGAAGCACTTCTGACATCTAAGGGCACAGGCTATGTTGTAGGTCTTGTCTGCTTCTGCTCTGCTGCGATGCTTGATCTTAAAAGCTTGGGTAAGGTCTTGAAAAAACAAGGTGTGTTGCTTGTTGTAAAAATTATTCTCTGTTTAGGTTTTGCTGCAGCCTTCATGGCAGCTTTTGGCCTAAGCGGAATCGATGTAGGAGCGTTTAGCATTTCTGCGCTTGGTTTTACAGTTGCCATTTGCTCTATCAATCCATCTATGTACCTGGCAATGGTTAGTGAATACGGTGTTGAGCAAGACAAGGGTGCTTTTGGTTTGACCGGTTTGCTCTGTGTTCCCGCCTTCCCTATTTTCGTGTTCAGTATCATCAGAGGCGGCTCACTGGACTGGATGCCCATCCTTGCCGTACTGATTCCCATCCTCTTGGGATTGCTGATTGGAAACCTCGACAAAGATTTGGCGAAAATGTTCGGTGGCATGGTGGGATCCCTGACACCTTTTATGGGTTGGTCCTTTGGATCCAGTATCAATCTGATTGATGCGGTCAAACAAGGGGGACTGGGAGGCGTGGTCATTTCCGCTGTATACTACTTGCTGATGATCCCCGTAATTTTGCTCGTAGAGACAAAGGTGCTAAAGGAAAGCGGCATATCCACTTTGGGCATGAGTTCAATTGCCGGACTCAGCATCTCTATACCAAGCATTATAGCTTTTGCCTCGCCTGACCAGGTACCCTATGCGAGTACTGCCACCGCTCAAATTGCCTTTGGTGTTGTGCTCACGAGTATTATTACTCCCATTATTACTCAACGTTTTGCTAAGAAGAAAGGGTTAGTTAAGCCAAAAGTCGCTAAATAAGGCCGCATCTTAATAGCGGAAATAGATGGACATTACTACCGACTTAAAAGAATTGCTTTATGCCGTGGGAGCAAAACTGGTTGGCATAGCAGACCTGACAGGGGTGGAAAACTGTGAATATCCGGTTGGTGTTTCAATTGCCATCCCTCTGCCGCAGCAGATCGTTGAAAAGGTAAAAACTGCTCCTGATCAAGAATACTTTAAAGTCTATCAAGACCTCAATCATCGTCTGGATAGCATCGTTACTCTGGGAGCTGACTTTCTGACCGAGAAAGGCTTCCGCTCCTTAGCTCTGACGAAAGAACTCTGTTTTTACGATGAAAATAATCGCACTGCACTGCCTTATAAAACCGTCGCGACTCTGGGCGGCCTGGGTTGGATCGGTAAAAACTGTCTCCTGGTTACACCGGAATATGGCTCGGCAATTCGCCTCTCCACTTTATTAACCGAAGCTCCACTTATAACGGATGAGCCAATCCTCAACTCCTGCTGTGAGAATTGCGACCTTTGTGTAGCAGCTTGTCCTGCAACAGCTTTACATAATACTAATTGGAGTGCCGGCATGGATCGAGAGCTTATTGTCGATGCGAAAATCTGTGAACAGAAAGCCATGCAAATTACGGAACAAGAACTGGGCTTCCCTGTCACAATTTGCGGCAAGTGTTTTGCCGTCTGCTTAAGAACACAAAAGTGGCTTGAACTGTGACTATAACTGGATTAGATTAAGAGCGACATAATCAGACCACCGTCAAGTTATATATATCTAGTAGGCAACTAAAGTCAGCTGTACTTTATTGTTGGAATTAATAATGGTTTAAAGTCGAAAAAATCAACATATGAGGGGTAATTATGAATATGCAAGAAGAGCTGGAAGAATTACTGATACAGCTGGTAAAAGTTAGAAGTGTTGTCAACACCAGTGGCGAAAATGACATCATTGACTTTATCGAGGATTATTTGCACGACTGGGAATATTTCCGCATCCATCCCGAACAAATTGTGCGTATCCCATCCGAGGGAGACCCGTTGAAACGCTCTTCCCTGCTCGTCTGTGTTTCCGGTCAGGAAGCGGATAATACTGTTGTTTTGCTCGGGCACACTGATACCGTCGAAGTCGACGATTACGGCCCTTTAGCTGATTTTGCTACCACACCGGATCAACTTAAAGACGTCTTGAAGTCAGGACAACGTAATCTCTATCCTCAAGCCCAAATTGATTTGGAAAGCGACAACTTTCTCTGGGGTCGGGGTACTCTCGATATGAAAGTCGGCGTAGCCAATGAGCTACTGCTGCTCAAACGGCTGGCAGAGAATCCTGACAGTTTTCAAGGTCATGTTATCGCCCTCTTCGTTTGTGATGAGGAAGGTAATTCCGCCGGTATGATCTCCGCTATTGCAATCCTGAAACAATGGCGTGACACCAAAAAACTTAAAATCTGCGGTGTTATCAATACCGATTATCACACTGCTCAGTACCCTGGCGATGAAGCCTATTATCTCTTCCGCGGCACAGTCGGTAAAATCATGCCCATTTTTTATATTCGCACCCTGGAAACTCACGCCGGGGATCCCTTTGCCGGACTTGATGCCAATCTCGTCCTGGCCGAGCTGATTAATGAAATTAATCTCAATCCCAAGTACAGCGACTCCTGCGGGAGTGAAATATCCGTTCCGACCATCACTTTGAAAGTTGAAGATCTGAAGGAGGTCTACTCGGTCAAGACCAATCACGAAGCTTGGACCTTGATCAGTGTGCCTCTATTAGGACAGACACCGGCTGATGTCATGCCAAAGATGCTTCAGGCTGCAACGATTGCGGCAGAAAACTCCCTGGACAGATATTATCGCTATCAGCATGAGTATACCAAGCGGGCCGAGATCCCGACTGAAATAATTCATCCCGAGTTTGAAATTATCTCGCTGGCGGAACTGATCGACAGGGTCGCTATACAGTTACAGCAGGAAAAGAATAGCCTGATTGCTAATTATCTCGCACCGGTTCTGAACACTGCCGATACCAGGGAGCAGACCTTACATCTGATCCGGCAATTGGAAATCCTGCTGCCAGATCGCAGACCACGCATCGTTGTCGGTTATGCCCCGCCTTTCTATCCCGCCATTTCTTATCTTGATTCGGATGATACCGTCTACCAATTGGTTGATCGTGGCATTAAAGCGGCTCTGAATCGAGCTGGCAAACACGAGGGAACCTCGGCAAAATCTACCGTAGATCAGAAATGCCAAGCCGAGGAAATGAGTTCGGATAGCGCAATCACAAGCAGGACTGTGGATACTGATCATACAGCTGACGGGCCTTACCTCCTCGATAACGGCAAAGAGCTCAAGGTCAAAACCTACTATCCCTATATCTCTGATCTCAGTTATTTGGCGCTTCCCTATACTGACTATGAACTGCAAATCATGCAAGATAATATGCCGACTCTTGGTCGCAGCTACCAAGTACCTCTGCAAACGATGAAAGCACTTGACCTGCCGGTGATCAATCTCGGTGGCTACGGTTTCGATGCTCACAAATGGACAGAGCGGGTCGAGCGCGACTATAGCTTGCGCATCCTGCCGAAACTGCTGGAAAGCATTGTTATGGAGATTCTCGGGAAATGAAGTAAAAAACCTGCTCCCTAAGGCCCGGATTAAGTTAAAATAAAAATATTAAGTGAATCGTCGACCATACTCACTGCCTCATTACGTAAACCGGGCCGACCAATTTAAAGCAGAAAGTGAGAACAATTTTGGGAGCATTAGGCGAAAAATTCAAAGAAGTGACAGTTTCCGTTCTGCCGGTAACCATTCTTGTTACTATCCTCCATTTCACTTTTACACCATTACCCTTGCTGACGTTCTGGCGCTTCATTATCGGCGCTGTTACAATCATCATTGGTCTGGCGATCTTTTTGCTCGGTGTTGACTTGGGAGCAACACCGATCGCTCAATATGGCGGCCGAGTCCTGGTCAAATCCAACAAAATGTGGTTTGTCTTTGCCGGCGGTTTATTCTTTGGCTTTCTAATCTCGGTTGCGGAACCTGACCTGCAGATTCTGGCTGACCAAATCGCCCATTTTACTGGTGGCGTGTTAGGCCGCTGGCAGATCATCATTATTGTCTCTATCGGTGTTGGTCTACTGATCGCGATCGGACTTTGGCGTATACTCCGCCGCATCCGTCTTAAATATGTGCTTTATATCACCTATGCGATCATATTCATACTCGCCGTCTTCGTCCCTCCTGCCTTTCATGCTTTTGCTTTTGATTCTTCGGGAGCGACCACCGGTGCAATCACTACACCCTTTATTTTGGCATTGGCTGCAGGCGTGGCACGCGTCCACGACGGTCGGACTAAAGACGCCACCGACAGCTTCGGACTGGCCGGGCTGGCATCGGCCGGAGCCATTGTGGCCGTCCTCTTCCGGGGCATCTTCGCCCGCAATATGACCATTGGCGGGGATATCGACATGCCCTCAGTCAGCCCTGAAGGGCACTTGCTCAGCTCTTTCATCAAGATTATCCCCCGCTTTGTCCGAGAAGCATTTCTCTCGATCGCGCCCTTAATTATCATTTTTTTGCTGATGCAGATCTTTACACTCAAACTGAGAAAACGTCAGGTCATCCGCGTGCTAATCGGCCTTTTCTACTGCCTGATCGGACTGGTCATTTTTCTGGTCGGAGTCACCGGCGGCTTCATGCAGGTTGGTTCTCTGGTTGGTATTAAGCTCGCAGCCAAAGGCAACGGATTGCTGCTTTTCGTCACTGGTTTTGGCCTCGGTATGTTAACGGTGCTCGCTGAACCGGCCGTCCCTGTACTCTCGAAGCAGGTTGAATCAGAGACCTCGGGCAATATCCCGCGCAAACTCGTCCTGATCTTCCTTTCCGGCGGTGTCGCCATCTCCGGCGGTCTCTCCATGCTGCGCGTGCTGATACCTGGGCTGGCGCTCTGGCATCTGCTCTTACCCGGCTATTTGATCGTTATGCTGCTCAGTATCTGGACGCCTGATATCTTCATCGGCGTCGCTTTTGACGCCGGCGGCGTAGCCTCCGGTCCCATGACCGCAACTTTTATCCTGGCTTTTGCCCAGGGCGCCGCCCATGAAATCGAAACTGCGGATATTCTGCTCGACGGTTTCGGTATTATTGCTCTCGTCGCCATGATGCCCCTGATTGCTCTGCAGACTCTTGGCATTATCTATCGCATTCGAACTGCTCGCAATAACAAGAAAACACTGACAAAAGGAGAAGCCAATGACTGATTATGCAGAATTTCAGGTACCTTATAGCCTGATCATAGTGATTGCACCGCACGGACAGGCAAACAAGATTGTACGCTTCGCCCGTGAACATGGCAGTAGCGGTGCAACCATCGTACCCGTCCACGGCTCGCGAAAAAATAAATGGCTGCGCCTTTTCGAAATCGCCGACATCAGGCGCGAACTGATCATGATGGCTGTCCGCCACGATGTCGCCGGGCAATTGATCGCAGACATCGCTGCTAAATTTAACTTCAAAGCCAAAAACACCGGTATTGCGTTTTCTCTACCCATCTCTCATCTGCTGGGTAAAGACCGGGCAGTCTTTGATGAAGTGGCTGAAAGCGGCAAGTACAATGCGCCTCTTGGTTCTGCCCTCTTTGTCATTGTTGACGAAGGCGTTTCCGATGAGATTATTGATCTCTCCTATCGGGAGGAAGTCCGCGGTGCAACCGTTATTCCGGCTATCGGCTCAGCCGAAACCAGTAATCTGATCTTCAATTTCCCCATTTCGCCGCAGAAGGAATTGATTCTCTATGTGGGAAATACGGCCAAGATTAGTAAACTGCAGCAAACCATTTCCGCTGCGCTCGAAATGGATCGCCCCGGCAGCGGTATCAGCTTCTATATCCCCGTCGAACACGCAGCCGGCCTGGAAAAGGAGGAAGACTAGGATGAACAAGCCAATCCTGCAATCCATCCTGCCGGTCAAGTGCCACTTGTATCGGACGAGAAGAAGTTCGCAGTGCGACCGTTATTTCGGCTCTCGGTTCAGCCGCAACCGGTAATCCGGTCTCAGGGAGAATTGAAATGAATAAACCAACACATCATGCATTGATCGTCTTTGTCGCCAGGGGTCTGGCCGACGATGTCATGGATATCGCTCGTGACGGCGGTGCCACCGGAGGTACGATCATCCACGCCAGAGGCTGTGGTCATCACGATAGCCACAGTTTTCTCAGCTTTCCCCTTGATACCGAGCGGGATATAGTCCTGATCGTCCTGCCTGTTGAATTGACCGGACCCATCGCCCACGCCATCGCTGAACAGATGCAGCTCGACGAACCGGGCAATGGTTTTCTTTTCACGCTGGACATTGATCAGGCGACCGGTATCGCCAAGCCCTTATAAACCGTGGGCGCCTTCGCTCAATACCGACCGGCAGCGGTATTGGCTGTGAGTGTAAAAGCTATACTTGGGCGCCTTCGATTAATACTAAATGACAGTGCTAATATCTGGTAGCGAGGACAGTGCTAGTACCTGGTAGCGAGGAATTCATCCAGAAGCCGAGCTGCACTCATCACCAATTTGGGACAGGGACTTTCGTCCAGCTTACTCAGGGTTTTATTAATCTGCGTCAGGCCGGCGCCTGCCTCCGGTTCCGGCAGAGCAAGCAGTTCCCAGCAGCGCAACGAGCCCTGTTCCGTCTCAAAGAGAACCGCGAAGTCGAAACTGCGCCTGCGGTGAAACTCTTTCGCCGCCTTGTCAGCCGGATCAGTATTCCCGACCACGAGTCCCAGTGCCATCAGCGCCCCGGTCAAAGCACCGCAGACCTCACCCGAACCGCCGATACCGCCACCGAACGAAGACGCAACCTGCGCTGCTGTTTCGCGATCCAGTCCTGTAATATCCTCAAACGCCAACAGCACTGACTGCGCGCAGTTATAACCCTGCGCAAATAGCTCGCCCGCAAGTTTAGAATGATCACTTGTTTGATTCATATATACCTCTTAAAATTAATTGAAATCGATATTCGCTCTGTTGCAAATCATGCCACTGCCTAGTCTTTAATGAAAATGGACAGAGTAATTGAAACCAACTTTTATGCCTTTAGTAATAGTCGAAGCGCAAACTCGCAATGCAGCATCCACGCTTGGGAGACAACCGAACGGCTGACCTATTTTAGCGTAAAATCGCAATGCAGTATCTACGCTTGGGAGACAACTGCCCGGCGAACCTACGGCTTCACTGTGTAACCGCAGTTGTTGACCGAGAGAGTCAGAATTGAACCGGCAAAATCGAAATGGGCACGTGCGTATTCGACTATGGGCTCCGGATCTAAGGTCAAGGCAATTACGGTTGGACCGGCGCCGCTGAGGTACACGCCGCTAACACCCTCCAGTTGCTGCAACGACTTCAGCTGCTCATACTCTCTGACAAAGGGCTTGCGATAAGGCTCATGCAAATTATCGGCAAAGAAAATTGATAATTGATCATAATCTCTGGTAATCAGACTGGCCGTCAGCATGGTTGAGTTAGCGACATTCTCGATGGCTTCGCTGCGCGAGATCGTATCCGGCAGGACTCGCCGCACCTGAGCGGTCGAAAGAGTATATTCCGGTACGAAGCAGATAAAGCGCAGCTGCGGATCAAGCTCATAGCGTTTGTAATAGACCTTGCCGTTCCGTACTGCCGAGATCACCAAGCCCCCAAACAGTGCCGGAGCTACATTGTCCGGATGTCCCTCGATCTCGGTAGCCAGAGCCAGTAAAGATTCATTGTCCAGGCGCCGTTCACTCTCATTAGCCAGCACTAATCCGCCTACGATCAAACTCGCCGATGAACCCAGGCCACTGGACGACGGGATATTAGCCTGTACGATATGCACCCGCCGCTCGGGCACAGGTCTGTCTATAAACTCATAGTAGCGACGGAAAGCCTTGTCCGCCAACGTCGGTCTCTTCGCTGGACCGTCAAGCAGCTCATATGTATTAGCCAGAGACAGACCAATCCCCAAAACGTCAAATCCCGGTCCGATATTCGCTGTTGTAGCCGTCACTTCAACCCTCATTTCCAACACCTCCTCTCCTAATGTTGTCATATCGTCCTGTCATTATTAAGTTATCTTAAGGCTCTGGCGGAGCGCAATAATCCGAAAGAATCTGGTAGAGCACAATAATCCGGTGCAGTAAAGTTTGTTTCAACGAGCAAAGTGTAACTTACTTAGCCGGACAGCCATCTACACATTGCTCGATCGCCGGCAATATCTCTTCTAGTGCCAATATTGTCGGAGCCATTGTGAAATCTCTCAATTTAGATCTGATACTGTTAGGCGCAACCGTATCCGTCAATTTCTCCAGGCGCTCAATCTTGGCAGCAAGCCCTGTCGCCTCGACCGTCAGCGGAGGCTTCCCGGTCTTTAAATCTGCCGCCGCTATAACACCAACACTAGCACCGGTCGCGCTACCGCCGTTTTCATCACCGCTCTCCACTGCTGTCAAGACCGCATCGCTGAATTTATACGGACTCGCCGTTGACACAATCAGGCAATAATTTGTTGCCAATTCGGCCGCGCCATAAGCGACTGCAGTATGCGGGTCAATCAGGTATTGGTATTTGACGAAGGCGTCACGGATCAGTGCGGTGGTCTCCGGATCGGTTTTATGCTTTGACCTCAGATCAGAGGGAAAGTCCAGCGGCCAGTCAAAACAACCGCTTTCCGCCAGCGAGCGATAACAGCCGGCGATCAATTCACTGTCACCTTCGCATAAGAGATGCAGATATCTTTCCAGATTACTGGAGACCAGAATATCCATCGAGGGTGAGATTGTCTTGGCAAACTCGCGACGGCTGTCATATCTGCCGCTGGCAAAAAAGTCCGTCAGCACCTTGTTCGTATTGGAAGCGCAGATTATGTTCCCCAGGGGCAAGCCCATTGCTTTCGCATAGATGGCAGCCAGAATGTCGCCAAAGTTGCCTGTAGGAACCGAAACATCCAGAATAGCGCCTTCGTCAATTCTGCGGGCAGCTGCCAGCTGTTGATAAGCATAAAAGTAATAGACGATCTGCGGCACCAGGCGGCCGATATTGATGGAATTGGCGGAGGAGAGATCCTTGCTCCGCTTGGCCGCTAACTGACGGATGTCGGCATTGACGAAAGCCTGCTTGACCGCGCGCTGGGCATCATCGAAATTGCCGGCGATGGCAAAGACATGAGCATTACTGTCGCACACGGCTTCCATCTGCAGTTGCTGAATCTCCGAGACACCGCCGTCCGGATAGAGAACCATGATCTCGGTGCCTTCCTGACCTGCGAAACCCTCAAGCGCTGCGCTGCCGGTGTCTCCGGATGTAGCGACCATGATGAAAGCAGTTTCGCCCCGCCCTGTCAAGCGATATGATTCGCGCAGCAAACCCGGCAACAGGCTCAGAGCCATATCTTTGAATGAGGCAGTCGGACCGTGATAGAGCTCCAAGAAGGCATAATCGTCAAAGTCCCGGAGCTGCACAATCTCATTGGAATCAAATTTGTCATATCCCGCTATAATCCGGGACAAAACAGACTGTGAAAATTCCGGGAAGAATAGACCTAAGATCTGCCGGGCCAGCTCGCGATAAGTCGTGGGCAAAGTGCGCCAATTCACTGCCGGCAGTCGCTCAGGCACGTATAAGCCGCCGTCCGGTGCCAGGCCGGCGATGATCGCCTCCGGCCCGCTGACAAAATCTGTTCGACTCCTGGTTGAATGATATTTCATAGATCTCATAGTTCCCATAATACACTTGGCTATCTGCTGCCACTAGTTTTGCAACTGATCGACCCGGCTATCCGCAGTCATCAGCTGCATATCCCATAGATTCGACTTCCCACAGTCCTCGGTTGCACACTTTATGTATTTTGCTTTGCCGCGGCTATCAGCTTAATACCTCATAGATTTGCATCAGATCGGACAGGACTGAAAATGCCGTCGGCCGGCCGCCCGCACCCAGACCGGAAAAAGTCAGAGTACCGGCATTTGAGGTGCGCAAAATAATGGCGTTTTCACCATTATCCAGAGAACCAAGCAGCTGATCGCGCTCGACTGCTGTGGGTTTGACGGTAGCTGCAATCTCACCCTTTTCATCTCTGGTAGCTTTGGCTACCAATTTGATACGTTGGCCCTGAGACAGGGCTTGTTCGATTTCCTCTTTTGTGACACCGGTAATGCCCGTACAAGAGATATCCGACTCCAATACCGGCTGCTTGAAAGCCAGTGAAGACAAAATCCGCAACTTATACATTGTGTCATAGCCTTCAACGTCCGAGCTGGGATCAGCTTCGGAAAAGCCTAAGGCCTGAGCTTCTGCCAGGGCAGTGTCGTAGTCGAGTCCTGCTTCCATGCGGGACAACAGATAATTACAGGTGCCGTTGAGGACGCCTTCGATCTCCAAGACTTCATTGAGGGCGGAGATATTCTTCATAAGAATCAGGATTGGAACGGCTCCGGCGACCGCAGCTTCATAACGGAAAGCGACCCCGTGTTTGGACGCCAGTTCCGTCAGCTCTTCCAGATACTTAGATAATAAGGCTTTATTGGCAGTGATCAGATGCTTGCCGGCTGAAATGCTGCGCCGCAAGGGCTCGATCATATTTTTAACATCGCCGGTCAATTCGATCAGCACATCGATCTCCGGATCAGCAATAATATCCGCGACGTCAGTCGTCATCAGGGGAAAAGCCTCCGAGGATTTATGCTTTGCCATATCCCGTTCCAAAATCCGTTTGATCCGGATTTTCTGCTTCAGACAGGCCTCCATCTCCGCTTTTCTTTCTGCCAGTACAGTAAAAACTGCGCTGCCCACTGTGCCAAAACCCAAAAGACCTATATTAATCATAATAAATTCCTACAATTCCTTATTATTTATATTTATCTTAACAAAAAGCTTATCTCACGAGCTTATCTCAATTTAGTACTAATAAGCTTACCTTAGCTGAGCTCAATCATCCAGTGTTGCGAATGCGTCCTGCTATTTTCTGCACTTTACCTGCATGAATTTGTCATGGATAGCCCGGATCGCATCCTCGAAGTCATCATTACTGACCCCGACAATGATATTCATTTCACTTGAGCCCTGGCTGATCATCCGCACATTGATACCCTTTTCGGCTAGTGCCGTGAACAATGTAGCGCTCGTGCCCTTGGTGCTAATCATGCCGCGCCCGACCACCGCAATTACCGCCAGTCCGTCCTCAAAGACAATCCGATCCGGATCGCAATAAATTGAGATTTCTTCGCGTATCTTTTTCTCCTTGGCATTGATCAATGGCGTAGCCACCACCACGGAAATGGTATCAATGCTGGTCGGCATATGCTCGATCGGGATATCATTCGTCTCGAAAACGCTGAGCAGCTTGCGGTAAAAACTCGGTTCCTCTGACATATGTGTCTTCTCTACGCGTACTACGGTATAGTCTTTTTTGCCGGAGATACCTGTCACCACCTGCTCTCGTTCACCGGCCATACTGTCGGATACAATCAAAGTTCCCACATCTTCAGGTGTATTTGTGTTCTTGATATGAATCGGGATATTCAGATCGCGGACAGGGAAAATCGCTTCCTCATGCAATACCATGGCTCCCATATACGACAATTCACGCAGTTCGTTATAGGTAATGGATTTGATCGGTGCGCTATGCTTCACAATCGTCGGATCAGCAGCCAGAAAACCCGAGACATCCGTCCAGTTTTCATAGACTGATGCCTCCATGCCCGCTGCCATAATAGCACCGGTAATGTCCGACCCGCCGCGTGAGAAGGTCTGGAATTCACCCTTCTCATTGAGACCATAGAAGCCGGGTACAACTACTCGTTCGTCCGCTCCGATCTTGTCCCGGATCAGTACTGAACTGGCCTCAACATCTGCTTTGCCACCCTTGATCCGGATCACTGTCTCAGCGTCGACAAAACGAAAACCCAAATAATCCGCCAGCAGCTTGGCGCACAAATACTCACCACGACTGGCGCAGAAGTCAGATCCCGCACCACCGGAGATCGCCGCCTGTACACCGTCCAGCTCCTGTTCAATCCTGATCGCCAACTCCAGTTCATCACGGATCTGTATGAACCGCTCCCGCACCACATTATAGATTTCGTCAAATAGCAGATTATGACTTGCCAGCTGATAGCACATCAAAAGCAGATCCGTTACTTTATGCTTCTCAGCACCACCTTTACCCGGCGCCGAAGGCACTAACACTCGCCGCTCCGGCTCGGCCTCCATAATCGCTTTCACATTGCGGAACTGGGCGCTATTCAACAGCGACGATCCGCCAAATTTACAGACTATAAGATTATTCATATTTATACCTCAACACTCAATCCCAGAAATTGTACCAAAAAAGAGCTCAACGTGCAGCGCTTTCCTGTCTGGAAGTATGCGTGACGCATTTGTCAGCGCCTTCGTTAACTTAATATTCAGTACTTCACGCTTAGAATTATATAGGACTATAAGTAAAAAATAGAAAATTCAGGTTAAATCTATATGTTTAGAATTGCGCTGTAACGAGCCTTCTCCGTCCTCCCCGGATCGCGATAGCGAGGATCTCTACTGGTTAGGAACGTACAGTCGGGGCTGTCCGGGGCCATGACAGCTTTGCTAACGACTGGCCAATTTAACGACCGGCCTGCTTAGAGTATTTTAGCTTGTATACTAAGCGCATGATCCAGGCTTCCCACACAGGCAGAGGCGGCGCACCTGCCAGTTCAGCTATATTGGCAGCGCGAGCGTTTTTCTCCAAGACAGCGCGTACATTCCTGGCCTCAGACAGATCCTGGCCGTAACAGATGGCCATACCCCGATCAGGATCAAAGACCACATCGGCTGAGCCCCGCCTGTGCCCGGCACTAACGCCGCAAATCTGAGCAAAGTCGTCAAGATAGGGTCTGAGTCGGCGGCTTAACCAAGGCTTAACCTCGGCATCGGTCGATACAGAGACAGCTTCATCTGAGGTTGACTGTAGTGCGCGGGCAAGATTTTTCTCCTCAGCGCTATCGTCGTTAATATCCGGCCGCTGCTTAGTTTTACGGCCGAGGCGGTCCTCATAAACATTTAGGGCAAAACGTTCCAGATCCCGGGCCAGTCTGACACAAGTTTCCGTAGTTTCCGCCAGGACAAAAGCGCCGTGCCGTGACATAAGAATAGCCCCGGCTGCGGTCTGAGCAAGTGTAGTTTCCATATTACGGTGCAAGGTTTTGCTGCCGGGCAGGCCGTAGGCACTTAAAGGAAGGCAAGAACCGGTCAAGAGAGGCTGCCATTCTGCGCTGATAGCTATATCTGTGTCAAGCAGGGAGATAGCCGAGGCATAGACTTGGTGTGTATGGGCTACCACTCTCACTGCAGGAAATTGGCGATAGACCAAGGCATGCATCGGAGCTTCAGAGGAAGGTTTATAGCCCCCCTCATCCAGGACTTTGCCACTTACTGCTGAAACTTTAACCAGATCAGAGGGTGCCATGCCCTCGTAGGCCCGGCCCGAGGGAGTGATAACAAAAGACACCTCATCCAGGCGGGCACTAAAATTGCCCCAGGTGCGGACGACCAGACCTGTTTCTAAAAATTTTTGCGCCAGATCAACCACTGCCCGGCGAATTTCCTGCTCACTGCCCCGCTGCATATTTCTTTCCTGCTTAATCTAATCTGACCACATTGGCAAAGGTGCGATCAAATGCAGCCAGTGCCTGATCGATCATCTCCTCGCTGTAGGCAGCGCTGGTATAAAGCCGGCTGCCCGCCAGTGTCACCAGGCCTTCTGCCATATAGGCGGCACCCATATGTTCCATTTCTGCCTTGCGGGCTGAAGTTTCGTTTAAAACCTTAAGGATAGTCCAGGGCTTCTTCCAGTTAACAACAAAATGCATGGTGCCGACTGTCTCAAGATGGCAAATGGAACCTTGGTTAAAGGCCACAAAGGGCAGATTATGTTTATTAATTAGCTGTTTCAGCCCGGCCGTCAGACGATCACCCATAGCATTGGCCTGATCGCAGGCCTTAGTCTCTCGAATTAGTTTTATGGTGTAATAGCCGGCCAGGGCAGATAAAGGCGTAGCTGCCATGGTGCCGCCCACCAGGGCTTTCTTTACCTTATCACCGGTCTGGATGCCGGCTGCTAAATACTTGCGGTATTCTTCCTTACCGCCTATACCCCCGGCACCCGGATAGCCGCCACCTATCACCTTGCCGAAGACGGTCAAATCCGGTTCAATACCCATTATGCCCTGGGCACCGTGAGGCGAAAGACGGAATGCAGTGACGACTTCATCAAAGATAAGAAGAGCACCGTATTTCTTACAGAGTTCAGCCGCACCCTTGACAAAATCGATGCTGATCGGTCGTGTGCCGCTTTCAGGACCGACGGGCTCTATCATAACGGCTGCCGTACCTCCGCGCAGGGAATTACGCCGCAACTTGCGTTCCAACGACTTAAGATCGCCGGGGAAGAACTCAGCGATGCCTTTAAAAATAAAGCGGGGAATGCCGTGGGCCTGAGTAAATTTGCTGCCCGGAACACGAATACCGTAGGCTTGCTGATCGCTCCAGCCGTGGTAAGCACCGCCCATCTTTAAAACATGTTTCTTCTTTGTGGCCAGCCGGGCAATCCGGATAGCTGCCATGCAAGCCTCTGTCCCCGAGTTCAGCAGGCGCAACCAGCTAACAGAAGGAATCAATTCCGTTACCAGCTTGGCAATATGAAACTCATATTCGTGGAAAAGGCCGGTTGAGGGGCCGCAGGTATTAAGAAGATGAATAACCTTTTCCCTGACTTCAGGCGGATTTGATCCCAAAACAGTAGGGCCGCCGGCCTGTAAGAAATCAAAATATCTATTGCCGTCCAAGTCCTCCAGATAAGCCCCTTCCGCCTTGGTAAAGACCAGAGGAAAGGGGTGGTTGAAGGCCAGATTATGCTGGACACCACCCGGTATATATTTAACAGCCTGCTGCACCATGGCATAACTTTGCCGGCATTTTTGACCGAAATACTCCTTTTCGTATCTGGCTAAAGCGTCCGGCGCTATAGAGTAAATCGGTTTTTTTATTAATTGGTCTAATTCTTCTATCTGCTGCCCTACTGTCGCAGCACTTAAGTCCACCATATGGGCCTCCTTAAAATTGAGTAATCACTCAATATAAATCTAGCATTACTGACCGGCAAATGCAAGAATATAGCGCTTGTAATTGGCTTTTCTTAGTTAAAGTGCTAATATTAAGTCTAATATCTGTTGAGTTTTCACTCAATATATTTTGGATTGCCGGCTTTAGATTAGGCTGGATGCGGAGAAGAAGCATGAGAACCTTTGCTAATGAGAGTTTTAAGCGCCTGGATGCAGACAAACAGGAGCGGATTATCAGGGCCGCCGTCAATGAGTTTGCTGACCGAGGCTATGAGCTGGCTAATACGAACGACATTGCTGAGCGAGCCAAGATTAGTGTAGGTTCGCTCTTTCACTACTTCGATACGAAAGAGAATTTATTTTTATATATTGTGCAATATGGTTCCAGGATCATTGAGCAATACACAGGTCAAATCGTGGAAGATGAAACGAAGAGTGTGGCAGAGAGGATCGAACAACTGTTGCACTTGGTGGTGCGGACCTCACGCCAAGAGAAAACTCTAATTCGCCTCTACCACGAGATGTCCTCGCTTGGCAATAATGATCTTCTGACCAAGGTACCGCAAAGTCTGGAAAGCTTTACCGCCAGACACTATATTGCAATGCTGCAAGAGGGACAAAAAAAGGGTGAAGTCAGACCGGATCTGGATGTCAGTCTGGCCGCCTTTGCCATGGACAATATCTTGATGTCTCTGCAGTATGCCTACTCCTGCGATTATTACAATATCCGTTTCCAAATCTATAACAATCCCTGGATTGATCAGGAAAAAAATGACGAAAAAGTCATTGCAGAGACACTAAAGTTTTTATGTGGCGCTCTTTTAGTGCCGGAGAATGAACGGAAAGGTTAACAGCCATGATTATTCTAACTTATGATGTGGGCACAACGGGCGTCAAAACTTGCCTCTTTTCCATAGAAGACGAAGGCAGCCGCCAGGGTCCGCCTCTCTATATATTGGACTCGTGTTTTGCCGACTATTCCTTGCGCATTCTGCCCAATGGCGGAGCAGAGCAGGATCCGGAGGAATGGTGGACTGCTCTCTGCCAAACGACACGTCAGCTCGCTGACCGCTGGCCGGAAGAATGCTCCCGGATTGCCGGTATCAGTTTCTGCGCCCAGGCACAAAGCCTCGTCCTCCTCGACAAGGCCGCCCGCCCGGTCCGTCCCTCTATGAGCTATATGGATCAGCGTTCAGGAACTGTGCGCCGTGCTCACAGCGGGCGCGGCCCCAAAATTGCCGGTGCCGGTATACCTTTTCTCTTGCAGAGTCTCTACCATACCGGTGTGGTGGCCGGCAGCGACAAGGATCCGGTCTGGAAATATATCTGGGTGAAAGAAAACGAACCTGAAGTTTACGCCAGGATCTACAAATGGCTTGATGTCAAGGACGCTTTAATAGCCAAGATGACGGGGCGCTTTACCATGAGTAGGGATTCGGCCTTTGCCAGCATGATCATGGACAAGAACTTGGAGCCGCCACAGTTTAGCTCCGTCCTGATGAAAAGGCTTCGCATATTAAAGCGCCATATGCCTGAAATTGTCAATTCAACAGACAAAGTGGGCTCTTTGCTGCCGGAGCCTGCGGCAGAACTGGGTCTGCGACCGGGCATACCGGTCTTTTCCGGCGGCAGCGACTCTTCCCTGATCGGTGTGGGAGCCGGCTGTGTACGCCAGGGTATGACTCATGTCTACATGGGTACATCGGGCTGGGTATCCGCTGTAACCGAGAAGAATACCGTAGATACCTCGGCCATGATTGCTTCTGTCGTTGGTGTCCAGCCCGGCCTCTATAATTACTTTGCCGAGTTAGAAACAGCCGGCAAATGCCTGGAGTGGGTGCGTGATCATTTAGCCCTGGATGAGATTAATATCTATCTGGAAAAACTGGACGTGTCAGAGGATCCAAGTTCAGAATACGAAAGCCTCTACGACTATCTGTCCAAGGTTATTTCCGAAACAGAGGAAGGCTCGGGCGGTGTCATCTTCACGCCCTGGTTACATGGCAACCGCTGCCCCTTTGAAGACGCCAATGCGCGCGGCATTTTCTTTAATATCAGTTTAGAAACAGGCAAAACGGAACTGATCCGTTCCGTTGTCGAAGGTATCTGCTACCATATGCGTTGGTTCTTAGAAACCATACGGAAGAAAATTAAGACCGCAGACTCTGTCCGCTTTGTTGGTGGTGGCGCCTTGTCCGGTGTCACAGCCGGCATCCTGGCCAATGTCCTGCAGCTGCCGGTAGAGACAGTGCCGGAACCACAGAATGTCGGCGCCGTCGGCGCAGCTCTGGTCGCAGCGGTCGGTCTTGGTCGTATCAGAGACCTTACTGCTGCTGAAGATCTGATCCAACCGAGCCATGTCTATCAACCGGATCCGCAAACTCGAGCCATACATGACCGAAACTATGCTGCTTTCACCAGGCTCTATGTCACCAATAAGAATCTATTCCGCCATCTAAACCAAGATGACTAAGAGAAAGGCCAATCCTATGTCTAATACTTCACAAGATGCACCGCTCAAATCGCGTGAATCTCTCCTCCAAGCTATCAAGTTCACGCTGCTTTCACTGTCGGCAGCAGCCATCGAAGCCCTTTCCTTCCTGGGCCTGGACGGACTAACAAGCCTGTCCTATGATGCCAAGCACGTTATCTCCATCGTACTGTCAGTCCTCTGGAACTTCACCCTGAACCGACGCTACACCTTTAAATCAGCCAATAACGTGCCTGTAGCCATGCTAAAGGTAGCCCTCTTCTACGTCATCTTCATACCGGTGACTGCCTGGCTGGGTCAATTAGTAACCGAAGCCGGCACCCACGAGTACATCGTCAAGGTGGGCACCATGGTTTTGAACTTCGTCGGTGAGTTTCTCTGGTGGAAGCTAGTTGTCTTCAGAGGCAGCGAAAATACGAACCGGCTGGCACATGCTCAGCAGGAAGCCCAGTCAGGAAAAATGAAAAACTTTAAAGATACCGAAAGTTATCTAAAAAGATTCAAAGACTCATAGGCTTGTATAACGAAAAAACAGCCGTCCGTATTATGCCTTTTTAAGAAATTCTTCCAGTGCTTCCGGAGATAGAGGTCTCGAATAATAGTATCCTTGTATTTCATCACAATCCAGACTCTTCAAAAACTCCGCCTGCTCTTTTGTTTCAATTCCTTCTGCTGTTATTTCCGCCTTAAAGGT
>JBMNTB010000027.1:0-23095 GCA_050945515.1 Saccharofermentanales bacterium
AGGCCAAACTCAAGCGTCACCCCTTATCTCTATTTTCTTGTCAAGGTCAAGGCCAATGAACAGAAAACAGAAGAAACAGCTACGGCTGTTTGGTACGTAAGTACGTAATTATTATTGCATTAGGAGAAAGGCAATTTCCCCCCGAATTTACCTGATTACCCTGTTTGGCGGCTTAGCAGTCGAAACCGGGACGGGAAAGTACCCCTTGGGTGTAGTAGTGTTTGATCTCCATCATTTCAGTAACAAGATCGGCTCGGTCTAAGAGTTCCTGCGGAGCAAATCTTCCTGTCAGAATAACCTCAGTGTGTACTGCCTTTTCTGCCAAGGTATTCAGAAGTTCATCTATTGGAAACAGTCCAAAATGCAGTGCAATTGTTACCTCGTCGAGAATAACCAAATCCCAGGCGCCGGAACTTAGTGCCAGACGGCATTTCTGCAGACCTTCTCGGGCAGCCTGTTTATCAGCTTCCTCCACTTCTCTGAGTAAATAGCAACCACGCCCGAACTGATGAATAGTGATATTCTCCAGCAGTTCTTCAATTTTTGTTTCAGAGTACTTCATGCTCTTAACAAACTGAGCAATATAAACTTTTTTATCTGCCATTGCTGCGCGCAGTGCCATGCCGAAAGCTGCACTGGTTTTTCCTTTTCCGTTTCCCGTATAGAGATGAATAAAGCCTTTTCCCATAATATTCTCCAAGTCAAAGACAAGGCTGTCACGGCCCGCAACTGCGCCAAGATATATGAATCACTTCCTCGGCCGACCGGAAAACTGAGCATAGTTCTTGACAGCTTTTTGATGACTTTTTATATAGTATTCTACAATATTTAGGCACAAAGCTGTTTATACTGCCTTCGCCTGATGTACGGAGGGCTCGGCTCCTTCCGCCGGGTATGTTCTTAATAATAGCTACCGCTGTTAACAATCGGTTGGGCGTCACGATTGCCGCACAACACCACCAGAAGATTGGATACCATGGCGGCCTTGCGCTCCTCGTCCAATGTCACAACCTCATTTTGGGCAAGTTTTTCCAGCGCCATCTCAACCATACCCACAGCCCCGTCAACAATAAGCTTCCGAGCATCGACAATAGCACTTGCTTGCTGGCGTTGCAGCATAACAGCAGCAATCTCTTTTGCATATGCTAAATAGGTAATACGCGCTTCCAGGATCTCAAGACCAGCTTCGTGCACCTTGCTTTGAATTTCATCCTTAATGCGCCGTGCTACCACCTCACTGGAGCCACGCAAGCTGCCTTCATCCGGTTCACCATCGCCTGTCGTATCTACATTGGGTGCCACATCATAGGGGTAGATGCGTACAATATCACGCAGAGCGCTGTCGCACTGCAAGGATAAATATTCCTTGTAATTATCCACGTTGAAAACTGCCTTGGCGGTATCCACTACCCGCCAGATGACCGCGATGCCTATTTCTACCGGATTGCCCAGGCAGTCGTTTACTTTTTGTACTGAGTTGTTCAATGTCATGGCTTTAAGGGAAACTCGTTTACCTGTGGCTTCAAGATCCATCTTGCTTCCTTCGTTCGATATGGTAATGCCTTGCTTACCGGTCTGAACATCGCCACTTTGCCCCAGCCTGGTTTTGGCCGCGGGATTGACAGCTATTGAAAAGGGATGGACAAAATAGAAGCCAGCTTCACGCAAAGTACCGGTATATTTGCCAAATAAAGTCAGTACCAGCGCTTCATTGGGCTTTAGCACCTTCAGACCAAGGAAGGGAATAAAACCGATGATCAGCCAGATGATGCCCAGCACCAAAGGCAGGACGCCAATATTATTTTCGTTTTCCAGCAGAATACCACCCAGTGCCATACATCCGATAGCTGCAAGGTATAGTGCAGCGAATAATAATAGAATCGGCATACCGGGTCTGGCTTTGATTTGTTGCTCTTTCATGAGACAGCCCTCCTAATTCTCTATTTCAAATTAAATATAAATGATAAGAAACAGGAGAAACAGGATTCATGTAATGTCCTGGTACAAAGGAAGTAAAATCAGGATAAATTTTTCCATCAGGTTTGAAAGCGTGCTATTATCGCCCATAATAATAACAATGGTACCATCATAGACCGTCCTAACTTATGATTTCTTATGTTATTGCCAAATCGCTCGGAGAAAGTGTGTTCATTCTTTACATCACTTAATAAAAATTTTACATTCTGAGTTGTTTTCTTACATCTAGCTGTCTTGATAGGCCTGCTGCAGCAAATTATGCTTGGATTAGGTAGCAAGTTACCTATTATAAGTTAGGAGTTTTCTATGAATATCAAACGTGTTCTGATATATATCGTTATCGGATTGTTGGTGCTTGGTATTGTTATCTTCATTTATATGAATCAGCAGATCAAAAAATATGCCCAGCAGGATTTCAGTATGATTAATATTGCCGGTTTACCTGATGGCATATATCAGGGTAGTGCATCTGCACTATTGGTTACTGCGCGGGTAGAGGTGACTGTGCAGGCCGGACAGATCCTGGAGGTAAAGCTGCTGGATCATAATCATGGGCCGGGTTATGGTGCTGAAGCACTTTGCGACAACATCGTCAAGACAAACAGCCCGGATGTGGACGGCATCAGTGGCGCAACCGCTTCCAGCATAGTTATCAAAGCAGCTGTACTGGAAGCATTAAAAAGCGAGCTTGCCCCATGAAACAGGTAAATCTCCCAACTGATAATATCCACATGCCCAGTGACCTGAGAGATATTGAAGATAGATATTACCTGTTCGGAATGCTGACTGCCTTTGCCAACCGCATGCAAACTGTGGGAGACAATGTATTTGAAGAAATAACCTGGAAACAATGGTTTGCCCTGCTGAGCGCCAGTATTTTGCAGCCCAATCCTTCTGTTTCTCAAGTAGCTGACTTTGTGGGAACCTCGCATCAGAACATGAAGCAACTGCTGCTGCGTCTGCAAGCGACCGGCTTAGTACGTCTGGAAAAGGACAAAGCTGATCTGCGTCGAACACTCGTAAAGCTAACCCCGGCAGTTGAAGCATTTGAACAAAAATATCAGCAAAGCAGCCGTCATTTTATGGACAGTTTATTCGAGAAAATCTCAGATGAGGATTTGGCAGCAGCGCGGCTGGTGCTGGACCAGTTGTATCAAAATCTGAGAACTATAGAAAAAAGTATCAGCACGCAGGAGGACAATATATGATAGTAATAATTTCTGATGACAGTAAAGGAGATTATGGTCCGGCACTGGCGGAAGCAGTGTCACAGACAGAAACTCAGCTTGTTCATTTTTCTGCCAACGCCCTCACTGTCATGCCTTGTGTCGCCTGCGGCAGCTGCAGCGGGAAAACTTATGGACGCTGCATCACCCAGGATGATATGCAGCAGGTGCTGCCAAAAATTGCAGGCTGTCGAGCACTCGTGCTGGTTTCCCCGGTAGTATTTGGCGGTGTCAGTTACCATATCAAAAAGATCATGGATCGTATGGCAGCTGTAGGGGATCCGCGCTACCGGGTAAGCGACGGGGAACTAGTGAAAGGTATGAGCGGACAAGGCATGAACTACTATATGGTGGGCATCGGGGATGAACTAAGCGCAGCGGAACGTGCAGCCTTTTTATCCCTTCATGAAGAAAATCGACAAATCATGAGCGCCCAAGGGCAGGCATTTATACTTAGCAGCAGATCCGGTCAAGCTTCAATTAACAAAATCGCACAGGAGATTGTCTATGAATAAGTCAGAGATCATGCTCCTTTGTGCCAGTCCCAGACGCAAAGGCACCAGCACTATGCTGCTGGAAAGAATCCAAGCTGTTACCGGCAGCGAAGTGGTTTTTCTACCCCAAAAGGATAGCTTGCATGAGTTGGTGCTGGCCATGCAACAAGCTGCAACCATCGTAATATCCGGCCCCTGCTACATCAATACCTATCCGGCCAGACTGATTGAGTTGCTGGAGACGGCAGCCCTGGCAGGCGGTTTTTCCGGACAGAAGCTTTATGGCATCATCAATGGTGGGATGCCCTATATTCACACACACCAACACGGACTTACCTGCCTCCAATTATTTGCCGAGCAGAATCATCTTTCGTGGCAGGGCGGTTTTGTACTGGGCTGTGGCGCCATGTTAGACGGTAAACCCTTGGAAAAACACATGAACCGTAAGACAGTTGTGCCGGCTTTTGATCAGTTTATTCGACATATAGCGGCAGGAACCACATCTCCTAGCTGCCTCTATGAGCAGGCACAGTCTCCACCCGGCAAAATCATGACTCAGGTTTTTGCAAAACTGCTAACCTTTATGGTAGAGAAAAGTATTAAAAAGCATGGACACGATCCGAAAGCAGCCAATTGGTATCTGCGAGAGCAAGAATAAAGCGATAGTGACATTATTAAATCTATCTGATAAATGCCGCTGCTTAAAACTTGTTCTTACGGCAAAAATAACCGCACAGCCCTCTATCTTTATTCAAATGGCGAGCGGTAAAAAGAATTGAACTTATTGAACTTAAGTGGATTGATCTTATATATTTTACTTGAAACTAAATTTCTTATAAAATTACTTTAACGGTGGTTTGCTAAATTAATTATGGTATTTGATGAAAAAATCACTTGTTTAATATTTTGAGGTTTGAGAGATTAAATTATGAAAAACAGAAATGTTGGTAGAATTATTTGGGGCCTAGTCCTGGTAATTGTAGGTGTTATTTTTACTTTAAATGTACTTGGCCTGATTGAAGTAGATATCTTTTTTGCCGGCTGGTGGACTTTATTTATTATTGTTCCATCTTTTATAGGTTTATTTACTTCACGGGGAAAAACCGGGAATTTAATTGCCCTTGTGATCGGCGTTGCACTACTTCTTGCCGCCCAAGACATTATTGATTTTGATTTGGCTTGGCGCTTGCTTATTCCGGTTATCATTATTCTGATCGGTTTAAAATTGATTTTTACTTCTCCATCTAATAGAAGGACAAGCGCAAAAATTAAAGAATTAAAAAACGACAGCAAGGAACCCGGAAAAGATACGGCTGCTTTCTCGTCGCGTGAAATTAATTATGACGGGCAAATTTTTGAAGGTTCGGCCTTGGATGCTGTCTTCGGAAGCATTACTTGCGACCTTAGAAATGCTCTTATCGAGAAGGATTGTGTGATTACCGCTTCTGCCGTTTTTGCAGGAATAGATATAAAAGTACCGGATAATATACGAGTCAAGATTGATTCCAACGCACTTTTCGGCGGTGTCTCCGATAAGAGAACGAAGACGGTACGTCAGGAAACTCAGCCGAATAATGGATTAACTTTGTATATTGAGGCAAATTGTGTCTTTGGGGGTGTCGACATTATATGAAATCTTGGCACAATACTATAAAATACGCTGCCATAGCTTTGGCAATTCTTCTGATAATCGGCATATTCAGTGCAATCTTCCATGCTTTATCCTTTGTTTTCTTTGCTTTTGATCCTAATATAACGGGTGAATATACGACACATGAATTTGAAAATGATATTAGTGTTTTGGATATAGACATTAAAGGCATAAATTTTGAAGTGGCAGCAACGGATAATCCCCATATTGTCGTAGAAAGTAATTACGAATCTTTAACTGTGCAGGCCAAGGGAAATGTGCTTCTTATAAAAGACAAAAAGACCTTTTACCTTAACACAGGCGGCAAGGCTGTACTTAAGCTTTATATTCCCAAGGATAAAATTTTTGACAAAGTAGATATTAATACGGGCACCGGCCGAACAGACATGGAAAATCTGCAAGCAAAAACTATTGATATGCAATTTGGTGCCGGAAAAACCATGCTGCAAAACATATCCGCAAGTGATAATGCATTTATCGAAGGCGGTGTAGGAAAACTTTATATCAGGGACAGTAAGTTTTGTAATTTAAATCTAGAGATGGGTGTAGGCAAGTTAGAGTTTTCCGGCACACTGCTAGGCAGAAATATTTTAAAAATGGGAGTCGGCGCCAGTGAAATTAGTTTAATAGGTTCATTGGACGATTATAAATTGCATGTTGAAAAAGGGATCGGCAATATTTATATAGATGGAGAATCTGTAAAAAGCGATACGCAATGGGGGCAAGGAGATACGGAAATCTTTCTTGAAGGCGGTGTCAGTTCTGTCAGTATAGATTTATCAGAATAACCAAAAGAGAAAAGCAGAATCTCTGCCGAAGAAATAATTATGAATATGCTTACCTTGATCAAAACATGAGATGAAATTGCTGTGAAAGGGGCAAGAACTAAGTCCCGATTTGCAACACTGGATCGATCAAGGCTGGGTTACTAGAAACTGAGATCCAGGCAATTTGCCAAAATATTTGCAAACGATACTCTTGCATTTTTCTTTAAAAGCGAAAAAGTCAGAAAAAGCAGGAAAATAGGCTTGACCTTAAAGTAAGCTGTAAAGATATATTTCAAGCAGGAGGCAGATATGATAAAAATTAAAGAGTTTGCCAATCTATGTCAATGCTCAACTCAAACCTTGAGATATTATGATCAGTTAAAGCTACTATCACCTGCTTATGTAGATGATGAGAATAATTATCGCTACTATGAAAAAAATCAACTATACGATTATATTAAGATTAAGAATCTTCAATTAGCTGATTTCAGCATTGCTGAGATCAAAAAATTACTAAAGTCGTCTGATGAAGACATCTATGACGCCTTCGATCAGAAAATTAACAATTTAAAAGACAGGCTGGCCAAGACTCTTAAAATCAAAGAAACCTATCATATCGAAAATAGCGCTATGGAAAAATTTCTTCAGATTATCACAGAAAAATTTAAAGAAGCAATGAATCCCGAGTTAGTCATGCGAGAATATAGTCTCAGTGAGGCTCAGCTTAACAGTTATGTCGAAGAATGGGAGGAAATGTTTACAAATGCACTTCTTAAGGCGGATAATCTTACAGGATTTGCCGGAAGCGGTTTGACGGAAGAACAAATAATACAGGCGATGGATAAATTCAAAACGTTGAATTATCAGCCGGATAATAACATAAATGTTACTGACTATACTATTTTACGGGAGTTTCATGGCTGGGATTATTTGCATGAAATAATGACTGATTTATGTACAATAAAAAATGACGATAATGTCCTCTATTATCTGGAAGTGATTCCGGACAAATTGGAATTGGCCTTTACTTTACCAACCATACTCTTACAAACGGTATTAAGACAAAATCCTGAAAAATCTTTACAGCTGGAATGCCAAGTTCAAACCAGCACGGATAACTTAAATCATATTTATATGTTAGATAATCAGAGTCGATCATAGACCTATGATCAGCGCAATAGACACACAGAACAACTGCCATAACTGGGTTTCGAATATACCGGTGCAGCGGCTTTGCCCCCCACCGGTATATTCACATAGATCTACTACTGATGCTGCCGCAAAAAATTATCGAGTGCTTGATTGATTTCCTCACTATGTCCCGTCATCATATGCCCGCCATCAGGAAAAGAAACAAGCGTGAGATCAGGAAAGCGGTGTTTAACATTTTCTACTTTCTCAAAGCTTGCTACGGGATCGTCTTCTGAATGTAGAATCAAAACCGGCACTTTTAATTCTTCAATCGGATATTGCTCAAAATTTCTCTCCATATCCGGATTTGTTAGTTTGCCATCTAAAATAACACCGACTTTCCTGTCAACAACAGGCTGGATCGTTTTTACCGTCGAGGCCGGCATGCCCATTAGAGCAGGCATAAGTGGACTGATTAAGTACATGGCATAATCAGACAAGAGCGGCTCAGGGGGCGCTTGATATTCGAGAAAGGTTTCCGGTTTTTCATTGACAGGCATCGCGGAACAAAACAAAATCAGGCCTTTGACACGCTGCGGATAATCCAACGCAAAACGTATAGCTGGTGTTCCTCCGGCAGAAGTTGCCAAGACGAAAACTTGGTCAATTCCCAAATAATCAAGCAATTCCTCAAAAGCAATTGCTTGCTCTTTGGGTGTTCCATTGCCCCTGACATCAGAACCGAGATAACCGAAACGTGACGGTGCAAGCAGGCGGTTTTGGGATCTTCTATCTTTAATACTGTCATAAGCCTGATCGTATCCGCCAAAAATGCCGTGGACAGATAGAATCACTTCACCTTGGCCTGCATCGACATAAGTCATCGAACCATAAGATAGATCAGCCGTACTTACTTCATATGAACATAATTTGTCCTGAGCTTTTCGTAACCCCCTGCTGCAACGTATACCTTGGATAAAAAAATAAAGGATAATCACCAGCAAAAGGGCACCCAATAGCCATTTCATTTTTCTGCCTCTTACCTTTCCGATTGTTTCTGTCATCTCAGCTGCTTTCCTATTTATCGTTTTTATTTATTTCGAAAACTATTTCGTATCTATCTACGGAATATTCAAAACCTCAGTTACGAGCCGGAAAAAACGATCATAATCGTCTTCGTCATTCAGATTAAAACCCAAAAGCTCAGCACTGGTTTCACGGTTCAAAAAAGCGGATTGAATCGTAGACAAGAGCATAAAGGCTTTTATTTTTCTAATGTTTTCGGGCTCAGTATCCGGAACTGCCTTCAAGATAGCTTTGTAACTCACGGAAGAGTTGCTTTCCGTACTTGGCTGCGCAAGGTCGCCCAACATGGATATTTTTGATATCTCAGGATGGTTGATCAGAAACGTAAAAACGCTGGCAGTAAAAGATGCCATGTCAACTGAGTTCTTGTCCCCGCGGCCTTGTCCATCCGACGCATCATCTGCCCCGGAAAAAGTCCGCATGACATGAGAGATGATTCGTTGTACGCAAATCTCAATCAAATTCTTCTTAGAAACGAAATGGTAATTGATGAGTCCGACGGCAACATCCGCCTTTTGAGCGATGGCGCGCATGGTAATATTTTCAATCAGGCCGTCTGAACTTTCAATTAAAGAGATTGTCGTGTTGATGATCTTCTCTTTTATATCTGTATGATTTTGTACGCAATTATTCATTACAACCTCCTATTTGAACACCGTTCAAGAATATTATACTGAACAGCGTTCAAGTTGTCAAGAGGTCTTTTGCACGAAAAAACTCAGCAGGTCTTTTAGGTCAGCGCATAAACTTTGGTTGAGAAATATTACTGAGCTGCGGTGGCAGACAATCTCAGATGAATTATCGGGTACTCCTCCCGGATTTATTGTCATTGTCTTATTACATGGAATCAAAGAATACGACTGCCTCTTTTGGAGACAGTCCCAACAATTTTCATGCTTTTTTCAGTATTTTTCGTTTTATCTCTTCGATTTTCCCTAAGCGATTGCTTGTATAGAGAACACCAATAAGCATTATCACCAGAGCAAAACCATCAATAAAGCCTCGGATAAAATCTGCTAAATTATACCAGGCCCCCTCCCCTTCAAGATCAAGCCATTCAACAATGAGATTAACCAGAGAGACAATGAAACCGAAGATAAACAATATTCTTCCCCTGCTAATTATTCTTTTATTTTCTTCCTGACTATATTCCGCTACTTTCAAAATAGTTTCTGCTTTTTCTTGTTCCATATTCTGTTCCTCCCTTTCGCCATCAAGAATTTCCCTGATGCTTACTTCATAAAAATCAGAAAGCTCGATCAGGATCGTAATGTCAGGTAAATTCATCCCTGTTTCCCAGCGGGAAACTGTTCTGCCGGAAACATGCATATACTCTGCTAACTGCTCCTGCGTTATCTCTTTGTCCTTTCTTAATTCTTTTAAGAATTTACCAATCTTTTTTGTATCCATTTTCTAACCTCCTGATGGGTCCAGAATAAAAAACTTCCGCTGCAAATAACACGACATAAAGTGAGAAAAACCGAATTAAATCGAAAGTAGACATAGCTTGTCCGGTTCGCATAAGACATTCCTCTAGCAGACATAATTATTTTATGTCTTACAAGTTAGGGCAAAATTAGTGCAATGAAAATTATTAGTAAAAGAACCCCGGACGCAGATCCAAACCGCCAATGCCTTTTCACGGTATAGGCAATGGCAAAATTAAGGCAATAAACATGATTCGAATAATGCAGGTCGGAAACACCGCTGCAAGGGAATTATATCTGAGCGATTCGAGGGCTTGATTGCTTTTGGTAAAATGTGCTAGTATACCAGTGTTGCTCTAAAGATTGCCGATTAGTGTAACGGTAGCACACCTGACTCTGACTCAGTTTGTCTGGGTTCAAATCCTAGATCGGCAGCCAACGCAAAACCCCTGCGACAGGGGTTTTTGCTTGTCTGTATAACTGTATATTTTTCTGCATAGAGTGTCTTTTTGTGCAATTTTCGTGCAGCCGGGGCGACTCAGGTTATTTGCTTGATTCATTGCCTGGATAGTACAAGAGTGTCCAGACCAAGACCAAGAGCCACTTATGCGTCATACCGTATAATGGTAAAGATTCGGCCGCAGTGGTATAATTCTACTGGAAGAAGGAAAATCGCATTATATCGCTATAGACAAGCGATTAGTATATAAGAAACAAACTGCTATTGCATATCACGAAGTCTGCCACCTACAGTGTGGGATCAACAAGAAGCCAAGAACATATGAATTAAGAGCTGATTGCTGAGCATTCAAGCAATTAATACCAATTTAAGACTTAATAGAAGCAATCAAGAAACAGCCACCCGGACGGTACATGAACTAGCGGACATTATGAATCTGGATGCAGCTCTTTTATACCGTTACCTGTTGTTTATGTCAGAGCGACATATTTACCAATTTAAGACTTAATAGAAGCAATCAAGAAACAGCCACCCGGACGGTATATGAACTAGCAGATATTATGAATCTGGATGCAGTTCTTTTATACCGTTACCTGGTATTTATGTCAGAGCGACATATTTACCAAGAACATGGAGACTATGTAATCAGTTATAGCCAGATCATCGTCTATAACTGGAAGACAGGCAGATATAGCCGGATGAAATGAGGTACACCATGAAAAAAACATTGTTAGTTCTACTGGCTTTAGCACTTGTTCTAGTATCATTTGCTTGTAGCAAAAGTGAGAAGCCTGTAGAGCCAGAAAAAACTGAGGAAGCTGATACCGAAACTGAGGCAGCTATAGAAGAGCCTACAGAGGCGCCCACTGAAGCTCCTACAGATGCCCCTGAGGAACCGAGCGAAGAACCGGATGAAGTAGAAGCACCGGACGATCTGACAATCGTCATCGGGAAACCAATTATATTTGATAATTTTGAAATAGTGATTACAGAATTCAAAGTCGTTGATACTGTTGATGGTAAATACGCACTTAGTGCCACATATGATTGGATTAATACAAGTGACGAAAAAGTGGCACCTATACATACTTTCTTCTTAAGAGGATTTCAAAATAATGTTAAAACAGATTTCATTGTGATGGTTGAGGATAATTCATGGTTAGGCATGAAGGAAGTAGAGCCGGGAGGAACAGTCACAGGAATACATGAAACTGTTCCTATTGAAGACATCAATGCGCCTTTACGGCTTGAGTTGTTGGAGCGTACATACACATTTGATGAGGGAGTAGTGTATTCATTGGAATTTGAAGATTTGAACAAATACAAATAATTACAACAAGCGAGCCGGCTCCACTTCTCTCCCAAAGCAACCGGAACCGGCCGCACAATAGCCCTCAAGATGTATCAACTGATTTTATCAATCACAGCCTCCGGGATAACCAGGAGGCTTTAATATGCTTAAAAATGCGTGACAAAGAAAGCAGACTACCTATTAGCTCTATTTCCTCAGGGCGGTGGCGGCAGATTCGCCGGCGATGATGCCGCTGGCAAAGGCGAAATGGAGATTATAGCCTCCGGTGGCGCCTGTCACGTCCAATACTTCGCCCGCAATGTAGAGATCGGGCCGGCTGTACACTTCCATGGTGCGGGGATTCACGGCCGAGGTACTCAGTCCACCCAGACTGATCTGGGCCTGTTCATAGCCTCTGACGCCGCTGATGCGAAGGCGCCATAAATTGAGTACCGCGCTTGCCGCCGCAACCAAGTACTCGTCAGAACTGTTCGCTGCGCCATCCGTTTCGGCAACACGATTATGTATAGCCCTGCTGCCATTCGGTTCATTATTTGGCTGTCTGTTTTCACCGGCGCTTAGGTTAAATCCAGTCCCAATTTTGCCTGCAATAAGTTCACGGCCCAGATATTCTGCCAGCGGCAAGGGCAAGATACCCGTCAACAACTGATATTTATTTTCTGCCGACAGACTGCTGAGGCGCTGCCAAAGACTGGCCTTTACTTCTTGCGCTGACAAATCCGGTACTAAATTAAGATCCAAAACTAATTGTTCATCTGGCCGTAGCGGATACCATTTTGCCATCGGACGCAATTTGGCTCTCCTGATTGGCAACTCAGGACCCTCATCCGCAGGGATCTCACATCTGGTTGCGACTTCGTCCGCCAGCTCCATAGCGGCAATACCGGAAAGACCATAATCAGTAATGAGGAATTCACCTTGTGTTGACTTCAAAGGCCGACCTTCACCATCTGCCTCAGCTGTAAGGCTCTTCAGAACCGCTACCCCGCGGAAGCGAGTGCCTTTCAGTTGCTGAGATAGAGCCGATTCAGCCAGCACCAGCGGTGTAAGCGACGGATAAACTGCCGTCACTGGCAAGTTCAATTTGGCAGCGAGCAGATAGCCTGATCTGGAGCCGCCGAGTTGCGGTGAGGCCAGACCACCGGTAGCCAGAACTACTTTTCGGCTTTTAATCATGTGCCCGGATAATAAAGTCACAGTCCAGTGACCACCTTCAGGCTTCAGCCTGATGACGGGACTTTCCGTGCGAAGCTCAACTCCGGCCCGGCTTAATGCCTCTGATAAAGCGCTTAAAATTGTTGCAGCTTGATTGGAAAGGGGATAAACCCTGCCATCAGCATCCACTACCGTCAGTACACCTAACCGTTCCCAGAACCCCAGCAATTCTACAGTTGGCAGACGGCGCAGCAAGAATTGTACAAAGTTTCGATCCTGACCGCAATAATCATCAACACTGAGGTCAAAATGTGAAAGATTGCAGCGCCCGTTGCCGGAGGCCAATATCTTTCTTCCGGGTTGCTCTTGGGCTTCCAATACCAGGATGCGCAAACTGCCATCTTGCTGGGATGCGGCAAGGGCTGCTGCCAATCCTGAAGCGCCACCGCCAATAATTACCAGATCAAAGGAATCTGTCATAATTTGCTCCGGCTCATTGAACCAAAAACGGTATCACGGCTTCCGTAGTAATAATCAGAGCTCTGCCGCCCGGCGCAAGATATACCTGTCGCAGCGGAGCTTCAAAGACCACACTGCTGGTCAGGACGGAATCCGTCAAATCATAGAGATAAAGTTGTTTATCTGAGGGCAGCAAGAGCCAACCATCGGCAGCAACAGGTGCCGCTGACAGCAGTGGAATCGTTGTGGTCTTATTATCCCCGGCAGACGAAAGCCGGACCAGCCAAGACTCATCTGCGCCACTCGCTGTTCCGAGCACAATAATACCTGTACGATCCGCTAAGAGATGGGAAAATCCCTCCGGCACAGCATAGCGAGTCAGATCCTCCGTCTCCATGTCTGCCAGGATGATCTGGTCACCGCAGTATGCTGCAACTACATCGTCAGTTCCATGCAAGAAACTGCCAAAATAACCTGATAATCTGACCTCAGATTTCTTTTTGCCATCCAGGTCGTAGCGCTGAACAAGACATTCCGGATCAACCTGGTTGATATCCAAGATCAAAACATCAAAATAATTTCCACTTGGAGTAATACGAGCCAGCAGCGGGTAGCCGGATTCCTGATACTCGAGCACAAATTTCATCTCATTGTGGGCGAGATCATAGTATCTGATCTCTCCTTTATTATCCTTGCCTTGATCCAAGATTAACAGATCATCCCCCCGCAGATCCGCTCCAACTGCTTTACTTTTAACTTTATCGGCAAAGACAATGCCCGACTCCTTGGCCACTACAAACTCCGGACTATCTTTATCACTTAGTATCAAGCTGTCGTATGACCTGCTGATGATTCGCGCCGAGAGCAAATTAGTTTCATGCCAGGCATGCTCCCTGCCTTTGGCATCGAGATACAGCAGTCCTCCCTGTTCAATTCGGACCTGATAGGAACCTACCGGGTATAGAGAGACCTCTTCGTCTGAGGATAGCGCATAACCCGAACCGCCTTGTATCATGCGCTGTACTTCGCTGCGAGCATTTATAATGGCGTTGACATTGGGATCAAAGATTAAAATTACAGCAATCGTCAGGACTATGGTCATGATCAATAGCCACACCAAAAGAGGGGTATCCCCTCCCAAATATCTGCGTCTTTCATCCGGCAGCGGTTTTTTTTCGTAAACAACCATCAAAACTTCACTTCACCTTAGTTTATCCGGCCGGCTAACAACCGTATTTTTTCTGTTCCTATCTTATCATAAGATGCCGACAAATTAAGAGCAGCCCCATCCATGGACAGGGCTGCCATAAAACTAAATCTATTTAGTCGCTATTGCTTAATACATGCCGCCTTGGTTCATTGGAGGCATGGGCTCTGGCTCAGGAATGTCAGCAACAACAGCTTCCGTAGTCAGTAGGATGGAGGCGATTGAAGCCGCATTTTGCAGTGCGGAACGAGTGACCTTGGTCGGATCAATAATACCGGCTTTCACCATATCCGTATACTGGCCATCTAAGACATCAAAACCGATACCCTCCGCGCTCTCTTTGACTTTTTCACAGACTACACTGCCGTCATAACCTGCATTGGCAGCGATCTGACGGACCGGTTCCTCGAGAGCTCTTGCCACAATGGTCATTCCGGTTTTTACATCGCCATCGGTAGATGCCATCAGCTCAAGAACAGGCTTAATGGCAGAAATATAAGCGGATCCGCCACCGGGAACTACGCCTTCATCAACTGCTGCTCTGGTAGCTGACAGAGCATCTTCGATTCTCAGCTTCTTTTCTTTCATTTCTGTTTCTGTAGCGGCACCGACTTTGATTACCGCCACGCCGCCGGACAACTTGGCCAGTCTCTCCTGCAATTTCTCACGATCGAAATCAGAGGTCGTCTCTTCAATCTGAGAACGGATAGAATTGACACGGTCTTTGATATCATCTGCTGCGCCGGCACCGTCAACAATAATAGTAGTATCTTTGCTGATCTTAACCTGACGTGCACGTCCGAGGTCGGAGAGTTGAGTATCTTTCAGTTCCATACCGAGTTCGCTGGAAATAACCCTGCCACCTGTCAGAACCGCGATATCCTGCAGCATTTCTTTGCGACGGTCGCCAAAACCGGGGGCCTTGACTGCTACACAGTTGAAAGTGCCTCTGAGCTTGTTCAGAATCAGGGTGGATAGTGCTTCACCTTCCACATCTTCAGCTACGATGAGCAGTTTCTTACCGGCCTGGACGATCTGTTCCAACAAAGGCAGAATATCCTGTACGGATGCAATCTTTTTATCGGTAATCAAAATATAAGGATCGTCGTAAACCGCTTCCATTTTGCTGGTATCGGTAACCATATAAGCGGAAATATAGCCGCGGTCAAATTGCATGCCCTCGACTACTTCTAAATCAGTACCCATGGTCTGGGACTCTTCAACAGTAATAACGCCGTCTGAAGAAACTTCCTCCATGGCGCGGGCAATCATTTCACCGATCTCATCGTCGTTAGCTGAAATTGCTGCGACACGAGCAATATCGTCACGGCCGTCAACAGCCTTCGAACAAGCTTGAATCTTTGTAACAGCAGCTTCTACCGCTTTGTCAATGCCTTGTTTGAGAATGATCGGATTGGCACCGGCTGCAATATTACGCAGACCTTCGCGGATTAGAGCTTGGGCCAGAAGAGTTGCTGTAGTAGTTCCATCTCCGGCAATATCATTGGTTTTGGTTGCAACCTCTTTAACCAGCTGGGCGCCCATATTCTCAAAGCGATCTTCCAGCTCCACATCACGGGCGATAGTAACACCGTCATTGGTGATCATCGGTGAGCCATAAGTTTTGTCCAAAACGACGTTTCTGCCCTTAGGTCCCAGGGTAATTTTCACTGTATCGGCCAGCTTGTTGACACCAACTTCCAGTGACTTGCGAGCTTCTTCTCCGTATTTTAAATCTTTAGCCATTATTTTATCCCTCCGTTAATACGCCGAGCGCTTACTCAACAATTGCGAGTATGTCGCTCTGACGCAAAATTGTATACTCGACATTATCGATCTTGACCTCGGTACCAGCATATTTGCTGATCAGGACATGATCTCCAACTTCAACTTCCATAATTACATCTTTGCCGTCAACAATCCCGCCCGGGCCTACTGCCACAATTTCTGCCACTTGCGGTTTTTCTTTTGCTGAACCCGGCAAAACGATACCACTCTTGGTGGTTTCTTCTGCTTCCAGCATCTTGACCATTACACGGTCAGCCAATGGTTTAATATTCATGTTGATTCCTCCATATATAATGTTAAATTAATTTATAGTAATTAGCACTCAGACCGTCCGAGTGCTAACTAAGATTAATATAACGCCAGAGATATCCTTTGTCAAGCTCAGCCGGCAATATTCTTCAAGTTTGTATCCGGACCGACACTTTTGCTACAGTTTGCACTGCAATCAGTCAAAAAATGGTTTCCAACAAACTCAGGAAATAGTTTTTCTCGCGCAAGAAGCTAGCTATATGAGAATTTTCCTGCCAAGTACCAAATTTAGGAACCCAAGGTGTCAGAGCCGACATCAAAAGCAAAAGGAAAACTATAATAATCAGACCCAAAGCGAGATTGCTTATGCCACCGCCTACCCTATTCAAAAATCCGACCAGATATATATTGTCCAACATTTTGGTCAGACCCCTGGTAGCCAATTTTAAAATCACATTTACCAGGATAAATAAAATCAAAAAAACCACAACGGCAACCGCCAACTTAGTTAAAACCCGTGCTATATTCTCAATCCAGCTCTGATCATTTCCGCCTGTCTGATCAGTAAGATAGCGAATCCACACATTGGGCAAGCCGAGTTTAGTAAGAACATCCGTAATCAGTCCATTATTATCTGCTGCGACAACTTGAATTTTTTGTGTCAATTCTTGCATTTTGCCGCCGAAAAAGCCCTGCTGCAAAAGCCAACTGCTCCCGGGACGAACCAAGACAAAAGAAGTTGCCATGGCGATCAGGATTATGACCAAGTCGGCCACAGAACGCAATAAGCCACGTCGCAGACCCCAATAGAATGATCCTGAAAGAATAATGATGATAAGGAGATCAAATATCAGTTGAGTATTCCTCCTCATAACCGTTGGGATTTTGCTCCTGCCAGCGCCAGGAATCGAGACACATCTCCTTTAGATCACGTTCTGCCCGCCAGCCCAGGACGCTGGCAGCCAGCGAGGGGTCAGAGTATACTTCCGCCAAATCACCACTGCGCCGCTCTGCGATTTCATACTTGATCGTGCGTCCTGAAACCTCTTCAAAGGCCCGAATCACTTCCAGCACACTGTATCCTCTGCCGGTTCCGAGATTAAAAGCTTGAACTCCTTTCATCTCAGACAGATAGTCCAAAGCCAGAAGATGTCCTGCGGCCAGATCAAGCACATGTAAATAATCCCTGACTCCCGTACCGTCGCGGGTCGGATAATCTGCGCCGAAGACTTGAAGTGACTCTCTCTTGCCCACAGCTACTTGTGTAATATATGGCATGAGATTATTGGGAATACCTTTAGGATCCTCGCCTATACGCCCGCTCTTATCTGCTCCAATGGGATTAAAATAGCGCAGCAAAACAATCGCAGCTTCCGGTTCTGCCGCAGCATAGGAACGTAAGATCTCTTCATTCATCAACTTGCTCCAGCCGTAGGGATTGCTCGCACGCAGAGCTGACTGCTCCGACAAAGGCAGTGGAGAAGTTGGATCATAGACGGTAGCGGAAGAGCTAAAGACAATTTTTGTTACTCCAAACTCTGCCATTAGCTCCAATAATGTTAGAGTACTGTCCAGATTATTGCGGTAGTAAGCGAGCGGAACTGTGACAGATTCAGCCACAGCTTTCAGACCGGCAAAATGAATGACAGCATCAATCCGGAAATTTTCAAAGATGCGGTGCATAGCATCACTGTTGCAGACATCAGTCTGGTGAAAAGAAAAATCTCGGCCTGAGAGTTTACTGATCCTGCGCACAACTTCCATTTTGCTGTTTCTGAGATCATCCACTATGATCACCGAATGACCTTCCTGCAATAGTGCCAAGACTGTATGACTGCCAATATAACCTGCTCCGCCTGTAACCAGAACTGTTGACATTGCTTTCCTCCGGTCAAACTGGATTTCAGTTGCTTATTATACCATTCCCTTATCCGCCTCGATAGGAGTACATGTTATAATCATTTACACTGCGGAAACAATGCCGGGAATATTTATCATCTGCAAGTATGTAAATAATTTAAGACTGCAAGGTCTGTAGAGAGAATAATATGGCCTTAGATCAAGAAACATTGAACAAAATCATTATCCTGAAAATTGTCAGTCAGCTCCCGGGTATCCGCCAGGGAATGCTGGCAGATGCCGCCGTGGATTCTCTGCAAATGAATTTCATCGAATACAGCCTTGCACTGGCAGAATTAAAAGAAAACAAGTTAGTTCATCAGGCTATCAGAAAAAGCGAACCGCATCTGGATGCCGCCAACCAAGCTGTCGAAAGATTGGATATTACAGCTCATGGTCTGGAAGTGCTAAAGGCCCTGGAACACCAAATCCCTGCCTCTTTGCAGAAATGGCTGCAACGTAGGATTGTTCAATTATCCGGAGAGAAACATCAAATTGAGGCACATAGTTCACGCATACAACCAACCGCAGCCGGAGAATGGTTGTTGATTCTGGAACGTTTTGAGCAGGAAAATCCTCATTTCCGGCTGGAACTCACTTTTCCTACCAAAGATATGGCGGAAAAAGCCGCCTCCGCCTGGGAGACGGCTTCATTTGATCTGTACGAAATAATTCTGCAGCATTTACTTGCAGATTAAGCCGGCATTAAGTCAACAAAGTCTCCGCCGGCAGAGCCTTGATCTTGCTGACCAGCTCCTCAGCTAAGCGATCAAGGGCCAGGTAGTCTTCCTCTCCGGGCAGGCCGAGACAGAGAACAGCCGGCAGTTGTTCAGCTTTAACCTTGTCCAGTAATGAAAGCATAGTTTTTTCTATCATCGTGCCCCAGCCATAAGAACCGATCAAACCCATAAATTTAGTTTTCGCACGCATAGTATTCAATAACAGCGCTACATAAGCCAGATTAGGATGCGGGCCACCCAGCACTGTTGGTGTGGCCAGCACAATCGCAGCAGCGTCAACCGAGTGGTACAACGTTTCACCGGCTGTGGTCCGGAGATCCCTGTTGCTATCACCCAAATCTATTGTAGCTACCTCCAAGCCAAGCTCCCTTATTTTCTGCTCCAGATGCCGGACCATCAGTTCCGTAGAATCATGCATGCTGACATAGGGTATGACGACTGTGGGCGCTACAGCCTCAGATGTCCAGCGCTCATACAGACCCAGAATTAAATCCGGATCCCGCCAAGCAGGTCCATGAGACGGCAGAATCAGGGCGGGATTGAGATCCCTGGTCCATTGGGTATACTTACCCACCTGTCGACGTGTCGGCATCATAATCTCCGCATAGTATTCCCGGGCAGCACTTTTTTGTTTGCTGAGATCGGGCCGAGCCGCATTTTCCGCTGCATAGTGCGAGCCGAACAGATCTGAGGAAAACAGCATTTTCTCCTCCACCAGATAGACCATAGTATTGTCCGGCCAATGGGCAAAGGGTATGGTCTTAAAACGCAAAGTCAAGGAGCCCAATTCGAGTTCTTCGTTATCGTCCATGATGATAAAATCAGAGCAGGGGATGTGGAGATGATGCTCCATCAGCTCTGCAACCTTGGCACTGCCAACCAATTTGACCTCCGGAAATACTTTAAGCAGATCAAGGGTCGCTCCGGAATGATCCTGCTCTGTGTGCAAGCAGATCAAATAATCCAGCTTGGCAATGCCGAGTTCCTGCAGATTTTGCAAGAGGATATCTTTCTTGCTTGGATCGACGGGATCGATCAGGGCAGTTTTCTCATCTTGGATCAGATATGAATTATATGTGGTTCCATATTCGGTAGGAACCAGCTTATCGAAAAAAAGCAGTTCCGGATGGGGGGCACCTACCTCATAGACAAAATCAGAAATCTTTAACATGGGAAATCCTTTCAATAATTAAATGACCGGTTATTGGGCAACCGGCCATTAGAAACAATTCGATACAGTCCTATATAGCTTTAAATTTCTCTAGTCAGTCGGTGAGAAATCTTCAATTGCAGCTCCGCAAAGCGGACAAACCCAATCTTCAGGAAGATCTGCAAATGCTGTACCAGCTTCTACGCCGTTGTCCGGGTCACCCAGCTCCGGGTCATAAACCCATCCACAAAGATCACAGATATATTTTTGCATTATGTGTCCTCACTTTCATTAAATATAAATACTTTTAATATTTAAATAATTACAGAACAGATTACATCAATTATAACCTTATTAGTCAAATGATTTGCAAATTATAAGAAAATTCAAGGAAAATTCAAGATTAGTTTCTAAAGTTACCTATTGCACTGATTTTATTCAGTCTGTAAATTCGAACTCCATACCATCGAGCAAGACTGTATCCCCGTCTTCCATACCTGCAGCCCGCAAAGCATCTTCCAACCCGGCCTCGTCAACTTGTCTCTGGAAATGGCGCCGAGATTCATAATCGCTGAAATTGGTCGACTGGATCAGCTCGCGAATCCAAGCTCCTTTGACAGAAAGCAGCCCGCCTTGCTTAACGATAGTAAATTTCTCTTCCGGCTCAAAGCGATAAATCTTGCGCAACTCTTCGGCTTCAGCCGGAAAAAACGGCGGTAGCTTAGACACGGTCGCCGCCAGATCATTGACCAGTTTCTCTATTCCCTCTTTTGTCGCTGCCGAAATCTCATAGACCGGGTAACCCTCCTGTTCCAATTGGTTGCGCAGCTCTTTGATTTTTGCCGGATCGGCCAGATCAATCTTATTCAGTACAACCCATTGCGGTCGTTGGGCCAGCTCTTGCTTGTACTGCCTGAGTTCCTGATTGATAATTGTGAAATCGGAATATGGCTCCCTGCCCTCCTGCCCGGAAGCATCCACCAGATGCAACAAAATTCTGGTGCGCTCAATATGTCTTAAAAAATCATGTCCCATACCGGCGCCATCGGCAGCTCCTTCAATCAAGCCCGGAATATCCGCCGCCACAAAACTGAAATCTCCTTTGGTCACCACACCCAGAACCGGTTCCGTTGTCGTAAAGGGATAGTCTGCTATTTTGGGCTTGGCCGCCGAAATAACTGATAATAAAGTTGACTTACCGGCATTAGGAAACCCGATCAGGGCCACATCGGCAATCAATTTCAACTCCAACTTGATCTCTAACTGCTGCCCGGTCTTACCTGCCGTAGCAAAACGAGGTGTCTGTCGCACGGAAGTAGCAAATTTGGCATTGCCGAGGCCGCCTCTGCCGCCTTTGACCAGCACGACCTCGTCATCAGGTTCAACCAGATCGGCAATCAGCTCATCCGTATCTGCCCTGCGCACCATAGTTCCGGGCGGTACCGTTATGATCAAATCGTCGGCAGATTTGCCGGTTTTTTTATTGGCGCCGCCATTGGCACCATGTTCAGCAAAAAACTTATGGCGGAAACGGAAATCAATCAGAGTATTCTTGGCAGTGTCTACACGCATTATCACACTGCCGCCTCTGCCGCCGTCTCCACCATCAGGACCACCGGTGGGAATATTCTTATCCCTGTAAAAAGACATATGTCCGTTCCCGCCATTGCCGGAACGGACAATTAATCTGGCACGATCGTAAAACAATTTACTCTAGCGGATAAACACTGGCACAGGTGCGGTTGCGACCCATCCGCTCATAACGCACCAGACCGTCAATGGTTGCAAACAGGGTATCATCCTTGCCTTTGCCCACATTGGTACCAGGATGAATCTTGGTTCCGCGCTGGCGATAGATAATGCTGCCCGCCAGGCAGAATTGACCGTCACCGAGTTTAGCGCCCAATCTTTTGGCACGTGAATCGCGGCCGTTTCTGGACGAACCCATACCCTTTTTATGTGCTAATAACTGTAAATCTATTCTAATCATTGTAAGCCTCCTGACTCTAATTTTACTTCGACGGTAAGGAACTGACTGCCGTAGCTATCTTGTATCTGTCTAGCTCCGATCTCCACAGCTCGCATCAGGGCATCCGCCTGAATCCGTCCGGTCTGATCTAATTCTTCTTCCTTGATCCGGCAGCAGATATCCCCCGGCTTGAGAGTATAAGCCGGCTCCAGTCCGACAATCTCCTGCAAAGATCCTATTATGCTCTGTGCCAGGCCGGAAGCGGCGGCACAGACGATATCTTCTCCATATTCTCCCTGCCCTGCATGACCTGTCATGTGAAAGGCATGGGTAAAACCTGAACCGGTGCGCCAGATAGTAACTTTAATCATCTTAAGGCAAGATCTTGGTGATCTTGACCTTGGTATATGGCTGGCGATGACCTTGTCTGCGGCGATATTGTTTCTTGGCTTTGTATTTCAGAATTCTGATCTTCCTATGTCTGCCCTGCTTAACAATCTCCGCCTCAACTGTAGCCCCCTCCAGGAGCGGGGTGCCGACTTTAAGTCCGTTATCCCCGGACACAGCCAAAACCTCGGCGAACTCTACTTTATCCCCGGCCTCACCGGCGATCTTCTCGATAAAAAGCTCGTCTTCTTCCCGAACCTTATATTGTTTACCGCCAGTCATAATGATAGCGTACATCTAATTCCTCCTGCCTGCTCGCTCGAGTATTAGGGTTTTCGTCCATACGAAATTGGATACCCCCCCAAAGCGGTTGCCGAACAATAATAACGCAGCCCCGCTCTAATGTCAATTATCGTAATCCATTATCGTAATCCATGTGGAATGCAAGTTAAAGTGAAACGCCATCCTTCCTAGTAAGTGATCTGTTTCTCTCAGGCCGCCCAGGCGGCCTGAGAGAAATCTGCTGCAGACTGTCCCCCCAAGATTCTTCTGGGATAATTG
>JBMNTB010000028.1:0-22693 GCA_050945515.1 Saccharofermentanales bacterium
TACGGAATACTTCTGCTACATACTCATCATCAAACGCTTTTTTATTGATAGAGCCATCATCATTTCTTATGCTGTTACACAAATCATTGAACGCTACCTCTAGTTCGCGCAAAAAATAATAATCCTCATCCGTCAATGGGATTCCATCAGTCTGCTTTGAATATACAGACATAAGCTCTTCTTGAACATGCGCTACAGCAGCACTCATTTCCAAATTGGTTTCATCAGCGTACCCAGGATATCCACAACTAAATCCGCCGCAAAATACATCTGCAAGCCCATTCAGATACGCTGTTGCGCAGCTCATTCCCGCATTAAGCCATTCCGCTTTTTCTAGTGCTTTACTTAAGTTTATGGATATGCCATATATTTTCTGACATACCGGGGTAAGGAACAGCCTTTTCCCTTCTTTCTCTGCCCGGTTTCTCTTATAAGCAGGAATAATCCATATGACAGAAATCACAAGCAAAGCAATGATGAGCCCATAAATCCACCGTGATCTTCTATTCATCAGCTTAATATCCATTAGTAAATCTTCACTGGTATTGATTGTCTAACAGCAGCATTATAACCGCTCGTATAAGACAGTGCATTAGTTTATTTTTCTTACGTTCAAATCTTATCCAAACCATTCATCGGCTCGTCAAAAATCTGGATGTCAGGATCCTCCATGATAGCTTGGGATATATAATTTAAGATATATAATATGGTTTTGGATTTATAAAAACTGATATACTTATTAGTGAACTAGTGCACTAGTGGGTAAAAGAGAGTATAGCTTGTCATGACTCATCTGAGTCGTAATTTTCAAGGAGAAGCAAAATGATTCACGATTATATTTCAACGAAACTACGGCGATTAATGGTTTGTCTAAGAGACTTTAAGCCAGCAGTAATTTCAACATTATTTGTACTTCTAGTCGCAACCTGTCTTTTCGGATGTCAAAAAGAGGAGTCCATAGCAACAGAAACAGAGTCTATGGCACCAGAAACAGAAATGTCGCTTACCGATCTTCCTCTAACTACAAGCAGCAGCCCTGAGCAATCTGAAGACGATAGCTCTCTTGACGATTCTTTAGATGTGTCTGGCAATAATTTTAAGAAGATTGACAGCAAAAAGTATCCTGATTCGGATCTAACAGTACAAGAACTGCCGGAAACAGTTTCCGCCCACTATTTTTGCCCTTCTGTTGAAAAGGTTTTGGAGGTTCTTTTGCCGGGATATAAGATGTCAGATTTTAAAGAATATACTCAAGCCTTTCCTGACACGAACGAGGCAACAACTACTAGATACAAAACCACATTTAACGAAACCACATTTATATTAAGCATTTTAGGAGAGTCATTTCATTTTGATCTTGATCCGGAGACCTCTAATGATCTGGACTTGGTATTTCCTTTAGTGGCAGACCCGTTTTCATCAGACACAAGAGCTTTGGCCAGAGATTATTTCAACGATGAAGAAATCTCAATCATGAAGAGAGATGATGCTATAGCGGTAGCACGTTCGGCTCTTTTAAGGTTGGGATACGATAATCTCACACTCTTTGAAGTAACAGCATTAAACCACGAGAAAATCTTGAAGAAGACATTGGAATGCAAACAACTTGACGAAGAGATGAGAAAAGCAGAAGCGGACCCAAATCGTCGCTACGATTTTCGCTTAAATTGGTCTGAAAAAGACGGTAAATATGCAATTCTCTTTTTATGTCAAGGTCCCTGTGACGTGCCTGTTGATCACACTACACATGTGGACGATATAGATATGCTGGAACGTAACGGCAGTATTATCGGATGTTATGTCGGAGAACATGGTATAGAAACTGTCCGCACTACCTGGTTTTACAAATTTGATCAACCCTCCGAGACCACAATACCAATCTTAAGCCGTGAAGACATAGCCAAAAAAGTTGAAGAATACTACGCTATGACTCCTGATGTCAAAGAATACGGTGTGATCGCAATAAGATTAATTTACCTGCCTGACTTTGTTCAAAGCGGTGTCAAAAAACCTGACACGATTAGCCTAATGCCTGTTTATGTTGCCAATACCTGGTTAGATCAAGGCAACTTAGACGAAGAAGGAAATCCGATGTTTGGCACCTATCCCTTGTATTTTGATGCTAAAACCGGAGAGATAATCCAGACCAATTAGACCTGAGAATAATGGAGAGGCACTATGCTCGGCAGACTTATTGTTAACGATGTCAAAAGAAATCTGCTCAGTAAGAGCGCAATAATCGCCTGGTTAGCGCTGGTTGTTCTTCAGTGGTATCCGGTTTATCTGGAAATGAGGCTTACGCCCAATATTGTGAACGATCCGCTGTACTATTTGGTGATGTTTGCCGGGAAGAACTCGGCATTATTCTACACGATCGTCGCTATTCCTTGTGCCATGTCATGGCCTGACGATCATAATTACGGTATGAGCACATACATCTCTACTCGTGCTTCTGCCAAGCTTTATGCTTTTGCTAAAACACTAAGCGCATGGCTGTCCTACTTTTTGTTCTGCGGTACGGCTGTTTTTTTCTTCGTGATCAGTGTTATATTGTGGACACATTTTACAGGTGAACCCGTGGACAGGTTCTTTATCCATTCCGGCATTGATTTGCATCTGACCTATTATTATATTGCTTCTAAAGGCGTGCTATTGTATGCAATTGCCCGCACTATAGTTTTGGCTCTGCTGGCAAGTATGTGGTCAATGCTTTCCTTCCTGGTCTCGGTATATTACTCTAATGTTTTTCTTACAATAGCTATGCCGCCAATTATTGTTTACTTTGTAATTAATCTTATGGGTAAGTTGTCAGTCCCGGGTTATCTTAGTCCCATTGTTGTCGGACAAGACTTCTTTCATTTGGGCTCAATTGCATCAACATTGTTGTATACACTGGCTTATTGTCTTATCATTTCCGGTATTTTAGCTTGGTTTTCTTATCGGAAAATGGTTAAAGAGGTGACCCATGCGTAGTGTATTAAGTACTTTGCGCCTGACCGGCAATGAATTTAGAAAATGGATTGGCAATAAGAGAATCATTTTAGTGTTGCTAATGCTACTTACGGTGACGCACTTTTTTGTATCACCCCTGCGTGATTATTGCAGCGCAGTGGGATATCGTACTTCACCATATATTTTTTCTCATCTTGTCTCTGAGGGCTATGTTGTCTCTATGTTTCTGTTTATTGCCGTCATACTCTACTGCAACGCACCCTTTATTGACAATCTATCCCTCTACGAATTATCCAGGGCCGGCAAGAGGAAATGGTTTATCAGCAAACTCCTTTATGTTTATATAAGCGCTTTTATCTTTGTACTTATCATTTTCTTCCTGACAATTATTGTGGTATTCCGATATATTGCTTGGATCGGTGATTGGGGCAAAGTAATTTCAACATTGTCATTGACAACAGCAGGTTATGCTAATAATCTTGCTTATTTTTCGAGCCATATTGTGTCAAATTACAATCCCTTACAAGCTACAGCGCTGTCATTATTGATGTTGTGGCTCCAGACTGCAACGATAGGAATGATTGTTTTTTCAGGGAACTTAGTATATCAAGGCAATCGTTTCCTGGGTATTTTGGTAGCTGCTGCATATTCTTTTGCGCCTTTTATTTTTGGTTTTTGGGATGAACCGTATATGATTACTTTTTTCCCGGCAATGTGGAATATTCCGGAATTGTTGAAACCTTATGTTCCGGGTGTAATGGTGACATATAATGCGGCTTTCTGGCTGCTCCTTTTAATAATTGTCATTCTTTCTTTCGTTAGTTGGTTAATGTTTCGGCAGCGGGATGTTCATGTTTATCCGGAATTGTGAGGGTGTTATGGAGATTATTGAAGTTGTAAAGGCAACCAAAAAGTTTAAAGAAGTAATTGTGCTAAATAATATCACAGTCTCTTTCGCGGCCGGGAAAATCCACGGCATAATTGGACGAAACGGTTCCGGAAAAACTGTCTTGATGCGATTGATTTGCGGACTCTTACGCCTTACAGAGGGAGAGATTCGTGTGCGTGGGAAAATCGTAGGTAAGGATATTGACATGCCGCCTGATCTTGGCATCGTGATTGAACATCCCGGTTTCCTGCCAACATTTTCCGGTTTTCGCAATCTGCAATATCTGGCGAAAGTACGAAATATTATCGGCAGGGATCAAATATGTGAGAGTATAAGGTTGGTGGGTCTTGATCCCGAGTCGAAAAAACACGTTTCTAAATATTCGATGGGGATGAGGCAACGTCTGGCTATTGCGCAAGCAATTATGGAAAATCCGGACATCCTTATTTTGGACGAGCCAATGAACGGATTAGACAAAGACGGCGTGATAGAGATAAGAGAAATTATTAAAAAACTTAAGGAGCAAGGAAAGACGATCCTGCTTGCCAGTCATAATCCGCTTGATATTACTGAGCTCTGTGACACTATATATGAGATGGATGGCGGTTCTATAACAAAATTAAAATAATAGCCGGACATTACAGAACCTTTAATTAGGGTTCAAAGGATATTCGCATTTTATTGTCCAGTGAACTAGTTCACTAGTAGCAATCTAGAACGTCATCCCTTAACAGCTTTTCTATAATTATTGACCTGTCTTTCAAGAACTACAAAATTACAACACCTTTTTTGAAGACTGTCCTATGCACGGCCAGAGGGTACGACAGAATACAATTTTTCTGCATTTTTACATATTGTTTTCCTGTTAGAAACACACCAATTTAATTGCTTTACATTCTTCATGATGATTCTTCATGATGATCACCTGTTTTCTTTGTAAATGTCCGGATATTCGGATATAATTCATTTTAAAATTATTTAACTATGGGAGGCCATTATGAATGGCTATATGTCAGCGCGAGAAGCGTCATATAAATATGGGGAGTATCAGAAAGTCGCGTACATAAGCTGTGTCAGCAAGGGCGTGTTGCGGACGTAAAGCGTTTTGGGCGATCATGGTTGATCCCGGAAGATGTGGAAAAGCCCGCTGACACCCGTATCAAAAGCGGCAAGTATATCAAGACTCAAAGCGATCCGACGGACACTGAAATTTGCCCAAAGGAGGAGCAAACGGCAAGGGGGTATGGATATATTAAGCAACGATAGCGAGAAAAGCCTCCTTAACTCAAAGGATATGGAGGAAAAACTGAAAGGCGACGCTTTCCCTGATAGCTGGAATGAGTTTTTGAACGATGACATCCGGCTTTTTTTTGATGCACTGCTTGAACAGACGGGTCAGCGCAAGAGCGACGTGATACGAAAAGCCAATCTCCCCCGTACATACGGATATCAAATCATGGAAGGACGGCGGCTTGCCAAACGGGACTACTATCTTTGCCTCGCCCTCGCCATGTCGCTGGACTTGAAAACGACCCAGCGGATGCTGGCGGTGACACGCAGCGGCGGTCTCCACCCGTTGATCAAGCGTGACGCAGCGCTGATGTTTGCCATCAATCATGGGTACAGTTTTGAAAAAACTTATGACTTCATGTGTCAGTTGGAACTGCCGCCACTCGATACCGGGCTTGCGGATAAATAATATCTTTGTATGTTTGTATGCCCGGAGCAGACCAGGAGGTCTCAGCTTTGGTTTAAAATGATCAACAGAGAGCAGATCTTAGGGAAAATGATGAAACGATAACTGAAAAAAGAAAGGAAAAAACAATGATGGCAGTTCAAACGGGACAAAAAGTCGTTGGCTACAGAATAACAAGAGAAGCCAAGAGGGCTTTTCGTTACCGCTACACATGCGGTCACTGCGGCCGTCAAACAAACTGGTATGGTGGTATCGTGAAGGGTTTAGACTCCCTTACGAAACGGGGAAGTCATAGTAAATTCTCGACCGAGGAAGTAATCGCAACACAAAAACAAGCGGTCAATAATCTGTCTGACAAAATTCAGAAGATAGAGGAAGAAATGCAATGTATGCATGACCGTGCCTACAAAGGGCCCATCCCTGCAAAATCCTTGATCTTTTTGGGAAGGAACCTGAAGGAAGCGGACAGCTGCCCGTATTGCGGCGCGGTCCAGCCATGGAAGGAACAGGTCTTTACGTCGGCCGGCTGGTGGGTGTTGGGTTTCTTTTTTATAGGTTTAATGGTCTCGATGACGATAGGTCTGTCGTTCCATTTGGATGGCACGGGGCTTGCGGGGTGGTTCAATAGTCTTACACCCATTGTCGCGGTAATGGCGGCCGGGTTCTTCATTGGAAGAGCCCGGCGCAAAAAGCAAATAAGCAAGTATTTGGAAGACGTTGCCGATACTGCGCGCGCTACTGTGCTGGAGATAGAGTGGGGGAATATCATTCATTCTGATGTGTTGTAATATCAAGCGCGACATTTCAGTAAAATAAAACTCATTTGATCATGAAGTGAAAAATAATCAGGAGGTCAATGATGAAATTTGTATTTTTTCACAATTGGTATTACTCGTCAGCTGAAAGTGGTAAAAAGTACGCGACAGAAGCGATAGAGGCAATCAAGCAGAATTTGGACTCTTTCCCATTTCGGGAAAACGATTACGAAATAGCTTCCGCCGAAGCAAAGGCATACAGTGAAAATTACTGGCTCCTGCTCTTCCTGGTATCCAGCGGTCTTCCCACTGATGACAGCTTGGCTATAAGGCAGAGTATCGAAGCATGGCTTGAAACTATCAGTGTATCTCACAATAATGACAGGACCGTGATGACCGCAAGATTTGATACTTTACAGGAGTGTTTGGACAAGAGCTATCCCGGCGCCTATACCCTGCACACTGTGATTCGCTCCGGAAAGATTGTTGATCAATAAAAGAATTTAGGGATACCGAAAATAAGAATTATTTAGGATTCATTGTATGTCATGACCCTATGGCCTATATATGTATCCGGAAACGTGCGTTGGGATGGCAAATATAAATTTGGAAGTGGTGAATCCGTTTGTCCGATATTGCTGATTTTCTGAAATCATATAAAGCGACGCTCCAGCATGAAATTGCGGCCGCGGACATGCCTCCGGCGCTGACAGAGCAATTCACCTTTGACAGCCTGGAGAATAAACAGCACGGACGCGAGGTCTATTTCGTCACCCGAAAATCGGACGGCAAGCGAGGCGTGCTTCGTGTTACCGGAGCTGACGGCATCGAGAACGCCGCCGCCGAGAGCGCAATATTGAACAGGCTTGATCACCCGGCAATCCCAAAAGCATTTGGGGTTTGGGAGCATAATGGGCGCAGCTTCTTGGTGCGGGAATATTTCAGCGGCGATGATCTGCATGCCCATGTCCTCAGATATGGGCCGCTCGGATTTGAAACGCTGACAGACATTGCTCTTCGTCTGTGCGATATTTTGAGCTATCTCCACTCCCAAAGTCCCGCCATCATCCACCGGGACATCAAGCCGGAAAACATCATCATATCCGGCAGGAATGATGTGAAACTGATCGACTTTGGCATTGCGCGCAATGATCGACAGAAAACTGAGGATGCCGAAAACGACAAGGATACGCGGGTAGCTGGTACAAGGCCGTATATGGCTCCGGAACAATTCGGCAGCGAACAGACAGATAACCGGGCTGACATCTATTCACTGGGTGTGGTCATGATTTTCATGGCGACATGCAAGCCGGATAAGCTGAATCTGAAGAGCACCTGCCCTCAGAAAGGCTTGCTACCCATCATTGAGAAGTGTATAAAAAAAGACCGCGATCAGCGCTATAAAACGGCGCTGCAACTCAAAAAGCGTATTTTGTGGGTGCGACGCAGGCTGACGGGGAAGATCCTGCTGTGCGTTGGAGTATGTGCTGTCCTGGCCGTATCTTTCTTCACAGGGATCTCCATAGGACGCACGCAGGGTTTTCAAAGCGGCGTCGGCTTCATCATGGACGCTCCCACCGCGATAAATCATCCGTTCACGCAGGAGGAATTAAATCAAACCGTCACATTCACCAGCGGCCATGTTGAAAAAGCCGTGCGGCTTGCCTTGAACAAGGACGAGGCTGATACGATAGAGCGTGGCGAGATAACAAGCCGGATACAGAAGCTTAGCATATACGGGACATACATATCCCACCCATCGCTGGAGGTCGCTCTTATAAAGACACACTTAGGGAAAGGCGTGGTTGAGTACAGCACAAGCGACGGTTTCCGCCCGGATCGTGGAGATATCAGTTCCCTCGCGGATATACCGAACATGTACTATTTGCGGGATCTGACGCTGACCTCCCAAGCCATATCCGATTTATCTCCTCTTTTGGGCATAAAACTCACGGCCATCAATTTGAGCGACAACTATGTGGGGAACCTGCTCCCGCTTAAAAACATGGTGACGCTTCGGGAATTGGATGTTTGCCAGAACCCTTTGAGGGATTTAACGCCACTCTCCCGCCTGCTGTCGCTGGAATCGCTGGATATCAGCCAAACACAAGTGACGGACTTAGCTCCCCTTTCAGAGCTTACCAAGCTGGAAATGCTGAAATTAGCCTATTGCGATGTGAAGGATATAAGGATATTGGCGGGGCTTCCAAACCTGCGCGAGGTAGATTTAAGCAATACGCTTGTTACAGACCTTTCGCCGCTTGTACGCCCGGACAATCCTGTCACGGTATATTGTACGGGACTTCAGGATGAAGTGATAGAGGAGTTCAGGGATAAGCCCGGTATTGTTCTGATTGAGGAATGAAGTTGGTTTTTAGGGAAGAAATCGTATGAGGAATCCTTGTAAAATATTTGGGCAAAAATGAGAACGTCTGCAGCTATGAGAAGCTGGTGAACTACTAATGATTTGCGGAGGATAACTATGAAAAACGGAGTAAAGAAAGTAACCTGCGTATTTTTGACGATATTCGTGAGCGGGATAATTGGGATGCTTATGTGGTATCTGTGGCCGCTGTTCACAATGTGGTTTATACAAACAGAGTTAAATATTGTTTTCGTTATGAGCCTTTGTTGCCTGATAATCATTCTTAGTTTTTTGATTACGAGTATTCCTTTGGCAATTGCCAAGTATTTTAAGCTGCTCAATAGTAAGGGATGTGCGATCGTCTGTTCGTTACTTATGGGTCTACCTGTCACGATCAAGCAGATACTGAATTGGAATCTATATACACTACCGTCATTTCAGAAAAGTTTTCGTGTAGAAGGCGGCAGTGCGTGGACTGCTGTTCTCTGTATTATATTTCCGGGGATAATGTCTATCGTGGCAACTTACTTCCGCTTGACGGGTAAGTGGGACTAAACAGGCACCAAAGCTGGAACTTGAGAATATTTACATTATGGTACGTTAAAAGGAGGAGGAACATCAGACATGGGGTTATTGAATATCTTTAAGAATAAAAAATAAGACTGCCAATACTGTGCGCAAAGCAAAGGGTGAGAAGGTAGTAAAAACAATCGCAAAACGTTGCGAAGATCTGTATGTAGAGGTCTGTGACCTCGAAGCAAAGAAAAAAGCTGCAGAAATAAACGCTACAAAAAAGCTGCTAACCGGCTTGAAAACAGTAAGAATCGGCAGGACAGAGGATGAAGCAGATGATATTGTAGGATCAGGCAATTTCCAGATAGGTGCTAACGTGGTTCACAATACATGATTCGACAGTTTTCAGTTCTCGTATCAGGAAATCGAATAACCGGGACATTACATATCTAAAATGTGATCAGTAACATTGAAAATTGGCTTAAGGAGCAGAAGTAAAAGGAAAGACGCTGACTTTTAAAGGATCAGCTATTAAAGGATCAGCTATGAATGAGTTGATCGATCATGATTCAGGAGGATAAAAAAATGGGAAAATGTATACAGTGTGGCAAGGAAACTCAAAACCAATATATGTGTTATTCGGCTGACATTGTAGGACAATCTGTGGAAAGAAATCGCGCTGCAAAAACCAAGACCACGACAACTTCATATGGCAATTTCCAGCTGCATCAAGCTTATGTATGCAACGAATGTATACACAAGGAAGGGATAATGAGTCTTTCAATAGTAATGTCTTTCGTTTTACTGTTGGTTGGGATAGGACTTTTGTTTTTAATTGCATTCAATTTACCGGATTTTTTCGACCCGTTTTCCGCTTCAATATTAATCCTTCTTGGCTTTGCCGCGCTTTCTTTCGGCGGTTCTTATGGCCTTTTTCGCTCTTACTCATTGGCTGCAAAAGATCGGAAAACAGATATAAGAAAAGATGACGATTCGAAATATTACAGCGGTTCATTTGCTCTTATGAAAATGATGCAAAAACAAAACCCGAAAAGAGCTTATTTCACACCATCAAGCTACGCATCATTAAGAAAAATGTAAAACAATATTACTTGTTCGGGACTAAATCGATCGCACAGACTGCAATACACTGAGACCGGAATATCGAACGATAGAAATCACGGGGCTGAATTACTATCGCAAAGAGAAATCATTGAAGAGTGTATTGGGGAAAAGAAGATGACCAAGGGAAACGAATCATGCAATTTTTACATGAATTCGGGCCATGTTGGCCCGAAGCCGCAACATACAGGAAAGAATACTATCGTAGGACGGAGGGTGCATGATGGGACTTTTTAAGCCTGCGTGGATGAGCAAAGACAAGGGAAAGGCTTTAAAAGCCGCGGAAAAAGTGACCAACCAAACAGAGCTGGGCAGAATGGCAAAAGAAGCTGTTTATGCAAGCGTGCGAGCGGCAGCGGTAGAAAAACTTACCGACCTGAATACGCTTGCGGAAATTGCCGAAGGCGATGCGGACTCCTCTGTACGTTTCAAGGCGTTTCGCAAATTGCCTGATAAGATGCGATCACAGAAAATGCGCATGGATATTGCGATGAATGAAGACTGGAGCAGCGAGCAGGAGGAAATCATCGCGCAATTGACGGATCGGGATTTTTTGACCAGGATCGCCGAAAAGAAAATAAAGGATCAGGATTTTCGGGCCAAATTATACAGAAAGCTGTCGCCTGCAGATCTGGCGAAGAAAAGGCTCCGGGAATTGGCGCTTTCGGAGGTTGAACAAATAGACGATCAGAGGGTATTGGCTGCTATTGCAAGGGATGAAAATCACAGAGCGCGGACAGAAGCCATTATGAAGCTCACCGACGGGACCGTTCTTGAGGAGATCGCGATTGACGATAAAAACGGTCATGCCGGAGAGGAAGCGATCAAAAGGATCTGCGATCAATCCACGCTGTACAGGATCGCCATAAATGCCGCGAACGGATCCGTAGCCCAAAAGGCAGTGGAAAAGGTGAATGATAAGCAGGTGCTCTTTGATCTCGCCTGCAGCGGTTCGGATAAGAAGATCGTGAAAAAAGCCGTAAACTCCCTGCAGGAAGACCAAGAGCTACTCTATCGGTTTCTATGTTCCTGCAACGATTATGAACTATGCGGTTTTGCGGTCAAAAAATTAAAAGACGAAGAAAAATTATACAAGATTGTGTGCGGCGGATATATGCTTCCGGTACGGGAACAAGCATTGTCACAGCTCAATGACCAGGATAAGATCCGTGCAGTTCTGCAAAATGAAACGGATCCGCGCCTGAAATCGATCGCATGCGGGATGACCCAGGAAGGGCATAGTATTTCCGGGTGTGCCTGCAAGAGGTGCGGCGCGATCGTGACCTGCGCGAAGCATGATTGGGAATGTACCAAGCACCAATCCTACGATGGCTCGGGTGAAGCTGAGTATGTGTGCAGAAAATGCGGACTGAAAAAGCATGAGGACTGGAATCCATACAATGCGAGCGAAAGATATAGTCATAGTAGCAGGTCTTTCGTGTGAAAAAATAAATTCTGATGATGTTTTAAGGACGATAATTCCGTGTAATTTGTGTGCGGAATTATTGCGGAACGTAACCGTAATGTGCTAAAAAACAGTCATATTCGAAAGGTAAAACAAAATCGTTAGTAGTCATAGTAACTATTAAAAAGAAGGTTCACGTTACCATTTTGGTCCGGCCATTTACCTCGTTCTGGATTAACAAGGAGATATTCAAACCATTGTTGGTATAAACAAATTGATCATTATTAACTCTTTTCAAGTTTTTTTCAAAATCTTCCGAAGATAATGATAATTTGAATATTTTCTTTGATTGATCTTTTTCAATTATCCCCACAAATATTCCCCCAAAGTCTACTTGCCAGTCAAAGTTGCGTTTGTTAACAATTATTCCCACTCAATCACGTAACATGTAACTTAAATAATTTTGTTTATATGGCGTGGTTACGATTGTCTTTCATCATAGCTACCCCATTTTCTGTTGCCAATGATTCGATAAACATCGCGAAAATGTGAACATTATTTGACCGTATCAATATCTTCTACGGGTGTTATTCAAATTGAATGGCTTACATGTTGATACGATAATACCAAATATCTGAAACTTCTATGGTTGCGTGATATCCATGTTCTGAAGTAAAGGGATATGAAATTCTCGCATGCTCTGGATTCTTCAGTGCGAATACTGAGGCACCTAAAGCCATGGGCTTACTTCCTAAAACGCAAATATCAAGTATTGCGTTTGGATGCTCCTTAGAGACATCCACAAGAGCATTATATGCAGAGAAAGGATTATTTGCTTGAGCATATCGAACTCTGTCAACACCAATTGTACTTATTAACTCATAGTTGTGTTCTAAACTAACATCTTTCAATTTGGGCATATATGATGGAAACCCATTAATTACCAAAACATCAGAATGTTCCTTTCTTTCGTGAATATACTTAGACACTAATCGGTCAAAACCTAAAAAACACACAAGTACTAAATCCCTAGAAACAGCTGACATGTAGTATTCATTAATTGGTCGGTATTCTCGCTTAACTAATAAGTGTTTGTAGTTGAAGAATAAATCTTTCGTATCCGTGTAATATTTTGGTTCAGTATAGGCAACATCTAGCCCGCTAATCCCCTTCAGACTATAAAAGACAAATAGAATCCTTGATATATCTGGAATAGCAATACTGGTAATATCCAGAAGTAATGAGCAAGCATTATTTATCTCCAAGCCGTTAATATATAGGCTACCATAACCCTCTATTTCACAAGAAATATATGAAACATTTTCCGATTTCAACGAGTAATAATTCTTGTAAGCAACGCTGTCATGTATTGACGGTCTTTGTTTCTTATAATCAAGAACTATTGTTTTGGCGATATGAACACCTTCTGCTTTCATCTTCCTATATAATGCATATCCTCGAGTATCCGACGTTGCACCCATAATGAAAAAATCAAATCGTGAAAACAAAGAACTTTGTCTTATCACAGACATTTTAAACGGTGCTAAAGGATTAAAACTCATTGCCGAAAACCTCATCGAAAGAAATTTGTTTTGGGTCGTTACTGGACTTTTGCTCAGTAGATTGTGTTAGGCTCTTTTCTGGGACTTTCCAGTTCATAATCTTCTCAGGTTCAAGCGAGTTTTTTAGTAATATTTCAAAAAGATCCGTCTTAATGACGAAATTATACCCACCACGAGTCCTGTATGATATTCCAAATAGCGGGCTAAAAATACGATTCAAGTAATATAATGTGCCTTTTCGTCTACCGATACTTATGCTTTGGATTCTTGGCCGTTTAACAATTACTCCCCACTTTACTAGACTGTTTTTAATGGCTCCAAGTAGAGGCCGTTGCTCAACCTCTGTCTCATTCTCAAAGGCGAATTGGTTAGTTTCAGGATAACGTGCCAAAATATCACGATGGAAATAACGAAAAAGCTCTCCCATATTCATTGCAAAACTATACATTTCAGTTCCATTCTCATTACATAATTGAATCTTGTCCATTTGTTCGATTGCTGTTTTTTCTGCGCCTTCTGCTTGAATGTCAGCAGATATTAGCTTTGAAAAAGCTATATCGTTATAGTATGATTCGTCAAGTAAATAGAATGTGTTACGACATAAGCTAATAAAATCATTAACAGCTCCTGAAGAAAGATATGAAAAAGTGTTAAAACTATAATACATTTTCTTCTTACCATAAATTCCCAATAGTGAAAAAAGTAATTGAATACGATATTTACTAGAATAGTCAAGCTTATACTTTTTGGTAAGTTTAACTACATTGACATCATTTTCGTAGTCTCCGAGTCCATTGATGTAACAGTTCATTGCAGTTTGTACCTGCTTAGGTTCAGTTCCTCGCAACACCCAAAGAATATTAAGCATCTCCATAAGTGGCTCATCTGGATTCCTAATTATTGAAACAATATCTGAAAATTTCGCTTGGTCTAGATCTAAATAACGCTTCAATATTTCAAAGTGCTTTGCACGTCTGTTTTTTACAATCATCTTAGCCTCATCATCAAATGACTCTATGCTACCAAGAAGAGTTACAATATCAATAATATTATTCTCAACAAAAAATGGTACGCTTTTAAGTCTACGGTTGGCAATTTCTCGTGCAAACTTCTTGTAAGCAGTCATCATTCTATTTTGAAGCACGTATAACAAGAAATCTCTATCAATTTGAAGGAATTCCTGTCCTACATTTGTTTGTAGAGTAAGCATTCCTTGAGGGCGCACGCCTATTCTATACGATATACCAGTTGTATGATCAACCTGCTTAACAAAAGTATTCAATAGATGTTGATAATCAGAGGCATTTTCATATTCATCGATAATAATTAGAATTTTCGCGCGAGAGAGTACTTCTATATTATTTCTAATCAAACGACAAACCTTCTGAACAAAGTTATCTCCATCGATAAGATTATTGAGTTCTTTTTCTGTGCTCTCCAAATATCTAGATCTACGGATCCATTTATCAACAGCCAGTATTCTTGCTTTTATCATGTCAGAGAATCCGGCTAAATCCGCAATTTTTGATTTCCACAATTCATTGAGTTCTTGCACTAAAGAATCCCAATTCTGTGTTTTTTGTATGTCGGTATCATAGATATCTATTAAGACTCTGAATAATTCATCCAAAACATACAATTCATAATAGTATAAGAACAATTGCTCTTTGGTGTATTTTTCGCATTTTAGGTATTTAAACAAGCTTCCAAAATCATCTCTGTATCGAAAATACACACCTAAACTACCTTCTGCACGAATATAGGATAATAGTGACATGTCGTAATCAGGCTCAAGTTTTGAAAGATAAACTTCTTTTTGACAAAAGTAAGAAATATACTTGAGTATCATGGTCTTGCCCGATCCTCTTGGGCCTTCAATAATTATTGGGGTGGTGCTTTTTTTAAGTGTTGAATAGTCTATCCCATAACACTCAAAAGGATCGCACCAATATTGAAACACCTCCTCGAAAGTCATATCGCGAGAAGTACACTCTACAAAAGGATTACCAATATTTCTCATCGGAAATTTTCACCTCCCCAACACGGTCGATTTTGAAATACCTCGGGAATAACGATCGCCAGTTCTCTGCGTTGCACCAGAATAATGGAATAGTATTATCAGGTGTATTGTAATAGAAAGCAAACATTTGCTGACCGTCGTCAAATCCAAGAGGATGATGGATCATATATGGCGCAGCATTTGTTAATTTATCTGATATTATTTTTTCCCCATAATATAAACACATTTCGCGCACTACCTTGATAAAATCAGGGTTTTGATATGAAGAAAAAGCGAATGAATCTTTATCGAACAATTTTGAACGATTATCAAGGGCAATAGCAAAAAGAGTCGATAGTTTTGGAGCTTCTTTTTCGATTCTTGAAATTGCATCAGGTGCAGCAAATAGCGTAGCTAAAACGGAACTTGTTTCGCTAGGTAATTGTTTCATGTACCTAATTGCCTGTTCTCCCGAAATGGTCACATCATCAATTAGCACAACATTTTCTCGTCTAACTAATTCGTCAAACAGATCTTTAGACAAGCCATTTGCTTGCCTAAATATATATAAAATAAGCCCCCCACTTTCACTTGGATTCCCCAGTCCACGGAAGGACGTATGCTCTAGAATGTGTCTTATTTTTTCACTAGTGCTTGTATTTAAAGTTCGATAGGGTGTTTCATTGAGTTTTTGATGAATATATTTTCGAAACAATACCCTACATAATTCTTGAACCTCTTTCTCAGAATAATATGTAAAATTCATCAACAACCATGCCGCAATAGCTTGTTCAGCTTGTATATCATTAAGATGTTCCCCTGAAAAATTGTCTAGCCAATGCTGAAGCAAGGTCCTAGTAACTTTCTGATCCCATGCAACAACGGATGTTTGCAGAATGCATTTCTTCATTGTTTCAAATTCTTCTTTGAGAACAGCAATAATTTCTGCACAGCTATCCATTGACACGAGACTCTTCTTTCGGCCATTGATGTACTTCTACATTACAAAATCTTCCAACAGATGATAATACGTAATCTCTGTTGATTTCCGTACTTATCCATCTTCGTTTTAATTTTTCTGAAACAAAACCTGTTGTATTACTTCCGGCAAAAGGATCGAGAATTAAATCACCCACATCAGTAAGAAATTTTATAAAAAACGTAGGAACTTCCTTTGGCATACGTGCTGGATGAATTTCAAGACCATTCTTCTTACAGTAATTAATATAGTTATCGTTCGATGTTGTGTTTGATGCAATAATTACGTTTCCTGGGATTGACCCACCATGATCCTTTAGAAACGATTCTTTTCCAATTACATACTCAGAAGGCCTTGAGCCAGCATTATATTTTTTGCTCTTTATTAGTTTTTTCATCTGTGTGCTATATTCAACCAAAACGTTCCGATTGTTTGCTTTCGGTGTTGAAGAAATAGAGAGCCACCAAATCCTCGAAAACGTGTCTTTTACACGGATTCTCTTCTTATTCACCCACTCTACAGGCGCTGGCAGTTTTGCAGGGTTATAATATACAAACTCTTGGCAAAGACTCAAGTTCCCTCTTTTTTTGAATTCCAGCAAAGCCTCAATGGGGAGAGTTGAATGGGTGGGTGAACCACGTTCCCATGCACTTCCCAACTCAATAACAATGGAACCATCAGGAGCTAAAAAATCTTTTAGAAAGACTGCCATATTAGCTATCCACTCAAGATATTCTTCTCCAGTCATGTTCCCATATTTTTTAGCTCTATTTAGAGGAAAAGGAGGAGACGTGAATATTAAATTTACTTTCCCTTTAAGCTCAGTACTCATCCTCTTTAGCACTTCTTTACAATCACCAGAATACATCATGCCATATTTAGTAGAATAGTACACCGTCATAAACCTCCTTTCATGTAACTAAAACTTCAAGAATCAAACAAATCACAATCAAAAAACTGCCGCAATGTTATATCTAAACCAACACACAACCTGCGAATTGATTCTGTCCCAGGATTTTTACTCTTATTGTTTAGTATGCTATAAATAGTTGAAGCAGGGACCTTCGACAAAGTAGCCAACGAACTAACTGCAATGCCTTTCATATTACATAACTGTTCTATTCTCTTGGCCACAGTTCCTTGACTATTCATAATATTCCTCTACAAATACATGCTAATAGATTCTATTATAATTCACGATATATCGCAACGATGCTCAAACAAATATTGAATGTGATGGCAATCTATCTAAGCACATCAATTTGTGTGAGATTCGGTTGTATATCAATCCTCTAATCGTTTGCTTTTTGCATATTACAGAGTCTGTTTCTAACAGCTCTCTTAATCTCTCTTCTATCACTCAAACTCCAATAGCCTTCTTCACTATCAAAGTAAGCAAGAATAGCCGGCAGAATACAGTGAGAAACATACTCAATGACATGATGATTGCTGCCTATCATTTCTATTATCCCAATCATTTAGCTAATTTAACTCCTAAATAACCAGCTGCGCTTAAACACTGTGTATTCTTCAATATCACTCTTGATAACGCATCAAATAATGTTGTGAATGAAAGATTATTAATTCAAATACAAGAATTTAATTGTAAATCGCCTTGCATCTTGCTATAATATTTGCATCTCTAGTTTGAGAGGTTTATATGGCTGTCAGTTACAATAAATTATGGAAATTGCTCATAGATAAGAAAATGAAGAAAAAAGATTTACAACAAATTGCAGGCGTAAGCGCAAGTTTTATTACCAAACTTGGAAGAGATGAATCAGTAACAACTGCTACCCTTACGAAAATATGCAATGCACTAAATTGCGACTTTGGCGATATTATGGAGATAGTTCCTGATGAGCATCATCTTCAATAATAAAGGGGGAAGCTAATGCCAAAAAAAAGAAATCAAATCGGAATACAAATAGCTTTGCCAATAAATAACGATATGACAATTTCAATAAACGATTCCTCTTTGTATAGTGATATTTTTATTAATGATATTGTGCCACGATATTGTCATCGGAACGGACTTTTGTTTACGGCTGATAGTATTGAATGGATGCAACTTATAAAAGAAAGCTCTATTGATTTGATATTTGCTGACCCTCCTTATAACATAGCGAAAGCAGACTGGGATAAATTTGAGTCACAAGAAAAATACATAGAGTGGTCATTATTGTGGATAAAAGAAGCAGCGCGCGTCTTAAAGCCAACAGGCTCGCTCTATATATGTGGATTTAGTGAAATATTAGCCGACCTCAAGCATCCGTCAATGCGGTATTTTAAGAGTTGTAAATGGCTTGTTTGGTCATACAAAAACAAAGCTAATCTCGGAAATGATTGGGGGCGTTCTCACGAAAGTATTTTACATCTAAGAAAAAGCAAGAAGCATAAAATTAATGTAGATGCTGTAAGGATTCCATACGGAGCACATACCTTGAAATATCCAGCACGCACGCAAGCAGAAACAAGTCAATACGGTACCGGGAAGTGTACATCTCATTTGTGGACTCCCAATCCAAACGGGGCAAAGCCTAAAGATGTTTTTGAAATACCTGTTATATGCAATGGTATGAAAGAAAAAACTAAGCATCCAACGCAAAAACCGGAAGAATTATTGCGGAAAATTATACTTGCATCATCCGATGAAAATGGTATAGTCCTTGACCCATTTTCAGGCTCTGGGACAAGTCTTGTTGTTGCGGAACAACTGAAACGTAAATGGATAGGCTGTGAAATCAGCGATGAGTATAATGACTGGGCTATTGAAAGAATAGAGAATGTTATATATCGTTCCATTGAGGACTGGATAGAATTTGATAAAGAGAACGCAAGACGTAGGGAGTCAATAAGATGAACTTAGAACAGCTTGTAAAACGTGCTTCTGACAAATCGAACTTTTTAGCAATTGATGATTATTTTAACTTTTGTAAGTATTATTTAGATTTCGCTCATCAGGGATTACAAGCAGTCATTGTATCGCGAAATGAGACAAACTATCGTTTTTATCAATATAAACAAGATGGGCATTATAATATCACCCGCCCAATAAATAGTAATATAATGATTTCACGTAATGACTTTTATTCTATGGTATCAACTTTTCAATATTCATTGTCACATATTCGAGATATTAAGACTCCAAAGGAACGAGATTGCATTAATAGGATTGTATATACTTGCCAACAAGCTATTGGAGCTACACTTGATGCACTTCCAGCAGGACAGAGTAATACCGCCAGGAAAATTAATGGTGATTTGTTTGAACGCTTCGTTCGACTTATTATTTCTAAAATTGGTATTCCAGTCCGTAGTGGAACAGTACGTTTGCCCATTGTTGTTGATGATGTCCGGTTGTTTGATATGTCTTATCAACATGATTTAATAATTGAACATAATGGTGAACTTGCTGCCATCGGCTCTGTAAAAACTTCAAGTAAGGACAGATTGGATAAAATATTCATTGATAAGTTTTTACATAATAGGCTTACAGAAATTGATACTCCCCATTTTGCTATTTTCCTTAACGATGTACAGAGGTCAGGACGAGAACCAAATTATGGAGTAAGTGCCACGTTCTTACCTGGGCATTTCAAAGGTTACACAATCAAATTAAATCCGCTAGATGGGGTGTACTATTGTGATATTCGCCCGAATATGCTGACTGAAGAAATATTAAAAGACCATATTAAGACATTTGATTGCTTGCTTATTGATGATATATGGATGTTTCATCCATAGAAGCGTGGTTAGTAGTGAACTAAACACTATTAGCAATCAAGAATAATTTATTTAGATTTTTCTCTAAGCTTCAAATGATGATAAATCGTGCTGCGCCCAATACCAACTATCTCAGCAATTTCTTTTACTGTATATTTCCCTGAATCATACAGAACTAATGCCTGATCTATGATATTTTTATCCAGTTTTGGTCTGCCTCCATGCTTTCCTCTTGATCTGGCAGCACTTAGTCCCTCGTTTGTTCTTTCTATAATAAGATCTCTTTCAAATTCTGCCAGTGCTGCAAAGACGTTAAACATTAACTTTCCGGTTGAAGTTGTCATATCAAATTTTTCTTTATCAGAGATAATGGCAACTCCCCTACTCTCTAGCTTGCTTACAATATTCAGGAGATCCTTTAGCGATCTAGCCAGACGGGAAAAACTCTCTACGACAAGCACATCACCTTCTCTTAATACTTCAAGGAGCATATCAAGTTCTTTTCTAGTTTTTGCGACTCCGGACACTTTCTCTTGATAAATTTTGTCGCAGTTATACTGTTGCAGTATTTTTATCTGCCGATCCAAAGACTGTTGATCTGTACTTACCCTGGCGTATCCAAAAATCATTTTGTTTCACCCTTTGTTAGACGTTGATTATTAGATGAGTTATTAGACATATTTTAGCTGAAAATAATGTAAGAAAATACAAAATGCTGCTTGTCTAATAATCCACCGTTTTTCAGATATAAACATATCTATCTTTAGAGAGTTACAATGACAATAACAAAACATTTTCCAACTCTAATCTTATTTAAATATCTCTTTAATGCTGAATATTCCACCGCCCTTTAGCCACCAGCTGAACGGCCCAAGGTGGAAATCTCGGCGGCTGAAGGCCACCACCTCGCTCTAAAAAGGCTCTTCCTCATATGCGAGTATACGAGAGGGTAAAAAAAGAGAAAGTAGAAGCAGTTTAGCTTTGAGTAGTTTGAGACTGCTCCGGCCATAGGAGAGACGTTTAATCATCTTAAGCTTATTATTGTTTCCCTCAACAAAACCATTACTATATGTGGAGGTTACAGCATTAGAGACAGGAATGAAATCTTTTATTAAACTGTCGGCAAACGCACGAATCGGCTTGAATATGCTTTTCTTATATTTCTCAAGAAATATTTCCAGAGCATGTCGGCTCCTGTTATTGAAAAGATCACGGAATTCAGAAATAAGATTTTTTACTATTTCTAGTATGGGATAACGTGTACAAAGTATTTTCCACTCCCGCTCTGAGATTGCTTCTTGTCTACTCCATATAGACCAGAATATGAAAGAGCGCGTAAGGTAGTAATATTTCTTCTTCCTTCTTACATCGAAAAGCTGATTCCGATTTAGATGAATAGGAGGTGAAAAAAATCCCTTTTCCTCAAGAAACGACAATATTCATAGAATTGTGTCAATTTGCCGTAATAACCAATAAGAGAGACTTTCCGGCAAACATCTTTGCGCGTATATCCTTGTTTGATAAGTGAGATAATTTCATTCTGGAAGGGAATTCAGCCTATTAAAGCATGGTTGCTTTTTTCTGCCAGATATTCGGGATTCCCTGTTGTGGCATTTTTTCTTACACTGTCGAGTGAGATATGCATTGTTGCCGCTATTTTCGCCCGGATACGCCTTCGGCCAACATTTTTTGAATTTCATTTCACGTATCATGTTTGCTTTTTCGTTTTTTTAGAATCCTTTCCTGTGATTTCGAAACCGTTATTTTACTTACAGATGTTTCGAAGTCAGCATCATCCTCCAGGCGAATCCTTGCAGGTAGTTCCTGTGACATCACCTTTTGAATCGCCTCCATAAGATTTTGGTGCAAATGAAATCTATCGGCTATCTGCATTGCATGGGGGAGTACCTTCTGAATTGCAGTTGCGTAAGCATTGGCGCGATCCCGTGTTACGATTTTCACCTGCTTGTTCCGGGCCAACCATGCTTTCAAGGCTTTTCCGTATCGCCCATCTAACAGATCTATCGGTTGATGAGTCCTGCCGTCAACGAGAATCGTTCCGTAAGTATGTCTTTTTTTATAGGCCCAATCATCAATCCCGATAATACCTGTTTTTGAATGGAAGGTTTTATGGCTTCAGCCCGCTTTAGAAATATTCGAATAATGGTGTCTCCGCTGACCTTGATGCCCAGTTGAGCGCAAACACGCGCAGCGCCTTCACAGCTTGTTTGGCTGACTAGGACGAGCATAAAATCTTCTAATCGGCCTGTCATCCTTTTATAGGTCCCACAGAAATCATTAATGGTTTCGCTAAAAACCTTCTGGTCACAGCCTTCTGTATGACAATAATAGCGATAGGCCTTCAGGTACACTTCTGTCCTCTTACCTAAAATAGGTAAGTCTTGTAGTTTACGTGTATAGGTACTGTGATGATACACTTCACTAGCTTGATCGCACTTTGGGCAACGTTGCTTTCTAGTATGTGATTTCAGATAAAGTTGAATCGCATCTTCTGTTTCAATAATTCTTTGAATTTCTACCTCTTTGGGATAGAATGGAAACCGCGCTGGTGGTCTTCCACCAGCTCGGTTTCCACTTTTGGACAATATCGTGAGTATATTATAGAATGTTATTAGAACAAATAGTTAATACTAAGGATATTACTGCTTGCAATCGAATAATAAAGAACAAAAAACGGATGCTGTAAAAATCATGGAAGCATTACATGCA
>JBMNTB010000029.1:0-21976 GCA_050945515.1 Saccharofermentanales bacterium
TTAAGCAATTTGTAGACAAATAAAGAAAAACCATGATGACGCTAGACATTGATGCTAGCTGTTTTCATGGCTTTCTTCATAATTGAGGGTGCCTCTTTCACTTTCTTAACTCTTTTGAGACACCTCCTATGTAAACATTTTGTTTGATCGGCAGCAAGCAGTACCGGCCGTGACCAAACGGTTTATGTGATACCGCGACCGGCTTAGTCGAGGATCTTGGAAACGGTTCCGGAACCGACTGTACGGCCACCTTCGCGGATAGCGAACTTAAGACCCGGCTCAATGGCGATAGGTGTGATCAGCTCGACAGAGATGGTGACGTGGTCGCCGGGCATACACATTTCAATGCCTTCGGGCAGCTTGGCGACGCCGGTAACGTCGGTGGTGCGGAAGTAGAACTGCGGACGATAGCCGTCGAAGAACGGTTTGTGGCGTCCGCCCTCATCTTTGGTCAGAACATAGACCTGACCCTCGAACTTATAGTGGGGGTGGATGGTACCGGGCTTGGCTACGACTTGGCCGCGCTGGACCTCGGAACGCTGGATACCGCGCAGCAGCAGACCGATATTGTCGCCGGCCTCTGCCTGATCCAGAATCTTTCTGAACATTTCAACGCCGGTGACAACGGTTTTATGCGGTTCGTCACTCAGACCGACGATCTCAACATTGTCACCAATTCTGACCACACCGCGCTCGACACGACCGGTGGCCACAGTACCGCGACCGGTAATGGTGAAGACGTCCTCAACCGGCATGGCGAAGGGCAGATCGGTCGGACGGGCAGGTGTCGGGATGAATTCGTCAACAGCTGCCATGAGTTCGAGTACAGGAGCATAGACCGGATCGCTGGGATCGTCGGCAGTGCTTTCCAGTGCCAACAGCGCGGAACCGCGGATGATCGGTGTGTCGTCGCCGGGGAATTCGTACTCGTTCAGCAAGTCACGGATTTCCATTTCAACCAGCTCCAGAAGTTCTTCGTCATCGACCTGGTCACATTTGTTCATGAAGACTACAATAGCCGGCACACCAACCTGGCGAGCCAAAAGGATATGCTCTCTGGTCTGAGGCATCGGGCCGTCAGCAGCAGATACGACGAGAATGGCGCCGTCCATCTGAGCAGCACCGGTAATCATATTCTTGATATAGTCAGCATGGCCGGGGCAGTCAACGTGAGCATAGTGGCGGTTTTCAGTTTCGTACTCAACATGAGTCGAGGTGATTGTAATACCACGTGCTCTCTCTTCCGGCGCTTTGTCAATAGCTGCATAGTCGGTAAAAGCTGCTCCGCCTTGCATGGCCAGCACTTTTGTGATAGAAGCTGTCAGAGTTGTTTTACCGTGGTCAACGTGACCGATTGTACCAACGTTAACATGGGGTTTTGTTCTCTCAAATCTTTCCTTGCCCATTACTATTAAATCCTCCTAATGGTTTTAAGTATTATTATAAATGTGCATTACTAACTATTTTACACAATTATTTTTAATTAGCAACGCTTAGGCAGTTCTGCGAGCTGCCTTTGCATCTATTACCGGCCTTATCGGGCCAATTGTTCACGGACAGAAGCCGGAACTTCTTCAAAATGACTGGTCTGCATGACGAAGACACCGCGACCCTGCGTGCGGGACCGGAGCGATGTCGCATAGCCGAACATCTCGGACAGTGGCACGAAGGCGGAAATGCGCTGTGCATTAGTCAATGCTACCATACCTGTGATCTGTCCACGCCGCGAGCTGATATCTCCGAGCACATCACCCAGATACTCATCGGGCACCGTGATATCGACTTTCATCACCGGCTCGAGAATAATAGGGGCTGCCTTGAGACAGGCTTCCTTAAATGCCATAGAGCCTGCGATCTTAAAAGCCATTTCAGATGAGTCCACTTCGTGATATGAACCATCAATCAGTCTCACTTTGATATCAACGACAGGATAACCGGCGACAACACCGCCGTTCATAGCGTCTTGAATGCCGGCATCCACCGCCGGGATATACTCTCTGGGAATGACGCCGCCGACGATTTTGCTTTCAAACATATAGCCGGCACCGGGCTCGTTGGGTTCGATTTCAATGACACAATGACCATACTGGCCGTGGCCGCCGCTCTGACGGATGAAACGACCCTCGCCCTTGCCGCTGTCGGTGATTGACTCACGATAGGCGACTTGGGGTTTTCCGACATTGGCCTCAACTTTGAATTCACGGAACAGACGGTCAACAATGATATCGAGATGGAGCTCGCCCATGCCCGAGATTAATGTCTGACCGGTTTCTGCTTCAGTATGAGTTCTGAAAGTCGGATCCTCTTCCGATAATTTGGCCAGAGCAACTATCATCTTATCCTGGCTGGCTTTTGATTTTGGCTCAATAGCCACCGAAATGACCGGTTCCGGGAAATCCATGGATTCCAAGATGATCGGCTCCTGCTCAAAGCAGAGCGTGTCTCCCGTCGAAGTATCGCGCAGCCCGACGGCAGCGGCGATATCTCCGGCATAGACTTCGTCCAGTTCCGATCTGTGGTTGGCATGCATCTGCAAAATCCGGCCAATGCGCTCTCTCTTGCCCTTAGTGGCATTCAGTACATATGAACCTGATTTCAAAGAGCCGCTGTAGACTCGGAAAAATGCCAGCTTGCCAACGTAAGGATCGGTCATGATCTTAAAGGCCAAAGCCGAAAATGGCGCCTTATCGTCTGCAGGCCTGGTTTCCTCCTCGCCTGTCTTGGGATGAGTACCGATCACATCCGCAATATCCAATGGAGACGGCATATAGTCAACGATCGCATCCAATACCAGCTGCACACCCTTGTTTTTATAGGACGAGCCGCAGGTGACAGGAATAATCTCGGTAGCGATGGTTGCTTTGCGCAGAGCAGTTTTCAGCTCCGGAACCGTGATCTCTTCTTCGGCCAGGAATTTGTTGGCCAGATCATCATCGGTTTCCGCAATGGCCTCAACCATCTTTGCTCGCCATTCTATGGCCTCTGCCAGATATTCCTGCGGAATTTCCGACTCGGTAACGGTGACGCCAAGATCCTCATCGGCATATATTTCGGCTTTCATATTCATCAGATCGATGATGCCGCGGAAACTATCTTCAATACCGATCGGCAATTGGATCGGCACGGCATTGGTGCCCAGGCGCTCTTTCATCATGGCGACGACATTGTGGAAATCTGCGCCAACCATATCCATCTTATTGATATAAGCCATGCGCGGAACATGGTAATTGTCCGCCTGGCGCCAAACTGTCTCGGTCTGTGGTTCAACACCGCCTTTGGCGCAAAGCACTGTGACCGCACCATCCAGCACGCGCAGCGAGCGCTCTACCTCAACTGTGAAGTCCACATGACCGGGGGTATCGATGATATTGACTCGACAGCCTTTCCACTGGGCAGTTGTGGCAGCGGACGTAATTGTGATTCCACGTTCCTGCTCCTGCTCCATCCAGTCCATGGTGGCGGCTCCCTCATGGGTCTCCCCCAGACGGTGGATTCTGCCTGTATAGTAGAGAATCCGCTCCGTAGTGGTGGTCTTACCAGCGTCTATATGCGCCATGATGCCGATATTTCGTGTATTCTCTAATGAGAATTCTCTTGGCATTGCGTGTTAACTCCTTCTTATTCTGCTGAAACTTCTTCATATTTCCGACCGTTGTGGTTCCGGTTCAGTCTGCTGATATAAGCATTTAATCTTGTAGCAGTCGGCCTGAACCGTTACGGTCTTCAGTTCAGCCTCTTACCATCTGTAATGGGCAAAAGCGCGGTTGGCTTCTGCCATACGATGCATCTCTTCTTTACGTCTGAATGCAGCGCCTTGCTGATTAAAAGCATCCAACAATTCAGCTGCCAGACGATCTTTCATCGTGCGCTCACTGCGTGCGCGCGCAGCATTTACTATCCAGCGCAAAGCCAGCGTTTGACGGCGTTCCGGACGAACTTCAATCGGAACTTGATAGTTTGAACCGCCAACACGGCGCGCTTTTACTTCCAGCATCGGCATTACATTTTCCAGTGCTTTGTTGAAAACTTCGATTGCTTCATGACCGGATTTTTCGGCTACCTGGTCAAAAGCTCCGTAGACAATGCGCTGAGCCAGCCCTTTTTTCCCATCTAGCATGACATTGTTCACCAGCTTGCTGACGCGAACATCATGATATACAGGATCGGGCAGTACCTCTCTTTTAGGCACGTGACCTTTTCTTGGCACTTGTCTTCCCTCCTTTCATGATTATGCGGGTCTTTCACCCGAAATCACAGGTACTCACGATTTGGACCGTGTTGTGCCGAGTCACGCTTGTCTGAGACAAGGAGTGTACCGAACACATAAGTCCAACCGAATGCAGACTGCTTACCTGGTCTTGGCAGCCTTCGGTTTTTTGGTGCCGTACTTGGAACGGCCCTGCAGACGCGAATTCACTCCCGCCGCATCAAGCGTCCCGCGCACGACATGATAACGTACGCCGGGCAAATCCTTAACACGGCCGCCGCGGATCAGTACCACACTATGCTCTTGCAAATTATGGCCGATCCCCGGTATATAAGCGAACACTTCAAACTGATTTGTCAAACGAACTCTGGCTACTTTGCGCAGCGCCGAATTCGGCTTTTTGGGAGTGGTAGTCTTGACGACCGTGCAGACTCCGCGCTTCTGCGGTGAAGGATATGTGCTGGTCCGCCTCTTCAGCGTATTCAGCCCCACTTGCAGCGCAGGTGATCCGGACTTAAAAGTCCTTTTCTGGCGTCCCTGTTTCACCAACTGGTTGAACGTAGGCATCCCTGTACCTCCTTTCGTAATAGTCAAATACCGTCTTTGTTGCGCTCACTGAAGTTCAGAATTTTACGCACTCAAAAACCTGCCTTGGGCAGGCGAACGGAAAATCAGTATAACATTTGCGATTCGTCTTGTAAACGGTCCGCCTGAAAAAATACCGTGGGCCGCCTATTTCGCTCATTGTTGGCTAATAGGCGGCCCGATGCGGTTCAACTTCTTTATACAGCTGCGGTTCAGACTTTGAAACAGGCCACATTATGGCCCGGTGCCACTTCTCTCAGAGGCGGCATTTGTTCGCGGCAGACCTGATCCGCGAGCGGACAGCGGCTGACGAAGCGACAGATAGCAGGCGGATTGATCGGGCTGGCGACTTCGCCGCTCACTACTCGGCGCTTTTTGCGCCTGACCAGTTCAGGATCGGCAATCGGAATTGACGACAGGAGAACTTGCGTATACGGATGCAGGGGATTCCGGTATAACTCTTCAGACACTGCCTCCTCTACAATCGTTCCCAGATACATCACGATCACCCGATCGGAAATATACTTCACCACACTGAGATCGTGCGCAATGAACAGATAGGTCAGCCCCAGATCCTGCTGTGACTTCTTCAGCATATTCAGAACCTGAGCCTGGATCGACACATCCAGCGCCGAAATCGGCTCATCACAAACAATAAACTCCGGATCCACGGACAGTGCGCGGGCAATACCGATGCGCTGCTTCTGCCCGCCGGAGAACTCATGTGGAAAACGCGACATATGGTCCTTATTCAATCCCACTTTGCGCAGGAGGGCTTCAATCCGCTTATCCAGCTCGCTGGACTTGGCCAGATCGTGGATCCTCATACCCGCGCCGACAATATCTTTGACCGTCATCCTGGGATTCAAAGATGAATGCGGATTCTGGAAAATCATCTGCGCCCGCTTACGGTACTGCATATCCTCCTCCGGCGTAAAAGTAAAAACATCTTTCCCGCCGTAATATACATTGCCCGTATTGGGAGTATATAACTTCAGGATCGTGCGCCCGGTTGTTGACTTGCCGCAACCGGATTCACCGACCAGACCGACCGTCTCACCGCGGTGGATCTTAAAATTGATATGATCAACCGCTTTCAGAACCTTATCTCGCGAAATGCGGAAATACTGGGAGAGGTCCTTTACTTCCAACAATACTTCCCGGTTTGTCTGATTGCTCATACCCTCTCCTCCATTTCTACTTGCTCAGGCGAAGACGCTTCCTCATCGGTCTCCATAGTTCGGGCCACAGCAGGCAACTTCACGTCCGGTGCGTATTCGTGCAGCAACCAGCAGGCAGAGTAGTGTTCAGGCGCTACCTGTGTCCGCTCCGGCATCATCATGCCGCAGATCTCCATCGCATACTCACAGCGCGCGGCAAAAGGACAGCCCGCAGGAGGTGAAAAGAGATCGGGCGGTGTGCCCTCTATCGGCACCAGCTCTTCATCCCGGCTGGTATCCAGTGTTGCTATGGACTGGATCAGACCCGAGGTATAAGGATGTGCCGTTTCATAAAAAATCGCATTAACCGGGCCTTCTTCCACAATTTTGCCGCCATACATCACCAAAACCCGATCACACATTTTAGCGACAACACCTAGATCATGTGTAATCAGGATAATCGAGGTCATGAACTTCTCCTGCAATTCCTTAAGAATATCCAGAATCTGCGCTTCAATCGTGACATCAAGTGAAGTGGTCGGCTCGTCAGCAATAATGATGCCGGGCTGCCCGACCAGCGCAATGGCGATCATAACCCTCTGTTTCATACCGCCGGAAAGCTCGTGCGGATACTGACGATAACGTCTTTCCGGCTCGTTGATACCCACCAGCTTCAGAATCTCCAGCGCTCTTTCCTTGGCCTCAGCGCGGGAAACTTCTTTCCGGCCTACAAAGATTTCTTCAATCTGCTTGCCGACACGCATGGTGGGATTGAGCGATGTCATCGGGTCTTGGAAAATGAAGCCGATTTCAACACCTCTGATTTTCCGCAGTTCGCGGTTAGACATCTTAATGATATCTTTACCTTCGTAAAGGATCTCGCCGCCTTCAAAGAAACCAGGCGGTTCAGGATTCAGCCGCAGAATACATTGAACAGAGACACTCTTGCCGCAGCCGGATTCGCCCACAATACCGAGCAATTCTCCTTTCCTGACCTCAAAACTGATGTCACGCACAGCCTTGACTACGCCACCATAAGTGCGGAACGAAAATTCAAGATTTTTAACTTCCAGTATAACTTCCGGCATAGCTAACCCTCCTATCAATCCGTACCGCGCATACGCGGGTCAAAAGCATCACGCAGTCCATTGCCCAACAAATTGAAAGCCAATACTGTTGTACAGATAAAGAAGGCAGGAACATACAACATATGCGGACACAATCTGATCATGGCTGTTCCTTCTTTGGCCAACACACCCCAGCTGGCATTGGGGGGAGCGATGCCCAGCCCGATATAACTGAGGAAAGCCTCTCTGAAGATAGCTGCGGGAATTGCCATAGCCAGATTAGTAATAATCAATCCCATCAGATTGGGAATGATTTCGCGGACAATTATCATGAAAGTCGATTCACCCAGAACACGAGCCGCTAGCACAAACTCTTGCTCTTTAAGGCGATAGACTTCACCGCGAGTAAACCGGCAGGCTCCTGCCCAACCGGTAATAACCATAGCGATAATCAAACTCTTGATGCCCGGGCCCAAAACCACCATAACCAAAATATTCACGATCAGGGCCGGAATGCCGTAGATAATATCGATGATCCGCATGAGAATCATGTCGAACTTGCCACCGATATAACCGCTGAAGCCACCTAGAATCGTGCCAATTACGGAATTAATAAATGCCGCAATAAAGCCGATGGACAACGAAACACGAGCCCCGACCCAAATCCTCACCCAGAGGTCACGACCCAAAGAATCGGTGCCAAACCAGTGTTCGGCCGAAAATGATTGTTTCATGGCATAGGCATCCTGCTGATCAAATTCATAGCGACTGACCATCGGAGCAAAAATTGCCAAGATCACATATACAGTAAGGATAATCAAACCAATAAATGCCGCCTTGTCTTTGCGAATTCTCAGCCAAGCCTCCTGCCAGAAAGTCAGGCTGGGGCGGGAAATTGCTTCCATCTCCTCTACGCTTTTGCCGACAGTGCGGAAGAGATCGGCGGTAATGACCTTCTCCTGTGACTCTATCTTCTTTGTAGCCATTCGTATCCCTCCCTTATTTGGCAATCCTAATGCGCGGATCGACAAATCCATAGGCAATATCTACGATCATATTGGCGAAAACCAGGAAAATGCCATAGAAAACCGTTTGCCCCAGAATCATGGAATAGTCCAGATTTTGAACACTTTCAACATAGTACTTGCCCATGCCGGGTATGGCAAAGATCGATTCAATCACAAAGGTACCGGTGAGAACAGATGCTACCGTAGGACCAAGCACAGTAACAACCGGCATGATCGCATTGCGGATCTGATGTTTCCAAGTAATACGGAAATTTGAGATTCCTTTGGAACGTGCGGTTTTAATATAATCCTGCTGCACCACCTCAAGCATACTGGCCCGCATAATTCTCGAAACCGAGGCCATTGTATAGAACCCCAGGCCGATCGAAGGCAAAATAGTATGCGCTAAACCTTTGTACTGAGCTATAGGGAAGAGTCCCCACTTGACCGCAAAGAAATACTGCAGAATCGCACCGACAATGAAGTCAGGAACACTGGTACCGATAACCGCCACAATAACAAAGAAAAGGTCGATCTTATTGCCTCTGTTGCGAGCAGAGACAATGCCAAAGACCAGACCTAAAGATAGTGACAGCACCAGAGCACGGATTCCCAGATCAAGAGAGTACGGAAATGATTGCCGCAATAAATTGTTGACAGTCTGATTCTGATATTTCATGGAATAACCGAAATTACCCCGTATCAGATTGCCCAGAAAGGTTGTATATTGCTGAAGCACGGGCTTATCCAGCCCATAATAGGCATTTAAATTCTCTTTGACCGTAGGAGTCATCTTCGGATCACTGAAGGGGTCTCCCGGCATCAGCCTGACCAAAATAAATACTACAGTCACAAGAACCAGAACAGTAAGCAGAGAGATGCCTATGCGTTTAGCGATATATTTACCCATGCAGATTCACTCTCCTTCTGCTGATTGATAACGATCCCGGCGGACAGATGCCCGCCGGGAATCAATACTGGATTTACACAGAAATATGCCTAAGCTTATTCTGCATTCTTGTCGAGATAGAGATAGCTGAAGTTAAAGCCAACAAAGTATCCCTCTAGCCCGGTAACGCCGTCTGCAACCAGATAGTGAACCTCTCTCAGCTGCTGCGGTATGACGGCACCGTCTTCAAGCAGCGTCTTCTCTGCATTAAAGAGATTGTCCATCCGCTCTTTGCCGGTGGTTTCTTTGGATTTCCTAATATAGCCATCGAACTCATCACTGTGGTAATTAATGTAGTTGTAGGCATTGTCGCTCTCAAAGAGCTCCAGGTACGCATAAGGATCTGAGTAGTCGGGTACCCAGCCACTCATGATCAGATCAAAATCGTCTCTACCAGGTGTCAACATGGAGTTCTTGGTCTTATAGGGAACCAGATTGATATCGACATTAATGCCCAAATTGTTCTTCCACTGATTTTGGAGAATTTCCGCTTCTTTCTTGGCAGTCTCTGCATCCGTAGTAACCATCTTCAAGGTGATTTCGGACGGATCAGCAACACCCAGTTCGGCCATAGCCGCCTCAAGATGCTGTTTAGCCTTCTCTACATCACCCTGGAGCGGGAAAGCCTCATAGGGATACTCTTCGCCATAGGATTTCTCTACACCGCTGACCTGAGGCAGGACATAGCGCAGATTTGGCGTATAGAGGCCATTGTGTCCCAGGAGGATATACTCTTCGCGATTGATAGCAAAGTTAAGTGCCAGGCGGAAGTCCTTATTCGCCAGATACTTATTTCTCAGGTTCGGGCCGCCAAAGTCATTGGCACCGTCGAAGTAAGATTGGCTCTGGCCTTCATACTGAGGAGCCATATCAGTGGACAGAACGACCATATCCAGCTCGCCATTTTCAAACATGGACAACTGGGTATTAGCTTCGGCGACTGTATAAATTTCAACGCCGTCAAGTTTGACCTTATCAGCTTCAAAATAATTCGGATTCTTGGCCAGGACCATCTTGCCCTCACCAAATTCAGTAACGACAAAAGCGCCACTATAGACTTGCTTATCCGGTGTAGCACAATAATCTTTGCCGTATCCTTCCACTATATCTTGACGCTGTGGGGAGAAGAAAGACTTGCTTAGCATGCCGAGGAAATATCCGGCCGGACGCTCCAGCACGATCTCCAGTGTTTTTTCGTCAAGGGCTTTTACACCCAGATCGTCCAGAGGCAGCTCGCCTTTGTTAACTTTTTCGCCATTCTTGATAATATTGGCAAAATAGCCCATCGGCGATGCGGTATCGGGATTGACAAAACGCTTAATACCATATTCAAAGTCCTGAGCGGTCAAAGGCTCGCCATCGCTCCAGAGCAGTCCGTCACGAAGCTTAAAGGTATAGGTCACCTGATCCTCAGCCAGTTCATGGCTTTCAGCCAGGGCGGGACGAATATCGCCTACATCATCAAGATAAAGGCTGCCATAAATATGGTAGCAAATGGTAGCAGACGGTATTCCGTGAGCCAGACAGGGGTCGAAAGATTCCGGATCAGCAGCCAGAGCATAGCGGTAAATCTTCTTCCCGGCAGGCTCAGGTGTTTCATCGGCATCCGGCTCATCAGTATCCGGCTCATCCGGCGTGTCAGCCTCTGTCTCGTCCGGTGTGTCGGCCTGTGTCTCTTCCGGCTTGTCCGGGGCAGCTTTATCATCGCCCCCCTTAGGCGTGCTGCAGGCCACTAGTCCTACCAGCAAAACAACAACCAGTAGTAGTGCTAAAATTTTTCTCATAATTTCCTCCGTTCAGAAATTTTCATTGCTTAATAGATATAAATATGGCCGCCAACCAATGTAATGATAGAAAATAAGCTGTTTTAACCGCAATTCCCAGTCTTTCTGATAATGCAGCTTACAAAAAATTTTTCCCTCCTTTGCTAGCTTAGTTTTTGCCATCAGAATCGGTTCGCACCAGCCATATTAAAACCATTTTTACTTGGTATTAAATCCATTTTTACTTGGCATTAATACCGTTTTTACTTGACTTGATCATAGTATGATCTAGCTTAGTCTGTCAAGTTAAATAAACAAATAAATAAGTATAAATAGCTATAAATGCGTAGAAAAAGTATATTGCATTAATACATATGCAAAACTATTCTTCTGGGAAATTGTGATATTCAACAGTTACTTTCTCAAAACCTTCCTGCCAAATTCTTAAACCAATCTCCTCCAGTTGTTGTTCCTGTTCGATATCTACTCTGCCGATGACATTTACATGTAGCAAACCATTATGAAACCTAAGTAGTTCAGAACCATAGAAAAGAGAGATTGCTCCGCTCTGAGCCGCAATATCTTCGCTGTCAAGGTCCCAATCACGCCAATAAGTCATATCGAATTTACCGACAGTAGTTGTCTGATTTTCTTTTGGCGGTCTGTTTTTAGTCTCGATATTGGCATAAATCTCTCTGCCACACCATCTGGTATGAGATATAACTGTTTCAAATGGCAGGATATCGAGAATGCTCTTCTTGGTTTTTTCGCTAAGTTTGTTAAAGCGGGCATATAGTACACCCCCTTTTTGAAAAGTGAATTTCAGGCCATCCACTCTGCACACCTCCTGTTCAATTGATAAAAGAGGTGCATCTCAGAGAGATAGCACCTCGTATAGCAAATTATTGATTACAGCCGACGGATTAACCTCCGGTAATTCTGAAGCCCTCGGGCAGAGGATCATCCGGATCAAGCACGAGCTGATTGAAACCGGTAATAAAAGCATTGCCGGTGACCTCGGGAACGACCGCCGGGAGATCGCCGACTTTTACTTCTTCGACGATCTTGCAGGTAAATACAGTGTCAATGACACTGATATTAACCAGCGTCGTGTCCTTATCCAACTGTCCTTTCTCCAGCATCAGAGCGATGCGTCCGCCGGTACCGGTGCCGGTGGGCGAACGGTCAATCTGTCCATCAGCAAAGATGCAGACATTCTTAGATGTTACTTTCTTATCGCCATATTCGAGTTTGTCCATGAAGATTGTGCCGTAAATGCTGTTCAAACCGGGTTCTTCCGGATGCACTACATTATATTTGTCGATTACTTTGTACTTGATCTCCATGCCCTTATCAATCAGGTATTCCAGATTGGCGGGATCAACTGTCGAATTGACTTTGGCAACATCGACATAGACATAGAAAGCGCCGCCGAAAGCGATATCACAGACTACGGTGCCGATGCCATCGACATCAACTTCGATATCTTTCATATAAAGGAAAGAGGGAACATTGTTAAAGGATACTTCACCCACGCATCCGTCTTTAACATTGGCAAAGGCAGTAATCCTGCCCGCCGGTGAATCAATTTTGACCGTATTCAGGCCCTCTTGAGGCGGAATGATTCCGGTTTGCAGTACAACCTTTGTCACAGCAATAATACCGTGGCCGCACATAGTACTGAGGCCTTCATTATGAGTAAAGAGTACGCCGAAATCTCCGTCCGGTGTGACAGCTTCCGTAATGATGCAACCATACATGCCGCTGTGACCGCGCGGCTCCAGCATCATCATCTTGCGGATGTCATCCTGATGTTCTTTGACATACTTTCTTTTCTCCAGAATAGTCTTTCCGGGGATAGGCGGAAAGCCGCTGGTGATAACTCTGAGGGGTTCACCTCCGGTATGAGCGTCGATACAGGTGATATAATTCTTAAACTTCAGCATTTGTACCTCCAATACTAAAAATATTCACTAAGTTTGATATTTGTTGAAATAATCTACTAAATATCTCTACCTGAGCATATAAATCATACATGACAAAGGATGTCTTAACAAGGAAACAGATTTTTCAAGGTTAAGGCATCCATTTGAGTTTGCCATATCGGCTTGTTTATTTGCTGTTTGATGTCGAATTTTAGTTACGACCGCGCTCGATAAAGCTTTTCATCTCTGTGTCCGGTACCATACTGCCACCGGTGGCCCAGACTATATGCGCAGCATTTGCCAATTTACCGGTCAGCCCTTGTTGTGCCAGCCAAGTCTTTCCTGCCGCCTCAGTCGTTAATGCGAACGGCCCCGGCATACCGGCCAAAGCGGATGGCTCAAGGGAAATTCCTTCGCTATCTTTCAGCAGGCTGAGCAACCGATAGAGATGCTCATCTTCTACAGTAAAGCAGCCGGCCAGAAAAGCACCGACTTTTTGACAAACAGGACCGGATGCTCTGGCTACAGCCAAACCGTCAGCTTCCGTTTTACCCGAAAGCCCAATATCCTGGACAGATATATTTTCATGCAATCCGGTGGCCAAACCGAGACAGACACAAGGTGATTCGACCGGCTCTGCAAAGAAGACATAAGCATTATTGCCGTAGAGCTGATGCAGACCCCAGGCAATCCCGCCCGGCCCCGTCCCTACACCGCAAGGAATATAGACCAAGAGCGGGTGTTCGGCATCGACTCTGATTCCTTCCGTCTCCAGCTGCTTTTGCAGGCGCAGAGCCGCTACCGAGTATCCCATGAAGAGATCTTCCGATGTCTCGTCATCAACAAAATGACATTTCGGATCTGCAGCAGCCGCTTCTCTGCCGGCGGCTACTGCACTGCTGTAATCATCTTCGTACTCAATAACCTTAACTCCTAAAGAGCGCAGTTTGTCTTTCTTCCACTGCCTGGCATCGGCCGACATATGAACCTCAGTTTGAAAGCCCAACTTGGCACTGATAATGCCGACGGAAAGGCCGAGATTGCCTGTTGATCCGACCGCTACCGCATACTGTGAGAGAATATCTTTATTTTGCGGTGCAGACAAAATAGAATAGTCGTCAGCCAAAGTGATCAAGCCATGTTGCAAGGCTATGCTCTCAGCCAGTTTGAGAATTTCGTAGATGCCTCCTCTGGCTTTGATCGAACCTGAAACAGGCAAGATATCGTCACGCTTCAGATATAATTGTCCGGCCACTCCGGCATCCGTATCTAATTTTCGCTTCATATGGTCAATACGTACCAGTGGCGATTCAATCAGACCGCCGCTGCCGGATGTCTCGGGAAATTCCTGTGCAATCCAGGGTGCAAAGCGCTTGAGCCTGTTTGCAGCTTCCTGCATCTCCGCCAAACCAGCCGGTACCTGCTTAATATCTGATTTGCTAAATTTATTTCTTTCCGGATTAAACCAGAAATACTCCTGACGTTTCTGCAGGGCAGCAACCACCTGCCCGCCCTTGGAATCAAATTCTAACAATTGTCTTCCCTCCCAGCCTGATCAGACTTAGACCGAGACTTTTGCCTGTGCCGCAGTTTCTTCCAACAGCTCTTGATTCTCGGGTACCACCGGTATCGCGGTGATATTGCGATAACGCTGCATGCCACTGCCGGCCGGAATCAGTTTGCCGATGATGACATTTTCTTTAAGACCCAGCAGAGGATCTACTTTGCCCTTGACTGCCGCATCAGTAAGAACTCTTGTCGTCTCCTGGAAAGAGGCGGCGGACAGGAAAGAATCCGTGGCCAGTGAAGCCTTGGTGATACCAAGCAGGACACGATTACCTTCGGCCGGCTGAAGACCCAGCGCTTCGGCCTCTGCATTGGCTTTTTCGAAATCGAACATGTCCACCAGACTACCGGTAAGCATATGGGTGTCACCGGAGTCTTCGACCTTGCATTTGCGCAGCATCTGGCGGGTAATAATCTCGACATGCTTATCATTGATCTCAACACCGTTGTTCTTATAGACCTTGAGCACCTCGGTAATAATATACTTCTGAACTCCCTCCGCACCCTTGAGCTTCATAATGTCCTGCGGATTAACCGAACCGTCCGTGATTAGATCGCCAATCTCAACATAATCGCCTTCGTCAACAATAACGGGTGTCGATAACGGTATCGAATGGACTATACTCTCTCCCTCAGCCGAAGTAATAGTAACTTCACGTTTGCGTTTATCAGTCTCAACAATGGAGACTACACCTTCGAGCTCGGCAATTACAGCCTGACCTTTAGGTTTCCTGGCTTCAAACAGTTCTTCGACGCGTGGCAGACCCTGTGTAATATCGTCACCGGAAGCAATACCCCCGGTATGGAATGTACGCATTGTCAGCTGGGTACCGGGCTCACCGATAGACTGGGCAGCCATAATACCTACAGCTTCGCCGACTACGGCAGGTTCACCTGTAGCCAGATTGATCCCATAGCACTTGGCGCAGACGCCGGAGACGCAGGCACAGGTCAAATTGCTTCTGATTTTGACTTTCTCCAGGCCTGAATTTTCAATAATCAAAGCCTGATTATTGGAGATCATTTCACCGGCCTTGACGATGATCTCCTGCGTCAGCGGATTGATCACATCAGCGGCGGCATAGCGGCCGCGGACGCGGTCATATAGCCTCTGGACACTTCTGCGTTTATTTTTGCTGCCTACTGTAATGGCAGATACTTCGATATAGTTCTCAGTTCCGCAATCTTCCTCACGAATGATGACATCTTGGGCAATATCGACCAGACGTCTGGTCAGATAACCGGAGTCGGCTGTCTTCAAAGCAGTATCTGACAGAGACTTACGAGCACCGTGTGAAGAGATAAAGAATTCCAGAACATTCATGCCTTCACGCAGATTGGACTTGATCGGGATTTCAACCGTGCGGCCGGTTGTATCGGCCATATTGCCGCGCATTCCTGCCAGCTGCTTAATCTGGTTGATATTTCCTCTCGCGCCGGACTGAGACATCATATAGACGGGATTAAAGCGACCCAAATTATCTTTCAGAGCTTCAGTAATAGCATCAGTCGTCCGGCGCCAGATATCGATAACAGCGCGGTAACGACCATCATTATTGAGCAGGCCGCGCTGATGGCGGCGATTGATCTCAGTCACCTGGACTTCCGCCTCTGCAATCAGAGTTTCTTTGACATCGGGCACTACCATATCGAAGATACCGATCGAAATGCCGCCGATCGTCGAATAGTGATAACCCATAGTTTTAATCTCATCCAAAATCTTGGATGTCTTAGTAATGCCATGAATATGGATACAGCGCTCAATGATATCGCCCAGCTGCCTCTTGCCGACCAGAAAATCGCATTCCAGCTTGAGCAGATCTTTGCCGCCCTGAGAGCGATCAACAAAGCCCAGATCCTGAGGGATGATCGAATTAAAGATCATGCGGCCTATGGTAGTGGTGATAACACCGCTGATGGTTTTGCCGTCAACTTCAATCGTCCGCCGCACCTTAATTGGCTGGTGCAGAGTAATAATCTTCAACTCATAAGCCATATTAGCTTCGTTGAAGTCACTGAAAGCCGGAAGTTCGGCTGCCGGATCAAAATCATCCGGCTCCTTGTCAATGGTCAGATAGTAGATACCCAGAACCATATCCTGAGTCGGTACCGCAACCGGCTTACCATCCTGCGGTTTGAGCAGATTGTTGGATGCCAGCATCAGGAATCTCGCTTCAGCCTGTGCCTCCGTAGACAAAGGTACGTGGACAGCCATCTGGTCACCATCAAAGTCAGCATTATAAGCGGTACAGACCAGCGGATGGAGCTGAATGGCACGGCCCTCAACCAGAACCGGCTCAAAGGCCTGTATGCCCAGACGGTGTAATGTTGGCGCTCTGTTGAGAAGAACCGGATGGTCCTTGATAACATTTTCCAGTGTATCCCAGACCAGATCGCCGCCGCGCTCAACCAACCGGCGAGCCGACTTTATATTCTGAGCCAATTCATGTTTGACGATCTCCCGCATCACGAAGGGTTTGAATAGCTCCAGAGCCATCTCCTTGGGTAAGCCACACTGATGCATCTTCAGTTCAGGGCCGACAACAATGACAGAGCGGCCGGAGTAGTCAACGCGTTTGCCGAGCAGATTCTGGCGGAAGCGACCCTGCTTGCCTTTGAGTAAATCAGAAAGTGATTTCAGGGCGCGGTTGCCGGCACCGGTTACCGCTCTGCCGCGGCGGCCGTTGTCGATCAGGGCATCTACTGCTTCCTGCAGCATTCTTTTCTCATTTCTGACGATAATATTAGGAGCACCCAGCTGCAATAATTTATTGAGCCGATTATTGCGGTTGATCACACGGCGATAGAGATCATTGAGATCCGAAGTAGCAAAGCGACCGCCATCCAGCTGAACCATAGGCCTCAGCTCCGGTGGCAGCACCGGCAGCACATCCAGAATCATCCAGCCGGGCTCAAAACCTGAGAGCTTAAAGGCCTCAATGACCTCCAGACGCTTGATCAGACGGCTTTTTCTCTGGCCTTTTGCCTGCTGCAACTGTTCGCGCAGATCTTCAGCCAGTTGATCAATATCGATCTGGTTCAGCAGATCCTTGATCGCTTCGGCACCCATTTTGGCTATGAAGTCATGACGGCCGTATTCGGCAACATATTCCCTGTATTCGCGTTCGTTAATGATATCGTATTTATTCAGGTCGGTAGAACCAGGGTCAATCACAATATAGGCCGCAAAATAGAGTATCTTTTCCAGATTGCGGGGTGACATATCCAGAACCAGGCCCATGCGGCTGGGAATACCGCGGAAGTACCAGATATGAGAAACAGGTGCCGCCAGACGGATATGACCCATTCTTTCCCGCCTGACCTTAGACCTGGTCACTTCAACACCGCAGCGATCGCAAACGATACCTTTATATCTGATCTTTTTATATTTACCGCAGTGACATTCCCAATCCTTGGTCGGCCCGAAAATCTTTTCACAGAACAGGCCGTCCAGTTCAGGCTTCAGGGTACGGTAATTGATTGTTTCAGGTTTTTTGACTTCGCCATGTGACCATTCCAGAATTTTCTCCGGAGAAGCGAGACCAATACCAATTGCTTCAAAATTGTTAATTTCCGACATATTATCCCTCATCTAGAACTTACATCTCTTCTTCTGCGTCCGCATCATCCGCTTCCAGCTCTTCTGTCATTACTGATTCAACTTCACCCTCAGCAGTGAGTTCGCCGGCAGTATAACCGGCTGCAGCCAGTTCACTGGCACTCAGGGGTGTATCTCCCAGCAGATCGGTTAAATCCTTAATGACGCCTGCGGCAGTCCCCGGCTCTTCGTTGGAGTTATCTTGGATCTCTACCAGTTCGTTCTTTTCATCGATAATCCGAACATCCAGTGCCAGAGACTGAAGTTCCTTGACCAAGACTTTGAAGGCTTCCGGAACTCCGGGTTCAGGAATATTCTCTCCCTTGACAATCGCCTCATAGGTCTTAGTGCGACCCTGGATATCGTCTGACTTGACTGTCAGAATTTCCTGTAATGTATAAGCCGCACCATAGGCTTCCAGTGCCCAGACTTCCATCTCACCGAATCTTTGACCGCCGAACTGGGCCTTGCCGCCCAGCGGCTGCTGCGTAACCAGCGAGTACGGTCCGATCGAACGGGCATGGATCTTATCATCAACCAGATGCAATAGTTTGAGATAGTACATGATACCCACTGTAATTCTGTTCTCGAAAGGCTCGCCGGTACGCCCATCGTAGAGAATGGTTTTACCATCATCATCAATGTCGGCCAGCTTGAATGCCTCAACAACATCATTTTCCACTGCACCGTCAAAGACGGGAGTTGCAATTTTCCAGCCAAGTTTTTTAGCGGCCAAGCCCAAGTGAACTTCCAACAGTTGACCAATATTCATACGGGAAGGCACGCCCAAAGGACTCAGTACAATATCCAGCGGTGTGCCGTCAGGCATAAACGGCATATCTTCTTCAGGCAAGATACGGGAGATAACACCTTTATTACCATGTCGACCGGCCATTTTATCGCCCACGGAGATCTTTCTCTTCTGGGCGATATAAACTCGTACCATCTTGGAAACACCGTGTTTGAGCTGTTCATCATCTTCTCTGGTAAAGACCTTGACATCGACAATAATGCCGGACTCACCATGAGGAACACGTACGGATGTATCTCTAACTTCGCGAACTTTCTCACCGAAAATTGCACGGTAGAGTCTTTCCTCCGGAGTCAGTTCAGTTTCGCCCTTGGGCGTAACCTTACCGACAATGATATCGCCGGCATGAACTTCAGCACCGATACGGATAACGCCCTCTTCATCGAGATCTTTCAAAGCGTCGTCGCCGACATTGGGAATCTCTCTGGTGATTTCCTCCGGTCCTAATTTAGTATCTCTGGCTTCACACTCGTATTCCGTAATGTGAATCGAGGTATACACATCATCACGGACCAGGCGCTCGCTGATCAGAATCGCGTCTTCGTAATTGTAACCTTCCCAGGTCATAAAACCGATCAGCACATTCCTGCCCAATGCCAGTTCACCATTGGCTGTCGAGGGTCCATCAGCGATAATTTCACCCTTTTTGACAGTGTCACCCTGTTTGACCAATGGTCTTTGGTTGATACAGGTTCCCTGATTAGAGCGCACATATTTTGTCAGTACATATTTGTCTGTTTCATCTTTCCCGGTCCGAACTACGATCAGATCTGCCGCAACAAACTCAACCACACCGTCATTTTCAGCGACAATGCAGACCCCGGAATCCTTAGCAGCCCGGTATTCAATGCCGGTGCCTATGATCGGCGCCTCTGTCTTGATCAGAGGCACTGCCTGTCTTTGCATATTAGAGCCCATCAGAGCACGGTTGGCATCATCATTGCCCAGGAAAGGAATCAGGGAAGTTGCCACCGACACCAACTGTTTGGGCGAAACATCCATCAGATCAACTTGCTCCGGGGGCAATTCGAGGAATTGATTCAAATAACGACAAACAACTAGCTCTGAAACAAATCTGCCATCATCTGTCAGCGGCTCATTGGCCTGAGCAATATTATAATTATCCTCTTCATCTGCAGTCATATAACTGATTTTCGAAGTAACGACACCTTTTTCTTTGTCATAAACACGATAAGGTGTCTCGATGAAACCGTATTTATTAACCCGAGCATAGGTGGCCAGCGAATTGATCAGACCGATATTCGGTCCTTCAGGAGTTTCGATGGGGCACATCCTGCCATAATAGGAGGAGTGAACGTCGCGGACTTCAAAATTTGCCCTCTCTCTGGAAAGCCCGCCCGGTCCAAGCGCAGATAGGCGTCTCTTATGAGTAAGTTCCGCCAGAGGATTGGTCTGGTCCAAAAACTGAGACAACTGCGACGAACCGAAAAACTCCTTGATAGCGGCACTGACAGGGCGTGTATTGACAATATCCTTGGCCTCGGCATTTGTTTTATCGGATAGAGACTGCATGCGCTCACGGATAACACGATCCATGCGCGAGAATCCGAGTCTCAGCTGATTTTGCAAGAGCTCACCGACAGAACGGATACGGCGGTTGCCCAGATGGTCAATATCATCTATTTCACCGACTCCATATTTTAAGCCGATGAAATAACTGACAGCGGCTATAATATCGTCAACCGTCATATGATGAGGAATTAGCTCGCGCTGATGATCTTGGAGCAATTTGACCAGCGCGGCGACCGGATCATCACTTTCCTTAGCTTCTTTCGCCAGGGCACGCAACACCGAAGTACGAGCCAGCTCACTGATACCGCATTTCTCGAAATCCACCTCCGCCAGCTCCTCTTCACTGAAGAAACGCAACAGGTACTGGGGTGCGGCTACCCGGCCGTTGCCCACAACGCGGAGCTGATGCTCATATTGGACGAAATTTTCACCGACCATTTGGATCGGATAAATATCCAGATGATTAACACCGGAGTTCTGGATATATTGGGCCATTTCTTTGGTGATGACATCATCTTTCAACACCAAAATTTCGCCATCTTCATCGATAACATCGGTTGCTGCCCGATGTCCGACAATGCGTGCGGCTAGTGATAATTTTTTGTTGACTTTATAAATACCTACTTTGGCCAGATCATAGCGATTGGCGTCAAAGAACATATTCTGCAGGAAGCTTTCCGCCCCCTCGCGGGTATATACCTCGCCGGAACGCAGCTTCTTGAACATTTCCTGCAAGCCTTCCATTTCCGAGCTGCAGCCGTCCTTTTGCATCGTGCGCATCAGGTTTTCTTCATCACCGAAGATTTCCTGAATCTCCATATCGGTACCAAAGCCCAATGAGCGCAAGAAAATTGTCAGATGAAATTTTCTTGTGCGGTCGATCCTGACCCAGAGCACACCATTGGCATCGGATTCAAATTCCAGCCAAGCTCCGCGGTTAGGAATGATTTGACCGGTATATAACAGGGCATCATTCTTATCTTTTTCCGTACCGAAGTAAGCGCCGGGCGAACGCACCAATTGGCTGATAATGACACGTTCAGCACCATTAATAATAAAGGTGCCTGTATCAGTCATTACCGGGAATTCACCAATATATACACTCTGATCTTTGATTACATCATTGACCTTGGTATGTAAGCGGACATGCACATACAGTTTTGAAGCATAATTGGCATCGCGCTCTTTGCATTCTTCGACAGAATAGGTAGGGTTGTTAATATCAAATTCACGGCCGATAAAAGATAATTCAATATCGCCTGAAAAGTCGGTAATTGGAGAAGCTTCTTTCAGAACTTCCATCAAACCTTCTTCAATAAACCATCTATAGCTCTCTTTCTGAATCTCCAGCAGATTGGGGATATCAATAATCTCGTCGATCTTTGAATAAGAAACTCTTTCGGTTCGTCCATACTGAACGGGCTTTACCATCAACGATCACCTCACGACTAAATCGGCACAGCCGACTGGAGTGACGGCAGAATAACCTGCCCTACCATAACCGGTACGAGCAGGTTTCATGGTCACATCTTTACTTAAGCAGATAATAGATCGTCAGCAATAGTCCGCTGGGCGCAGAATACATAAGAATAAGCACACCTCCAGACTTAGTGACACGTCTAACAATTATATTATTCCAAAAATCATCTGTCAAGGAAAAAATATGGCACCCCCATTGATGTGGAATGCAAGTTAAAGTGAAACGCCATCCTTCCTAGTAAGTGATCTGTTTCTCTCAGGCCGCCCAGGCGGCCTGAGAGAAATCTGCTGCAGACTGTCCCCCCAAGATTCTTCTGGGATAATTG
>JBMNTB010000030.1:0-21972 GCA_050945515.1 Saccharofermentanales bacterium
AATGTTGAACATAAAGAAGATGTTGATAGTGTAATTGAATTAGTACGAAATGCTGGCGGAAGAATTGTAAAAGAACCACAAGACACCTTTTGGGGTGGATATCACGCATATTTTTCTGATTTAGATGGATATTACTGGGAAGTTGCATGGGGTTCAAATTTTAAGTTTGACGAAAATGGACTATTGAAATTTTAGTAATTAAGGGAGATATAAAAAATGGCTTCCAGCAAAGAATACTTAGACTTTATTTTAGAACAAGTATCTGAATTAGATAATATTAGTTATAAAGCCATGATGGGAGAATTTATTATCTATTACAATGGAAAAATTATTGGCGGAATATATGATGATAGATTACTTGTTAAACCTGTGCAGTCTGCGATAAATTATATGCCAAATGCAGTGTATGAGTTGCCGTATGATGGAGCAAAGAAGATGCTTTTAGTAGATAATGTTGATAATAAAGATTATTTAACTGGGTTATTAAATGTAATGTATGACGAATTGCCTGCTCCAAGATCAAAGAAATAATCAAATCCCAGTTTTTTAGGCTGACAAATTTCAGTTTGCCGCACAATAATTTTCCGGATGTCAAATGTCAAGCAAAAATTAAAAAGCAAAAACCCGCTAACCATTGCAGTAAGGCGGTATGAACATGAAAGATATGGAAACTTATTACAGGGAATCGTGCCACTTTGAAGTAAGGTAGAAAACTGTTGACTTACTATCACTGCCGGGACCGGAGTAATTGAAGGCGTATTACAGATGGCCAGTGAGAGCTTAGGCGGTTTCATGAGATCATGATTGCCTAAATCAGTTAGGGAACAAACAGAACGGTTTCAACCAAAAAAGTTCCCTAATCAAACTTGGCAGTTAGGGAACAATTCGGTATAAGCAGCATTGAAATGTTCCCTAATTTGAAAACAAATTGCTGGAAGACATTCTGATAATACTGACCTTTGTACGCGTAGCCATTACTTTGAACAGACGCTTCGGACTGACTGACGGATTTCGCCCTCAGGACGAGTACGACCGGTACAACTCTCTGTAATCCAACTCCTCCGGTACCTGGTCTAGCAATCTCACCGAATTGTCCACGGGAATGAAGACTTCTTGCACAGACTGCGCAATTTGCGATATCTTGCGATATCTTATAATGGCAAAGATTATAAAAGTTGAAAAACTATTTCAATAATGTCTTTTTTGCTATTATCAATATGTGAAAACTCAAAAACTTAAAAAACGTCAGTTAGTCGCGCAAAAGACTTCGCACAGAACATGTATCGGAGTATTTTTTCTGTAACAGGGGCGGCAACTAAATCCAGGTAGTATTAAAATCTACAAAAATTTAAAAAATAGTGTGAAATAGTCACTGACAACAGGACAATGTGGTATTAAAATAATATCGAAAAGCTGATATCTGCTTTCGAAGGAGATCATAAAAATGAAAGGAAAACTAATTTTAGCACTGCTTGTGCTCTGCATGTGCCTAATACTTTACCCGATGATAGCATTGGCGATGCCGTTACCTGAGATTAATTCGGTATACGTTGATCCGTCTCTTTGCCCAGTTGGGAAAAACGTGACGCTGTGCGTGCAGAAAGGCGTTCCCTATACCATGTCCTTTACGGCGTCAAGCTCGTCTATGTCCTCGCCGACACCCGCAGTATCGCCGACACCTGAAGTGTCTCCGACACCTGAAGTATCGCCAACACCTGAAGTGTCTCCGACACCTGAAGTATCGCCGACACCTGAAGTATCGCCAACACCCGCAGTATCGCCGACACCCGAAGTGTCTCCGACACCTGAAGTATCGCCAACACCCGAAGTATCGCCAACACCCGAAGTATCGCCGACACCTGTAGCCTCGCCGATGCCCGCAGCCTCGCCGACGTCCACACCAACTCCGACGTCTATGCCCACACCTCCAACTGGGACCGATCCGAGCGATTCTTCAGAAGTCAAAATGATTCAACAACCTCCGGCATGGACCAAGGGTTCAAACGTGTATGCCAGCTTCATCTCAGATGCTGATTTTAAAGATTTCTTAAGTGTCAAGGTGGACGGAGAAGAGGTAGATGAATCCAACTATGATGCGAGAGAAGGCTCGACGGTTGTTACCTTCAAACCCACATTCCTTGAGAGCTTGTCTGTAGGTAATCACCCGGTGGAAATAGTATCTGCATCAGGATCTGCCTACGGCAATATAGAAATTAAGGAAAAATCTGTTCAGCAAACCGCAGAAGTAACTAAACCAAGCGATACTATGCCGAAAACAGGAGAGAGCAGCGGAATCTATTTGTGGTCAAGCTTTATACTCTTAGCTGCTGGCGGATTACTGTTAGCACTGTGCAAGAAAAAATCCAGGCAAAGAGATTAGATCAAATCCGACTATTAAGAGTTAAACAAGGGGAGCTGAATTTGTTTTTCAGCTCCTTTTCATTTGAAAAACATTCGACGATAAATTTTATGAAATAGAAACGCCCTTCTCCATCATCGATTAGCTAAGCTCGGTAGATTTTTTCCGGCTCTCCCAAAGAGGTTGTGGAATAAGTGACCTTTAGCGCGTTTTTACCCTTAATTTCTAAGGGAGTCCTCTCGATCAACTTGTCACCCTGACCCTCACTTAAAATCAGCATATTGATGAGCGATTCCTTCCTCTTTATCTTGGTTAGCAATACCCCTATCGATGTTTTTTAGAATCTTTTAAATTGTTAAAAACGAATTTTGCTATAATGGCAAATAAGCAATTCAGTTTGTAACTTAATTACGCCACAGAAAAAGAAACAATTAAGTTGCAAACTGAATTTTGCCGTTCTCCGTGACTAAACCATGCAATATAGGACGTTAGAGCTTTCCTGATTTAATTTTATTTCCCCTAGATCCTATACAGATTCTGATTCTTAAAATACTCAATTTATGTGTCGAACAACCTATGAGTGACCGTCAGCCGGTTGCCGCTGGTAATATCACCAAAAAAAGGGAATCGGCTTTCCTCCCGGCTCAAATTTCACCCTTCACACCCATTTTATGCCAAGCGCCCAAACAGAGCGTCCCGCACCTGCGGATCACTGATTGAATTTTTCCTTAGGCCTTTTCCACCAGCTCCTGCGGATCAAGTCTCTTAAATTCGTGCTTACCGATGGTGAACTTCTTCTCATTTATGCGCCTGGCCAGCCTGGACGATGTAACAAACTCCTGGCTCACATTGACCAAATACTGCCGGTCTTTCTGTTCCACCAGATAATAGTATCCATAATTGTCAACCTTATCCACAAAATCGAACAGACCAAATACAGGTGACAGTGTCCACTCGATGGCAGTTTCCAATTTACTGAGCTTTTTTTCGCGCCACAAGGGGATAATGGAATCAGCGTCCGGGAACTTGGACAGCACTGCCGTATCATAACGGGATTTACGCTTCTTCGATTTCTCAAAGGAGTTGATATCAATGGGTTCGCGCATCACCTCAAACTCCAGCGTGCCTCCGTCGTCCAACAGATAATCAATGCTCACATCCAGTAGTTGCGCTATTGCCTTTAAATTATCTATATCGGGCATACCGTTGTTGTTCTCCCATTTGGCCACGGCACTGCGAGACACTGACAATTTCTCTGCCAGCTGTTCCTGTGACAGACCCGCTCTCTTTCTTGAATCCTGTAGTTTTTCTCCGAAAGTCATAATGGTGACCCCCTTTTTTTGACTTCACCATACGCACCCTGTGCCGTCAGTGCAATCCTTTTTCCGTAACAGCGGTGTTACTTATCGTAACATCCCCGATTTTTCGTTCTGACTTGTTCTTGATAGCGGGGTTTAAAACAGCAGTCCGTTTATTACCTGCTCGGTCAAGAGCAGCGCGCCTTGGATGCCTAAATGTGTCTTTGGTATCACGTCTACATAGCCAAGGCTGGGCAGGGATATCTCAATGCCGGTGAACATATGCTTACGGAGTTTCAGCATGGCGATGGTATTGCCGCCGGCAAAGACCAGTTCGCTTTTCGTCTGCCGGATGTCGCGGTCAAGGACTTGCGGCAGACCCAGCTCACGGAGTAACCCAAACAAATGATCCTTATAAGAATCGGTCTGTTCATTGAGAACGGAGGCGCATTCCGGTATCATGCCAAAATATCTGGTAAGGAAGCTGATATAAGCGTAAAGTTCGGAGTACGTACCTTCAACGGCAAAGTTAACGCCTTTGGGCAGACCTGTCAGGGAATTGACTCTTGAGATATGCGCATATGCCTTGGCGCGGGCTTTTTCACTATCCGTGGCGAAGTCAGCTAAGTCGTTTCCCAGGATGGCGCAGACTTCGCGCATGAGCTTCTCCGTTGCGGCGAAGCCTACCGGCGGACCATCGCAGATATAGGCCGGTGTACCGTATTGCTTCTGCAAAAATTTGGCGGTTCTCATACCGTACTCCGGCCGGATAACGATATTCAGCGCTGCGTCCGGGATGCGCCTTATGCTCTCAATGCTGCAGTCTGCGCAGAGACTACAGTTTATAGTGATGCCGCACAGCTCCATCAGTCTCTTGAGCTCGGCAATATCCCCCGCGTAGTTGCGGTGGTATATAGACAGTCCCAGCAGGTTTACCGCAGCCGGTACTGCCTTTTCTGACCGAGGCGGCAGGAGTTGCTTTATCAGTTCTATAGCCGCAGTCTCGTAACCGGAGCAGACATCAGAGGAAAAGTCGGGCGTTTCAATGGTAATGACAGGCCTGTCCCGTATAATTTGACCGGCAATTCCCTTGAGGTCGTCACCGATTAGTGCGGCGCCGGGGGAGTTAACAATGCACAACAGCTCGCAGGGAACCTGATCCCGCAGGAAGGTCAGCGTCTCCTCCAGCTTGTCCTTGCTACCGTATACGTAATCGCTGTTGTCAAGATAGGTGCAGGGCAACCGCGGCTGTCCGAAGTACCATTTTTCAGGATAATTGAGAGGGTCAAACTCAAACTGCCTTATGCACTGGTTGTCCGAGAGGGCTGAATGGTAAAATTTGCAGCCCGTGGGACCGTTCAGCAGGACTGCCGTCTTGGAAATACCTTCGAGGGCAAAGATAATGCCGGAAAAACTGTCAGGCGTAATATTGCTTAAATAGTCTCTCATCCTGCCTCCACTCTCCCTTCAGATTTAATTGGAGCAGCCGCGCCCAGCGCTTTGCCATATTGATTCCCGTGTAAAAACCTACGTCGGGGCACATGGGTATGGTGTCCGCGACAAAGACCTTGTCTGCAATGGAGGATGCGTAGTTGGTCAGGAGAATGTCCGGCTGATAACGTTTAAGGTCGCTTGCGCGGTTGCCCCTGTCGTAGTTCTCCTCGACGGGCAGGGGCAGATTCAACCTGGTACGGAAGCCTTCGTCCTGAGAGAAGTTTAAGATCCCGATTTTCACGACTTCGATTCCGACATCGACAGCGGTCTCCAGGATCCAGTCCAGCTCATGGTTGTATGTGATAATCATGAGCCTTTTGCCGCTCAGGACAGGCCTCAGGGCTTTCACCTCGTGCTCATACCTTTCCTTATGCTCAGATATGATAGCCTCAGCAGCCTGCGGACGGCCGAAGAAAGCGGCCACGCCGCGCAGCCATTCCTCCGTCTCGGCAAAGCCGACAGGAAAGGCCGCATCGTAAAAGACGGAGCCATATTCCCTGGTAAAGAAGTCCCGGAGCATCTTTCCTGTATAATCCTTGTACGCCAGAAGGTTAAGCTGTGCGGAACAGAAGTTTTCTACGCTGTCGTAAGTGGTCTCGTACAGGAAGCGGCAGTTCACCTTCAGGCCCAGGCGAGAAAGAAAGCCGTTAATGACCTGGAAATTATCGTTGGTATGTTTCACAACGATTTTTTCAAAAACAATATTAACCGTGTCCGGCACGACGGGCACATCTTGGCGGATGATTTGTCTGGCCAGAGAGGTATAGCACATCAGCATTCCCTGCAGGTAATCGCCGGCCATATTGCCGTCGGCCTTGATGGTGACGACAGGCAGTCCCGGATCCGCAAGCAATCTGACCTTGTCGATGTCGTCTCCGATGATGCCAGCAGGACAGGAACTGACGACTGCTATGGCCCGCGGTTTTGCCGCTTTGATTTCCCGTACCTTTTCCTCCAGCTTCTCCATCCCGCCGAAGATGACTTCCGCTTCGCCCATCTCGGTGCATTCCAGATTGGGGGCAATGGAAACCGGTAGCAGTGCTCCGCGCTCAAAAAGCGCTCTGCGCCCGGAGGAACTGATGGTCTGAAAGGTAAGATAGGCACAACTTTTCGGAGCATGAGCAAGGATAATAGCATCTCTAATATGCACGCTTACGGACATGGCTCCGTTAAAGGCACAGCCGTGCAGGGGCTCGGAGCGTATGACGTTCTTGGACAGATACCGGTTGGGGTCGGCCAGGTCGATTTCCGGCAGGGCAGGAACCGGCGCCGCTCTGACTTCCGGAACAGATGTGACTTGCGTCTGAACACCGGGCTGAATGCCGGATTTTCCGGGACGGCCTTGTACGACGGCTTCCAGTTGCTCGTCAGTAAGGGGCTTTGCTGCGTAGAGAGTACAGCCGTTTGCAATCTCCCGTGCCAGAGTGGAAAAAATATCGATGATGTCCCGGTCGGCACCTTGTTCGATGACAGTCATATTTATTCGTTCTGCCTGTGTGAAGGCATCGCTGCGGGGAATGACAGCGCAGACCGGTAGGCCGACAGCCTGAGCGAAGCGCAGGACATGCTCGTCTTCACCTTCGATGTTGCGCCGATTGTAAAGGATGCCCGCGACACGCTTTTCTGCGTTGTCATAGTTGCGGATACCGCGCAGGATATTGTTAGCGGCATAAAGTGCCATGAATTCACCGGACGTTACTATAAAGATGATATCAGCGTACTCTTGCCGTATGGGTACTGCGAAGCCGCCGCATACTACATCGCCCAGGACATCATAGATAATGGTGTCGTAATGCTCTTTCAGCTGAAATTGGTTCAAAAGGTCAAAGGTGCTGATGATGCCCCGACCGGCACAACCGACGCCGGGCTTTGGCCCGCCCGCCTCCACGCAGCCTACGCCACCGAAGCCCTGAAGCAAAATATCCTCTATCTTATAGTCCAGCGGATTGGTAACGCGCATATAGTCAAGGGCGGTGGTCGGTTTTTGTCCGTGCGTTAAAAGTCGCGTGGAATCGTGCTTCGGGTCGCAGCCGATTTGCAACACTCGTCGGCCTGCGAGAGCAAGCGCAGCTGACAGGTTTGCGCTGAGTGTAGATTTTCCGATACCACCCTTGCCGTAAATTGCGATTTCCATCATATCCTGTGCTCACCCCAGTCACAGCATGTGACCACTGCTACGATTGTAGCTTACACCACGAACACATCCGAGTGCATTATCGTCCGGCACCATAAATCTGTCAAACTGATGATCTTGCCTGCGATGAGCTCTTTGCCAACGGTGAGACGGAGGCATACGCCAACTTTAAGATTCGTTTCTTTTATCACGCATAAGTGTGGAGATTGGTAAAAATAACTGTTTCAAACACTTATCTATTCTCACAAATTATAATTCTTAAACGCTCAATAACACTCATTTGTTTGTCGAACAATCTATGATCGACTTTCAACCGGTTGCCGCTGGGAATATCACCAAACCAAGGGAATGAGTCTGTACTTTACGCGGTTTTTATACTCCGCATAGCCTTCTAAGTCTTTTGCCAAAACTTCTTCTTCGTTTTTTATCCTTTTAACCGTGATGGCCGGATATAGCAAAAAAACAATAAACGAGAACAGAGAGCCGAGCACCAAGGGCATGGACAAAAACAACAAGATTGTGGCGGCATACATCGGGTGTCTTACAATGCCGTACAGCCCGGTGTCGACAAGCTTTTGGCTGTCCTGAACTTCTATTGTCCTCGAAAGATAGGTGTTTTCACGCAAGACCTCTGCATATAGCAGATATGCAAACAAGAAAACCGCCGTTGCGGCGAAAACCAAGGCCTTGGGCAGAACAAGCCACTTATAGCGGTAATCCAGCCCTGCAAGAACAAAACCGCCGATAAACATGAGCGAGCTCAAGAGTAGCACGCTCTTTTGCTCCGCTTCTTTCTCTTTGGCATTGAGTCTCTTGCGCAAAAGCTCCGGGTTTTTTATGGCCAAAACAATTCCCACAAAAAGCATAGGAATAAAAAGAACAGCGATAAGCAGCCACGCATTCCAGAATTTAAGCGTTCCGGCCGGAATAAACAGCAAAGCCGAGAGCAATATTAGCCCCGACAGGTATTTCACGATCGCTTGAACAAACAGCTTTTTATCCATTCGGTTTTCCTCCCGGCTCAAATTGCACTCTTCGCACCCGCCCTGCACAGGAGTCGCCGGACAATCCGCGAGCGCCTTCGTTTTTGAAATAATGAAGTTGATGCGATCCTCAATGTGGAGGGTTATGTAGCCTTGGCAGAAGCTAATTCTTCCCCGATTCCACGGTTTTCTCAGTGTTATTCTTGTTCTTTGCCGTTGTCAAAGTCTGGTTCTAGTGTCTGAAGGTGTGCCAGCCGCAGTGGGCGGACAGATATTCCAAAATGGCGGTGGCGCCGATGCTATTGCCGTAGCGGTCGAGCGCCGAGCCGAAGGCGCCTATACCGAGGCGATGATTCACCACTGCCATGATGCCGCCGCCCACGCCGCTCTTGGCGGGAAGGCCGACTTTGACGGCGAAGGAGCCGCTGCCGTCATACAGGCCGCAGGTAAACATCAGAGATTCGGTAATCCGGACTGCTGAGGTGGAGATTACCCGTTCGCCTGTGGTACAGTCGATACCGCCATTGGCCATTGTAGCGGCGAAGCGGGCCAGATCGCGGGCACAGACATTGATGGCACAGGAACGGGTATAGAAACGAAGCGATTCATCCAGATCCCCTACCAATAGCTTCAGACGCTTAAGTTCCCAAGCTAGAGCATGATTGCGCTCACTATGAGCATATTCGGAACGATAGACTTCCTCATTACAACTGATCTGCGGATTGTGGCAGAGGGCGCGCACCCGCTGCAAGAAATCATCAAAGCTCATCAAGGTGGATAAAAGCGAGGACACGACAATCGCACCGGCATTGATCAGGGGATTGCTGGGTTTTTCCGAGAACTCGCCCAGAGTGGTTAGTTCGCTGAAAGGGGCTCCCGACGGTTCCATGCCTACCAGTTCGAACAATTTGTCCTCTCCCACCAGTTCCAGGGCAAAGATCAAGGCAAAGACTTTTTCAATGCTCTGTAGTGTGAAGTAGACTACGGCATCGCCGGCAGAGTATTCCTGGCCGCCCAATTCCAGGACAGATACCCCGAGCAAGGCAGGATTGACCTTGGAGAGTTCCGGGATATAATCAGCCACTTTCCCTTGCGCCAGCTGCGGACGGGCCTGTTCTACGCTGTGATCCAAAAGAAGCTGTAAGTTTTGTTTCATCTGTTCCTCCCCCCCGGTTTGGCGGCGCCGTGCAGACTGTCAGTCGTTCATCCGCTACCTGACATCCAAGTTTATCCAAGCAGTACTACCCGCGAGACCGTATTGCGCTGCATCCGCAGCTCTGTCTCCGCGCCCGGCACAAAAAGTTTCTTATGCTCATATACAGTTTCTTGCAGCATCTATCTTCTGCCTCACTGATGCAAAATCTTATAAATTCGGTCTTTATTATAGCAATGTCAATCGGTATCTACAGCAGATAAACAGCTGCCCGTTGCGTCAAAAAATAAACAAAAGACAAGTATCCTCCTCTCTTTACTCAAACTTTACTAGAATTTTGATAGAATAGAGGAGAATACTCCACAGGAAAGGGGCAATCTTATGGAAGAACTGATTATCTTCAATATCAAGGCACGTGAAATCATTGACTCGCGAGGCAATCCCACCGTAGAAGCCGAAGTCTACACCGACGATGGCTCAATGGGCAGAGCCGCCGTACCCTCCGGAGCTTCAACCGGCGCTTTTGAGGCTGTTGAGCTCAGAGACGGAGACAAATCCCGCTATTTGGGCAAGGGTGTCCAGAAAGCTGTCGAGAATATCGAAGATATCGTTGCCCCGCACCTGCTCGGCTGCAATATCTATGATCAGGAACAGATCGACCTGCTGCTCAGAGATTTGGACGGCACGGAGAACAAAGCGAAACTGGGCGCCAATGCCATCCTCGCTGTCTCTCTCGCCTGTGCCAAATGTGCAGCCGCCTCATTGGATATGCCGCTGTGGCAATATCTGGGCGGCCTTAGAGCCCATATCCTGCCAGTGCCGATGATGAATGTCATCAATGGCGGCAAGCATGCCGACAACAATGTCAATCTGCAGGAATTCATGATCATGCCGACCGGAGCGGAGTCCTTCCGCGAAGGCCTGCGCTGGTGTATCGAAGTCTTCCACACCCTGAAGTCACTGCTGAAAGCAGACGGTTACAGTACAGCCGTCGGCGACGAAGGCGGCTTTGCACCCAATCTTGAGTCTGACGAAGACGCCCTCAAATATCTGGTCAAAGCCATAGAAGAAGCCGGTTATCAGCCGGGCATCGATTTCTTCATCGCCATGGATCCCGCCGCCACCGAGCTCTACGAAGAGGCCAAAGCCGTAGGCAAGGACGGCTATCTCTTCTGGAAAACCGGCGAATTCAAAACCAGTGCTGAAATGGTCGACTATTGGTCGGAGCTGGCCGATAAATACCCGATCATCTCCCTGGAGGACGGCCTGGCCGAAGAAGACTGGGAGGGCTGGCAGCTCCTGACTGCAAAACTCGGTTCCAGGATGCAGCTGGTCGGCGACGATCTCTTCGTCACGAATACGGAGCGCCTGGAGCGCGGCATAGTTTCTGATTCCGCCAACTCCATACTGATCAAACTCAATCAGATCGGCACTTTGACCGAAACCCTGGAAGCGATTGAGCTGGCCCAAAAGAACAACTGGACTGCCGTCATCTCCCACCGCTCCGGCGAAACCGAAGACGTCACCATCGCCGATATCGCCGTCGCTGTCAACGCCGGCCAGATCAAGACCGGCGCTCCCTCGCGCACCGACCGCGTTGCCAAATACAACCAGCTGCTGCGCATTGAGGAGGAGCTAGGCGCCAGAGCCACTTATGCCGGTCTCGACGCTTTCACCTTCTGAGGGTCACGAACTTCTCAAAGCACACCGTAAAGCCTGGTGAAAAATCCCTAAACCTAAGCGCCCGTCTCTACCAAACGGGCGCTTTTATCTGCTTTTGGCAAGGTCAGCCGATTCTGTAAACAGCTGCATCGCGTCATCACTTAAAACAAGAGGAGCTACCCCCTGCACCTTTAAGCGCCGGGAACAGCTCCGGTAATTTTGTGCTTTAAGTCTGACTTAGGTCAGCTTAGGCATTGTCGTAATCGTTTACGCCGAGCTCAATCTTCTTCAATGCATCCATCAGCTCGTCATCTGTGATGACCAGCGGAGGCGCAAAGCGGATGATATCGCCGTGGGTTGGCTTGGCCAGGACACCATGATCTGCCATCATCAGGCAGAGATCCCAAGCCTCGATGTGTTTGCCAGCTTTGTTTTCCTTCTCTTTGATGACTGCTGCGTTCAGAAGTCCCTTACCGCGTACGATCAGGATGTTATCGGATTTCAGGTTCTTGAGATAGTCGCGGAAAATCTTACCTTTTCTTTCGGACTCTTCTGCCAGGTTCTCTTCTTTGAGAACGGTCAGGGCTGCCATTGCCACCCTGCAGGCGACCGGATAACCGCCGAACGTAGAACCGTGCTGGCCAGGCTTGATTGTCAGCATGATCTCGTCGTCTGCCAGAACTGCAGAGGCAGGGAGCATACCGCCGGACAGTGCTTTACCGAGTGTCAGGATATCAGGACGGACACCTTCGTGGTCGCAGGCCAGGAGCTTACCGGTTCTTGCCAGACCGGTCTGAACTTCGTCAGCGATGAACAGGACATTGTGCTTCTTACACAGGTCATATGCGCCTTTCAGATAGCCATCGTGAGGAACATAGACACCGCGCTCGCCCTGGATAGGCTCAAGCAGGAAGCCACAGGTCTCTTTGCCGTATTCATCAAGTGCCTTCTCCAGAGCATCGAGATCATCATAAGGAATCTTGACGACGCCGGGCAGGAAAGGTCCGTAATTTCCATAAGCCTCGGGATCAGTAGAGAAAGAAATCATTGCCAAAGTACGGCCATGGAAGTTCTCCTCACAAACGATAATCTTAGCTTTGTTCTCGGGAATACCCTTTACTTCGTAGCCCCATTTGCGAGCCAGTTTCAGCGCTGTTTCATCAGCCTCTGCGCCGGTGTTCATCGGCAGGACCTTGTCATAGCCGAAGTAATCCGTCATGAACTTGCAGAACTCACCCATCTGGTCATTGTGGAAAGCTCTGGATGTCAGGGCAATACGATTGACCTGCTCTTCCATTGCTGCAACAATCTTCGGGTGGCAATGTCCCTGGTTCACGGCAGAGTACGCGGACAGGAAGTCATAATATTGTTTCCCCTCTACGTCCCAAACCTTAGCTCCTCTTCCCTTTGACAGCACTACAGGCAGCGGATGGTAGTTGTGCGCACCATGCTTCGCTTCTAAATCCATGTGGTACTGTGGGCTCATCTTTTTGGTCATTAGTTATTCCTCCTTATTTTTGGTCGACCGGAAAGAAGCCGGCCGGCTTTTTTCCCTTTCTGATGTCCTCAAGCGGACTTTAAAAACTACGCTCTTTAATACATAAGCGGCACTTACAGAATAACCCTTTACACAAAAAGCGTCAATGATATTGGCAACGTAAGTCAGTAAAAAGTCCTAAAATAAGATCTAAATTCCGGCTATTACAAAAAGCAGCAGCTCTTAGATAGAGATTAAAACGACTCGTGACATCAATTTGTCCGGCAATTAAGATAAAGATATTGTTTTTTCATTACGCCGGCTAAGGGACAAATATCTGCAAAATTAGCCGGCAGAACAGGACGGGGCATATTGATAAACTTTGCGGTTGGATATATGTCATAATATAGGCGACAAAAGCGATTATCCAATTGCAGGTCGGAACGGACAAGATCTGCCAGCTGCATATTGGCAATAAAACACCAAACATTATTGAGGGAGGATTAGATGACAACTAACGAAAAACTTGAGAAACTGCGCGAGCTAATGAGTCAACACAATCTGGATGCATTTTATGTGAATACCGCTGACTCACACCAGTCTGAGTATATTTCAGACCACTTTAAAACCAGAGCTTGGTTGACGGGGTTTGATGGCTCTGCCGGCTACGCACTGGTAACAAAGGATGCTGCATTATTATGGGCCGACGGACGCTATTTTATCCAGGCTGCTAAACAGATTGAGGGTTCCGAATTTGAGCTGATGAAAATCGACATTGAGGATTTCCCCACTCTGAAAGAATATCTGCTGGACAATTTGCCTCAGGGCGGCAGGCTTGGCCTCGATGGCCGTATAGTATCCCAGGGTGCTTTTGAGGAGATTGCCGGCTATTTGAAGAAGAAAGACATTGAACTCGTCAGCAATCTGGATCTGGTCGGAGATATCTGGCCTGATCGGCCGGCACTGCCTAAAGCTAAGGCCTGGTTGCACGATCTCAAATTCACCGGACTGACAGCTGCTGAAAAATTGGCTAACGTAAGGGCCAAGATGACCAAGGGGGCCTATGACTACGCCCTATATGCCGGCCTGGATGATATTTGCTGGCTGTTCAATTTCCGCGGCGGTGACGTACCCTACAACCCCGTTGTTCTCTCCTATGCTCTGATTTCACAGAACGAAGCCCGCCTCTTTATCGATCTGGATAAGGTCGATCAGAAACTGCGCAGCTATATGGAGGAAAATGGAGTAACTCTAGAAGCGTATGAGGATCTTATTTCCCATCTAAAGCAACTCCCCGCCGGAACCATGGTCTTAAATCGTGACCGCATTGGCACAGCCTTCTATACCGCTATTCCTGCACATATGGAGATTAGCTCCGAACCCGATTATCCCCATATGCTGAAAGCAGAGCTGAATGAGGTGGAACTGGCCAATGTTAGAAATTCCAGCCTAAGAGACAGTGTCGCTCTGACACGCTTTATTTTCTGGGTTAAAGATCAAGCTGCCCGGGGTGCCGATCTTAATGAATTGAATGTACTGGATAAGCTTTATGACTTCCGCAAACAGGGTGAGTCTTTCGTTGATATCAGCTTTAATCCGATTTCCGCCTATGGTGCCAATGCTGCTATGATGCATTATTCTCCCACTCCGGATAATCATGCCAAACTCAAGCCCGGCAAACTCTATCTGATCGACTCCGGCGGACAGTATCTCGATGGAACAACCGATATTACCCGCACTTTGTCGCTGGGAGAAGTGACCAAAGCAGAAAAATACGATTATACTCTGACTCTGAAAGCCTTAATCAGTCTGGCTTCTCAGCCCTTCCTGACCGGAACTAGCGGTCATTATCTTGATGTCTTGGCCAGAAGCGTAATGTGGAGACACGGACTGGATTACAAATGCGGCACAGGCCATCCCTTTGGCTATCTGCTCGGTGTACACGAGGGGCCGGGGCGTTTTGCCCGCGTTGTCATCAACCTGACCGAGCTTAAACCGGGTATGCTGATGACCATCGAACCCGGTGTTTACCGCGAAGGTGTGTCCGGAGTCAGAATTGAAAATGATTTTGTGGTAATGCTGGGAGAGAAATATGACATCGACCAGTATCTATATTTTGACAACCTGACTTTTGTGCCACTGGATCGCGAATTAATTGACCCTGATATGCTGAGTGCTAAAGAGCTGAAATGGACCAACGATTTCCATGCCCAAGTCTTGGAAAAAGTAGAGCCATTGCTAAAAGATGAAAGAGAAAAAGAGTGGCTGCGCCAGACCTGCGCTCCTCTGAGTTAATCAGCGCTTATTAATTGATCTGGGGGATATCCGGTCTGACCGGGTATCCCCTATTCTTTAAATATCAATGAGCAGCATATAAGCAATATAAGCAGCTCGAGCCGGAGGTTATTTGATGCCTGAATTACCGGAAGTAGAGACTATCCGACGCAGCCTTCTGCCCTTGATTCAAGGGCGGAAGATCATCAATACTGAGATCTTGCACCCTGATGTTCTAATCAATCAAGACCAAAGATCGCTGCATGGTTGGAAAATCATTGATCTAAGACGACGTGGCAAATATCTGCTGATCGATCTGGTACAAGCTTCCGATCCGACAGAGGGAGCTCTTTTAATGGTTCATCTGCGCATGACGGGCAAACTTCTATACCGAACTGAGAAGATTGAGCCCACTAAACACACTCATCTGCGCTTCAGCCTCAAGGGTAAAGATTTAGCCTGGCTGGATTTTGAGGATGTCCGGCGCTTTGGTCGAGTTTGGCTGCTGCCGGCTTTCGGTGAATTAGAAAACCCCGGACTAGCCAGCCTGGGCCCTGAACCGCTTTCAGCCGAATGGAGCCTCGAATCTTTCCGGAATATCTTGCAGAGACGGCATACTTCAATTAAAGCTGTCTTGTTGGATCAGACAGTAGTGGCAGGCATCGGTAATATATATTGTGACGAAGCGCTGTTTCGCGCCGGCATCTCACCGGACAGACCTTCCAACAGCTTAAGCGCAGAGGAAGCAGCTCGTCTGCAAGAAGCTGTCCGCTATGTAATTAAAGAGGGGATCGGTCACCGCGGTACATCTTTCCGCGACTATGTAGACGGTTTAGGCGGCAAAGGCTATTTTCAGCAGTATTTACAAGTCTACCGCCGCAACGGCCAAAAATGCACCGTTTGTGGGGAGACTATTGTCAAGCGCAAGGTGGCAGGCAGGGGAACTCATATTTGTCCACAATGTCAGAAATAGTATTGCCGGTCAGACCACAGTCCTGCCTGTAACAATAATATACGTTGATATAATGACAAAAACACATCGTCTTTCGGTCAGGAGTGAACTTATGAAATTACAAGAATCTATGGAAAATTATCTGGAAAATATTTTCATCCTCTCCAGGCAACAAGACCTGGTTCGTTCCGTTGATCTTGCCAATAGTATGAAATTTTCAAAACCAAGTGTCAGCCGTGCTGTTCATAAATTGTCAGATCAGGGCTTGCTGAAAATTGAGCCTAGCGGCAATCTGAAACTGACTGCGGCAGGATTGGAGAAAGCCAGATCCGTATATGAGCGCCATCTATTTCTGACGCAGTATTTCATGTCACTGGGAGTCGATGAAACCACAGCAGTCAATGATGCCTGTCGTGTTGAGCATGCTCTGTCGGCTCAAACTTTTGAACTGATGAAAAAACATATCCTGCACTGTGCCAGCGATTGCAGCATAGCCACAGAAGATCGCCCCTTTGATTTTTCCGCTGTAAATATAGAAGCAATTAAAAGGGAACTTGATACTTGAAGATTGCCGGTTTTTACAGGAAATCAACAAGTATCGGCTTTAACGCTCCCGACCAATTTGCTATCATAGGTCCATGAAAAAAATTATTTACTTTGATATTGATGGCACTTTGCTTGATGTTAACCGAAATTACAGTGTCTCCGCTAGAACGCAGCAATCGCTCAGGCAGCTACAAGCCGACGGCAATTTAACGATTATCAATACAGGACGTTCTTTAGCCTGTATACCACAAGATATTTTAGATTTGAATTTTGATGGCATCATTGCCGGTTGTGGTACCTACGTCGAATTTAAGGGCCAGGAACTACTGAATTGCGTTCTCGATCCGGAACTAGTCGACCGCATTATTGAAACTTTTTCCAGAGAAAAGACTGATCTCCTCTTGGAAGGACCTGACTTTGTCTATACACTTGATACCGTATTTGACCCGGTTGTTGCCAGAGCAGCCATTGACTTGTTTAATATCGAGGGACGGAGACGCAGCATAAGTGAAGTTCCGGTTCAAATCAATAAAATTAGTTATCTAATCAGGGATCCCCACAGTGACCGAGCAATTATAGAGGCCTTGGGAGATAAACTGCATTTCATCGTTTATCCAACGGATGTCCGAGAAGGTATTCCTCCCGGTTGCAATAAAATGACCGGCATGATCCTGCTTGAAGAATGGCTACAGCGAGAATTTGACTTTCAATTCGCTGAAACTTTCGCTTTCGGTGACAGCGTAAATGATATGGACATGCTTAAACATGTCACCCATGCCATTGCCATGGGTAATTCTGATCCAGGCATTCATCATTTGACTGATTTCGTAACATTAGATGTGATCAATGATGGCATAGAATTTGCACTTAGGCATTATAATCTGATCTGATTTTTTATGTCCTGAACATTTTCCGGAGCAGAATTTTTATCCACAGGAAAATAATTTTTTGTTGATAACATTTGCGGTCTTCACTTATTCTCAGGAAGTTCTTAACATAATTACCATTGGAGACTGAAAGTTATTAACATTATTAACTAAGAAAAATGTTAATAGAATCCAGTAATGCACTATTTGCAACGTCTTTGGGCTTTTAATATTTTCCGGTTTCTGATACGATAATGTGACTAGATAGGAAAGAGATGGTGTTAGCATGCAAGTTTCTGACGCAAGAAAGATCTGGGATTCAGCTTGCGACCAATATTTGGTAAATGAAGTATCTCCCCTGACATATAATACATGGTTTAGAAAGGTGGAACCGTTTTCTCCTGATGAACGGACTTTTGTATTGGCCGTTCCTAATGATGTCACCAGAGAATATATGACAAAGTACACCGATCTCATTTCTAATGTGCTGGTGCTGTTAACAAATAAAAATTACCAAATTGAAGTTAAAGTATATGAAAACGGCATCTCGGAAATAGAGGACAGCTTGGCAGCCAGCCGTAAGAACAGATTTAGAAATAATCGGGATGAGCGCCGTCACCAGGGCAGTAGCTTAAATCCCAAGTATACCTTTGACAATTTTATTGTAGGCAGCAGCAATGGCTTTGCTCATGCCGCCTGTGTTGCCGTAGCAACCATGAAAGGATCGCAGAATTATAATCCTCTCTTTCTTTATGGTGGCTCCGGTCTAGGCAAAACCCACCTCATGCATGCTATCGGCAATCAGGTGCTGCTTGAGCATCCCAATCGCAATGTGGTATACATCCAGACTGAGCAATTTGTCAATGAATTCATTTCCTGTATTCAGCGTAACGATTACGACGACTTCCGCCAATCATACCGCCGCGCTGACATGCTCTTGATTGACGACATCCAGTTCATCGAAGGCAAAGAGCAAATGCAAGTAGAATTTTTCCATACTTTCAATTGGTTGTTTGAATCCGGCAAAAATATTGTTCTCTCCTGTGATAAGCCGCCGCAAAGCCTAGCTACTTTAGAAGAGAGATTAAAAACCCGATTTATTAGCGGCTTGACGATTGACATTACCCCCCCGGATTACGAAACCAGGGTTGCTATCTTAAATAATTTAGCCGAAAATGCACATCTAATCTTACCATCAGATGTGATTAACTATATTGCAAATTCTTTTACCACCAATGTGCGCGAGCTGGAAGGTGCTTTTAAGACCATCAAGGCTTCTGCGGATATCGGTCATCCGATTAATCTGGAAACTACCAAGAATCTGCTTAAAAATATGATTCATCCCGGGACAGTAAGACCTTTAGATCCGCTTTTGATCATGGAAGTAGTGGCAAATTATTTTTCTGTAGCTGTAAATGATCTTAAATCAAGACTCAGAAGCCAAGAAGTTGTAATACCCAGACATATTGCCATGTATCTTTGCCGTACTAAATTAGGCATGACCAATACTGAGATTGGACTCCTCTTTGGAGGCAAGAACCATGCTACCGTAATTAATGCTTGTGCTAATATAAAGAATAAATTAGAAACCGACCCAAGGATAAAAGAACAGTTGGAGAATATAGAAGAGCGACTGATGTAGTAATTCACATTTTTATTCACATTTTGTGATTATTAACATTAATTTAACCTTAATATAATGTGAACAAAAAGAATCTGTTAATAAATGCCAGTTCTTACAGGCTATTAACAAATAAACAACAAGTTATTATCTATAGAAAACGCAGATGGGGGAGGCTTGTTGAGAGTTAATAACAGGATTTACAAACCATAATAAGAGTAATAATAAGTCCTTTATTGACTATGAAGATGACAACGCCATCACATATAACGAAAACAATATTTGCATAATGCGGATTTTCATATTTTGGAACCAGCATTATCGGAAGATAAGGAGAAAGACATGAGGTTTGAATGTTCCCGTACCAATCTAGTTGAGGCAATCAACACAGTACAGAAAGCAGTATCTTCCCGCTCAACGATACCTATCTTGGACGGAATTCTTCTAGAGGTAGCCGACCGGATCAAACTTACAGGATATGATTTGGAAACCGGTATCGAAAGTAAGTTAGATGCTGAAATCTATAAAGCCGGTAGTGTAGTTATAAAATCCCGTTTACTGGGAGATATTGTTCGCCGCCTACCGGAAGAAGCGGTCCACTTTAATAAGGATGAAAACAATATTATTACGATTGAGAGCGGTTCATCTTCTTTTCAGCTAAGAGGATTGCCGGCGGAGGATTATCCGAAAATTCCCATTGTTGAAGATGCCAGGCAAATGATAGTGCCGCAGAAAACTTTGAAAGAGATGATAATGCAGACTAGTTTTGCCGCATCTATTGATGAAAGCCGACCAATCTTAAATGGTATTAATATCATATCTGAACAAGGAACCTTATCCCTGGTGGCAATTGACGGTTTCAGATTAGCAGTGAGAAAAGAAATAATAGCAGGAGATCTGCCGGATTCTCAGTTCATTGTACCTGCCAGAACTCTGAATGAGGTGGCCAGGGTTCTGGAAGATGAAGGAGATGTAAATATCTTTACTTCTCACAACCATATTTTATTTGATATGGGCAGTGTACTGGTGGTTTCACGCTTAATCCAGGGAGAATTTATGAATTACAATAGTATTCTCCCGCGCAATCATGAAACCAGCATGACGATCTCCACCAGAAATTTGCTGAGCGCTTTCGAGCGAGCTTCTCTGGTTATTAGAGCCGAAGACAGACGATTTTCAGTTACTTTACAGACAAATAGCGATGATATCCTCAATATCAGCGCCAAGACGGATATAGGTACTTCTCATGAAGAATTAAATATTGCTATGTCGGGTAAGCTATTTGACATTGACTTTAATCCTAAGTATTTTATTGAAGCTCTGAAAGTGATTCCGGATGAAGAGGTCTTGATAACTTTTAACGGCAGCCTGGGCCCATGTGTGATTAACCCCGTTGAAGAGGATGCCTTCAGTTATCTGGTACTACCTCTCAGACGATAGGATGCGGATTACAGCAATTGAATTAAAGAATTTCAGAAATTATGAGCATCTGGAACAGGATTTTTTTCCAGGTGCTCAAATTCTATATGGCAATAATGCCCAAGGCAAAACGAATGTTCTGGAAGCGATTTTTCTCTGTACCTGTGCTCGTTCGCATCGCACCGGGCGTGACAGCGAATTGGTAAGACAAGGCTGCGATGATTATGATGTCAGATTGGAATTTTTAACGGATAAGAATAGAGCTGAGGAAATAAGGATTCATTATCTCGCCCCGGTGAGTAGTGATCCCCTCAGATTGAAACCGATCCGGCATATATATTACAACGGAGTCAGGCTTGAACGCATCAGCGATATGATGGGCATCTTTAATGCCGTGATCTTTGCTCCGGAAGATTTACAGATTATTAAGGACGGCCCGGCAGCCAGGAGGAGATTTCTGGATCTTTTACTTTCCCAGATTTATCCCGCGTATTTCCGTGATCTTATTCAATATCAACATTTATTGACGCAAAGAAATAATCTGTTGAAGAAACTACGGGATCATCCCTATATTGCAGATCCTGACGGTGATTGCAATTTACATTTGGAAATTTGGGACGAGCAGCTGGCCAATTGTTCCGCACGTATAATTTCACGCCGTCAGGAAGTCGTAAATGAGATAGCTTTACTTGCGAATGAATCCATTTCACAAATTACCGGACTTAAGGAAGAATTGAGTATGAAATATCGCTCATCAGTACCTTCAGCCAAAGATCTGAGTAGAGAAGAAATGCGAGAGATTTTGTTGGGAAAATTGCGGGAGCAAGCAGCTGATGATATCCTGCGCGGCAGTACCGGCCTTGGTCCTCATCGCGACGATCTGATCTTAAGTCTCAACGGAATAGAAGTGCGGCCATATGCCTCACAGGGACAGCAACGATCTGTGGTTCTTGCCTTAAAACTGGCTGAACTGCTCTTATTACGACAGAAGACCGGGGAAAGTCCCGTACTATTGCTTGATGATGTCATGTCTGAATTGGATGGCGATCGCCGCTATCGTCTATTACAAACGATCGAAGATCATCAGTCATTTCTGACCTGTACAGATTTATCGCAGGTCTTGATAGGTTGTAATGACCGAAACCTGGCAGATTTTATTGAGGAATATACCCTATTTAATGTACATCAAGCTAAACTTACACAGGTAATTTTGTAACTAATCTGTAACTAATATCGCACTCTATGATTATATACTCGCGCGCGAACTTCTTTAAATATGTTATAATTTAGTAGCAAATAGACGAAATTTCTCTGAAGCAGGAAGGGTAGTAAATGTATATTCATATCGGCGCAGATGTATCTTTACCTGCTGAATGGATAGTTGGTATATTTGATCTCGACAATTCTACGGGAGGCTCTACGGATACTGTAAAATTTTTAGCTCGGGCAGAAAAAAATCAGTTAATAGATATTTTGACGCCGGATCTGCCACGATCTTTGATTGTCACTATTAACAGGGCGATTCTCTCTCCCGTCTCTTCTGCCACTTTGCGTTTGCGCTGGGAGCAGGGGCTGGAACAAAACCGATTTAGATCGCATATAAACACATATAAGCCAGCTAATCAGTCAAGCCCCCAATAGCCGGTATTGATTATTAGCAAGAAGTGTAAAGATTGCTCTAGGAAAGAGCATACCAACGGCACCGCCCGTTGAGAAGCAGGCGTTTGTACCTTG
>JBMNTB010000031.1:0-20086 GCA_050945515.1 Saccharofermentanales bacterium
CGGTGCGCGTGGTAGATTTTCAAAGGACGATAGTCCTGCCGGCAACAACCCCTTATAGGGGTTAAGCAAACCGCCGGCTAAGCCGGCGGTGCTGATTTCTTACGGCTTCTTTTCCACAGACTTATCGAAACAGTCACCATCATTGCCGCCAAAGCGACCGATCCGATAAGTTGCCAGATAGCTGCCGCAGGGATAGGCTCCAGTGGCCAAGGTTCTATGAAAGCGGCCAGGCAAGCTCTGAAAACCCAGACCACAGTCAAAAACGTATAGAATACAATGGTCTCACGATTTAATGAAAGTGCACTTTTACCTAATATAATCAAAACAAAGCTACTACCGAACAGCAAAGCGGAAAAACAATAGTTCGTATAATCAATTCCTACGATAAGGTTTTCATACTGCATTGGCAGATAGTCATACCAATTAAACAGATTCGGAACGAAGAAGTGTCAAAGCCCAACGAGCATACTTATAGCTAAAGATACATAGTACAGAATTTTTTCTGCTCTTTTCATAAAGATACCTCTTTCTTAAACGTTTCGGTCCTCATACGGATCAGAGTCTAATTTTCCCGGCCAGAATTTCTCGGTAGTCCTTGAGATTAATGTTGAGCAAGTTGGGAACGTCCAACCCGTACGGGCACTTGCTTATACACTGTCCGCACTCGATACACTCTTCTATATTGTTCATCATCTCCTGAACAGAAGGAGTAAGCCAATTTGCGGATGGGGAACGCCTTATAAGCTGAGCCATCCTGGCAGCATTGCTGATCTGAATTCCAACCGGACAGGGCATGCAGTATCCGCAGGCTCTACAGAAGTTACCAGTAAGCTCTTGCCTTTCTTTTTCTATTAGAGCCAGCATCTCTTCGGTTAGCTCCGGCGGGTTCTCAAAATATTGCAAAAATTCTTCCAGCTCACTCTTATGCTGAATTCCCCAGATGGGCAAGACGTCTTTGTGTTGAGTCATAAATGCGTATGCCGCGGCTGAATTGGTTATCAAGCCGCCGGAAAGTCCTTTCATCGCAATAAAGCCCACATTTGCTTTCTCGCATTTTTCTACAAGTTCGACATCTTCTTTCGACGCCAGATAACAAAAGGGAAATTGCAGAGTATCGTAAAGGCCGGATTCCACGCTTTCGTTAGCCACATTGGGCCGATGATTTGTTATTCCGATAAATCTTATCTTCCCCTGTTTCTTGGCTTCCAACATACATTCGTACATATCCGTACCGTCCCCCGGTTTATAACATACGGCAGGATTATGGAACTGGTAAATGTCTATGTAATCGGTTTTAAGGAGAGAGAGTGATTTGTCCAGATCCGCCCAAAAGGCTTCGGGAGTATCAGCAGCCGTCTTCGTTGCAATAAAAATCCTGTCCCTGATTTTTTCGAAGGCTTTGCCCAGTTTTTCCTCACTATCGCTATAGGAACGTGCTGTATCAAAATAGATGAAGCCTCCTTCGTAGGCCATTCTTAAAATTTTGACGGCTGTCTCCATATCGCGCCTCTGAATCGGAAGCGCACCGAATCCATTGCGATCGGTAATTATTCCCGTTCTGCCCAAAGTTATTTCTGCCACTATTGCTTCTCCTCAACACAAAGTTCATTTTGACAAATATACTATTATATTATTTTACAGCTAGATCTATAATAATCGGTAAAGATTTGTTAAAAGAGAGATTAAAGTATATCAATATATCAAGCTATAGAGCATTATCGACGCTTGGGCGTCAATTGGAACTGATCTTCCAACCATATTATTCTATAGATAGAAAGCAAAAATGTCAGATTCAAGCAGATTAAGACTGGATCGTGCCCTAGCCCGGCTGGGACTGGGGACACGCAAGGAAGTACGACGCCTGATCAAACAGGGACGGGTTGAAGTTGACGGTGATGTGATCACCGATCACGGCTTCATCTTATCTGATCCCGCTACTGCAAGGGTGGTTTTGGATGACGAGATGCTGACCTTAAGAAAGCATACCCATCTGATGCTGAACAAGCCGGAGGGCTTTGTGACGGCGCATAAGGACAACAGATACCCAGTCATAATGGATCTAATCCCCCCTGAATTTCAGGCAGGAGGCCTGACCAGTGTCGGTCGACTGGATATTGATACAACCGGGTTGATTTTCCTGACCACGGATGGCGAACTGGCGCACCGCTTGATGTCCCCCAAATATCAAGTTGAGAAGACATACCATTTGCTCTATCAGGGCCAGCCCTTTACGGACACCGATAAAGAACAATTCCGGCTGGGCATCAGATTAGAAGACCGCACTGTCTGTTTGCCTGCCGAGCTTAAAATTCTGACGGGAAATGCTGTACAGTTAAAGATCACCGAAGGTAAATACCATCAGGTCAAAAGAATGCTCCAAGCTACCGGTAGAGAAGTCACTTATTTGAGCCGTGTAAGCATTGGCAGTCTAATGCTTGACTCTGATTTAACAGAGGGGGCCTTCCGTCTGCTAACCAGGCAGGAAATTTTGGATTTATATCATTTGGTCAGGCTTGAGGTCGATTCTAATTATCTCTAGACTATCAATGAATTAGTGCTATACTCTGCTAATTGCTGATTTTAGATGCAGCCTAAATTTGCTCAGAGGTATAGATGCGAAGCCATGGCGATTGACAATAAATTACGTAAAATTCCCCATATGCACTGGATTACCGTACTGGCACTATTTTTGGCTCTGGCAGCGCTCTGGGGCTCTACAGCCAATTCTTCCGGCATATTTATCACGCCGATACAGGAATCATTGAATGCTACCAGACCGCAGATGGTCATCGCAACCACTCTCAAGGGAGTGGGCAATATAGGAGGAGCATTCCTCTGTGCCTTTCTTCTGAAACGAGTACCCGTGATACAGGTCATCAGACTGGCGGCAATATTGCTGACCGCAAGTGTCTTTGCCATGAGTTATATACAAAATCTGTTTCACTACTATCTGATAGTGATGATACAGGCCGTTTTAACCTGTATCGGCACCTATATCCCGATGTCGATTGTGATTCAGAACTGGTTCGAGAAGAATACGTCAATGGCGATTGGTGTCGCTTTTATGGGATCAGGTCTGGGGGGAATAGTATACAATTATCTGGGGGGGATCTGGATACCGACGGTTGGTTGGCGGCGAACACTCTTTCTATTTGGTATCATCACTCTGGTCAGTCTATTTCTAACCCTATTTGTGATCACCAGAGCTACTCCCTATCATCTGAACCTGCGTCCCTTTGGAGCTTCGGACAATTTAGAATCTGAGCAGCTGCAAAAGGAGCTGACAGGGATGGAGGTTAAAGAAGCTTTACGGAACGTCCGGTTCTGGTTCTTCATAACTGCCATTTTTTTGGTTACTTTGTCTACGAATGCTCTGTTCAACAATATGTCGCCGCATCTGATTGATCTGGGTTATAGTCTGCAGCAGGCAGCACAGGTCTCAGCAGCCTTTATGCTGTTTCTAATGTTTGGGAAACCTGTACTTGGTTATGCCTTTGAATTTATGGGTCTGAAAATAGCCTCGGTGATAAGTACTCTGGCAGTTACCCTGGCCTTGTTAAGCTCTATCTTTGCCGGTAATGCTTACTTTCTCTGGCCGCTGGCGATAGGTTCAGGAGTGGGACTTTCATTTAGTTCGATTGCCTTTCCGGCATTTTCTAAACATCTCTTCGGACAAAAGAACTATGCCAGTTTTGCCTCTATACTGCAGATCAGTGCCGGCCTGGCCACTTTGCTGGGTCCGGTCTTAACCAGCTTACTCTACAATTATAGCAAGAGCTATATCAGTACCTATGTGCTGGCTCTCATTTACACTATCCTGACAATTCTGATTTGGCTATTTGTGCTGCCAAAGCGCGGCCATGAGCCGTTTTGAGAGGGGAGAAGCCCGTTAGCTCCGAACTGTCCAGTCTAAAAACAGGATCTGGCACCTTGCCCAGTAGAATGGTTCCCGAGTCTACGAATTGCCTGATATCTCCCGTTGTTATTAATAGGGAATTTCCCTCGCTGTCTGCGGCAAGCAGATTATGTCGAGCCAAATCACTGTAGATGATCTCGGCAAATACAGCGGCCGGATCGAGTATTGCAATCCGATCCGGCAGATATTTGCGCAGCAGGGGAGTCAGAGCTGGATAATGTGTGCAGCCTAGCAGTACGGTATCCATCTCTTGGTCAGTAAAACGTGAGCAGATTTCTGCCACTGAAAGTTCTGCCTCAGACCCGGATATCTTATTGTCCTCAACCAGCGGTACGAATGTTGGGCAGGCAATGCCTGTGATCTTTGCTGCAGGCAGATGAGCCAGAATACCGGTTTCAAATGATCTACTGTTGGTTGTAGTAGCTGTCGCTAGTACGCCGATGTTTTGCGATTTGCTGGTTTTAGCAGCACCGGTGACACCTGCTTCCAGCACCGAGTAAATAGTTAGCGGAGCAACCAAAGCTCTCAGTTCAGAAATTATAGTCGATGATGCGGTATTGCAGGCGGCGACGATGGCCTTGGCCCCTCTGGCTTTGAACCAAAGGCAAATGCGCCCGGTCAACTCGAACAGATCATGGGGTAAACGGTCACCATATGGTGCATGAACCGAGTCGCCCAGATAAAGAAAAGATTCATTCGGCAACTTCTGAGTTAATTGGGCCAGAACACTTAATCCTCCAACCCCGGAATCAAAAACACCAATAAATGGCTCAGATGGCAGTAGTGATTCAATGATATCCTTGCTGTGAGTCGGTTCAGTCATGACCAAAATCATATCATAGATCAGCGTATAATAGAGGACAATTAGAGGACAATTAGAGGACAATAGCGAATATTCTCTGTCACCGGATTAGGAGTGAATGTTGTCATTGCTGACAGAGATTGATATAATGCCGTCATGAAAAAAAATCACAATTTTTCAGCTGAAGAGCAGCGGCTGATTAACGAGTACTTACGACAAAAAGGCTACACTGCTGACATCCCGGACTGGGATGACAATGCTCAAAGCCATGAAGATTCAGAGCCGGATAGCTCAGAGGAATCCTTTATACACGACTACGGTGATCACCGCCAGCCACTTCATTCCGATGCCCAATATGAATATGAAACGAATGATGAAGATTACGACTCTTCTGATTATGATATGGATAGATCTTATCAAGCTAAGAGTGAATACTCTTATTATAGAGAGCATGGTGAGCCGCATGCAGCCTCCGGTCAGACAAAGCCAAGACGGCATGCAGCACAGTCTCAAAAGCGACAACCGTTTCTGACCAAAGCTGAAGCTTCGGTCGAAAAAGGCTCAATGAGCAGAAGAGCAGTCTTCATCTTTCTGATTTCTTCTTTGCTCTGGTGGGATCTCTGGTTCAGAATCTTTGTTCATAAAGGCATTGACTTTAAAGGATTGTTAATTAATCTCCTATTTAGTCTGAGTTTGGCTTTCGCATTGACGTTTATTATTACTTTGTTTCCGAAACGATGGTGGCGCCGCCTGCTGGCTGTGCCTCTTCTGGTAATAATGATTTTCTTCTGCGCTCAATATATCTATAATGCTTTTTTCCGCACGCTATTTACCTGGTTCTCAATGGTACGTGCACAGCAGGTGGCAGAGTTTGCCGAAGATGTCTTGTGGAAAATTCTGTTCAATATTCCTGTTCTGTTTCTGGCCTTTCTGCCGCTTATAATCTTTTTTATTGGGCGGCCGATCGTAAGATTCTTAAAAAACAGAGGGATAATTCCGGAACATTGGCTAGCCGGGCCGAGAATTGAGAAGAAGGCCGGGGTCAATAAACATGATCTGGTATTGAGAAGTCTGTTCAGTATAACCGCTACTATAGTTTCTTTTACCTTTGCGATCTTATTTATTCATGTTGGCGATCGCGGTGTCAATTCCGCTTATGATCTGTACTTTGAAACCAATGATCCTTTTGTTGCCTCAAGCAAAATCGGTTTAATTTCGGCGATGAGTGTTGATCTCAGACATTTTTTATTTGATCAAGGCACTACTGTCCCTGTGGACGAAACCTTACCGGAGGATATTTTGATTAAGGATCCTGAAGATAATCAGGATCATTCCGAACCGGAGCCTGTCGATCCGTCAACTGATAGCAGTGTTCCCGATCAGAGCCGGACGGAACCGACATCAGAAATAGTTGAACCGACTGATCAAGTTTTCCCGATCGACTTCGAGAAGATTATTGCCAATGAAAGCAATGATGATCTGCGAGCAATGGCACAATATTTCTCTGAGGTTGAACCGAGTAAAACCAATAGTCATACAGGCATGTTCAAAGGCTACAATCTGATTTTTTTAACTGTCGAAGGCCATTCCGCCTATTCTGCTGATCCGGAGCTCACACCGACACTGTGGAAGATGCAGGAAGAGGGTATAAAGTTCAAAAATTTTTATAATCCTGTCTGGGGCGTCTCAACTTCAGATGGTGAATACACCGGCCTTACCGGATTGGCTCCCAAACCGGGAGTTTGGAGTATGGTTGAATCCGCGAAAAAAGATATGGCACTTGTGCCCGGCAATATGCTCAGACGCCTTGGATACTATACAACCGCCTGGCATAATCATACTTATACCTACTATGGACGTGACAAGTCGCATCCTAATCTGGGTTATACCTATAAGGGGCTTGGCAATGGTCTGCAAGTGAAAAAATCCTGGCCGGAATCGGATCTGGAAATGATGGAACAAATCTTCGACGAGATGACAGCCAAAGAACCTTTCCATTCTTATATTATGACTGTCAGTGGTCATGCGGCCTATACTTTCTACGGCAATTATATAGCGTCTAAAAATCGCGAAGCTGTTAAGGATCTGCCCTATAACGAAGGTGGACGGGCCTATATGGCTACTCAAATTGAAGTAGATAAAGCGATGGAATATCTGCTCAAGCGTCTGCGGGAAAAAGGTATAGCTGACCGAACTTTGATTGTGATGAATGCCGATCACTATCCCTATGGATTGGATAAAGGTGATTATGATCAACTGGCGGGTACTGAGTTGGAAGAGAATTTTGAAATTTATCGCAACTCTCTGATCATGTATGTGGACGGCATGGAGCCGGAAGTAGTTGATAGAGTTTGTTTTACATTGGATATCTTGCCGACGATCTATAATCTGATGGGTGTGCCTTATGATTCCAGACTGTTGATGGGCAGTGATGTCTTCTCGGAGCGTAGCCCTCTGGCTTTCTTTGTTAAGCGCAGCTGGATTACGGATAAAGGGCGTTATAATGCTGTGACCAAGGAGTTTACTCCGGCACCCGGTGTAACCTTGGCAAATGAGCAAGACTATATTGATGCTATAACCCATATAGTGAAGAATAAGTTTAAATACTCTGCGAAGATTCTGGAATATGATTATTACAAGCGCATACTGCCGGATTCAATTTGGGATATTGTCAATAAGGACAGCGGTTATTAGACTGATAGTTAGTGAGGTGGTTTCTTTTAGTCGGATTTCCCTCTAGCCTCTTTTCTCTGACGGATTTCTGCCATAAGCTGTTCATATTCCTGTTCATGGGATAGGGGAGAATGCTCGAGATCTGCCGGATTTTGCATGAATTTATCGAAGACTTTGAGACTTTTAATTAAATAGAAACCATCACAGATCCTTTCATCAATGGAAAACTTTAAATCGACGGTTTGTCGCCATTCGACCTGATTGTCTTTGCCTTTGTAGGGTGCATCATAGACACGGCCGATGGTCATAAAGACAGAGGTTGTACCAAATTCATACAGATGATGGAAAGGAGCATCAGCTCCAACGCTACCCAGATGAGAAATGTACATAGATGAGTAGAGTGGAATTGCTTCCATCAGAGCTCTAGGCATGATCCCGTAAAAGTCCATCAGACGTCCGATCCAGAGCGCGAATTGCAGGAATGAACGAGGGAGCTTAACGACAAAACGGATTAATCTGTCATCAGTTTTCAGCTTGCCGTCCTTGATCATATCGATATTCTTTTGCATGCGTTCAGCAACATCGTAGATAGTATCGGAGGGATCAAGCTTAACTTTGGCGATTGACTCCAAAGCATCATCAGTCATCTTGGTCTTGACAGCATAAAGGATGGAGATGTCATTATGCTCATAGAGACGCCTTCCGGCAATAAAACGATTTATTTTGGGACGCCGATATATAGTTTGCAGCATTGCCGCTACAATTACATTGAACAGAGTGATTCTTTTACCTTCAGCACGTTTATCCCGGATGAATTCCTGGATAGCCTCGACATCATAAGAACGGGCAAAATAAATAACGGCTTCATTCCGTCCGCGCATAATGTAGGGTGTCATCCTGATCAAGGAATCTTCGTCTTTGACAAGTTTTCCGTCGTTTCTCTTCTTAGCAAATAATAGTCCCATTTACACCTTCATACACAACCGGGATGTTTTAAGCCAACCACTGCTTTCTTCATCCGCCGGCTATTTCCTGACTATCATAGCGGAATTGACAGAATGACTCAAGCAAAGATCAGATCTAACTGCTTAAAACTGTGTAATTATTGTGTAACTACTGTCAGCCGGAATTTAGTAAGTTTGATACTTTTCCAGCTCCTGCTGTTTTAACCTTATGAACAGATCTACTATGCCGGCATCGCGATAACGTTTGACTGTTGATAGGGATTTCCCCATCAATACAGCTGTTTCACGCAGGGTATTTTGCTCAAAATACAAGGAAATCAATGTCTCGCGATAAGCTGCATGTAATCTGGCGATATGATAGACTACCCCAGCCAACAGATCCTTCCGTGCAGTCAGATGATCGATAGTATCTTGATGATTATGTTGCAAAGCAGAGGATTTGTCTTCGGCCGGCTGATAGACGGTTTGATTGTCAGAAACTACAAAGGACTGTGGGTTTTGCTCCGTCTCAGTCAACCAGTTCGCAAGTTTTTGCAGGCTGCTGCGTTCATCCGGCAGGAAAGCCAGATAGCGACGAAGATCTTCAACATCAGAGAAAATAGCTGTGTCACAATTAGTCCCGGACCAATTCTGTTTGGAACTCATAACGGGGACTGTGCCGGCAACTGCCACTTGATAATTATGCATTTGGATCTCCTTTCAACCTGAACAAGACGGTGCAAACATATTAAGTTAGTAGGTCTCGGTAGATTTGGCAATGATCACACAATAAGAAACAAACTGCGACAATAGGGCACAAAGCTGTGACAAAATGTCATAGTATAAGCAGAGATGAAGATAGCAAAAAATTAATTGGGTATCTGCAGGTTTAATTGGGCATTCACAGGGACAACAACAATTTTAATGAGCAACACTTGTGCCAAAAATTAGATATACTATAATAGATATTTGGATTAGAATGTTTTAAATATTGTTGGGTAAATTAACTTGGGGGAATTATGAGACAAGAAAAAGGCAGGAAAACTACTCGAGTTGGGCTTATCAGTTTTGTTCTGGTGCTCATTATGCTGATCAGCGTGCTACCGTCTTGTAGTCTGCTTGAAGAAAAACCGTCCAGAGCCTTCGAAAATCTGGACGCGGAAACTGATGCGCCACTGATTAAGGAAACGGAGGAAAATATCCCATCCGATTCGGCGGAGCTGGCTGAAACGGCGAGACCAAATATTCAACATGACAGACCGGTGATCTCCAAAGGTACTGTACCGGTATTTACCACGAAAAATAATCCCGGTGTCAAAAACGATACCACTGACGACAAGGCTAATCAGACCGGACCGACTAAGGCTGTAACCCCCACTCCGACTCCGACCCCAACTCCTCAAGCACCTAGACTAAGCAGCAATGTAGGAGCTGTACATGCCGGCCCGCCCTATACAATCAGGGTTTTCATTGCCGAGCAACGAGTAGTTGTTTATGGTACCACGGCGAGCGGAGCCGAGGTGCCGATCAGGAAAATGGTTACCTCTACCGGTGTCAGAAGTCATCCCACACCGCTTACAGGCGAGAGCAATTATTATTATCTAGGTGGTGGTGTACCATGGGTATCATTCAGTAAGTACAAGCCAACAACCTACCATCAATATGCTACGCGCTTTTATGGCAAAGGCCTAGGGCCTCATTTTTACTTCCATAGCACAGCTTATTCTAAAATGCGTGATCCGTCCTCACTTCAAGTCGGTGTATTCAATCGGTTGGGGCGTAGAGCTTCCCACGGTTGTATTCGTCTCAACACCGCCGATGCCAAGTTCATCTATTCACTCCGGGGTACCAGATCCAAGGTCAAAATCTTGGCAAATGCTAATGGATATAATATAGGCAGTGTGCCCGGTCTGCCGAAATTCACAATCAAGGTCAAGCGTGGTGACCCGCGCTATGGCTGGGATCCATATGATCCCAATCCTAATAATCCTTGGAAGAACCATATTGATTCACCGCCCCGTATAATTGGTACGGCTCAGACAATCACGGCCGGCGCAGTTGCAAGTTTTGATTATCTAAAGGATGTTAAAGCCTATGACTTTACCAATACCGAAGTTGAGGTGACCTATACCGGCAGTGTGGATGTGAATACGGCCGGAACATATCCGGTCATATATACGGCAAAGGATGAGACGGGCAATACGAGTACTCTGACGCTGCAGCATGTTGTCAACCCTGCTCCAACATCAACACCAACGCCGACAGCGGTGCCGACTACTGCACCGCCAACGTCAACGCCGACGCCAACGCAGACGCCAAAGCCACCGACGCCGACGCCAAAACCACCGACACCGACGCCGGATCCCCCGAGCGTAACACCGGATCCCCCGAGTGTAACACCAGATCCCCCGAGCGTAACACCGGATCCCCCGAGCGTAACACCGGATCCACCGAGCGTAACGCCGGATCCGCCTAGTGTAACACCGGATCCGCCTAGTGTAACACCAGATCCACCGAGTGTAACACCAGATCCATAACTGGATGGATAATGGGGATGCATCACCTGGTGATAATCCGACACCATAGCGCGGGGATGATTGAAGAATTGGTGGGATATGTACTCTGATGAACAAAATGCAGGATAATAGTGCCAGCAAACAAGTTAAACGCATCTTTATGAGGCCGACTGATCTGTTGATTGTCGGCCTCTTATTGCTTGTCGCCCTGGCTCTGTACTGGTGGGGCAGGCAGCAAGATGATACGGCAGTTAAAAAGGCGGAGATCTATTGCGATAATAATCTGATTGCGGTCATTGTCCTGAAGGAAGGTGAGGAGCGTACTTTTAATTTTCCGGAATGCCCGGAAGTATTCTTTCATCTGTCTGAGAGAGGCACCATTGCTTTTCGGGAATCGAGCTGTCCCGATAAGGTCTGTATCAAAAGCGGCGAGCTGTCCCGAGTTAATGACTGGGCCGCCTGTCTGCCCAATCGTGTACTGCTGAAAATTGTCGGTTCTGCAGATGATGCTGATCCCGACCAATTGGATCTGATCGGATGAATAAGGACTATAGGGACAAAGCAAGCCCGCCGGCGGTCGGATATTCAGTTCAAAAACTGGTTGTTTTGGCCCTGCTCTTTGCGATGGCGATCGCCTTAGGTATGTTCGAAAATGTCCTGCCGCCGCTGCCAACACCGGTCCCTCTGCGCTATGGCCTCTCGAATATTGCGGTGATGTACACGCTGTTTTTTCTGGGTGTGCCGTCAGCCTATACCATAGCTATACTGAAGAGCCTATTTGCCCTCATGACCAGAGGTCTGATCGCCGGTTTGACCAGCTTGTCCGGCGGTCTGGTATCCGTGACCTGCATGTATATACTTAATCGCCTTTCCAAAGGCCGTGTCAGTTATTCGATTCTGGGCGTAAGCGGTGCCGTCAGCCATAATCTAGGTCAGTATTTGCTGATTGTTCTGCTGGATTATTTGCGCATACCGGTATTGGCCTTTCTGCCACTCTTGCTATTCACGGGAATAGTGACCGGCTTGTTATCTTCGGCGCTGCTATGCGCGGCTCTGCCGGTCCTAAAACGCTGGCGTCATTTCTTGGGCAGAATCTGATACAATGACATATCTGAATTGAGTGCGAAAGTGCGAAAGTATGAGTAAGGATCGCTGGAGATTTAATAAGGTAAATGCTGTTTGGCTGATCTGCGCAATTTTGTTGGCATTTGCCGCTGCTTCCTGTTCACAGGTTGAGGTGCAAAGCACTACCGGCGATCGCCTTCGTTTTGAAGAATCTATAATCGGTCCCTTTGATACGGTCACAACACTGGTAGCCTATACGAAAGATCAAGACGATTTTGATCAGTTTGTAGCGCTGGTGAGACAGGATCTGGACCATTATCATAAATTGTTCGATTTTTATAATACTTATCCCGGCATTAACAATATTGGTACTATCAATGAGCAGGCGGGCAAGCAGCCGGTACCGGTAGACCCAGTGATTATTGATTTTCTCGAGCAATGCTTATGGGCGAATGAGATCTCCGGCGGCCGGGTCAATATGGCCTTGGGTGCAGTATTGTCGATCTGGCATGATTTGCGTCTGCAGGGGATAAATGATCCGGCCGCAGCCGCACTGCCTGATCCTGATGCGTTGAAACTGGCCAATCAACACACCGATATCCACCAGGTTAAGCTCGATAAAGCGGCCGCTACGGTTTTCCTGGCCGATTCCGCTATGAGCCTGGATGTGGGTTCGGGCGCCAAAGGATATGCTTGTGAGCTGGTGACTCAGCACGCAATCGAGGCCGGCTATGATTCCTTTGTGATTTCTCTCGGCGGCAATATTCGGACGGTTGGGGTTAAGGCGGATTCCGGCGAGAAGTGGCGGATTGGCGTTAAAAATCCCGATGTGGAGGCGCCGGAAGAGATTATTGATGTGTTGTCGGTGTCAGATCTGGCGATTGTTACTTCGGGAATTTATGAAAGATATTATACTGTGAACGGTGTCAAATACCATCATATAATTGATCCGGATACGCTGATGCCTTCACAATACTTTGATTCAGTGACAGTAGTTGCCCCCAGCTCGGCTACTGCTGATGCCATCACCACGGCCTTGTTGAATATGTCCTACCAGGATGGCAAAGAGATGCTGGCACAGCTGGAAAACTGCGAGGCCTTGTGGTTGAAAGGAACTGAGCGCTACTCAACTCAGGGTTATGATGAATTGCTGGGCGGACAATAGAGCCGGTCAGATCAGATACTGTTAAAGGAGAAAAATGATGTCTTTGCTTTTGACAACTTTTTTAGGAGATTTCGATATCAGGGGACTTCTAATGTCAATACTGGTGTTGAGCCTATCGCTGTCCTTGCATGAATTTTCGCATGCTTGGATGGCCTACAAAATGGGTGACAGTACAGCGGCTGACCTCGGCCGACTGACGCTAAACCCATTGAAGCATCTGGATCCTATAGGATCGCTGGTGTTTCTGATTACGAGGAGAATCGGCTGGGCCAAGCCGGTGCCGATCAATCCCGCCCGTTTCAGCCGCAAGCGCAGCATGCGCTTTGGCATCATGATGGTGAGCCTGGCCGGCCCGCTCTCTAATCTTCTCTTGGCGCTTGTCAGCTATCTGTCATTCCTGATTGTGCAAACAATCTATCTGCTGACCCATAAAGGCAGCATAGTCACTTTTAATACCATGAGCTTTGTGGGTGTGATCTTGGAATTGTTATTTTTGATGTTCTGGGCCAATCTGGGGCTGGCAGTCTTTAATTTGCTGCCGGTGCCGCCTCTTGATGGCTACAAAGTGTTTGGCGCAGCACTTCCGTCCAGTATCTATTATAGGATCATGCAGTATGAGCGCTATATCGGGATGGCGTTTTTAATCTTGGTTTTCTTTGGCAGAGGGATTATTTCGAAGGTGATGGGCTGGATCTTGTATCCTTTGGCCTGGATTATTCAGACACCTCTGGATGCCCTGTTTAAAGTGATTTGGGAGGCCTTGTTCTAACGATCGCTTATGACGGGATTGACGGCACAGATTGATATTCGCGCCTATGACAGTCCACTCGAACTGTTATCAGATCTGCTGGAAAAAAACCGGATCGATATTTACGATATTCCGATTGCAGAAATTACGGATCAGTATCTTGCTGTTATGGCGGAGATGGAAACTTTGAATATGGACCTGGCCAGTGAATTTCTGGTCATGGCAGCTACTCTGTTGCAGCTTAAATCATATAGTCTGTTGCCATCTAAAAAAAATGAACCGGAAGCTGAAGATGATTCGCGGGATGAACTGGTCTTAAAATTATTGCGCTACCGACAATGCCGTTTGCTGGCGGCAGAGCTCAACCGGCTGCATCAGATTTATGCTGACTCTGTGCTCAGACTGCCGGAGCCGCCTGCCAGATTGGGTATTACGCAAGAATATGTTGAAGACAGTCTGGATTTTACTAAATTCCAAGCAGCGGTGCTGGCGCTGGAAACCAGAAATCGCAATAAATACCATGATTTACGTCAAAATGTGCGCTATCTGCTCCGACGGGAAAGGGTATCAATCAAGGACAAAGTCAAAGAGATTCTGAGGCAAGTCTGGCGCAAGAAAAAAATCTGGTTTCATGAGCTTTATCCTCCCGCTTCCTCCAGTAAGATGGAACAAGCCACAGGTTTTCTGGCTATGCTGGAACTGATGCGGCAAAATAGGATCACAGTAATTCAAAAGATTCCTTATGGAGCTATGCGAATTGAGAAAGGTCTGCTGTTACAGGAGGAAGATATTATAAGCGGTGTAGAAATAGTTGATGAAGACTTACTGCTTTGAACCGGCAGCACAACAGTAAAGAAGAGACACCGTATAATACCGATATTGCAATGGATATAAGGGGAACGTATAAGTAGATGGATACAGATAAACTGAGATCGGATAGTGATTTGATGGCTGCCGCCGAGGCTGTATTATTTGCTGCCGGCGATCCTATTGCAGTCGATGTTTTAGCCAAAATATTGGAGCTTCCCGGGACCGAGACATTTTTGCTGCTGGAGCAACTGCAACGAAAATATCAGCGGGATGTTCAGACGGGCTTGATGCTAAGGATCATCGATAATAAAGCTTTCCTAACAGCCAAGCCGAGACTGAAAGAAATAGTGTCGCGCCTTTATCGGCCGCAAAACAGACCTGCCTTATCTCAAGCCAGTTATGAAACACTGGCTGCTATAGCTTATAATCAGCCTTGCACTAGGGCTCAGGTGGAAGAGATCAGAGGTGTTAACAGCGACGGCATCATTAGCAGATTGCTGGAAAGAAATCTGATTCAGGAAGTTGGTACTCTTGATTTGCCGGGGAAGCCTGCGATTTTTACCGTCACGGATCATTTTTTGATTGAATTTGGACTCAAATCGGCTCAGGATCTACCGGCTGCGGATTTTGTTATGTATAAGACATTGGATGCGCTGGACAAGCAATTCCAGTACCAAAAATATGAGGTGGAGGATTGATGACACGAGCAATTGCACTTGATGGTCTTTCGGGAGCTGGAAAAAGTACAATCGCTAAAGCGCTTGCCAATACTCTCGGCATCAATTACCTCGATACAGGCGCAATGTATCGGGCTTTGGCCTATGCTGCCAAGCAAGAAAAGATTCCCTTGGATGATGAAGATCTGGTAGCACCCTGGCTGGGTCATAGCGGTCTGGAGCTTGTGCTGGCCCAGACGGGACAAAAGACTCTGCTTCATGGTGTGGATGTGAGTTCGCAGATACGTTCGCCGGAGATGTCAAGGCTATCATCAGCTATCAGTGCCTTGCCATCGGTGCGCCATTACTGTGTTGAGATGCAAAGGCAGTTGGCGGATCAGCAGATGCCGCTGGTGCTGGATGGCAGAGACATCGGCAGCTATGTTTTGCCTCGAGCGGATTTCAAGTTTTATCTTGAAGCGACTGCGGTCGAGAGGGCGAGAAGACGCTGGCAACAGATGCAGGATGGCTCACAAGGGTCGGAGACACAAAGTTACGACCAGGTGCTGGCAGAGATTATTAAGCGTGATCTGAATGACAGCAGCAGAGAGCTGGCTCCGGCAATTGCCGCTCCCGATGCAATTGTTATCGACACAACAGAATTAAGCGCCGCGGAGGTTCTGCAGCGGATTTTGCAGTTGATGCGAGTCAGAACAGCGGAGAATCCGGTCTTAGGAGATTTTTGGCAGCAGCATTTGGTTTTGGATCCGGTATTTGATACCGAGAATCAAGGGTAGATCAGATCATGCAGCAAGGAAGAAATCAAAGCCGCAAAGATAAAAAGAAAGAGATAGTGCGCAGTAGCTGCATTAGATGGCCGCTGGCCTATTTGCTGGGAGTTCCTACTGCTCTTTTATTTAGAGTCAGCTATGAAGGGCTGGAAAATATCCCGCCGGAACCGTTTTTTGTGGTTGCCAATCACCGTAGCTTATTGGACCTGATCGTTTTACAGTTTAAGATGCCGCGCTGGGTGCACTGGATCGCCAAGCAGTCCTTATTTTCGATTCCCGTGATCGGTTGGTTTGTGCGCAAATTAGGCGCAATACCTCTGACCAGGGATCGCAGAGACTCCCGAGCGGTCAGAACTGTTTTGCAATTGGCTAAGGAGGGTTGCTCCATCGGTATCTTTCCCCAAGGCACGAGGGTAAAAGAAGCAGATCTGAACAAAGTGCTGCCCAGCGGCAATGCTGCCAATCTGATGAGCCATTCCGGCCTTACAGTTCTGCCGGTAGCCTTTGCCAGGGAATGGAAATTGTTCAGAAAACAGCGTATTATTTTCGGCAAACCCTTCAAAATCAATCGGCCAACCGACAAATCTCGACAAAAAGAAGAATTCTCCCGGATTATGATGGATATAATGCGTAAAATATTTGCTCTGGCCGATTTGGAGTGGCAGCCTGAAAGAGAGAGTAAATACGAAACAGAGGAGCAACTGTATTGATGCGGATAGAACTGGCTAAATATGCAGGTTTTTGTCCAGGGGTACACAGGGCTGTCGAGACCGCCTATCGCAATTGCCGTGATGAAAACAGCACCTGGATGTTGGGTGAAATAGTCCACAACAAACATGTCGTTCAGGAGCTGCTGAACAAAGGCCTTAAATTGGCCAAGACATTAGACGAGATACCGGATAATGCCCGGGTCATTATCAGAGCTCATGGTGTCGCTCCGGAGATCATTGAAAGATTAAAAGCCAAGCATTGCGAAATAATTGATCAGACCTGTCCCTTTGTTACAAAAGTGCAGCAACTGGCGGCAGAGGCGGCGGAAAGCGGCGCAGGGCTGATTATAACAGGCAATCCCGATCATCCGGAAGTGAGAGGTTTGGTGGGTCATTATGGTGCTACCCCGATTATAATTAACAATATAACTGAGGCCGAAACAGCTGATTTTGAGGGTGGCGACTGGATGCTGGTGTCACAGACAACCTTTTCTGCTGCCCAGTTTGAGCAAATTTCTAAAATATTAAATAAGAAAATTGCAAAATTACGTATATTTGATACAATATGTGTTACGGCTGAACAAAGGCAGGCGGAAGCGGCAGAACTGGCTGCCGGATCCGATCTGATACTTGTTCTTGGTAGTTCAACCAGTTCCAATACTATGAAATTGGTAGAGGTTTGTACTAGCCGTAATTCCAATGTGCACCTGATAGAAGATCCCGAGCAGATTGCAGATTTGTTCGGACAGAATATTCCGGTACACAAAAATATTAATGTTGGTATAACTGCCGGGGCGTCCACGCCTCAAGGCATGATCAGGGAGGTTATCCAGAAGATGAAAGAACAGGAAGGTCTCGTAGCTCAGGAAGAGAAGGAGACAGCTCTTACGTATCAGCCAGAAAAAGAGCAAGCGTCGTTGGTAGAAACAGCAGAAGAGTTTGTTGCAGCTGAACCCGAGGTACAGGCAAAAACAGAAGATTTGCCGGAAGCAACCACTGAAGAAGGAGTTGCGGAGCCTGAGGGGACAGCTGAACCGGTGACAGAAGATGCCGAGGAAGCTGAAGTGCCTACCGAAGCTACAGGAATAGCGAATGAAGCACTAACAGCCGAAACCGAGGCAGAAACTGCAGAGGTGCCGGAAGCAGCAACAGCAGAAACTGAGGCGTCAGAAGCTACAGAACCCGCGGAAGAAGCGGTAACAACCGATGCTGAGGCAGAAATTGCAGAACCTGCAGAAGAAGCAAAAAAAGCAGCAACGGTTGCAGTTGTGGAGGAAACTGCAGAAACCTCAGGCGAGGAGGAGCCAACGACAGAAGCCGAGACAGAAGCTACAGAGTCCGTAGAAACGGATGCAGTGGCTGAAAAGGCAGAGACAGAGCAAGAAGACCATGCTGAGGTCAGCTTTTCAGATTTTATAGACAGTATTCCTCAGTTGAAGCGCGGCAGTATCGTAACGGGTATTGTAGTGCGCAAGGACGACAACTATGTCTATGTCGATGTTAAAGATAAATCTGAAGGCAGGATACCCCTGAAAGAATTTGAAAACGATCCGGAGTATGATTTAGAGGCAGCTGTCAAGAATCATGCCGAGATGGAAGTCTATGTGCGCCATATTCGCAATACGGATATGGGCAAAGAGATTACACTTTCCAAAGCCAGAGTAGATTTTTCCAAGCACAAGGCTCAAATCGAGAAAGCATTTAAGGAGAAAACACCGGTTCAGGTCAAGGTAGTCAATGTCGTTAAAGACGGTGTCATCTGTGCCTATGGCAGTGTGGATATTTATGTCCATCGCACTCAGATGGAACTCCATATGGTTGATGATCTTGAGCCATATCGTGGTGAATCCTTTGAAATCCTGGTCACGCAATTTGATGCCAACCGCAAGCGCCCCAAAGTCGCCGGGTCCAGACGCTCTCTGCTGCAACGCGAACGTCGCAAAATGGCGGAAGACTTCTGGAACAATATCAGCATCGATAAGTTTTACACAGGCACAGTCAGGAATCTCACCGATTTCGGTGCTTTCGTAGATGTCGGCGGTGTAGACGGACTGGTTCATATCAGCGAGCTGTCCTGGAATCGTATTAAGCATCCGAGCGAAGTCGTCAATGTGGGTGATAAGATCGAAGTTTTCGTCAAGGACTTTGACCGCGCTGCCAAGAAAATATCCCTTGGCTATCGCCTGCCAGAGAATGATCCCTATAGAAATATCGAGGAAAAATTCCCGGTTGGTTCTATCGTCCGCGGTATTGTAGTGCGTATGTTCCAGTTTGGCGCTTTCGTCGAGATTGCTCCGGGCGTAGATGCACTATGCCATATTTCACAAATTTCGGATTATAGATTGAATCGTCCTAATGACGTCTTAGCCATCGGCATGGAGATTGATGCCAGGGTGCTGGAAGTCTCCAATGAAAGCAGACGCATCAGCATCAGTATCCGTGAAGTTGAGCCCATAAATCCGTCTGAAGAACTCCGGGCTGAGATTGAGGCTAAGCAGCAGCGTCGCCGCGAACAGCGTGAAAGCAAGCAGCCGAAGCGTGAAAGACGTGAGCGCCGCAGCAAACGTGAGCCCAGAGAAGAGGCTATGCCAACCAGCTATGTTGACAGTCATACTCCGACCTCAATGGCTGAACTTGCCAATATTTCTGCCGTTACAGATGGGGGCGCCGAATTGTTGGACAGACTGATGGGCGATAAAACCAAAACAAATGAAGAGAAAGTCGAAGAAGAAGTTGTAGAAGAAGTTGAAGAAGAAGTTGAAGAAGAAGTTATAGAGAATGTCAAAGAGGAACATTCTGATGATACGGAAGTAGTTGCTGAAGAAGCTGAACCGGATGCAGAGAGGGCAGAAGCCTGCTGTGAGACAGAGGTGCCTGCGGAAGAGTAGCACTACAGCTGTTTCCTGAATCCTACCTAAGAATAACGAATATAAACCAAGGGATTATTTAAAAAAGCCCTGAGCTATAAGAAAGTAATTACATATTTGCAAGACGGCATAATTGGAAACTATGCCGTTTTGCTTTTTTGCCGTTCAATTGTCTGCGTGTTCTCGTGGCTATTATGCTGTAATACAAATGATACCGTACGGAACTGAACAATTATCACTGTCAGAAAGATTTTCGAATATTTACTTATTAAATTAATATAACCAATAGAATAGAAGGTAATAAAACTTGAATTCAAGTTCTGCTATATTGAAATACTATTCCAAACCGAACCAAATAAATTTATAATATAAGAAGGGGTTTTCATTTGATTAGCTAAATCAAGGAAGCCCTTTATTTTTCCT
>JBMNTB010000032.1:0-17896 GCA_050945515.1 Saccharofermentanales bacterium
TGTACCACGGAGGTTTTGCTTCTTGAAGCTAAAGCTTATCCCCTCCACCCGCACAGCGGGTGGTTTATTGTTGCGCACGAGCAACGTGCGCAACAGGCTTAAGCCTTCAAAAAAAAACTGCCGCCCGGCATCGCACCGGACGGCAGCTATTTTATTATTCCTTCATCTTTACAGTCACTCTTTTTGGTACTGGTAGTTTTTCTTGATTACAACGGCTGTGACGAAGGCGACTCCGGGTTATCCGCCACTACGGGCTCAGTATCCGGTGCAGTATCAAGCGCCGCATCCGTTACTACCTCCACTCCCGCCTCTGACTGCAGATTTTGCTCTGAATCAGACGTCAGCTTGAACAGCTCCTCATCGCCGGGCAAAGGCTGATAATTAGCGGCATGACGGCGATAAAGCTCTTCGAACTCCTCGCTCTCGACTTTCTCAACCTCCAACAGCCTATGCGCCAGCGCCTCCAGCATCTCGTGATTCTCACGCAGGATGTTTAGGGTGCGCTCATAAGCCTCATCGAGGATCCGCTTGACTTCTTCATCAATCACGGCAGACAAGCTTTCACTATGCTGTTGCATATGGGTATAATCACGCCCCAGGAATACTTCTTGTTCCTTATCCACTACAAAATTGCCCAGGCGCTCACTCATACCATAATTGGTAACCATGTTCCTGGCAATTTTATTACATTGCTGCAGATCCTGGCTGGCGCCGGTGCTGATTTCGCCAAAAGTCAATTCTTCCGCCGCTCTGCCCCCGAGGGCGATCATAATCTTGGTTATCAGCTGGCTCTTAGTCTGGAAGTACATATCCTCTTCCGGCTTAAAGGCGGTATAGCCGCCGGCACCGCCGGCAGGAATGATAGACACCCTCTCAACTCTTTCTTTGTTAGAAGCAACACGGATCACAATCGCATGTCCCGACTCATGGAAAGCGGTCAGTCTTCTTTCCTCATCACTGATAATGCGGCTCTTCTTTTCCGGCCCGATCGTAATCTTGAAAACAGCTTCGGTAATATCGCTGTTTTCGATCTCTTTGCCGCCTCTTCGCGCCGTCAGCAGGGCAGCTTCATTGAGCAGATTAGCCAGATCAGCGCCGGTAAAGCCGGGAGTGATCTTGGCAATATTGCCCAGATCAACATCCGCTGCCAGCGGCTTATTGCGCGCATGAACCTGCAAGATGGCCTCGCGCCCAATCAGATCGGGACTCATAACTACAACCCGGCGATCAAAGCGACCAGGCCTTAGCAAAGCAGGATCGAGAATGTCCGGCCGGTTGGTAGCGGCCATTACAATTACACCCTCATTAGGTCCAAAGCCGTCCATTTCCACCAGCAGCTGGTTCAAGGTCTGTTCACGTTCATCATGACCACCGCCAAGACCGGCACCGCGGTGACGCCCCACAGCATCAATTTCATCGATAAAGATAATAGAAGGTGCCCGTTTTTTGGCATTGTCGAATAAATCCCGTACCCGCGAAGCACCGACGCCGACAAACATTTCCACGAAATCGGAGCCGCTGATAGAGAAAAACGGCACACTGGCCTCTCCCGCCACAGCTTTGGCCAGCAAGGTCTTGCCGGTACCGGGAGCGCCAACCAGCATAATGCCACGCGGCATCTTAGCCCCCAAATCGGAATATTTCTTCGGGTTTTTAAGGAAATCTACAATCTCCTGCAGTTCTTCTTTCTCTTCCTCCGCACCGGCCACATCAGCAAATGTAACTTTATTCTTGCTGGGATCATTGAGTTTGGCCCGGCTCTTGCCGAAGCTGATAGCACTCTTGCCATCACCCTGGCGGGAATAATTGATATAGATAAAGACACCTATCGAGGCCAGTAGCATCACAATAATCAAAATATTAAGAATCGCGGAGATATCCGTTGGCCGATCATAGTCATAGGATTTGATCAAACCTTTTTCGGCAGCTTCAGCCAGATATTTCTCATAATCACCGATTGACTCCAGCGGAATCTCTTTCGTGATGACCTCCTGCGGCTGACCGCTGACACTTTTCATAACCATCTTCAGGGAACTGCCGTTGATCACCACAGATTCTACTTTCTCGTTTTCAATCAGTGATCTGACTTCGGAAAGAGTATATCCCTTGCCACTGGACATATTGGACATGAAATAAGTCATGGCGAAAATGACCAGCATCAGGATCAGATAAAAAGAAAAACCGCCAAAACGCTTTTTGGGGCGCATACTATTCATCCGCGACCACCTCCGCCGTGTCGGACACGGCTGTTTCAGATTGCTCATCCGCCGGGGCAGTGTCCGAATTCAGCACAGCGATCTCAGGCAGATTGCGATACCGCTCATCCAGATCCAGTCCATAACCGACGATGAACTCATCGGGAATTTGCATTCCTATATAGTCCACAAAAATTTCGACCTTGCGGCGCTCAGGTTTATCGAAAGCAGTACAGATGCGGATACTGGCAGGATTTCTGGTAGCCAAAAGCTCACGAAGATGTTTCAAGGTCAGACCTGAATCAACAATATCTTCCACGATCAGGACATGCTTGCCGGAGATATCCGTGTCCAGATCTTTAACAATTTTAACCACACCCGTTGTATGTTGTCCGCTGTAACTGCTGACCGACATAAAGTCTACCTCGCAGGGCAGATCAATCTCCCTGATCAGATCAGCCAAGAAAACAAAAGCCCCTTTAAGTACACAGATGAGTACCACCTGCTTGCCTTGATAATCCTCGGTGATTTCACGACCCAGACGGGCGCAGATCTCGGCAATTTCTTCCTTGCTGACTAAAATGCGCTTGATTCCCATTCCCATATTACACCGCTTCCATTCACAAAAATAAATATTTACACTACTGATAATACTTTAATTTGCTTAGCATCAAAACATTATAACAGCAGGCCGGATTTTTTTATAGAGATAAGCCTAAATTTACCGATCCACTTATAAGCTATGCAGCTACCAAGAGGGGAATGTAATTATATAAGATACAACCGGATTAAAACTTGATCCGTGAATTGCTGTGACTAGCGCTACAAAATAGAATTAGCATCCGCTATCTGACCTGTCGTCAAAGCTGTCATCAAAGATGAAGCGCAGTGTATTGGCATAGACCTCCGCCTTAATACCTTTTTGCAGATCCAAAGTATTCAGCACCGCAGTGTCCGCCCCGCAAAGCTGCCAAAGCTGGTCTTGCAGCTTTTGGGACAGCACCATTTTTGATAATGTCGTATTGTTGTTATGATGACTTTTCATAGCTTCATTAAGGCCCAAATTTAAGGCTTTGGCACTAATTGACCGCGGCGCTCGATGCAAAACTTTGGTACTGAGGGCACCATCAGGTAGCAGTGCTCTTTGGTAGAGCTCCGCAGCTGCTGTTTCCAGGGCCATTACTTCCGTTTGCAGATTCTGCGCCAAACGTGCCAGCTGCGGTGTCAGATCCGAGCCCACAATCTCCTGCCACAAAGGCAGCAGTTCATTGCGCAGCCTATTGCGCCGATAATCCGGTTCCAGATTCGTCTGATCGACTGTCCAGGGAATCTCGGCTGCCCGGGCGGCCGCTTCAATCTCGACTTTGCCCCGGTGCAAAAACGGTCGTAGCAGTCTGCCGCGTAAAATCGCCATACCGGTTAGGCCTGACAGTCCGCTGCCCCGACCCAGATTGAGCAGCACGGTTTCCGCTTGATCCTGTTCATGATGAGCCAGTGCTACCAGATAATCCCGCTGGTACTCAAGCTGCACTTCGGTTCCTAATTCCTGGAAAAAAGCCAAGCGGGCAGCGCGCCCGGCTTCCTCCACACCCTGACCTCTGACTTGAGCCAAGGCGAATACATCCGTCTGCCGGACATGGCAAATTACCTGCTGTGCCCGACAAAAGTCCTCAACCACAGCCTGATCTTGATCTGCTGCCGGACCGCGCAGACCATGATTCAAATGAGCAGCTACAATTTGAAATGGGATTTTTCTTTGCAGGTGAAGCAGATAAGTCAGCATGAGCATAGAATCTACGCCACCCGATACGCCGGCAATAATTGTGGTCTGATCAGAGATGGGAAGTTGAGGTGCTGCTGTCAGAGCTGAAGATAATCCTGCCTGTACTTGGGGCCGGCAAACGGCAGTCACTGGCCGGCAGTCGTCAGTCGCCGCAGAGGGCAAGACGCCTGCTTGACTCAGATCATTTGTGACTGCCCGGAAAAAACGGTAGGTTGCCCGGGGAACTGGCTGAATCACAGCGGCGGCTCCGGCAACGGTATATCTGTAGTATCAAAAAAGCTGGTCAATGACGGCTTCCAGGCCAGTTTGAGATTGCCTGTCGCTCCGTGGCGGTTCTTAGCTATGATCAGTTCAATCTCATAGACTTCCGGTCTGGGCGCATCAGTATTGGCATCCTTATCATGCAGGAACATAACAACATCAGCATCTTGTTCAATGGCACCGGATTCACGGAGATCAATCAGCATCGGACGGCGGCTCGTCCTTTTTTCACTCTCGCGGCTGAGCTGCGACAGCGCCAGGATCGGAACTTCCAGCTCCTTGGCCATGATCTTCAGCATACGTGAGATCTCAGCGATTTCCTGCTGGCGGTTTTCAGCCCGACTGATCCGGCCCCCGGAAGACATCAGCTGCAGATAGTCAACAATCACGAAATCCAGGCGGTCCTTGATCTGCAGTTGCCGGCAGCGCGCCTGCATCTCCACTACATTGGTAGCTGATCTGTCATCAATATAGATCGGTTTATTATAGAGTGCGATCAGAGCCTGGGAAATCTTATCCCAGTCCGTATCCTTAACTTTGAGCTTTTCCATGCGGTCAGCCGGAACCCCTGCCTGACTGACGAGAATTCTCATTCCGACTTCCTCTTTGGACATCTCCAGACTGAAAATTCCCACATGATGCTCAGCTTTCTGTGCCGTCAGATGAGCAATATTTAAGGCCAGTGAAGTCTTACCGATACCAGGTCTTGCAGCCAAAATATAGAGGCCGCCCGGACGAAGACCGCCGAGAATGCGGTCTATAGAGGGGAAACCGGTTTCGATCAGCCGGGGACGATTGCCTTTGGCCAGCTCATGGAGCTCATTAATCTTGTGATTCAGGATATCGCCCAGCGTGCTGAAGCCGCTGATATCCCTATTTTCACGGATATTATAGATGCGATTGGCAGCCAGATTGATCAGATCTTCGACATCCTCTCCGGAGGTATAGGCCAGATCAATAACCTGCCGCAGAGCAAGAATCAGATCTCTTCTCTGGGCGTGCTGGCGCACAACCTTGATATAGTGCGCCTGATTCTGCATAATGGGCGTCTTCTCCGGCAGGGAGATAACATATTCCGCACCTCCGGCCTCTGCCAGCTGCCCTTTCAACTCCAGGCGGTCGGTAACAGTCAGAATATCTACCGGCTCTTGTCTGGCTAGCAGCTCCAGAATCGTGGCAAACACAACTTGATTGCGCTTGACATAAAAATCGGACACCTTGAGTTCAGCCGCTACATTGGCCAGGTACTCCTTGCTGAAAAGAGCACTGCCCAGTACGGATTGCTCCGCCTCGTCACTATAGGGCATCACCAGTCGTCTGCTATCAGGAGAAGACATTTCTGCTGACCTCGTTTAAACTGCAGGAACTCAGCTTTCAGCGCTGACTACATCCAGCACAAATTGAGCCGTAACCTCAGGATGCAGACGTACGTCAACCTGATATGCACCGGCAGTCTTGATCTGTTCTGTCAGCGTGATATTGCGCCGATCCACTTTGTATCCGGCCTCTTCCAACATTTTAGCGATATCCATATTGGTCACTGAGCCATAAAGGCGCCCCTGAGTGCCCATTTTAATCTTCAGGACAAAGCGTTGATCGGAAATTTTCTCTTTGATTTCTTTGGCTTCTTTCAGCTCGCGCTCCGCCTTGGCTTGGGCAGCAGCTCTCTTGGTTTTGACAGTGTTGAGATTGGCGGAAGTCATCTCTACCGCCAGATTGCGCTTAAACAGAAAATTATGTGCATAGCCACGGGCTACCTCGACCACATCTTCTGCTTTACCGAGACCTGTTACATCCTGCAAAAGAATTACTTTCATTGCCATACCTCGAATCATGATCTAAAAATTGTTCTGTCATTTTGTGTTAACCATTGTATCACAGCCCGGGGGATTAATTGGAATCGGTTGGGAAATCGGTTGGGAAAAAGGTTGGGAAAAATAGAAAAACTTGACAGAGAGGGACCGGTGAGAGTATCATCATTAAGCTGCCCTGCAACTTTTGTAAGACATATAGGGTGGAACCAAGATATATTACAGATGCTCCGGCGCTGTCTTAATGAGGTGGTGAAATAGATGAAAGATAATTTGCATCCTGATTACTATAAATGTACTGTGCGCTGTGCCTGCGGCGAAGTCTTTGAGACCGGCTCTGTCAGCGAACAGTTAAATGTCGATATTTGCTCCAAATGCCATCCTTTCTATACCGGCAAGCAGAAGCTGGTTGATACGGGCGGACGCGTAGATAAATTCAAGCGCAGAATGGGCAAAACACAGGCCGAGGATTAGTCCCCGCCCTGTTTCTGTGACCGGCTTCGTGGCCGGGCCGATAGAAAATTGTATTTGTCAGCTCCTGCTGTGCAGATATGCAGCGGGAGCTTTATTTTGTTATCTATGTTCCGGAGTCCGAGAGTAGTTTGCCTAGCTGAAGCGGATCATTGTAAAATGCGATCATGAAACAAGAAGCAGATAGTTCCTGTATTAAAAAGACCTCGATTGGCGGTCAGGCTTTGATTGAGGGTCTTATGATGCTGGGACCGGAACGGAAAGCCATAGCCAGCAGACGACCGGATGGTCAGATTATAACTGAGATATCCGATAGAGCACCGATGAAAGGGCTGGCCAATATCCCTTTTGTGCGCGGATCAGTCAGACTGGTCTCGCAGATGGGCATCGGGATTTCCGCTCTGCTGAGGTCGGCAGAAATTCAGGAAGAGGCCGAAGCTGGACTGGATCCCCCGCCAGAAACCAATTCGAGCAAGATTGATGCCTGGTTGGAAAAACATCCCAAGTTGGCTTTATGGGGCACTGTATTTGCAGGACTGGGATTTTCGATACTGTTATTTATTCTTGTGCCCAGCTTATTGACTGACGGACTGAGATACCTCAGCGGCTGGCAGGCCGGCAGCGCCGGAAAAACGAATCTGGTTTTATCTGCACTCGAGGGTATAATCAGGATCATTATTTTCCTGTCCTATCTCTGGTTCAGCTCACGGATCAAAGAAATCCGTCGTGTCTGGATGTATCACGGCTCAGAGCATAAGACGATCGCTACTTATGAGGCGGGAGAAGAACTGACTGTAGAGAATGTCAGGCGGCATAGCCGCTTCCATCCCCGTTGCGGCACTTCTTTCATGTTTTTAGTGATGGTGGTGTCCATCTTAGTCTTTGCTCTCGTAGGACGGCATGGTGCAGTGATGAATGTGCTGTTACGTCTGGCGCTTCTGCCCTTGGTCGCCGGCATTTCCTATGAACTGATCAGACTGGCCGGCCGCTTCGATAATCCGGTGACCCGCCTGATTTCTCTGCCGGGTCTGGCTCTGCAACGTTTGACGACGGCAGAACCGGAGGATGCTATGCTGGAAGTAGCTATTTCCGCTATGCAGGCGGTAATACCTGCCGATCCGGACAGCGATCAATGGTAATCAGATGTCTATCTCCCTCAGCGATTTTGTGACAGAATTGACCGCATTATTTGACCGGGCAGGGCTGGACGAGCCTCGTCGCGAAGTTCGTCTGTTCTTGCGGGAGATTGCCGGGCTGGAGCCGGAAATCCAATTTACCAAGTCGGAAATGCGGATAAGTGAGCAGCAGGCTCTGAACTGGAGAGAGCTGGCCGGACGCCGAGCCCGGAGAGAGCCGCTGGCTTACCTGACAGGTACAGCTTGGTTTTATGGTCGCAACTTTCTAATTATGCCTGGTCTGCTGGTACCGCGTCAGGACTCGGAAGTGCTGATAGAAGCAGCATTGGCTGAGCTATCGGATCCCCGCAGACAACAGGGCTTGCAGATTCTGGACACTTGTTGCGGCTGCGGCTGCCTGGGACTGACATTACTGGCTGAACTTGAGAAACAAAAGGATGTCAGGCTGCATCTGCTGGACAGCTCGGAAACGGCTGTGCAAACAGCAGAGCAAAATGCCGTCAGATTGGCACTGCAGAACAGATGTACCTTTGAACAAGGTGATATCTGGCCGGTGTGCGCCTTCGCTGCTAAAAATAGGTTCGACTTGATTATCTGCAATCCGCCCTATATTGCCACAGCGGATATCGCGGGCTTAATGCCGGAGGTCAGAGATTTCGAGTCTCATGCAGCTCTGGACGGGGGTGAAGACGGCCTGGCTTTCTACCGCCGGATTGCTAAAGAATACCGGCATTATCTGGAACCGGAGGGAATTATGGTTCTGGAGCTGGGGGCCGGCCAGGCGGAGGCGGTGGCCGAGCTTTTTGCCGTCGAGACGGACAGGTTGGCTTTCTATCCTGATTATGGCGGACATGTGCGGGTGCTGGTCCTGCGCGGAAGACACAGAGGATAGCCAATTAAGAACGCATACGGTTAATAATCGGAGAGGAATTAAACTATGCAGTTTTGGACAATAGCGATCATGTTTTCCATATCTGTTTATGGTGCAGTGTTCTATTCAGCACTGCACCGCAAAGCCGGAAGATCACTTTTGATTGTTTGGGCGACAATATTCGTCGTGAGCACTCTTGTGCTTTCCGGCTGTACAGGGCAGACGGTAACAACTTCAACGGCAGCGAGCGCAATGCCAGCGGAATCTATAGCCACAACTAATGCTCCGTCATCTTCGTCTGTACCGGAAACCAGCCTGACAATTGCGCCGACTGTGACACCGACTGTGGTGCCGACTGTGACACCGACTGTGACACCGTCTATAGAAAAAAACGCTATCATGTTCGTTGACCCATATATCGATGAGGCTATTGCACTGATAAATGCTGACCGCCGACAGCAGTCCGGCGTTGCTTTCGACTATGAGCTGCGGTCCCCCTATGACGGTCTGAGCCAGGCAGAAAAAGCTATGTATGATAAAATGCTTGAGAACGCGCAGCATCTTAACCCATACGCATATACTGTTGAGCAGTATGGGGATGAGGGATTGGACACGGTACTATTAGTATACGGTGCTGTAAAAAACGATCACCCGGAAATCGAAAATTATTTTATGTTGCGCGATGTGATAGAAAACGATATGGTTACTGCGCTGGAATCTCTCTATTTTATGCCGTGGGACTCAGAACAACATCCGGCTGATTTAGTCACGCTGCGCAAAGAATTGCTACGCTTTGACACGGTTTGCAACCGCATCATAGAGCGTATGCCGGATGAATATTCGACCTATGATAAATATCGCTATCTGGCTGCGGTTATTTCGCTTATCACATCCTATGATTATGAAGGAACATGGGGTTGGCAGGTCGGAACCGCATACGGTTCCATTGTGGGCGGATATTCAATCTGCGAAGGGTATTCAAGGGGTTTTTTGTATCTTTGTCAAAAAGCCAACTTATGGTGCGAAACCGTAGAAGGCGTTGCCGGTGATAATATCGGCCATATGTGGAACATTGTCAAACTGGATTCCGGCACCTATTTTATAGATATTACCTGGAGTGACGAGCTGGGCTTGCCGGGCAGCGCGGAATGGAACAAATACTTCATGCTTACACAGGACGAAATTCTCTTTGACCACGTAATAACCGATGGCAAGGTCGCAACCGGCACAGCAATAAATTGACGGCAACAAGCCGCTGGAGGATATATGTCTAGTGACAGAGATATAAGATTGGACGCTACGGTCAGCCGCTATGAAGAGCTGAACGAGCTGTTGGCTGATCTGACTATCATGGCGGATCAGAATCGGTATCGTGCCCTGGCGCAGGAACATGCCTCACTCTCCGATCTGGTAGCGGATATCAGGCGCAGCCGCAAATTGCGCGCGGAGCTGGAAGAAAACCGCATTTTACTGACCGAATCCGAGGATGCGGAATTTCGGGAGTTGGTTAGAGAAGATATTAATTTATCCGAAGCTGAACTGGAAGAGATAGAGAACCGCATCGGGATGGCGATTGCTCCGACAGATCCTAATGATCAAAAAAATGTCATCATGGAGATCCGGGCCGGAGCCGGCGGCGAGGAAGCTGCCCTGTTCGCGGCGACTTTGTTCCAAATGTACACTTCTTACGCCGAGCAGTCCGGCTGGACTTATGAGATTATCGATCAGAACGAGACCGGCATCGGCGGTTTTAAAGAGATTATTTTCGAGATTGACGGCAAGGGCGCTTTCTCCCGCTTTAAGTATGAGAGCGGCGTCCACCGGGTACAGCGCGTCCCCGTCACGGAATCAGGGGGCAGGATCCACACTTCGACAGTCACCGTGGCGGTACTGCCCGAAGCGGAAGAAGTGGAATTCGAGATTGATCCCGCGGATCTGCAGATCGATACTTACCGCGCTTCCGGTGCCGGCGGCCAGCATGTAAATAAGACCTCTTCGGCAATCCGCATTACTCATCTGCCATCAGGTGTAGTTGTCACTTGCCAGGATCAGCGCTCACAACATAAGAATCGTGATAAGGCAATGCGACATTTGCGCTCTATCCTGCTGGAGGAAGAGAGATCACGTCAGGCGGCGGACATTGCCAGCGAGCGCCGTGACCAAGTCGGTACCGGCGACCGCAGTGAACGGATCAGGACCTATAATTACCCTCAGGGCAGAGTCACCGATCACCGCATTGGTCTCACCCTCTATAAGCTGGAAAGCGTACTCGGCGGCGATCTCGATGAATTGATTTCCGCCCTCAATGCCGCAGCCCATGAAGCTAAAATTCGCGGGGATGATCAATGGCAACCAAGCTGATCACAATCGATCAAGACGGCAGCAAACAGGAACTAAGAGCTGTTGCCTCTGCACTGGTACAGGGAGCCTTGGTCGGCATGCCGACAGAGACAGTTTACGGACTGGCCGGCAATGCCCTGCTACCGGATACCGTGCGCCGGATTTTCGCTGTCAAGGGACGCCCCCAGGATAATCCGCTGATCGTCCATCTCTATGATCAGTCGCAATTGGCTCAGGTCGCAGAGCAGGTGCCGGCGGAATTTTACCTGCTGTATGAGGAATTTTGCCCCGGCCCCCTGACCATGGTTATGACCCGCAGCCAATTTCTTCCCTCTGAGGTTAGCGCCGGTCTCGACACAGTAGGAATCCGCTTCCCTGCACAGCGCACTGCACGCAACCTGCTGCGCCTGGCAGAGGTTCCGGTCGTTGCCCCCTCGGGTAATCTCTCCGGCAGACCATCCCCCACCCAGGCTCAACACATGCTGGACGATCTGGATGGCAAGATTGAATATATCTTAGATGACGGCCCCTGCGCTCTGGGAGTTGAGTCAACAGTCCTCGACCTCACCGCCCGCCCGCCGCAAATCCTGCGCCCGGGTGTAATCACGGCGGAATTGATTCTTGAGCGCACAGGTCTCACAGTCCATGAAACATCTTCAGCCGTTTCGACGAAGGCGTCCCTGACCGTCTCGCCTGCTGAGGGCAAAGCAGAGAACTGTCCGCGGTCCGGTTCAGTCATTTTCACACCGCGTTCACCCGGCCAAAAGTACCGCCATTATGCACCTCAGGCTCCTATCTTTATTGCCCGCGGCCAGGACAGCCATGAGCAGATCGCCTCTCTCCTGTCGCGCATAGAGTCGGAAGCAGACAAACGGCTGGGTTTTTTCGGCGCCGAGGATACCTTCGACGCCTTGCGGCGGAGGATGTCGGAGGTGGAAGGATTGCCAGCGGTAGATATTGTGACCTATCTATACCCGGGCTCCGAACAAGTTGAAACAGCAACCCATGAGTTATTTGCCGCTCTCAGAGAGTTTGACGCAGCAGGAGTCGAACTGATCTTAACCCCGGCTTTTCCGCGCCGGGAATTTGGTATAGCCTATATGGACCGACTAGAGAGAGCGGCCGAAAGTGAGGAGAAATAAATGCAGATATTATTTGTTTGCACCGGCAATACCTGCCGCAGTCCAATGGCCGAAGCCATGTTCCGAGCTCATACACCGAATCCCGACTGGAAAGCAACTTCCGCCGGTATCGCCACTTGGGACGGGTTGATGGCTTCTGTCCTGGCCTTCGATGAAATGGCTGCCAGGGGACTGTCACTTGACCACCACCGCTCCCGACAAATCAATCAGGAGATCATGACCGCTTCCGACCTGATTCTGACCATGACCCGGCGGCAAAAGAAGGTTTTAGCAGCCAGTTATCCTGACTTCGCCGACAAAATATTTCTCCTGGGTGAATATGTTGGCCAGCCCGAAGAAGTGACTGATCCCTATGGCGGCTCCGCAGATGATTATTTGGACACAGCCAATCAGCTGGTCAAATTGTTGGAAGCTCTATTCACCAAATTAGAGGGGGTTACAAGAGAATCGCCAGAGACAGCAACTGATGAGCCGTCTTGAACCACTAAGCAGCGGCACGAGCAAAAATGAGCTGTGATTGACGCTTTTCTTCCGATCATTCTTATGGCAAGCTTTAAGTAGAGGCGGACGAAGCGTCAGCCAACGGTACAGTGCCTGCGGGCATGATTCTTGAGGATATCCGGCACTACAGCTAACACTGAGCCGGTTCCGGAGTATAGTCGGCGGTGCAGCACTGTATAGATCGGCGCCAACAGTGCCGGCTTGACGTAGGCTTCCGGGGAATGATATTATTATTTTCTGCGTCGAGAGGCGCAAATCCTCGCTCTGTACAGATACAGGGCCGAAGACCAGGAGGAGGTGACAAAATGAGAACTTACGAACTGATGTATGTTTTGAACCCCGCCATCGGCGAAGAAGCGATTGAAAGCGAAATGAAACGGATTCAAGACATAATTGAGACCCAAGGCAAAATCGTCAATATTGATGTCTGGGGTCGGCGTAAATTGGCTTACGAGATTCAGGACGAACAAGAGGGCTATTATGTACTTGTTCATTTCGAATCCGAACCGGATTTCCCCAAAGAAGTCGAACGTCTGCTCAAAATCTCGGATAGTGTACTGCGCTACCTGACAGTGTTGTACGAAGGCCAGAAGTTAGCAGAAAGGACATAACCATGAACAAAGCCATCTTAATGGGAAGACTGACCAGAGATCCGGAGTTGAGGACGACATCGAATAATGTCTCCGTCTGTACTTTTACTCTGGCAGTAGACAGAAATTACAAAAACCGTGACGGTGAGAGATTGACTGATTTTATCCCGATCGTCGTCTGGAGACAGCAAGCTGATTTTGTCAGCAAATATTTCAGCAAAGGACAAAGGATGCTGGTGGTCGGATCGATTCAGCCGCGTAGCTACGAAGACCAGAGCGGTCAAAAGCGTTATGTGACCGAGGTTATCGCTGAGGAAGTCTACTTTGCGGACTCCAAGCGTGACAGCGGCAGCTACTATGAGGAAGATAAAGAAGATAGAAGAACTGATCAAGCTGAAGCAAGATCCTGGAAGAAACCGGAACCTTCAGAAGATGATTTTTTCCCCGGCGACAGTGAAGATGCGACCTCTTTGCCCTTCGATATGTAATGATATTGCTTAAGGAGTTAATTTAGAAATGGAAGAAAAAAGCAATCGCTCTGCCCGCGATTTTCGCAGAGGCAGACCACGCCGCAGCAGAAGAAAAGTTTGTATCTTCTGTGCCGAGCGTGTTGATCATGTAGATTACAAAGACTTGAATCGTCTCAGCAAATTGATTTCCGAAAACGGCAAGATTCTGCCCCGGAGAATGACCGGCACTTGCGCCGGACATCAGCGTCATGTGACCACAGCCATCAAAAGAGCCAGACAGGTCGCACTATTACCCTACACTGACGCCTAATCTGACGAATAATAACAAGCCGGAAGTTGCCAAGCAGATTTTAAATATCTGCGTGGCAACTTTTTTGTTGTTGATTTTTTACAGTGCTAGGGATTAGCAGTGAAATATTGCAGCAAAGCCTCGGCAATGCCACGGGCGATTAGGGACTGACCCTCCTGGCTGGTTAAGCGTGCCCTGTCTTCAGCATGGGAAAGAAAACCACAGGTGAGTTGTACTGATGTCACGTTGTTAAGGCGTAATACAACCAAATCGTCTTCAAATACTGCCTCCAGATTTGACTTCAGACGCGGGTCCAGCGTTGTAAGTCTACCCTCTAGCAAAGTGGCCAGACTCTTGCGCCTGGCAGTATTATAACCGCTATAATTGGGTGCATGAGCCAGGGCATCCGTACCGGCCGCATAGCTATTGTTCATATCATGCACATATTCTTTGCTCATATAGCGCACGCGCACGCCTTTGTCCTCTGCCTGTTCAGATGCTTCCAGATGCAGCGATATAAAGACAGTATCCTTATACTCACCTTGAATATCGTAGATCAGTTTGAGATTGGGCGGAGTCCCGATAGAGCCGAAGATGCCGCGACCGCCTGAATCCTGCAGCCCGGAATTGATTCTGATAACATCCTGCATCAGCAAGCGCAAAGGCTCCAGTGGTTCCGGATTATAGCCGGCCTGCTTGATATCTGCAGCATAGCGCTGTAAAAGCAGATCCGCTGTATAGGCCATGATATAAAAATATGAATGTTTTTCATCAGTCGAACGCGTAAGCTTGACTTCGGCACCGAGACGGGTCAATTCCTCCTGGACTTTGGTCGCAATTTCCAGATTGAGCGTCTTCTCCAGCAGAACCTCACTTTCACCTTCACCTTGCCAGCTGACACCGACATCCGAACCGCCGTGGCCGGGATCCAAAATGATAAAAGCTCCGGCCAGGGGCTTATCTTCGGTAGCCCGGGCGAGAACTGTTGTCTCAGAGGAGCCCACCGCCGGTACACTGGATTTCTCAGGCCAGACTCGGAGTTTTGAACCATCGGTTGTAAGTAAGTCAGGATCATTGTCAGTAAAGACCAATTCCTGCAAGGACTCATCCTCTACCGGATCTGTCTGTTCAGCCGTCGTTGGCGTCGCCATTTGATCAGTATTAACTGCAGCACTGGTATCCGATTGATTATCTGCCGGAAGCGTATTTTCAGAAACAGGTCCGGACTGATCGGCCAGGATCAGTTTCTCCGGATCCGGTGGCAGAGCCAAAGGTCGATCCAAAACATCAAAATAAGACAGGATCAGCAATACAGCACTGACCAGAAGCAGCCATAGAACAATTTGCGCCGCTTTCTTCTGTCTCACGATCAGACCCCGTACCGACTGCGAACCAAATTGGCCACCTCATCAGCTTTTTGTTTTATGTCAGCTAAAAATTCACCTTCGACCATGACTCTAATCTTGGCTTCAGTTCCGGAAGCGCGGACAAAGATGCGCCCTTTCTCACCCAGATCTGTTTCTATTCGCTTGATAGCTTTGAGAACATCCTCATCAAGCAATGATCTGCTTTTGTTCTCATTTGTCACCTGGATATTGACCAATACCTGAGGGAAAACTTTCATGATTTGGCGAGCAGCACCAAGACTCTGGGCGGAATTCCGTAAAGCCTGTAACAGACGCAGTGCGCTCAGCATACCGTCGCCCGTAGTAGTATGCTCCAAGAGAATCAGATGACCGGATTGTTCACCACCGAGCTGATAACCGGAGCGGAGCATCTCTTCCAGAACATAGCGATCACCGACCTGGGTGCGGACAATCTCGATACCATTGTCTTTGCCCATATAAAGCAGGCCGAGATTACTCATGACAGTCGCTACCAGAGTATTGCGAGCCAACTTGCCCTGCCTCTTCATGTCATTGGCGATAATAGCCATGATCATATCACCATCAACATTTTCACCATTTTCGTCAACCGCCAGCATCCGATCAGCATCGCCATCAAAAGCCAGCCCCAGATCACAATTTTCACTGCGGACAATGCTCGCCAGTGTGGTCAGATCTGTCGAACCGCAGCTCAGATTAATATTGAGACCATCAGGTTCAATGCCCAGTGGGACCACTTCAGCACCCATGTCTCTGAATAATTTAGGAGCAATCGGGGCACTGGCGCCATTGGCGCAATCTACAGCAAGCTTAAAGCCCGATAGATCTACACCGATGCAATCCATCAGATGTTCGGCATATTCTGGGGCAGCATCAGTCATTTCATAACGGTGGCCTATCTTGTCGCCGATTGGCCAGTCTAGACGTGATTCATCATAAGATTTGACCAGGGCTTCAATCCTGTCTTCAATCTCGTCAGACAACTTATAGCCATTGCCGGAGAAGAGCTTAATGCCATTATGTTCATAGGGATTATGTGAAGCAGAAATTACTACTCCCGCATCACAGCCATGCTTGCGCGTCAGATAAGCAACACCCGGCGTGGGAATAACGCCAGCCAGATAGACATCAGCTCCCGCCGAAGTTAAGCCTGCCACCAGCGCAGCTTCCAACATCGTGCCGGAGATTCTGGTATCTCTGCCGACCAGAAAAACCGGTTTATGCAAATTCTCATTTGCCAGGATATTGGCACTGGCCCAGCCAATTCTATAAACCAGATCAGGAGTCAAATCCCGATTGGCCACACCACGAACCCCGTCCGTTCCGAACAATCTAGTCATAAATCCTCCGTAGGTTGATTTTAGGGATTATCTTCAGAGAACACATTAACAGTAATATGCCCGGGCAATAACTGTTCTGTATAGGTTGAAAACACGGTACCCGCATCAATCTGAACGGGCAGACTCTGGATGCCCAGCTCGGAGACTTGCCCTAAATCAACAAAAGCTACAATATCATTAGCTGACAAATCCTGCAATATGCGGTCACGGCCTTTAAGTCGGACCTGGACTGTTACCAATGGAAAACTCTGAATGCCGTATCCATTGTCGGCGGCAATTTCCTCGCCGCGATATTGCAACTGAACATTGAAATCCCTGGTCTTAATCGGATTGACAGTCATTTGCACATAGAACCAGATCGAGAAACCGATCAGCAGTGAAACGACAGCCAGCAGCACTTGATGTTTTTTGATGGAGAACTTGCGCTTTTTACGGCGATCAAAGCTGATTTTTTTCTTTTTACTTAAGCGGGAGCCACTGTCGGCAGGCACCTGAAAGCGCTCAGAGAAAGAAGCAGGAACAGTATTTGTCTGTTCCGACACTGCCGCAACTTGGGGCTCAGCAGCACCGGTTGCAGATTCTGCCGCATGTTCCACAGCAGACTCAGATGCTAAATCCGCAGCACTGAATTCTTCACTCTCGAACTGCTTAAACTTTTCACTCTTTTTCTGCCGCAGACCGAGCAGACGTCCCAATCCGGTTCTTTTTTCCTCCGGTTCAAAGCTCAACAGGCTGTGCAGCCGTTTGCGCAAAACATCGGCACTGCTGAGGACATACAGTCTGCCTCCTATACCAAGGGAGATAGTACCTCTCTCCTCCGACACGACTACGGAGATCGCATCGCCCATCTCGCTGGCACCAACCGCAGCCCGATGTCTGGTACCAAAATCGCTGCGCAGATGGTAAGTATCTGTCAAAGGAACATGCACCCGCGCTGCCGCCACCCGCCCGTGCCGCACCAATACCGCACCATCGTGCAGGGGCGAACCGGAATAGAAAATCTGTTGCAGCAAAGAGCTTGTAATCTGAGCATCCAATGCTACTGCATTTTCCTGCTCCTGAAGTTCACTTAGCTTAGTCGTGCGCTCGATAATAATCAGGGCGCCTGTCCGCTCTTTGCTCATTTGCTCGCAGGCGGTGACAATTTCTTCTATCAGTTGGCGGATCGAATCCGGGCGTCCCTCTACTGAAAATGTGGAAGTAATCACATTGAAACTACTGCGGCCAAAAGTCTCCAAAGCCCTTCTCAGTTCAGGCTGGAAGATAACAACAAAAGCAATGGCAAAGAGAGAAATAGTTCTGTTCAGAAGA
>JBMNTB010000033.1:0-16857 GCA_050945515.1 Saccharofermentanales bacterium
TGGAAAAAAGAATGTTGTCAAATATATGTCCCGTATAATAATTATCTGCCACTGAATTTGAATAACGATAAAAATCCAATGACATCAAATCATCTAAAGATTTGTGCACTCGATTAATTTCAAAGCCATCTTCTTTTAATACACATTTGCTCATTTTTCATTCCTAACCATATATGCTATTGCAACACATAAGATGCATTATTATGCGTTTTCTTTAACATTTCACATGGTAGCCTCCAATATTGTGTCTATATATTTTTTAACGCAATGGTCTTTTGACGCATTAATCTTCACATAAGCCCTGCCATCAACTTTTTTCTTTTTTTTATAGAAACAACGAATCTCATCAACTAAAGCACATATTGATTCGGGTTCAACACTAACCCCAGTGTTACTGTTCTTTAGAATATTCGACAATTCGCTATCAACATCAAATGAAGCAATAATCGGTATGTTGCAGGCCATTATGCTCCATGTTTTACTTGGCATGCCGCTTTTTCCCACGCCTTTTTTACAGGTGATAATTGCAACATCACCCATGCTGTAAACTTCTGGTACTCTATGTTGTGGAAGTAAAGGATGTATGAATACATTCTTTAATTTCTCTGCTCTTTTTTCTGCTTCAGAATAGCCAGCACCGCTACCAAATATCACAAATTGTATATCCTGTTCGGTCTGAAGCTCTTCTGCAACATCCAGTACTATTTCAGCTCCCTGTGCTGCTCCAAAATTTCCAGCATAAAGTACAATGTATTTATTCCTATTTATTCCGAACTCATCAAACAACGCGTTCTTCTCTTTTTCTATCGGATAAATTTCATCCATATTTATCCAATTTGATATAACACTTATCTTCTTTGCTCGAATGTTCTTCTGAAGTAAGTTCTTTTTCATTTCTTCAGAAATTACAATAATGTGCGAGCACCGCTTATATGTGACTTTTTCAAGTTTCCGACCGATTTTCCAAAGAAATGAGTCTTGTTTCGTTAGTCCTGTGGTCACCAAAGAATCTGGGAAAATGTCCTGCAAGGAATACACAAAGGGGATTCTTTTCTTTTGGGCAACTCTTCCCGCTATCCATCCTTGCGTGGGAGGGGTGCTGTTGGCAAACACAGCATCTATGCCATCCATTCTCTTGCCTATTTGATATGTCCTCAAATTACACCAAAAATAACGTAGCGCACGAATCAGAGGATTTTTACCTTCTTGTGGGGCTAAAAATCTGGTTACATGAACATGCCCATTATGGAGGGTATCATCTTTCCTGTTTTTATACTCCTGAACTTCAATTGGACTCACTCCCCGTGTTGGGGTAGGACATACTATTTCAACTTCATGTCCTGCTCGAACCAATCCCTCTAACAGATCATTTTCCAAGTGTGTAAATGCTATCTGTTCTGGTTCAAAATATGCGTCAAGAAACAGAATCCTCATTAACCTTCTCTCGGGGGAACATATCTATACTCACTCATCCTGCGGCCTTCAGCCGTTGTGAACGTTCTTGATAGCTCAAATCCATTCTTTACATAGAATCTGTTCACTCCATCATTACCATCAGCATCGGTCTCCAGATTGATATAAGCATAGGTGTTAAAATCTACATTACTTTTCAAATAGTCAATAAGCTGCGACCCAATCCCTCTGTTTTCAATTGCCGGGTCAACACAGATTGAAGCCAATTCTACATACCTTTCTTCTTTAACCACACTCTCACTCTTCTTGAAAGCACCAAGAATGCGCTTGATGAAAGATGGATGACGAATTGCAGCACCGGCAGAACATACCGCAAATTTTGCAAGGTGGCTTTTAATAAGCCCCTTGTAAAATCTTGGGTAGTCCTTAGAATAAGCAATAAAGCCAACAAGTCTCCCGTTATTTTCCGCTACTATGATTCCTGATTCGGTATCTTCCATGTATCCCGTGTATAATGTACGCAAAAACGGCACACCTAGCTGAGTCAAGAAGAAAGTAGGAAATGATCGCTTATGTAGCTCGGCTATCACTTTTATCTCGGCTATATTTAATTTCTCAAGTTCTCGAATTGATGTCATTCCTGCGCTCCCTTATAGTGTTTACCGCAACTTCGTTTTTATTATTTTTCGGACCATATGCCAAACGAATTCACCAAGAGTAAGAGCACCAAGTACCGGTCCATTAAACGCAATCCAAGTATTTCCGAAATGATTCATTGTCCATTTACCAATACAGCACAGCAGGCAATTATAAACAGTACAATGGTTACAGCTATATCGAGAATTTGTAGCTTGCTTTCATTCCGGAATATCGCTATACCTCAATCATAATTCTTACCCAACACAGCAAGTACAGTTCTGAACATAGTTAATAAGTCGCGAAGGAATGAGAATCTTTCAATCGAGTTTAGATTCCATACCATCTTTGACGGAAGAACAGCATTCATATAAACTTCATCAATATCGTCAGCCGCATTCAGCAGCTTGTCCTCATCTTTATACCGTATGCTCGCTTCGCTCGTTATACCAGCTGGCATCAATAGTGTTGCGTTAAACTCCGGTTTGTACTGCTCCACATACTTCACCGCTTCAGGTCTTGTACCCACGAAACTCATATCTCCCACGATCACGTCCAGAACCTGCGGAAGCTCATCCAGGCTATATCCGCGCAACTTAGCCCCTACCCTTGTGATTCTGCTATCATTTCCAACAGTGACGGCTGTACCAACCCTATCGGCGTTGTTGACCATTGTCCGGAACTTGTGGATGCGGAAGTGCCGACCGTATGTAGTCGCTCGCTCCTGCCTGTAAAACACCGGGCCTTCAGAATCTCTCTTAATCAGCACAGCAATCACGCCCATAGGAATTGCCAGAATTACAAGCAAGATGATGCTTACAACAAGGTCAAATATTCGTTTAAGGAATAACTGCCATTTCTTGTTGTTAAGTATTTCCCAATAATGCCTTACTTCTGGTGTCCTCATGAAATCAGGTAAATCATCCCACTTTCGCAGCATCCTTATTCCCTTATCTCATTGACAACTTCTTGAAGTGTCTCACACACATATATGACATCATCATCCGACAGCAATGTGTGGAACGGAAGAGTAATCAAGTTATGGTAGTAATCATAGGTGTTCGGGAAATCCTTGATATCCCACCCCAATGTCTTATATGCAGTCATCATCGGCATCGGCTTGTAGTGAACATTGGTAGCCACACCACGCTCTGCCATCTTTTCGATGATTTCATTCCGCTGTTCTGCGTTAATGCTTGGTATACGGATCAAATACAGATGATTGGAGCTGTCCATAATATCCGTATGATGAATCATGTGCCCAATACCCAACTCATCACAGGTCTTGTCGTAGACTTTCATTATGGATTCCCGACGTTCCAGTAATCCCGGATATCGATCAAGCTGCCTTAACCCAATCGCCGCCATGATGTCGGTCATGTTGCACTTGTACCACGGTCCAATGATGTCATACTCCCACGCACCAACTTTCTTCGCAAAAGCATCTTTATCCTGACCGTGTAAACTAAGCAACTGATAGAACTTATAAATATCCTTATCTGTCACACCTTCAGCGTACACGCTCCCCGGCAGACACCATGTGCTGGCCCCCCCTTCGCCGGTAGTATAATTCTTCACTGCATGGAAGCTGAAACTGGAAAAATGAGCGATTCTACCGCAGTATCGGCGTTCAGGAGTATCAAGATTACCTTCTCCCGCCCGAAACACCATACGGCTCGCACCAAGACTGTGAGCGCAGTCAGAAACAACGGCTACACAACCAAGACCACGCTGGATAGCTGCAGAGAGATCAGACAGAGAGGTGCCGTCACTATCCATTGGTTTGAACATATTTCTTGTCCGCTCCACAACCTCGAAGATCCTATTATAGTCACAAACTATGCCGCCGAGGTCAACTGGAACAATCGCCTTTGTCTTCTCAGTAATAGCAGCTTCCAGAGCATCGTAATCCATCTCCGGACAATGAGTTGTCGGATCACCATCTTTCTGTATATCAACAAATTTTACTGTAGCCCCACAGTGAATCGCAGCAGAAGCAGAAGCAGTATAGGAATAAGCAGGAACAATCACTTCATCACCTGGACCAACGCCAAGAATACGAAAGTTTAACTCCTCGGCAGCAGTCGCACTATTTAGGCAAACAACCTTGTGACTATATTTTGCAATTGCCTCTTTAGTCGTACAGTCAATATCTGTTTTCCCAGTTTCAAAGTAAGCAGCAAGACGGTATTCCAGCATTTTTGTACGCGGTCCGGTTGTTATCCAGCCGGAACATAGAGTTTCTACAACTTCATTAATTTCAAGTTCAATGATATCGGGTGGGCTAAACTGTATTGCTCTCTTTTCCATTGTGTTTCCTCAATTTCACTCTGTTTCCCTTAATCCTTCTAATCCCAATAAGCAAATAATTTATGCATAGCGCCATCTATCTTAAAGACGTTGTTGCTATTAGTTGTTGCTATTAAAGGAACAAATTTTATAGTAAATATAAAGTGTCTGTATGTTTACCCATATGCATTGTCCCAAAACTTTCTGCTGCATCTTCTATCAAAGGCATGTTATATCTTTTGCAAATATCTTTGATCCGATTAATTTTAGCGGGAACGCCATACAAACAAACTACTATTAATCCTTAATTGTTTTCCTTGCCAACTCATGTTTGGTTATGATTATCTTATGACTAGTATATATTTTCAAGTTCTTCTGCTGTGAGCTTTGCTGTCAGCTGTGATCTGTATTTTTCTACTTCAGGACTGCGCTTGCCTGTCACGCGGTGGCAGTCGGTGCCTAAAAACTGTATCTGTCCTTGCTTAAGATACTTTAAACATCTTCGTTTTACTAAAAAGCCTGAATCTAAAAAATCTAAGTTTAGCTGCATATAAACATCTAGTTGCACAAATTGCTTGAATATCTTTGGCTTTAGCATGAAGGGATAGCGTTCAATATGAGCCAAGATGATTTTGATGGGGTACCTGGAATATATTTCTGAAATAAAATTCAACTCATGTCCCGGTTCCGATTTCAGTGAAGACATCTCCAGCAGGAGAAGATCTGTTCCTTCGATGCATAAGTCATCTAAGTTAGCATAATTAAAGATTGCAGGAATAGCGTAGACCTCTGCTCCCAAGCGATACCTCATGCCATAGCGATCTAATATCGATTTTAGTGATTGAAATGATTCTTTTCTTCTTTGGAGAAACTTATCCACGGATTCTTGATGTGAATAATAATGGGGCGTCAAAAATATTTCCTCAATTCCTTGTTCGCTTAAGGAAAGAATCATCTGTTCTGATTCTTCGACATTCTGTGCACCATCATCCATTCCCGGCAGAATATGCGTATGAGAATCAATAAATTTAAATTGCCCCATCCCCTTACCACTAGTTCATGAATAATAGATCTTCTTATTCTCCATACCTATAGCTATAGGCATAGCCATAGCCATAACTTTGTTTTGTAAAGTCAACATCATTTAGTATAACGCCTAAAATTGTTGCCTGAGCCTTTTCCAAAGTTTCAATGGTCAATTTCAAGGCCGGCTTCGTCGACTGATCAGCCCTTACCACAAGGACAACCCCATCCGTATGTGTAGCAAAAGAACTGGCATCTGTTATCTGCAATACGGGAGGCGTATCTATAATGATATAGTCAAATTGCTCTTCTAATTTCTTAAGAAAATTTTGAAATAACTTGCCCGACAGAAATACCGAAGGGTTTGGCACCTTAGTGCCGCTCATCATCACATAAAAATTCTCTTTTTGATTGTAGATACAGGATTCCGAAAAAGTATTTTTATTGGATAGAAAGTCTGTCAAACCGGGTTTATTTGAAATATTTAAGTAGCGGTGCAGTTTCGGAGCATGCAAGTCACAACCTAGAATTATAACTTTGTTCTCATGAATACTGCCAAAGGACCTTGCCAAATTCACAGCACAAAAGGTCTTACCTTCACCTTGTAAGCCACTCGTAACAATGAAAGTCTTGCCTGTACCATCATATTTAATTATAGAATAGTCGATATTAATTCTGGCGTTATTAAAATATTCTCTGACTTGCTCTACGTTTCTATTAGCAAGTTCTATTTTTTGTCTGCTAGCCGGATCACGCTTTCTAGATTGAGATGCATTATTTTTAGCCATCCTATTGACCTTTCAATTATTTCATTTTGGGCACGACGCCTATGATTTTAACCTCAAAATTCTTTGTTATATCCTCTTCCTTTTTAATCTTAATATCAAATACATCGATTAAAATAGCCAACACAGAACCCAAGAACAAGCCCAATACAAAGCCCAGGGCTGTATTGCGCATAATTTTCGGAGTTGACTGTTCCTTCGCCGGTAGCGGTTGATCAACGACTATCAACGTCGCATTGGCTTTGACTTTATTCATTTCCTCTGGCGCAACTTTGGCAATTTTCTGTGCTATTTCTAAGGATAGTTCAGGACTGGTTGTGCGCACACTGGCTGTCAGAATCTCCGTGTCTTGCACACTTTTATAAGTGATCATTTCCTTCAATTCAGCAGCGGACAAATCCGCTTCTGTTTCTTCCGACAGCAAATTTAAAAATGAATTGGTTGTCATTAGCTCTATGTATGTATTGGCAATTCTTTGAGCTAAAGTTACAGCCTGAAGCCCCAAGCTCGGATTATCTTCATCTGTGGTACTGGCTTCAATATAAAATTTCACTGTGGAATCATAAGTTGGAACGAGGACAAATTTATTGATCCCCCAAAAACCCCCGGCAAAAATCAAGGTAATTAGAATAATCAACACAATATGTTTTCTCAAGCTTGACAGTATCTCAAGCAATGATATCTCTACTGTCTGATTCGTTTCTTTATTCATGTGTTCCCCTTAGTAATCTACCTAACTACCACTATGTGGTATGACCGCAATAAGTATATCAGTTTGCATAGCGCTCAGCAAACAATCTACTTGAGGTCGCTGATATAAAATCCATCTTAATGAAGATAAAATATTTGACACCTTATGCTCAGTTTTTTAATTGTATACCAAGTTCATTTCGATCAGAAGAGCAAGGACAAATATCCGGGACAAGCTGCATCGGGTATAATTTGAAGGAAACATATTATTGATTTAACCGAAATATTGTGATTGAGTATTGCTATGAATAAAGATATGCACAATCCGTACCCAGCACCGCGCAGTTATCCGCCGCCTCAGGGACATTATCCGCATCCGCCGTATCAGATGCCGCAAAGTCGTCCCTCCGGAAAGCCCCCCAAGAACCGCAGTACGGCTGTTTATCTGTCGATAGCTCTGATTATGCTATTGCTGATTGGGGTCACTGTAGGTGCTGTCTTTCTGATCAAACATCTGCAATCAGGCAAGGAAACAACTTCAACTACGGATAATGCCACTGCAGTTACAACTGATCTGACTGTGACAACTCCGGAGACAACTCCTGCAACTACGCCGATCACAACCTCGACTGAAACACCTACTACAACCTTAGTTGAAACTGTGCCACCTACGGAAGAACCGACTGTTGAGCCAACTCCCGGGGTTACGGAGGTACCGGCTGCCGAATTTCCTAATGACCCTTATGGTCGTTTACTAAGTCAGGCTGAGATCGATGCTAATCCCGCGGTCAGTCTTCTGGGAAAGGGCAGCTCACCTGCCGCTCGGGCTTCACTGGCTTATTTTGCTCAGCGCGATGCCTTCGAATTAGCTTTCAGCTACTTTAGCGAGATCGCACTAAAAGCCGAGTTCAATGACAATAATGATAAGCTCGTTCACAAATGGGAAGACCCCATCCGAGTTGAAGTCAACGGCACACCTTCTACGGAAGATCTGGCAACGCTGAACCGGATTATCTCTGAATTGAACAGTCTGAATATTGTTCCGCCAATCAGCATAGTTGACACAGGAGGAAATTACTTAGTTTATTTCGTTCCTCTGGAGGAAATGGGCAATGTGATCAGCGGTTATGTTGAGGATAACTGGGGTTTTGTCTCTATCTATTGGGATGGTAGCCAGAACATTACTGATGCCGAGGCCGCGATTGCTGTAGATGTGATGAATCAAGAGGAGAGAAACCATATTATACTGGAGGAGTTCATCCAAGGTTTGGGTATGCTGAATGATTCCTATGATTATGCCGATAGTATCTTCCAGCAGGACTGGACTGTGGTACAGGATCTGATGCCGATTGACTGGGCAGTCATTCGTATCCTCTATCATCACAATCTGAATTCGGGCATGAACAAAGACAGGGCCTACCAAGTCCTGATCCGGGAGTTCTTTAATTAGCATTCTTTATGGCTGAGCTGTTTATAAATAAAAGGGCACCCTCGCGGGCGCCCCTGGTTAGTACAAATGTTAATCGATGGTTTACTTCTTCTTGGTGAAAACAGCGTCTTCGCCGTCGAATGTGATAGTCAGCTTATCGCCATCGACTTTGAAGGTTCCCTCTTGAGAATCTTTCTCGCCGGCGAAATCCGAATCCATCTTGATTTTGTCACCGTCGGTTTTGTAGGTTATTTTCATTTCGAAATTACTCATCTGTTTGTCAATCTCGTCTTCGTCCATGCCCATTTCTTTCAACATGTCTTTCATGAAATCCACGAAGGGCTTGTCTTTGACCATAATCTCAACTTTGCCGCCCGAGGTAAATTCAAGATAGATGTCTTTTGCACTGATGCCAAGCATCTCCATATCATCCATGCCGAGAGCGTCGCCAGCCTCAGGAGTCCATTTACCAACGATAGGGGACTTGCTGCCGCAGGCAACCAGGGAGACTAACAGCAAGGCTGCTACGATGAATGCAAGAACCTTGTATTGTGTCTTCTTCATTTGTTCCTCCTCTGCACTTAAGTAGTGCACAATTAAATTTATATTTATGTTATTGGATTAACTAATTAGTTAATCCAATAATAGACTAACATATTCTGCTCCGGAAAACAGCACAACAGAAATAAAAGACGGAAAGTAAAAACTAATTTGTTAACCTAGGCTTTGGCTGCTGATCAAAGTGACGGTAACCTCAAAAGTCCGGCGGGTGCGATTATCTACTACATGCAGTACGACCTCATCCCCGGGCTTCTTCTGGGCCAGATAATTGGACAAGGTACTTGAGCTGACCAGTTCCAGATCATCGATGGCGGTGATGATATGTCCTTGCCGCAGGCCGGCCTTGATTAAATCACGGTTAACAACTTCGTCAACCAGGAAGCCACCGCTGGCCAGTTGATAGTAGAAAGCAAACTGAGGATCAATATAGCGGCCTCTAACACCCAGGGCAGGGCGGTTCTGCACTTTGCCGTATTTGACTAGATCGCGCACCACAGGCTCTGCAGTATCCCAGGGGATAGCAAAACCCAGCCCTTCATAGGTATCTCCCGCAACTTTGAGTGAATTGATCCCGATCACGTCACCGTTCAAATTAGCCAGGGCGCCACCGGAATTGCCTTTGTTGATCGCTGCATCTGTCTGTATATAATTCATATTGGAACCATCTTCCGCCATTACCATACGATTGAGAGCAGAAATATAGCCCACGCTGACAGAGGAGCTCAAAATGCTGCCGGTGGGATTTCCGACAGCTATGACCTGGTCGGCAACTCTAAGACCGGATGTCCCGACAAAAGTAGCAGGTTTCAGCTCTACTTCACCCGGATCGATCTTGAGGACAGCCAGATCCGTCACGCTATCCGCACCCATCAGATCGGCTTCGAAGGAAACTCCATCGTACAGCACTACTTCATAGCTGTCTCCACCCTCAACGACATGGGCATTAGTAACAATATAGCCGTCAGCCGACAAAATAACGCCGGAACCCTCACCGACTATCATGTCCTGTCTTTGCCTGGTAGAAATCGGATTAATCCGCTGCGAATTCGGAATTGCGTTACCGGAACTCTGATCAATATCCGTACGGCTATCCATGGATGGACGTCTATATTCACGTATCAGCACAACGGACGGAATCACTTTCTCGGCGGCATCCTGTAACTGACCGGTGGTAGGCGGCTGATCCGGAGCTGCAGTTTCCAACACCAGATCGTCGCGCTCCGGCTCGGTCTCCAGGGATTCGTCCGGAGAAGTCGCCTCCGGTTGCTCATCAGCAGGCTTTGTTACAGGCTCTTCATCCGTCGGCTCAACCGGCTCCTCTTGCCCGGTTTCCGCCGCCGGCTCCGGGGCAGCCTTTTTCAGTTGAGTATAGGCCAGAGTGCCCAGAATAGAGACCGCAGCAACTGCCAGTACCACCAGGATGGCTGAAATAATGATGACGGCTCTGACGCCCGCCTTATTGTGGCGATCTTTTTTGTCATTATTATCGGAAGTCTGATACGGCTGATAATTCATGGCGTGCATGCTGCCGGGTGTCTGGCCGTCCACCGAACGCGACCATCTATATTCTGCATGGTATCTATCAGGCGCTGTCCGCCTGGGATCGGTATATGACTGATAGTTTGCGGGATTAGGGCTTCTGTGCTCAGAACTATGCGATTCGTCCCCGGCTGGCTCATTATTATAGACTCCATGTCTGAGCTGTTCCCCGTCAGGCTTTCCTGCTCCCGCTGACCGATACCCTGTATTGTTTGTGCCTCCGCCGTCATTATCTATCTTGTCATCATAATGCATTCTGATACTCCTTTCGGCCCGGTTCATGGCCATGCCATCCTGATCTAATTATTTCAATGTTTAATGATAATGCTAAATTGTGAAAAATTTCGTTACCTTTGTGATGAAAAAACGAAATGATTACCCTATGATGATAGTATTCAGTCTCCCAGGGGCAATATAGTATCAAAAAAGGAGCCGGTCATGATGCTCGCAGCATTTATTCAACTCTATCCCCGTTTCGCCCTGGCTTTTTCCGGCGGGGTAGACTCTACCTATCTGCTTGCTGCCGCTCTGGAGCTGGGTGCTAAAGTCCAGCCCTACTTTATCAAATCGGAATTCCAGACTGAAAAAGAGATGAAACAAGCTCAACAGATGGCTACCGAGCTCGGTGTGGAACTGAAAATCATAGAACTGTCTGCCCTGGCCGATCCAAGACTGGCGGCAAATTCCCCTGAACGTTGCTATTTATGCAAAAGCATGATCTTCACCGCCATTCGGCAGGCAGCTGCAAAGGACGGATGGACAGTCGTGGTTGACGGCAGCAATGCCAGCGACCGGCCATCCGCTCGGCCGGGCATGAAAGCGCTGTCGGAACAAGAGATCCTATCTCCTCTCCGGCAGGCCGGATTGACCAAAGAACAGATCACAGAAAAAGCCCGTCTGCTGGGACTTGCGAACTGGAATCTGCCGGCCAATTCCTGCCTGGCCACCAGGATCTCAAGCGGACAAGAAATTACCGCGGAGAAACTGCGGCAGATCGAACAGGCTGAGCAATTTTTGACTGAGCTGGGTATTACCGCTGCGCGAGTCAGATTAAATGAAAGAAAGGCGCTAATCCAGATCAATGACTGCGATTTCCCGCTTTTGCTGGCGGCGAAGGCGGACATCGTGGAACGACTGTCTTTATTTTGCGATCAGATAGCTCTGGATTTGCAACCCCGAGACGGAGGATAATATGCAAGATAAAATCCTGGCTTTATTGGAACAGATCCGCGCCGGTACCATAGCGCCGCAAGAGGCTTTGCTGATTCTGAAACAACAGCCCTTCCATGATCTGGGTTTCGCTAAGGTTGATCAGCACCGCCCGTTGCGACAGGGAACAGCAGAAGTCATTTACGGCGCCGGCAAAACTGCCGAACAGATCTTGGCAATTATCCGTGAGATCAAGGCCGGCGGCGTTAAAACGGTTCTTATTACACGGCTTGATCAGAGCAAGGCGGATCAGCTCGCCGCTGAAATCGATTTGGATTATGACTCGGTCGGACGCACAGGTTTATCAGGTGAGCTGCCGCAGCCAAGCGGACAAGGTACAATCACTATTGTGACAGCAGGAACTTCCGACCAGGCTGTCGCTGAAGAAGCCGCCCGCACTGCAATGGCTCTCGGCAATCGCATTGAGCGCATTTACGATATTGGCGTCGCCGGTTTGCATCGCACGTTGTCCAATCTTGACGCCCTCATGACTTCACGGGTGATTATTGTTATTGCCGGTATGGAGGGGGCACTGGCCAGCGTAGTGGGCGGTTTGGTATCATGCCCGGTAATCGCCGTTCCAACCAGTGTTGGTTATGGAGCTTCTTTTGGCGGTCTGGCTGCACTGCTGGCAATGCTGAACAGTTGCGCCTCCGGCGTTACGGTCGTAAATATCGATAATGGTTTTGGCGCAGCATTTGCTGCCAGCCGGATTAATCATCCGGCTTAGAAAAGGTGGATGGTGAAATAATGAAAACTCTGTTTTTGGATCTAAGTATGGGCGCCGCCGGAGATATGCTGGTTGCTGCTGTCCTGCCACTGCTGGAGGAACAGGAAGCTTTTTTTGCCGCGCTCAGACAGTTTGAGGACCTGGGGGTCAGGATTTCTTGCGAGTCGGCCAGCTCCATGGGCATCTGGGGACATCGTTTCAATGTCCTGGTTCATGAAGCAATGGAAGAAAGTATCGATGTCGATGCTGCCGGTCAGCCTCTGGCCTCAACAAAAGGCTATGATCATAACCACGCACATACACACGAGCATGCTGATGAACATACCCATGGACATGAGGAACACTCGCACAACCATGTTCATGAACATGGTAACCACAGCCATGCTAATGTTCACGGGGATCATGACCCTCATAGCCATGCACATACACATGACAATGCTCACGGAGACCACAGTCATCCCCATATCCACCGGGGCTTAAATGATATTATCGGGATCATAGAGAAACTGGAGTTGCCGGCTCAGGTTAAAAAGGATGCGATCGCTGTTTACACTCTGCTGGCTGAAGCAGAGGCGCATTCCCATCAGGTTCCGGTCGCTGAGATTCATTTCCATGAGGTCGGTACTTTGGATGCTATTTGCGATATTGTCGCTTTCTCGCTCCTGATTCATCTGCTCCAGCCGGAGACAGTGCTGGCAACGCCGGTCAGCACCGGCAGTGGTTTTGTACGCTGCGCTCACGGCATTTTGCCCGTTCCCGCTCCGGCAACCTCCTATCTGTTGCGAAAGATACCTAGCTATAGCGGCAGTATTAAAGGCGAACTGTTGACACCGACCGGAGCGGCGTTGCTGTCTCACTTTGTCCAGAACTATCGGGAGCGCCCTTTGGGTCTCTGGCACAGAGAGGGCCTGGGACTGGGCCACAAAGAATATCCGGCTCTCAATGCCGTCAGAGCCTGGCTGGGAGAAGCAAAGATAGCGGACCCGTCGGGTAGCAAGTACTTAGAGCTGAAGACGGAACAGCTAAAGCTGCTGGAAACTGATCTCGACGATCTGGGCGGGGAAGATTGCGCCTTCGTCGCGGAAAAATTGAGAATAGCCGGAGCTTTGGATGTGGTGCTCTGTCAAGTGATCATGAAGAAAGGACGGCCGGGTGTGCGGCTTAGTGTACTGTGCCGCTCCGAGCAAGTGACAGAGCTGGCCAGGTTGATCCTGCGCCATACGACTACGCTGGGTATCCGGATCAGTGATTGTGAACGGATGGCCCTGGACCGCGAAGTTAAGACGGTAGACAGTCCGTTAGGCTCTATTCGCTGCAAGTTTTCACAGGGGGCAGGGCTGAGTAAAACCAAGTTGGAGTATGAGGATCTGGCTCGTCTGGCCAGTGACAACGATCTGACTTTGTCTGAGGTGCGGGCACTGGCCGCAAATATTAAGGTATATAGGCCGTGATTTACATCTATCTAACTGTTCAGAGCCTCCGGCAATGATATAATCAGTAAAATATGTCGATTGATTGAGAGATTGGGAAGAGGAGAGTATTAGTTATATGACTTTTATTAAGACACCCGTGCGCGGTATGCCGGAACAAACACCGGGCGAGATGGAGTTGCGCAATTATGTCATGAACCAGATCCGTACTGTATACCGATCCTATGGCTATTTGCAAATCGAAACTCCAGCTATCGAGCATATTGAGAATCTGACCGGAGATCAGGGCGGTGAGAATGAAAAACTGATTTTTCAAATTCTCAAACGGGGAGAAAGTCTCAGGCAGGCTCTGGACAAGGGCGAGGATATCAGTGCCGAAGGTCTGCGCTATGATCTGACCGTGCCCCTGGTTCGCTTCTACGCCAATAATATGAGTGACTTGCCGCTACCGTTCAAGGTGATGCAGATGGGGCCTGTTTGGCGGGCCGATCGCCCGCAGCGAGGGCGTTTTCGGCAATTTGTCCAGTGCGATATCGATATTCTGGGCGAGCCGTCGCTGTTGGCAGAAGTCGAGCTGATTTGTGCGACGACAGAGGCGCTGGCCAGCCTGGGCTTGGAAGATCTGGTGGTAAAAGTTAATGACCGCCGGATTCTCAGATCTATGGCGCTGTACGCAGGATTTCCGGAGGATGAACTGGGCGCGATCTTCATTTTGCTGGACAAGATGGACAAGATCGGCTTCACAGGCCTGAGAGATGAACTCTTGGCCGCCGGATATTCCCTGGATAGCACGGATAAATATCTGGGGCTGTTCAAAGAGCTGCCTGATTCTCTGCTGAGCAGCGAGTATTTTGCTACTAATTTGGACATTATGTCCGATCCCGAAATCTTTAAGAATTTGGATACTATTCTGACCATGGCACGCACACTGACAGACTCTGAGGTCAAGGTAATTTTTGATCCGACTCTGGTACGCGGTATGGGCTATTATACCGGCACGATTTTTGAAATTTCGCTGCCGGGAATGGCGGGCTCGGTCGCCGGAGGCGGACGCTATGACGAAATGGTCGGGAGTTTCGTCAATCAGCCGGTAGCCGCCTGCGGTTTTTCCATTGGCTTTGAGCGAATTATAGTGCTGCTCGAGGAGCAGGGTCTGATTCCGGGCTTTAATGACCCGCGGTCGGCTTATCTGCTGGATAAAGATTTGGATCCGGACAAGATAGTGGAAATAATGGAAGATGCCGCCCGGCGCAGGGTCGATGGCGAAACGATCTTGGTTGCCGGACGCCGCCGCAATGTCAGAAGACAGATCGACGAACTGATAGATCTTGGCTATACACAGATTGAGGAAATCTTCCCCGACTGAGCAAATTCTATTTTGGGGTCAACCGCAAAATGATATACTGAAAAAAATTGCGAGGAGCTGAATATGGAAGCGAATTTGCCTGAAAACATCATTGTCTTGGACCATCCCCTAATCCAACATAAAGTAGGAATCCTCAGAAACAAACAAACAACCACTAAAGAATTCCGTGAGTTAGTCTCCGAAGTTGCTATGTTGATTGGCTTTGAAGCGACCCGCGATCTGCCGTTGGAAGAAGTCGAGGTCGAAACCCCGATTGCCCATGCCAAGGTTAAACAACTGGCCGGGAACAAGCTGGCCTTAGTGCCGATCCTGAGAGCCGGCCTAGGCATGGTTGAGGGCTTACTGTCTATAGCGCCCAGTGCCAGGGTTGGCCATATTGGCCTGTTCCGTGATCACGATACCTGGCAGCCGATCGATTATTATTGCAAGCTGCCCGAGGACATTCAGCAAAGAGATGTCTTCCTGCTTGATCCGATGGTCGCTACCGGCGGATCAGCCGTAGCGGCGCTATCGACCCTTAAAAAGTCCGGTGCCCACAAAATCAAGCTGCTCTGCATTATTGCAGCCCGCGAAGGACTGATGAAAGTTATCAATAACCATCCGGATGTGGATATCTATTGTGCTGCCCTCGATGAAACTCTTAATGAAAATGCCTATATTGTACCCGGACTGGGAGATGCAGGCGACAGGATCTTCGGCACGAAATAAGACTGGAGGAAAGGATGAAATTACCCCATTTGCTGCGTGAAAACGCGGTTGTGTTAATTATTGATCTTCAAGAACGGCTGCTGCCGGCCATGCCGGATCAAGAACTGGTCCTCAAAAATGCTCTGGTTCTGACTGAAATGGCCAGGGCTTTTGATCTGCCGCTCCTGTGCAGCGAGCAGTATCCCCGCGGGCTCGGTCCCACCGCAGAGCCCTTAGCGACGAAGTTACGTGAACAGGAGGCTCTGATCCTGGAGAAGACCAGCTTCAGTACGGTTTTGCCCGGACTATTGACCAAGCTCGAGGAAACAGGCCGCCGGCAAATTATCGTGTCCGGTGTCGAAACTCATGTCTGCGTTTTTCAGACTGTGCGTGACCTGGCGGCGAGAGATTATGATGTCTACGTGCCTTGGGATGCTGTGAATTCACGCGATCCCCAGAATATGACAATTGCTTTAGAGCAATTCCGGCAGATGGGCGCGCATATAACTTCCACGGAGACGGTGCTGTTTGATCTGCTGCAAGATTCCAAGGACCCTCATTTCAAGGAGTTGCAAGCGCTGATCAAATAACAGCTGCAGTGCTGAGGATTGTCTCAATACAAGACCTGCAGTACCCGCAGCACAATTCTTCCGGGTCCGCTTATCGTGGCGCGAATAATGAGAAATTAGTAATGGCACAACAGTACAAATAGTTTAAATATGATGTAGTAAATTAGGTTGTCCTGAGGTTTATGATTCACTTCATGCTGAAAGATAATAAGGCGAGTTGTAAAGTAAAGTGAAATTTAAAAGGCTCGCCACAAATCTGTACAATGTTAATTGGAAAAAACTTACAAAGGAGAAATGTTTTGAGCCAATTACATTGTAGCAGGAAACGCAAGTCAGGTCAGCATATCATTTAAGATATCTGAATTGCAAGTTAACGACATACATCAAATCTTTTGCCCGCGAAATAAATCGCAAATATCAGATAAGCAGTGCCCGCCAAAGTAGTTGACAGGCACCACCGTTTCGGATAACCACGTTATTTAACTACCACATTAGATAGCG
>JBMNTB010000034.1:0-15991 GCA_050945515.1 Saccharofermentanales bacterium
CCCGTTCGACTTGCATGTGTTAAGCACGCCGCCAGCGTTCATCCTGAGCCAGGATCAAACTCTCAAATCTTTCTATTTGAGAGCCAATTCGGCTCTTTCTTATTTTTCTGGTCTTGCCTGTTAAACTCCAAAAGTTTAACCAGGGCTCCTCTTTTCACTGTTCAATTTTCAAGGTCCGTTCGCTCTCCCGCCGGAAAGGCGCTCGATTAGAATACCATCGGAATTTTATATTGTCAAATCTTTTTCCGAATAACCCAATTGAAATCTCAACCCCCTTGTTACTAGTGGTATAATTATTGCAAAGTTGAAAATAGATTTTATGAAGGAAAAGTTGTAGAGTATATAAGAGTGTTATAGAGTATTTGTTTAAGCAGACGAAATTCCAGCTTGTTTGCACATATAATCAAGTGGCATCCCGGCTGACCAGGATAAAGCCTTCTTCCGGATCGTGGCGAAAATGCAGGAGTGCTGTATTGGCCAGGACTTGGTAAACTTGGCCGGGCTTGCGGCTTTTAACATAGTTGGCATAATTTTCCTTTACATAGGGATAGGTTAAAGCCTTAATGCTGAAGCCATGTGAAACCAGAAGTATATTGCCGCCCGGATGAGTTTCTACGATCTCGTCCAGCAAGGTTTGCATTCGCTGCTGAATATCCCGCCCTAATTCTCCGCCCGGCGGTCGATAGTTCAGAGGATCGGTGGCAGCGATTTCCCAGCTATAGGGATCCATCTCTTTACAGTCATCATATGTCCGCCCCTGGAATTCGCCGCTATTGATTTCCCGCAGACGCTGATCATGAATTACCGGCACTTCTTTCTTTTGTGCTGCTGCAACAATTTCTGCAGTATCAACTGCCCGTTTCAGATCAGAGGTATAGATGGCGTCCAAATTCATATCGGCCAGATCCGCGGCCAGAAATGCAGCTTCCCGGCGGCCTGCCTCCGATAGCTCGGAGTCGATCAGACCTTGCATGATCTTCTGCGCATTGAGATCGGTTGAGGCATGCCTGGTCAGATAGATATTGGTAATCTCAGTCATAATTCCCCCTTACTGCAGTTTCGAGTTTTGCTCTTGAAGTATTTATATTATATCCAATTATAGTAGAGAACGTGGAGCTCCATAGGGCAAGATCTGTTTTTAGGCGCCTTCGGCAAAAAATTAAAAAATTATTGTGTTTCAAGCTCATTTGCGCTTGTATCTGTGGTCGGTTTCGGCTAAGATAAGGACAGAAATCAGACTTTAATCAGTCCTGTGAGGCTGGAAGGATGACAAATAATAGTGGCAGGCCGCAGCTACACCGGTGATACGGCGCCAAATTCTTGTGAACCTTCTGTCATCCAGGCAGCGGGCTTTTTTCTGCCCGAAAGGAGGACAGCCATGCGAATTAAATCCACACTGATGGATCAAGAAGGAATGGACCGCGCGCTTACCCGCATCGCGCATGAGATTTTGGAGAAAAATCGCACTACGGATAATCTGGTGCTGGTCGGGATTCAGCGGCGCGGCGTGCCCTTAGCCAATATCCTGGCCGACAAGATCGAGCAAATCGAAGGTCAAAGGCCGCTTGAGGGTATGCTCGACATCACTTTCTACCGCGACGATCTGTCGCTGTTGACGGAACACCCGATCGTACATAGCACTAATCTGCCTTTTGATGTAAACGGCAAGACGATTGTTCTGGTTGATGATGTACTGTTTACCGGCCGCACGGCGCGGGCCGCTATTGAGGCCCTGTTCGACATGGGGCGAGCCAGTTCGATCCAGCTGGCGGTGATGATTGACCGCGGTCACAGGGAGCTGCCGCTGCGCCCCGATTTCGTCGGTAAGAATGTACCCACCTCCAGGAAAGAATTTATCAAAGTCTCAGTACAGAAAGTCGACGGCAGAAATGCTGTTGAACTCGGTGAATGGGAGGAATAAGATGGCTAAAATTCAACCCTTAACCGCTGAAGAGCGGGCAATCCGGCGCACGGCTGAAGATGCAGTGACACAGCTCTCCTCCCGGCATCTGCTGGGAATGCAGGAGCTAAGCCCGGCGGAGATCATGCTGATCTTAGACACCGCCTTTGTAATGAAGAATATCCTCTCGGTCCAGACCAAGAAAACAGCACATCTGCAGGGCCGTTCCGTAATTACTTTTTTCGCTGAGAACTCGACCCGGACGCGACTGTCTTTTGATATGGCTTGTAAGTATCTGGGCGCTACTACCTCGAATATCGGCAGCTCGGAATCCAGCATCCGCAAAGGTGAGAATCTTTTCGATACCGTGAAGACACTGGAGATGATGTCGACGGATATCCTGGTCATGCGCCACCCGCAGTCCGGCGCCCCGCACTATGTGGCCGAACGAATTGATGCGTCGGTCGTCAACGCCGGCGACGGTATGAACGAGCACCCGACCCAGGCTTTGCTCGATATGATGACAATGATCGAGTATAAAGGCTCGATCAAAGGCCTTAAAGTCGCGATCACCGGTGACGCCATGCACAGCCGGGTGATGCGTTCCAATGTCTGGGGATTGACTAAAGCCGGCGCCGAAGTACGAGTCGCCGCGCCTCCCACCATGACGCCGCGCCATCTCGAGCATATGCCCTGCCGGGTCTGTCATGATGTCAGAGAAGCCTGTGAAGATGTGGATGTGATCATGGGTCTGCGCGTCCAGCTCGAACGTCAGCGCAGCGCACTCTTCCCCTCTGTCAACGAATACGCTCATTTCTTCGGCATCGACAGTGAATGCCTGGAGCTCGCCCGGCCGGACGCTATTATCATGCACCCCGGCCCTTGCAACCACGGCGTCGAGATGCCGACTTTCATTCATGAACACGATCGCTCGGTTATTCACGAACAAGTAGCCAACGGTGTCGCCGTGCGCATGGCCGTCTTGTTTCTGCTCAATGCCAAGCGCAATGCCGAGCTGAACGCTTAAACAGTATTAATGAAGGTGGCTTCTCAGCAGTTGGCGAAGGTGACCCGAATATCAGTATTGACGAAGGCGACCGCCCTCAGAGACCGCACTGCGAGAGCAGCACCAGCCGGCGGCAAGAGAGCGGCGCAAGGAGCGGCCACAACACCGAAGGCTCGGAAAAAAGAACCAAAGGAACGGCGCAGCGGCCAAAAATATACAGAAAGAAGAACTAAAGAACCGACTGCAACACCGGCACCATGAGCAATAGGGGGAAAAATGCAGAGCCGCTCCCACGACAAGGACAAAACTGCAACAGAGACCTGCTACAAAAAACGATAATAAATTACGAGGAGAGCACTCGATGAAAAATAGTTATCCACAATTCAAGAGCATACAGATTAAGAATGTCAGACATTGGCAGACCGGTGATCTCACCGAACTGTTGATCGCCGGAGGTAAATTTGTGCCGGAGCTAAGCTGCCAAGCGGAATTAGTGCTGGACGGTCAGGGGCTGACCGTTCTGCCGGGTTTGATCGACGCCCATGTCCATCTGCGCGATCCGGGCTTTGAATACCGGGAAGACATCATTACAGGAACCAGGGCGGCAGCACACGGCGGGTTCACTGCCATAGCGCCGATGCCAAATACCAATCCGGTGGCCGATACCGTGCCCGTCATCCGCTATATGATCGACAAGGCTGCGGCTGCCGGCTTTTGCCGAGTCCTGCCGATCGGTGCCGCCACCAAGAAGCAAGAAGGGCAGGAGCTGTCCGAAATCGGTCTGATGACAGAGGCCGGAGCAGTTGCTTTCTCTGATGACGGCCTACCGATAGCATCGGCCAGCATGATGCGAAAAGCCATGGAATATGCCGCTTTCTTCGATCGGGTGATCATCTCGCACTGTGAAGATCCGGAACTGGCCAAGGACGGCGTCTGCAACGAAGGTATTGTTTCTACCGAAATGGGATTGAAGGGAATCCCTTCGATCGCCGAAGATATCATGATCGATCGCGAGACCAGACTCGCTGAATACTTGGGCTGCCCCGTTCATATCGCTCATGTCAGCACCGCTAATGGCGTTGAATGTGTCCGGGCGGCTAAGGCACGCGGCGTCAAAGTAACCGCCGAAACCTGCCCACACTATTTCACCTTGACAGAGGAAGCCATCCGGGGCTTCAACACCCTCGCTAAAGTCAATCCGCCGCTACGCACCGAGTCGGACCGCCTGGCCATTATCAAGGGACTGCAAGACGGTACACTGGATATTATCGCCACCGATCACGCACCTCATCACTCCGATGAGAAAGACTGTGAATTCTCACTGGCCAATAACGGTCTGATCGGACTGGAGACCTGTTTCCCGCTGGTTTACACCCGGCTGGTCGAGCCCGGCCATCTCAGCCTGGCAGACGCTGTGAGCAAATTGACCTCCAATCCGGCACACCTGCTCAAGCAGCCAAAGCCCGGACTGGAACCCGGTCTGGTGGCCGATCTGGTCCTGGTAGATCTTGAAGAGACCATCACCTATGATGCAGCCAGCTCACTTTCCAAAGCCAGAAACACGCCATTTCAAGGCTTTGAACTCAGGGGCTTCCCGCAGCTGACAATCATGGCGGGGAATATTACCTGGGACAGCGGCAGACTGGCAACAGAATAAGCCGCTCGAGACCTGAGGAACAGTGACAAGCACGCAACCGGTAGTATATAACTGGCGCAGCAAACAAATCCTGAATCGGACGGCGCGACAAACAAGGGGAGAGATAAAGATGAAGAACAATTTTGCCGACAGACTGCAAGAACGCATTGACGAAATGGGTAATCCGACCTGCCTGGGTCTGGATCCGATGCTGTCCTATCTGCCGGAAAGTCTGCTGCAGAAATATGATTGCCGCCAGGAAGAGGGCATTTACTTGGCACTCAGCAGTTTTTGCAGTGAGCTGATTATGGCCGTAGCGGATATTGTGCCAGCGATCAAGCCGCAAATGGCCTATTTTGAACAGTACGGCCTTGGCGGTCTGCGCGCCCTGCAGTCAATTATCGCTTTGGCCAAAGCTCAAGGTATGCTGGTGATCCTCGATGGCAAGCGCAATGATATCGGCAGTACAGCGGCAGCATACAGCAGAGCCTATCTCAGTACCTCCGGGCCAAACGATCATGAGTTGAACACCTCCCGGGCAAGTGCCAACGAACAGGTTAGTCAAAAGACAAACAACTCCGAGCATGAGAATTACAAACCAAACAACACCGAGCAATATGCTCAGGATCAGACCAGCCACGAACCTGACAACACCGGCCGATACAGCCAGGAGCAGGCCAAGACTTTCCTCGCTGCCGATGCCCTCACAGTCAACGGTTATCTAGGCAGCGACGGGATCAAGCCTTTCCTGGAACTGTGCCAAGCCAACGACAAAGGCATCTTCGTCCTCTGCCGTACCTCCAATCCCTCTGCCGGCGATCTGCAGGATTTGGAGCTGACCGACGACCGTTTGGTCTACGAAGCCATGGCAGATCTGATCGCATTCTGGGGCCAAGACCTGATAGGCTCATCAGGTATCAGCTCAGTGGGTGCCGTGGTGGGTGCCACCTGGCCGGCACAGGCTACCGCCCTGCGCCGGCGCATGCCCCACACATTTTTCCTGATTCCCGGCTTCGGCGCCCAAGGCGGAACAGCAGCCGATGCTGTGACCGGCTTCGACCGGAGTGGTCGCGCCGGCATCGTCAACGCTTCCCGCTCCTTGATGCTGGCCTGGAAAAAGCATGGTCCGAATCACGCCGCTTTCGCCAGTGCCTGCCGCCAAGAAGCCATCGCCATGCGCGACTCCCTGCGAGCAGCACTAGCCGACCACAGAAAAACTAAAGATTTTTAGGATAATAAACACTAACGCCTCTCATTCCTGAGACATCTTATTAACAGAATGGTTGGCAATGTACCGTCTAACAAAAGCCAAATTTCCCGCTCCTGAGGCGATTAATAAACCGGAAAGGACTGAAAATGTGCCAAGATAACAAGCCTCTGCTCAGACACCAAGGCAAACTGCTCAGAAACGAGCAGTTGTCCGACAGCACCAATCTACTGACTATCAAAGCTCCGGAGCCGGCCCGCACAGCCCGCCCCGGCCAATTCGTCCAGCTCAAAACATCCCACTATTTGCGCCGCCCCATCGGCCTGATGTCCGTCGATCGCGAACAGGGCCTGATCCAACTCGGCATCCGCCGCGTCGGGCCGGGCAGCAACGAACTCTGTGACCTCGAGCCCGGTATAACCGTTGATCTCGTCGGCCCTCTGGGTACAGGCTTCGACCTCGGATTATGTGACGACGGCGCCTGCGCAACTGCTCCGGCACATCTAGTCACAGTCGGCGGCGGCACCGGCCTATTCCCTTTGATCTATCTGCTGGAGGAAGCCGTCAGACAAGGGATCACTACCACGGCTATTATCGGCTTCCGCAGTCCGGCAGAAGCTATCTTGCAAGAGAGAATGAGAGCTACTGCAAAGCAGTGCATCTTCGCCTCGGATACTGGCGGACTGGACTTCACAGGGCATGCCGGAGAAGCATTGACCTCAGTACTGGACACATTATCCCTGCGAGCGGAACAGCTCCTGGTCTGCGCCTGCGGTCCTGTCGGCCTGCTGGAAAATATCGCCTTGCAATGCCTGGAGCGCAAAATACAGTGCCAGGTTTCCTTAGAAGCAAGGATGGCTTGCGGTATCGGCGTCTGCGTTGGTTGTTCGATTCCGGTCTATCAGCAAGACCGCGGCACAAAAACAGCAGACAGTGAGACCACCTACGAACGCTGCTGCTATGACGGCCCGGTCTTCCCCGCCGCCAGAATTGTCTGGCCATCCCAAGGCGGGATTTGGTAAGAGGAGAAATCGATATGAATCAGGTTAATTCACCTGGCACAAGCAAACAGGTCAAGACTGAAGTCACAGTCGGCAACGTCCGACTTAAGAATCCCGTTCTGGCAGCTTCCGGCACTTTCGGCTTCGGAGCTGAACTTGCCCCTTACTATGATCTGTCCTGCCTAGGCGGAATCTGCACTAAAGGTCTGACCCTGCAGCCGCGTATCGGCAATCCTCCACCGCGTGTCGCCGAAACCAAGAGCGGCATGCTCAATGCCGTAGGACTGCAAAACCCGGGCGTAGACGTCTTCGTCACAGAAATCTTGCCGGAAATGCTGACCTATGATACGGCGATCATCGTCAATGTAGCCGGCAACAGCAAAGAGGATTATGTTGAGATGGTACGGATTCTCAGCGCTACTGAGGTCACGGCGCTGGAGCTGAATCTCTCTTGTCCCAATGTCAGCGCCGGCTGTATGTCAATCGGTGCCGAGCCGGAGCAGGTCTGGGAAGTTGTCGCCTCTTGTCGTGCTGTGACGGATAAACCGCTCTGGGTCAAGTTGACGCCCAATGTTACTTCAATCTCGGCGGTCGCACGTGCGGCAGAAGAGGCAGGAGCAGATGCACTGGTGCTGATCAATACTTTACTGGGAATGGCAGTTAATCTGAAAACGGAGCGCCCCGTGCTGCGCAATAATACCGGCGGTCTGTCCGGTCCGGCCATTAAGCCGGTCGCTTTGCGCATGGTCTATGAAGCACATCGCGATACCAATCTGCCTATCGTGGGGCTGGGCGGTATCGCTGCGGCCGAAGACGCCCTGGAATTCATGCTCTGCGGCGCCTCAGCCGTCCAGGTAGGCACCGCTGCTATGATCGATCCGGACCTGATCTTCCGCCTACCTGCAGAAATGGCGGCAATCGCCGGCGCCGCCGGACACGACAATCTAGCCCGCTACACCGGACAACTGCTTCCCTGGTAAAAATAGAATCGACACTGACGGGATTACACATCAAAGGATAAGTAAAGGGGCTGTCTGCAGACAGCCCCTTGATCAAACGTGATCTGTACAACTCTCAGACCGCCTATTTCTCGATATAGGCATCGCGGAAAGACAAGACACCAAGAGCACTCAGGAACCAGCCCTTGACATAAGGCTTCATCATCATGGTCGTAGAACCGTAATAGAGCGACAGGAAAGGAGAATCTTCCATCAGCAGATCTTCGGCCTCATGCATCTTTACAAGTGCTTTAGCGGGATCAACTTCAGATTGAATCTGAGCCAGGAGCTCATCATAGGCCGGATTACTATAGCGGGAATAGTTAGTATAGTCTCCCGTCTTATACATGGGGAAGAAAGTCATGGGATGCAGATAATCTGCAGTCCAGCCCAAGGCGGATACTTCATAATCACCAGCTTTTATTTCATCAAAGTAAACTGCCCATTCCTTCGTGGAGATATCCACATTGATTTCCAGATTTTCTGTCAACATTTGGGCAATCGCTTCTGCCAGCAATTTAACCTGGGGATCGGTATAGTAAGCAAGTTTCATGGTCGGGAAGCCCTCACCGCCCGGATAACCTGCCTCAGCCAAAAGTTTCCTGGCTTCTTCCACATTGGCATTGGCCGTAATATCATAGGAGGAACGTCCCTCGATATAGTCTTTGCCGTCGTAGGAATACCCCGGAGGGATAAGCCCGCTGGCAAACTTGGCCGAATTGTTCATGACATTGTCGATCAGGCTTTGGCGGTCAATCGCCAGATTCAGTGCCTTGCGCACGCGGGCATCATTATAAGGTGCCTTCTCACAATTTATCACATAAAAAGTGTGAGCGAAGATAGGGAAAGTAAAGATATCGTCACTTTCAGCTTTCAGCTTCATAATTTCAGCATTTGGAACATTTCTGAAGCCGTCAATTTGATCACTCTGGAAAGCTGTCAGGGCCGTAGACTGATCAGTTATATAGCGATAAAGAATTTTTTCCAATTTTACATTGGCAGCATCCCAGTAATGTTCATTCTTGACCAAAGTAACAGATTCACCCATCTTCATTTCCGTAATTTCGAAGGGCCCATTACAGATATAAGATTCAGGCTTGAGTGTCCAATCCTTACCATATTTTTCAATCGTGGCTTGTTGAACCGGTGAGTAAACCGGCATTGTTAGGATCTGGATATAAAACGGTGCCGGAGCTTTAAGCGTAATAATAAAGGTATTGTCATCCGGTGCTTCACAACCTACTTCACTGAATTCAACCTTGCCATCGTAGAATTCCTGGGCATTAACCACATAGTCCGTCAGCATGGTTAGATACTGTGCCGCAGTATCCGGTGTGAGAACATGTTGGAAAGCATACATAAAATCCTGTGAAGTCAGGGGACTACCATCGTTCCACTTCAAGCCCTCACGTAAGGTGAAGGTGTAGGTTGTACCATCTGGAGAAATCTCCCATTTTTCTGCCATTCCCGGCACAACTTCATTATTAGCGTCAATGCGGACCAGTCCTTCAAAACAGTTTCCTAGAAAAGGCGTAGCAAAAGAGTTCGCTGTAACACTGGGGTCAATTCCATCGGGAACATTGTGCAATACGAACAGCAGCTCTTGCTCAGAGCCTTCTGTTGGTTCTGCCGGAGTTTCAGTATCGGCATCGTCTGATGATAGATCGTCAGCGGGCGTTGTTACATCGGCTTCTCCCGCCGTTTCGTCTTGAGCAGCATCAGGTGTTTTTTCTTTGTCTTTACTACTGCAGGCAGTCAAAACAACGGCCAGAATTAGCAGTAGTGACAAAAGGATTGTTGTAAACTTTTTCATTTTTTCCTCCTTATTGTTGGTTCTGTATTATTTATACAGATGACAGGCAACATAATGTCCACCGCCGATATCGAACAGGGGCGGGCTAACTTCGCTGCATATCGGCATAACCTGCTTGCAGCGGGTGCGGAAACGGCAACCTGAAGGCGGAGTAATAGGGCTGGGAATGTCGCCTTCGATACCGCTTTCTTCTTTTTGACGTGCCAGTTTGGGTGAACGCACCGGCACACTCTTTAACAAGCCGATTGTATAAGGGTGGCTAGGATTGCTATAGATCTCTTTCGATTCACATAGTTCAACCAGTTGACCGAGATACATAACCCCCACCGTATCTGACACATAGCGTACCATTGATAAGTCATGTGCAATAAAGAGATAAGTTATGTTGAGGTTAGATTGTAATTCCTTCAGCAAGTTAATAACTTGAGCCTGAATCGAGACGTCCAAGGCCGAGATCGGCTCATCACAGATAACCACACTTGGATTGAGAACCAGAGCCCGGGCAACACCGATACGCTGCCTTTGGCCACCGGAAAACTCATGGGGATATCTGGTTGCATGTTCTTCACCTAGACCCACCATACGAAGGATAGTGCTCACAAGCTCATTGCGCTCAGATTTACTGCCACCAATATTGTGAGCTTTTAGTGGTTCAGAAATAATCTGGCGCACATTCATACGTGGATTTAAGGAGGAGTAGGGGTCCTGGAAAATCATTTGAATATTTTTGCGCAGGGGCTTCAACTCTCTCTGCGGCAACTGGGAGATATCTTGACCATTGAAGATGATCTGACCTGAGGTTGGCTCATAGATACGAATAATAGTTCGTGCACAAGTTGACTTGCCACAACCTGACTCACCGACCAGCCCCATTGTCTGACCCTCTTTAATAGCAAAGTTGACATTGTCTACGGCATGAACTATCGTATTTTTCCGTTTATTTACCAAAAAGTGTTTGGTCAGGTTCTTAACTTCAAGAATCACTTTACTCATTGCTGCACCTCCTGGATCCGTTCACGCTCAGTACGATTGAAAGGATTGTCCTCATCAGGTGCATTTGTAGAAAGCAGCCAGCACCGTGAATAATGATTTTGCTCAACCAAATAAAATGGTGGCATTTCTGTCGCGCAGATATTCCTGGCGTATTGGCATCTAAGGCAAAAAGGACAACCTGCCGGTGGATTAAGCATATCCGGTGGCGAACCCGGAATGGGAATCAGGGGCGATTCTTTATCCTGATCAATTGAGGGCATAGAGAGCATCAAACCATGTGTATAGGGGTGCATAGGGCGCTCAAAGAGATTGTCCACCGGCGAAGTTTCCATAACCATACCGCCATACATGACACAGACACGATCACAGATCTCCGCTACAACACCCAGATCATGGGTAATGAAGATGATGCTCATACCGAGATCCTTGCGCAATTGGGACAACATTTTTAGTATTTGAGCCTGGATGGTTACATCTAGGGCAGTGGTTGGCTCATCAGCAATTAGGATGTCCGGGTGGCAAGCTAAAGCAATTGAGATCATAACTCGCTGGCGCATACCGCCAGAAAACTCATGCGGATACGAGTTATACCGTTTTTCCGGTTCTGGAATGCGGGTCTGATGAAACAATTCTAAAACTTCAGCTTTAACCTGCGCATTGCTTTTTTTAGGGAAATGGGTTCGGATCATCTCACCAACCTGTTTACCTACTGTCATTAGAGGGTTAAGGGATGACATAGGATCCTGGAAGACCATGGCAATATCTTTGCCACGAATGCTACGAATTTCTTTTTTAGAAATCATGGCAATATTCTTACCCCGGAAAATGATTTCGCCGGACTTGATCTTAGCAGTATCCGCCAGCAGATGCAGGATAGACATTGCCGTGACACTTTTGCCGCTACCTGATTCACCCACAATACCAAGCACTTCTCCGGGCATAACATCAAAAGAAACACCACGAACCGCTTTTAATTCACCGTTGCTTGTATAGAAAGATGTGTTAAGATCTTTGATCTGTAATACCGGATCCATATTTCCTCACTATTTCCTCACTTTTTAAGCTTAGGATCAAGAGCATCTCGTAATCCATCGCCAACAAAATTGAATGCAAACATAATTAGACAAATCAGAATTGAGGGAATAAATAACTGATGTGGTGTTGACCTAAGTGTCTGCAGAGCATCATTACACATCGTTCCCAGACTAGCCATTGGTGGAGCAATTCCCAAACCAATAAAACTCATAAAAGCTTCAATAAAAATTGCCGAAGGTACAAGCATGGTTGCAGTAACTAGAATTGGGCCCATCGCATTAGGCAATAAATGCTTAAACAAAATTACTGAACTGCTTGAACCTATGGAACGAGCTGCTAAGACAAAGTCGTTATTTTTCAAAGAGAAAATCTGACCTCTTACTACCCGTGCCATATTGACCCAGTATACACTGGACAGGGCGATAATAATGCTTAAGAAGCCGCTATCCAGCACAACCATGATGAGAATCACATATAGAGTTAAGGGAATAGTATTGATGATATCGACTATTCTCATCATAATACTATCAACGGTTCCTCCAGCAAAAGCTGAAATGCCCCCGTATATGATTCCAATGGTCATATTCACCAAGGTAGCAATAAAAGCAACGATTAAAGACACCCTAGTTCCATACATGCTCCTGGTTAACATATCGCGACCCAAGGCATCTGTTCCCAGCCGATAATCTTTGAGCCAGATTTTCTTTTGCGTTAAATCCTGTGCAATTTCCCCATCAATAATAAAGGCAGCCGGTTTAGTGCGATAATTGATGGCGATAGCAGTACCCTCATCGTCGAATTCCATAGTTTTTTTAAACGGATCCTCCGACTGGAGCGGCAAGGTCTTGAGTAGTGTGCCATCCTCAGTAAGCTTAACAATTTTGAGATTTGCCGTGATAAAATACCAACCATTATCTATATATGTCGCATTGATTGTAGGCGGTAGATTGCTGTATTCTAAGGACTGTTTGTCATAGCTGTAAGGGGAATATAACGGTCCAAGAAAGGCAAAGCCTAAAAGTAATACGATCAGAATCATTCCCAGCAAAGCGAGCTTTTTCTTAAAAAAGCGGTACATAACATCGCGGAAATACGATCTGTTTTTGGACCAAATTTTCTCTCGCAATTCACTGCTGCTTTCAAATTTATCCCAATCATTCATTGTTTATGCCTCTACTGATCAAGTTTAATGCGCGGGTCAATAAGGATATAGAAGATATCCACTATAAAAACCATGATAATTAAGAAAGCCGCATAAAAGAATGTAATGCCCATGATGGCCGTATAATCTCGCTGACCGACGCTGTCTACAAAGTGAATGCCCATCCCTGGAATAGCAAAGATCTTCTCTATCACAAAAGATCCGGTTAATAAGCTGGCAACTGTGGGACCCAGAACAGTAATAACGGGAATTAACGCATTACGTAGGGCATGTTTGGTAATTACCTGTGTCTCAGTAAGCCCCTTGGACCTTGCAGTTCTGATATAGTCCTGCCCCATAACTTCCAACAGACTGGAACGCATCAAGCGTGATATGAAAGCAACAGAATATCCACCCAATGCTATAACAGGCAGGACATAAGATGACCACTCATTATTCCAGAAAGTTGGGAAAACTTCCAATTTATAACTAAAGAAGTACATTAGCAAAGTAGCCACCACAAAGGAAGGAATTGTCACACCTAAAGTCGCAATGACCAGGACTAGGCCATCTTGCCATTTGTTATTTTTTAATGCCGCCCAAATGCCTAGAGGAATAGCAGCAACCAAGACAAAGATAATTGTTACACCGCCGACTTTAGCTGAAAAAGGAAAACCATTGGCCACAAAATCATTGACAGTTTTACCCTGATATTTCATAGAAGGGCCCAGATCAAAAGTAAACAAACCCTTGACATAATCAAAAAACTGGACAGGTAAAGGATCGTCTAAATGATATTTTTCATTAAGGGCGGCTTCTACTTGAGGCGGCAATCGTTTCTCACGCGTGAAGGGGCCGCCGGGGACAGAATGCATTAATATAAAAGTCACTAAAACAACAATGAACAGCGACAGGAACATCAATGCAACGCGTTTAAGAATAAATTTAGCCATTTTTGTTTCTCACTACCTCTGTTCCGAAATTGGTGTCAAAACTAATTCGTGCAGACACCGATCTTCCTCCGTACTAGCTCATTAATAAGAAGATAAAACACTTAGAAAAACTAACGCGGAGACATACGAATTGGGCTTGGAAAATGATATTTTAGTTCAGTATTTTTTATAACTCCCTCCTTTATTTAAATATTAAAATAATGCCTTAAGGCTAAATAGATTCTTTGCAACAATTTTATGACAAGTAAGGAAAATAAACAATAGCTTATAAATATTGGACTAGAATTATACGAAATATGCTGCAAACGGAATCTCACAAGCCGTATTTTTCTTCAGATATCACGCGTGATATTTCAAAAAGTGTAAATATTTCATTTATTTGAAGTATTTTCTGGTTTTGCTGCTAAAATAAGTTCGGTTATGATAATAATGTCCGTCATTGTGGATCCTTTAGGGTACTGCCCCTGGTAAGTGAAACCGGAAATGAGTAATGCTAAGAAAAGAAACCTGGCAGCCTCAGTCATAATGGACAAAGCTATTTGGAATCCGGAGGACATAAATGTCTAAGAGGAAAAAGATCACTATCATAGTAATCATCATCGTTATAATCTTAATGTTAATACCGATCAAAGTCCGTCTGAAAGATGGCGGAACAGTCATGTATAAAGCAGTTCTGTACTCGTATATTGAATATAATATTATGTTAGGGGATGGTGACGAGTACTATAGAGGAAAACAATTCAATATCTTCCCCTTCAATTATATGGACCCTTATGGAAAAACACTTAGCGCACAATCTATTTCTGACTGAAGCCCTGAAAATTGCCGATCCGGATCAGCCATTCTGGTATACCTCCGGCAAGCTGGGACCGTTTTTTATCAATACGCATTACCTCTTCGGCAGCGCCGCTGAGGCCGGAGTTTTACTGCAAAAGATCGAAGAATTTTGTCAGGAGCCGGAAACTATGCCGATTAAAATTACTGCTCTTTGCCTGGAGCAGTATGAACAGGAGCCGATATACCGCTCTGTGATCGACGCAGCTATTGAGGTCTTTAAGAATCTGGCTGCGGATACAGATTTTATCTCCGGTGGCGAGAGACGGGATTTCTTCTTCTCACTGCCGCTGGCAGCAATCCTAAACAAACCGCATCTCTCATGTTTCAAGGACGGTCGTACTTTTTATTCCGAGGCGGGTCAACCGGCAGTTGAAATTGCGACCAAGGAAGATTCTGTGCCGCCGGAACAGCAGGATGCGCCCGGTACACGCTCCAATAGCATCTGCGGGAGCTCTTCTTGGGAAAAACAGCAACCGGCGCCCGCTACACAATCCTGCAACATCCGCGAAAGCGCCCCTCTGCAGGGACAGCAGGCATTGCATATCGCCGATATCATCACTGTGGCGTCCAGCTTTTTCCGCAACTGGATTCCGCAGATCGAGCGGACCGGAGCCAGCTTGAAGCACGCTGCCGCCATCCTTGATCGCGGGCAGGGCGGCCGTGAGCGCCTGGCCACAGCCGGCACCACTTTGACCGTACTCGGCACCACAGATGCTGCTTTCTTCGCCCGCGCGGTTGAACTAGGTCAGATCAGCCCTCGCCAAGCCGAACTGTGTCTCGCCTTCCTGCGTGACCCCGATCAGTACATGGCCGACTTCCTGAAAGAGCATCCCGGCTTTATCGCAGCCGAAATCAACAAGGGCGGCAAAAATAAGGAAAGAGCGCAGTTGGCCCTGGAAATGGGCTATGCCCAGCTGTAGGTATCGAAGAGATATTGTATCGCTAGTACCCACTAATCCTTTTATCTACCGTATCTTACTGTTGCACTTGCCAAAAGCAAAGTTTTTCACTAAGATAGCAAGGCATGGGAGCGTAGCTCAGCAGGGAGAGCACCTGCCTTACAAGCAGGGGGTCATCGGTTCGAGCCCGGTCGCTCCCACCATGAAGCCTTGCAATGACTTTATTGCAGGGCTTTTATTATTTTCTGATACTACATTGATACTAAGTTTTTGATTGTTCTGTGCTGATTATGCCAATTCTTGAACAAGATTATCCAGTTGGCAAATTAAAATATCTTCATCATCCGGGAAGAAATGCGAATAAAAGTTTAATGTTGTTGATACTTTCGCATGTCCTAGTCTTTTTGATATAAGAACGATATTAACCCCCATTGAAATCAACAAAGAGGCATGAGAATGCCGGAGGCCGTGAACGTGTATAGGCTTCACTCCGGAGACTCCACAGGCTTGTTTTATGCCTTGTTCAATAAAGCGCTTTTCCCAATGGAATACATGATCATCCGGCTTAGGCT
>JBMNTB010000035.1:0-15407 GCA_050945515.1 Saccharofermentanales bacterium
GATAAACTCCTAAGACTTGTCTTAGAACCTTCTTTGGTAGACTATGTCAAACAAGAGATTTTAGCTGCTGGGTTTTAGACTTGTTTCGCGGGCATTCTTACGTGATGTATCACGGTTAAACTGCAATCTCCTTCTGTACAATGTTAATTCAATCAGGCTGCAGCCCGATTGAAATTTTTGCGTAATTGGACTTTTTTAAAATACGGCAGCCTGTGGCAAGACCAAAAAAGAAGGAACTGAACTGGCTGCGAATTCTAGCCAATTGAAAACGAAAGCGTGACCATTTGTCACGGAATCGTCTAGAGTTGGCTAAGGGTTGGCTGATGGTTGACTATAGATCCAAACTGTTTGACTTCAGTAAAAAATCAAATAGATTGATTATCATAACTCCTTCTTCATTTCTCCACAGAGGTGAATTGCCTGCTACAACGATTATTTTTTTGAACGAGTCGGGAATATGAATTAAGGATGCTTGTTCTCGTTGCATTTTTTCCCGATTCGGAAGGGCATAAGCAGACTGGATATAGTAACGCCTGTTGCCTAAATTCACTACAAAATCAACTTCTAACTGCTTTCGCATACTGCGGCCGTTTTCAGAAACATTGACTTCTACTATGCCAACATCTACCTGATATCCTCTAAAAACGAGTTCGTTATAGATTATGTTTTCCATGATATGAGTTTCCTCATATTGTCTGAAATTGAGAAGGGCATTTCTTAAACCGATATCGCTGTAATAATATTTTGCAGGTGTACTAATATATTTTCTGCCTTTAACATCATAGCGCTCAGCTTTTCGCAAAATAAAAGATTCCTGTAAATAATTCAAATAGCTGCCGATTGTCGGCACGGATATGCCTTTTAGCCCGGAACTTGTAAAAGTATCTGAAATCCTTTTGGGATTTGTCAGGGAGCCTATCGCAGATGCGGTAAATTTCATCAATGACTCCATAGCAGCTGTGTCTCGTATTGAATATCTCTCTTGAATATCTTTAATATAAATCTCCTGATTAAGATAGTTGAGATACCTCACTTTGTCTGCATCATTTTTTTCCTTGAGAATATGTGGCAACCCTCCATACACGGAGTATTCCCGCCAGGCGTCTACTCGATCTTTGCCGGATGCAGGAAAAAATTCGGAAAAGCTTAAGGGGCTAATGTGTATTTCGTCCCCTCTGCCACGAAACTCCGTGAGAACATCGGATGATAGAAATTTCGAATTACTTCCAGTAATATAAACATCTACATTTTCTTTCCGAAGAAGACCGTTTAAAATACCATATAAGCGAATGGGCAATTCGCGATTTTTTGTTTCGTCTTTGGCAATAGCATATTGAGCCTCATCAATAAAAACATAATATTGCTTATCTCTATTAACCAAATGCGAGAGGATATATTCATGCAATCGAATAGGATCGCAATACTCCCGATGTTCCTCGTCGTCCAAAGAGATTCTAATAATTTGCTCATCCTGTACACCGGAATTCAGAAGATATCCATAAAATAATTTGAATAGCAAAAACGATTTGCCTGATCTCCGTATGCCGGTAATTATCTTAATCATACCGTTGTGCATACGAGAGATCAGTCTGTTAAGATAAACATTTCGCTCGATAATCATAACTCATTCCTAACTCATTTCTATTTTAAATTTTTGCGTATTTCGCAATAATTTCAAATACACTATACTTGGAAAATGAGATTTGTTCAACTTATCGATTTCCGCCGCTGACTTTTAGACTTTCTGGTTTTTAGGCTTCGCGGGCAATTTTGCGTGATACATCACGCTTATGTCTAGGATTCCAGACATAAAAAATAAGATCGCTTCAGCGGCATTTATTTATTAGGCTACGGGCATCTATTTTAAATTTTTGCGCGACTGGATCATTTTTTAAAATACGACAGCCTGTGGCAAGAGCAAAAAAGAAGGAGCCTCCCTCTCCCTCTCCCGATTGCTGCAAATTCGCAGTTGAATTTTACAGCAGTTTTATATATTTTATACGTGAAGGAGTTGATAGTTATGCCAAACATTAAACCCATTTCCGATCTCCGCAATTATACCGAAGTGCTGCGCGATGTAGCTGTAGGTGCTCCCGTCTTTCTAACTAAGAACGGGCGCGGCAAGTACGCCATTGTAGATATTCACGACTACGAAAAAACACAGGCAACCATTAAGCTAATGAATGAACTTGCTAAGGGGCGTAAGTCCGGCGAGGAAAAAGGATGGTTGACTTTAGAGGCCGTAGAAGAACATCTCGGAATCGTGCATGAATAATCTGCATTTATCTCCACAGGCAGAGGAAGACCTTTATGAGAGCAAAACTTATATTGAGGAAGATTTAGAGAGTCCACAGGCTGCGCTCTCCACAATTGCGAAAATCACAAAAACCATCCGCAGATTGCGGGAACACGCACTGATTGGCGCATCCCTTTCAGCCATTGCTAATATCGAAAGCGATTACCGCTACCTTGTCAGCGGCAACTTTCTTGTCTTTTATCGAGTTGTTGATAAGGACATTTTCATTGATCGTGTACTTTATGGCCGCAGAGACTATCTGCGTATCCTATTCACAGATGAAACTGAGGACGCATAAAGTCCCGAACTCAGAAGCACCGACAGAGGCACTTACTGAAGTGTCTACTGAGGCGCGACAGAGCCTACACCGATTTCCTATGCCGAAATCCCTTAATTTCAAGTGGTTTTGAACCTCATGCCCTATTAAGCAACTCGCGCCGTGAGTCTATCCGAGATGGTTTTTATTGTTTTGTTAGTCGCCGCGAATTGCCTCAAAAGTAATTTTGCTTTATGAGCAAATGCTTGCTTGTCCTGTTTTGGGGAAAATAAAAATAATATAGTGAAGAAAAGTGCGGAATTCTGCAAAAATATTTTCTGGATTGCAATTTGACTTTGCCCGGCATATAATTCCAGTGAATGAAAGTGCGGAATTCTGCAAAAATCCGAAACAGGAGAAAGGGTATGGAGATTCGCAGGGATATTTATCTCAATCAGCTGATATCAAAGAAGCACAACAAGCTAATCAAAGTGATTACCGGAATACGAAGATGTGGGAAATCCTATCTTCTCTCCAAGTTGTTTCGTGATCACCTTACATCTGTAGGGATCCCGGATGACCATATTATTGAAATGGCATTTGATTTATATGAAAACAAATCATATAGTGACCCGGAATTGTTTTTTCCATATCTCAAGAGCCAAATCAAAGATGAAGAAATGCATTATGTGCTTTTGGACGAGGTGCAGCTATTAGGAGATTTTGAATTCGTCCTCAACAGCCTGGCTCGAATGCAAAATGTAGATGTCTATGTTACAGGCAGCAATGCCAAGTTCCTTTCTAAAGATATCATTACCGAGTTCCGCGGACGCGGCAACGAAGTTCATATGTATCCGCTCACTTTTGCCGAGTTTATGAGTGTTTATCCCGGCGATACAAATTCGGGCTGGAGAGAATATGTACTTTATGGCGGGATTCCGTTGGTTTTGCAATTTGACACTTCCGACCAAAAGATTGATTTTCTTAAGAGTTTATTTGAAGAGACATATATATCCGATATTGTTGGCAGGCATAATGTCAGAAATAAGTCGGAATTGGAGGAACTGCTGAATATCATTTCGTCGGCTATCGGTTCTTTGACAAATCCCAGCAAGCTTTCTGCGACATTTAAGAGTGTAAAAAATAAAACAATCAGCCAGAATACTATAAAAAAATATATTGAGTATTTTGAAGATTCGTTTTTGATTGACAGCGCGCAAAGGTACGATGTTAAAGGGAAAAGGTATATCAACACTCCATTGAAGTACTACTTTACGGATTTAGGACTGCGAAATGCGAGACTGAATTTTAGACAGGTGGAAGAAACTCATGCGATGGAGAACATTATATTTAATGAACTGAAGGTACGCGGATATGATGTCGATGTGGGTGTTGTGACTTCAAATGAAGTCGACAAAAGCGGCAAGAAAATACGCAAGCAGCTGGAGATTGATTTTGTTTGCAATAAAGGCTCCAAAAGATACTATATTCAATCTGCTCTACGTCTATCTGACAAAGCAAAAAAAGAACAAGAACAGCGCTCATTGCTTATGACCCAAGATGCTTTCAAAAAAATTATCATCACAAAAGATGCGCTGGCTCCGTTATATAACGAAGATGGTGTATTGGTAATGAGCATCTTCGATTTTCTGTTGAATGAGAATAGCCTCGAAGTTTAACAACATAAAACAGAGAAACATTAACTTCCACATTCATTCCTAGTTCATCCTATTTTAAATTTTTGCGCAATTCGCAATAATTTCAAATAAACTATGCTTGGGAAATGAGATTTGTTCACTTATGTCTAGGATTTTAGACATAAAAAATAAGATCACTTCAGCAACATTTGTTTATTAGGCGACGGGCATCTATTTTAATTTTTTGCGTAATTGGATCTATTTGAGATCAAAACTTATATTGAGAAGGATTTGGAAAATCCACAAGCTGCGCTCGCCACAATTGCGAAAATCACAAAAACCATCCGCGGATTGCGTCAGCGCGCACTATTATATTTCTTGCCCGCCTGCATCTTGATACCTTTAATGCGCATCAACTCCGAGACTGTAACCAGCTTATATCCTCGCCTATGCAATTCCGGCAGAGCATCAATAAAGCCGGAAACAGATGTGGAATGCAGGTCATGGAGTAAAACAATGCTGCCGTCGGAAGCCATACTCAAAACCTTATTTTTGACATAGCTGCGATTCTTGTTACGCCAATCTAGCGTATCCTTATTCCAGATAATCACGGGCCGTCCGGCCAGCTTTAAGACAGTTTTATTCAAAGCTCCCCCGGGCGGTCGCATCAACGTTGGCTTTGCGCCGGTGCGTTTGATTACAGCTTGATCTGTGCGATTAAGCTCATCCCGAATCTGAGACGCAGTGAGTTTGCGCATATTCTTATGCGTATAGCTGTGATTGCCAATCTCATGACCGGCTTTGAAGGCCCGTGTTGTGAGGTGTCCATTAGACCCGTCCACCAGACTGCCAACCACAAAAAATGTCACCTTATCACCATTTTTTGCTAAAGCATCAAGGAGTCTCTTGGTATGTTTGGACGGTCCGTCATCAAAGGTAAAGGCGATATATTTAACGCCCTTTTTCGGCTTCTCCGGGGCCGGCTCCGAGGCCTGCGTTGCTGCTTCGGTAGCTTCAGTTGCGGAGGCTTCCGCACTGGTTTCGCTATCAGGAGTACTCGTCAGCGCTTCCGTTGTCTCGCCGTCAGACTGTGTGGTTGTTGCTTCTTCAGCCGCTGTTTCTATTAACTCGGCAGCAGACGTTTCCTCAGTCACAGTCGGTGTCTCAGTTGGCTTCGCAGTGGGTTTAGGGGTTGGTTTGGATGTCGGCTTCGGAGTTGGTTTGGATGTCGGCTTCGGAGTTGGTTTGGGCGTCGGATTCGGGGTTGGCTTGGGTGTCGGCTTCGGGGTCGGAGTCGGTTTTTGTGTATAGTAGATCAGTGAATGCTCCGGTTCCTGAAAACCAGGCAACTGCATCTTCGCTACAAGTTTCGATTCCTCCGACGCTTGATTGGCGGGGGAGTTATCGCTGCTTTGAACTACAGGGGTCGTAGACTGTTCGCCATCTGCGGCATTGATATCCGCCTCAGCCGCTCCATTTGCACTCGCAGCAGGAGTATAAACCAGTTTAGCCTTAATTGCAGGTATTAACTCGCTTTCACTTAAAAGAAAAATTACAAGTAGAAAGGCAAGTAATGCTACTATAATTTTTATTCTGTTTTTGTCAGAACTCATCAGGCCTGACCCTTTCTTCCCGAAACGGACTCAACAATACTACACTAAATAATAAGCTATCGTTACTTGGGGGGCAATTACTGAATAGTTACTTTTTCGCCTTACTTTTCGCCTTACTTTTCGCCTTTAACCTACACAATTTCTGCAGTCTTGTTAACAGCCTCTAAGCAACGATCTCCGCACTTATTGCTAATTCTACGAAGACGCTCCCGATGGATCCGGTTACTTATAAGCAAAGTCACCGATGTTACCCGGTACGGCGCCGTTATATCGATAAAGTTAGTGGAATTTTTACCGAATTATATTTTTATCCAATTAACTCTTTATAAGACCTCATAAGACCTCATAAGTCAGCACTCTTCTTCTCTCTGATCGACACCTTATATGCGTTGATGGGATTTCAGATGCCAGACAATGTGCTTCTCCTTCTCTAAAATAGCGGATTGTTACATCAATTATGCGTACCGCGTATCACATCGATGCCGCTAGCTTCTAGCGTTTGAATCACGTGCGCAATATTGGGACATTCAACACCTTTAGCATACGCACATACACCAATATGGACGGCATCGGGCTTTATTTCACAGATTCGTCTGATTTTCTCAAGATATTTTTTATCATTACCATAATCACAGTCACAACCATTACAGTGAAAAAAAGCAACAATTTCAACATCATCATCCAAATAACGCTGGAATGTTGCCTTTCTTTGATTAAGTGCACTGAAGCACGCTGCACTGCTGCAGACGGATGTTGCGCTTAAACACGTTAGAATAGCAATCTTTTTCATTCATATCACCTTTTTACATTGGGCAACATAGCGTTTTTAGACTGTGCCGCCATTCGTTTCACTACTTTTGTATGTTTCTGGGAAAGTTAGGTTATACCCCGATATTACCAGATGGCATCGGGCTCATTTGTAGCGCCCCTGTTCTTCTGTTCGTATAGAACTCCACTTCTATCCCAAATAAGTCCTTTATGAGTTCAAAAGTTAATACTTCGTTAGGAACACCACTTGTAATAATTACTCCATCATTAAGTACAATCAATCTATCGCAATAAAGTGCCGCTATATTCAGATCATGAATAGCAGCAAATGTTGTGATTTCAAGATTCTTAATCAAGTCCATGATGTTAATCTGATATCCGATATCCAAATGGTTGGTAGGTTCGTCTAAGATTAAAAACTCCGTATCTTGAACCAGTGCTCTTGCAATCAACACTCTTTGTTTTTCGCCACCGGACAGGCTGATAAAGCTTCTTTCCGCCATTAGGTCCATACCAACCCTTTTTAGCGCGCGCTCAACGATTTCTTCATCTTCTCGCGTTTCCCTCTCGAATAATCTTTTATAGGGGTGTCTACCCATTAACACTATTTCATTAACACTAAAATCAAAACCGGTATTGTTTTCCTGAGCAACAACTGCAATCTCCTGTGCAGCTTCCTTGTTGCTCATTTCAAGTATACTTTTTCCCTTCAGGTATGCTGTTCCCCCAAGCGGTTTGAGAACTTTATAAATATTCTTTAGTAGTGTAGATTTGCCACTCCCATTAGGACCTATGAGTCCGACAAACTCACCTTTATCAATCTCAAGACAGATATTACTAATGATTTCTTTCTGCTCAACGCCATAACATAAATTGTCTACTTTAAGCATATTTTTACCCACCAAAAGAATACTTTTTCTTTCGAAGTAAATAGATAAAGAATGGTGCCCCGAATAGGGATGTTACAATTCCGATCGGGAGTTCTTCCGGAGCAACAACGAGTCTTGCCATAACATCCGACCATATTATGAATATTGCACCTAATATGGTAGACACAGGTATTACTTTTCGGTGCCCAGAACCAACCAAGTTACGTGTTATATGTGGAATGATTAAGCCAACAAAGCCAATTGAGCCACTTAGCGATACAGCAACACCGGCTAGGAGCGAAGACGATATAACCAATGCCTTTCTTAGTTGTTTAGTATTAACACCCAGAATAACTGAGGTTTGCTCGCCCAAAAGCATTGTATCCAACGCATTGCTATAAGAGAACAGGAAAAGGAAAACACCTACGAAAACCAAAGCTATTATGGGTAGGTATTCCCACCTAGCTCCCTCTAAGCTCCCCATCATCCAGTACATCGCTGTTCTAATACCATTTTCATTCTTTGCACTGTAAATAATAAAATTCGTAATTGCAGAAAACAGTGCAGAAACCGCGACTCCTGTTAGCACAAGGCGTGTTGGCGTTAAACCTTCTTTACTAGCAGACAGCATATATACGAGAAAAATAGCAATCGCACTACCGATAAATGCACCACCCGTCAGAGCATAAAAGCCTAAAGCATTAAATAAGCCCAATAAAACGACCGATACGGCACCAGCAGACGCGCCTGAAGAGATACCAAGAATATAAGGGTCCGAAAGTGGATTCTTTGTGAACGACTGAATAGAAACACCTGTCAACGATAGCCCTGCGCCCACAAATGTACCCAGCAAAACACGTGGGAGGCGTATGTCCAAAATGATTTTTTCCGTGGCAGCTTTCCAAAAAACCTCACCGTTACCCACCAATGGAAGTTTGTTAACCAAAATCCGCCAAACTGTTCCAGGTGGAATTGCAACAGGACCAAGGCCTACGGCGCATATCATGGATATGATAAGCACCGCAAGGCCAAGGACTATAACAACAGACATTTTTACTTGTTTAAAATATTTCATGCAACTTTTATTTAAATAAATCCGGGTAAAAGCCTTTGGCCAGAATTTCTACAGCGTCACCGTTGCGAATTCCTGTGAAAATTGTTGGCAATTGTAGAACTACGAAGTGGTTGTTTTTAATTGCATCTACTTCTGAAAGCCCTGGTTTTGCCAGAAGAAAATCAATTTTTTCCTGAGCAGTTGTTTCTCCATAATCGTTAATCACAATAACTTGTGGGTTGCGGTTGACAATTTCTTCCCAGCTTACATTGCTCCAGGTTTTTTCAATATCATTGAAAATATTTTCACCGCCTGCAAGGTCGATCAGATTGCTTTCCAAACTTTGGCCTGAAGTAAATGCCTGGTCATCACCAGCGTCGTAAACAAACACACGGAGCTTTTCGGTATTGCCGGAAATTTTCTCTGCTACACCTTCAACTTTGCCCTGCATTTCATTGATTATCGCTTCAGCTTTTTCTTCAACATTAAAAATTCTTCCGAGGTTTCTGAAATCCTCATATGTAGCTTCAATAGTTGATCCCGGCGTGTAAGTTTCGATCGGCACGTAGACCATAATCCCGCTATCCAAGAAATCACTAATTGCAGTAACTCCCTTCTCGCCGAATGCAGAATTACGCCCGATTACAAAATCAGGATCTGCCTCCACAAGCACTTCCCAAGAGGGATATTGTTCTGCAATTTTTGGTATTTTATTAAAAATATCAGCATATTCAGGAAGTACTTCAGCATTCGTATAAGCTGTGCCGATGATTTTGTCCTCCAAACCAAGCGCAATTAAATTTTCTGTTGTATGTAGATTCAGACTAATCACTTTCTCAGGCACCTTTGTATAAGTAACCTCGTGTTCCATAACCTCAAGTGAAAATGGTTCAAACTCTGTAGCAATTGATGTTGGCATTGCTGATGAAGGTGATGGTTCAACAAAAGGTTCGGTGACTTGCTTGGTCTCAGGCACAGAGTCCTGCGTAACAACTGGTGTAGTATTCTGCTTAGTAGCGGATTCAGCACTACAAGCACACAGAGCTAGCAACAGGCCAGTTACTAGAGCCAATCCAATAACAAATTTTCTTTTCATGATGATCCTCCTATAACAATATTTTTGATATACAATTTAGTAGTAATGAGTAACAACTAACGAATCTTTACTATGTTTTGATCAGTTTTCCCTCCTTCCATATTCTTTCCAGAATCTAATCGTTCACTCAAATCTAAGGTTCGGAATCAAAAAACGACTATGACTTAATGTCACAGCCGTTTTTCTGTACAAAAACATTCAACCCAGGCTTCCCGGACCATAAGGTTGCGATTATCTCAAGCAGGTCTTCTGACTCGCACTCTTGGAGAACCCTCTCCTGTATCTCATGCACTGTCTTCCCAGGTTACCAGTGACTGACTTTCGTCAACGTGCAGATACGAGCGCACACAGCGGCGGTTCCGTTCGGGATTCACACCCGATTCACTATTCTCTCTGACTGACATGACACCAATCAGAGCACTTGAAACATTATTCAATTTAACTGAACATTAGCAGAGGAATTTTTATTTGTCAACATTTGATTTGCATCATATATTCAGCCAGTGATCATTCCATCCTTGTAGATAATCAGTGAATAATTCTCCTATCTTGTGGAAAGAGATCTCTTTCCACAGGGCTAGCTCCCTGGGAAAAATCAGTGAAATTGGTCAGAGTACCTAAAAACTCGTATTTAAGCATACTTTCGGGGTCATGTTGATCACAATCTCCCGTATTTAAAACGACATCAAAACGGCGGAAGCATCTATCGCAATCGTGATATATGCCGCTAATGCAAGACCCGCTGCACAAAGGCCACTTACAAAGAGGTACGTTTTGCTGCAGATACTAAGTGTATTGTGGTGTGCTGAAATTGTACTTTGGGCAGAAACCGTTCTTACTTCGAAGATGCCGGACAGCCAGAAACAGCCTTCGGCAAAAGAATAATGAGAGTTCCCACTGCTCCAATCAGGACAAAGATATAAAATTATCAGCTCAAGGGGTTGACAATTAGCCACAGCTAACTGATAATGGCAGAAGTTGGTTAGCAGTTGCTAACCCAGTTTGCCGATACGCGGGAGATATATCGCGGATAGCGGCAGAAAAAGGGACTGGTCATATGTAGTTGGTTTGTGCCTAGTTGGAAAGAGTGACAGGTCGCAGACAGATAATCTGCACTTCGGCTGAAAAGTCCATGAGCCACGAGCAGATAATCTGCACCCAAACAGAACGGAGTGAACATAACAAGTGATAGCAATCAGTCAGGCCGGAAAGGAGAGGTTTATGCCGTTAACATTACTACGACCGGGCGAGAAAGCTACGATCAGGAATATCGCCGGCAAGGATGAGATCGGTTGCCGCTTGCGCACCATGGGTTTGGTCGAGGGGGCAGCAACAGAGCTGATTACCAGTGACAGCAATATCATGCTGGTCAAGGTGGGCGAGTGCCGGCTGGCTCTGGACAAGGGCATGGCATCGCGGGTAATCGTGGCGCTCTAGTTGAGTGAATGTCGAGCCGGATAGAGAACAGCCTTCTAAGCTGTGGGCCGCGGGTTCGAATTGCGCTCTACTTAGGTGCATGTCGACCAGACCACAGACAAGGATAGCACTGAGGGAAATCACCGGAAATCGCTGCAGATAGTCGTGACGACATTAATGATTGGAACATAATACAAAGGGGGACAGAGAATACCGTATGACCAATATGAATAAACTGACTTTGGCTGATATTGAAATTGGCAGTTCTGCCATCATCCGTAAAGTGGGCGGGGATGCGGCAACCAGGCGCAGAATTCTGGATCTCGGTCTGACGCGGAATACCAAAGTGCTGGTGCGCAAGCTGGCGCCATTGGGAGATCCGCTGCAACTGAGTGCCAGGGGCTTTGAGCTCTCGCTGCGCAAAGCTGACGCCGCAATGATAGAAGTTGAGAGCTGCGATTAGCAGGCTCAAGCAGAAAATATTTGTGAGGATAAAAGATAATGAAAAAGGTTGTTGCATTAGCTGGTAATCCCAACAGTGGCAAGACCACGCTATTTAATCATCTGACCGGCGGCAATCAGAGGGTCGGCAATTGGCCCGGTGTCACGGTCGATAAAAAAGAGGGGACATTGAGGAGAAATCCCGAGATCAAAATTCAGGATCTGCCGGGGATCTATTCACTGTCTCCTTATAGCCCCGAAGAAGTCGTCAGCCGCAATTATCTGATTGAGGAACGCCCCGATCTGATCGTTGATGTGGTTGACGGATCTAATCTTGTGCGCAATCTCTATCTGGCAACACAGTTGGCCGAATTGCGGGTGCCGCTGGTGATCGCGCTTAATATGATGGACGTAGTAGAAAAAACCGGTGCCAAAATTGATGTCCGCGAGCTGTCCGAACGCCTGGGCTGTGCTGTAGTACCTATCTCGGCTGCCCGAGGAGCCGGCATTGACGAGCTGATCGCTGTGATTCAGTCTACGCTTGAAGCGGCACCTGCCGCACCGGGTGTCCTAACTTTCTCACCCCGGACTGAGGCCGCTTTGGCACAGGTGATGAGTATTCTGGCTACACATACTGCCGCTGATCTTCTGCGTTATTCTTCAATCCAGGCTCTACAGGCTGATGAGCTCACTCTGGCCCGTCTTCAGCTCAGTGCTAATGAGCTGGCAATGATCACAGGCATTCGTACTGAACTGGAGCAGGACTTGGATGATGAGATCGACTCGATCATCACGCAGGAGCGCTATGAAGCTCTCGGCAGGCTAGCCGACACTGTCCAAACCACCGGTCCGGCCAAGCTGAGTCCGACTGACCGCATCGATCGCATAGTAACCAGCCGACTCCTGGGACTTCCTATCTTCATTCTGGTAATGTTTCTGGTCTATTTCGTCTCGATTCAAACCATTGGGACTATGGCTACCGACTGGGTCAATGAGGTGGTCTTTGGCGATGTGGTACCCGGTGCTGTTGAATCCTTTATGACGGCCAGAGATGTCGCACCCTGGTTGCTGGGACTGGTCAACGACGGCATTGTCGCCGGCGTCGGAGCTGTTCTGGGCTTCCTGCCGCAGATGTTCGTCCTCTTCCTCTGTCTGGCCATCTTGGAGGACAGTGGCTATATGGCCCGTGTGGCCTTCGTTATGGACCGGATTTTCCGCCGTTTCGGCCTGTCCGGCAAAAGCTTCATCCCCCTGATGATCTCAACCGGCTGCAGTGTGCCCGGCATCCAAGCCTCGCGCACCATGGAAAACGAGCGTGATCGCCGTCTGACGATTATGACCGCTTCCTTCATGCCTTGCAGCGCTAAATTGCCTGTTATTGCTCTGATTGCCGGCGCGTTTTTTGGTGGCTCAGCATGGGTAACAACCTCCTTCTATTTTATTGGCATCGCGGCAGTTATTGTGTCCGGAGTCATTCTCAAGAAGTTCAAGCGTTTGGCCGCGGAACCTGCGCCATTCGTGATGGAAATGCCCAGCTATCATGCTCCACGTGCGCTAACGACACTGAAATATGCTCTATCGAAATCCTGGGCTTTCATCAAACGCGCCGGCACAGTAATCTTGCTCTCGGCCATCATCATCTGGTTCCTCTCCAACTTCGACTGGAGTTTGCAGATGGTGGAAGAAAGCGGTGCGGACAGCATTTTGGCCAGTCTCGGCAATGCCTTGGCCTGGTTGTTCTACCCTCTTGGCTTCAACAACTGGCAATCTATCGTTGCCACCATCACCGGCTTTATCGCTAAAGAGAATGTCGTTAATACTCTGGGTATTGTGATGAATCTGGGCAGTGGCCTAACTGAGGAGTCGCCTGAGCTGCTGCAAGCTTTCGGAGCTCTGCTCAACAGCCACGGTGCCTACAGCTTCCTGCTCTTTAATATGCTGTGTATGCCTTGCTTCGCTGCCGTGGGTGCAATCAAAACCGAAATGGCGAGCACGAAGTGGACTTTGGCTGCAGTGGCCTGGCAGATGGGCCTGGCCTATGCCGTCAGCCTGATCTATTACAATCTGGCCCAGTGGTTCGTAAGCGGTATTTTCGGTCTCTGGACCGTGGCCGCAATCGCCGTGCTCATCTTGCTCGTAGCACTGCTCTTGCGGCCCAACAGATATCTGACACTCGGTCAGAAGAAAGGACTGGTATCGGCCTGATGAACCTCACCTCCTGGATCATTCTAAGCATCATCGCAGTCGCTGTAGCCCTGATTATCTATTATCTCCGGGGCGTGAAATCACCCTCTTCCGGAGCCCCCGAAACTTCAGGAAACCCCGGAGGATCTCCCAGAGCTACCGGAGGAGCCCCCGGAGCTACCGGAACAACGGGCTGCAGCGGCTGCCCTTCCAGGCACCGCTGCCCCTACAACTGATTATCCACTTATAAGCGGCTGCCCGTCCAGGCACCGCTGCCCCCACAGCTGGGTCTTTAATTGTCATCTACTTCCAAATCTTTTTTATTGAAGCTGAAGCAGAAAGAATAAATCGACAGTTTCTAGAGTGACTCTTTGAGGCGGTACTGCTGGGGGAGCCGTTCCTGTACCAAGGGCTGCCGGACGACCAGAGAGCGCCTTCGTTAAAAGACCTTCGTTAATAAAACCGGAAGGTGGCAAAAACGTAGCTATAGATGAGGAAACTGGTAAAGAAAAGATGCCGGAGGCAAAGGAGAAATGGGGCACCCAATACCCCCGGTTCCATGCAAAATTACTGCCGTAAATTATTTAAAGAGTTCTGAATGCGATCCTAACCTGTAAAGCATGAGTACAAGCACGTCATTAATATGTTCATAGACCAAAAGCCAGTCAGGGTCTATGTGACATTCTTTTGCTTCCTTATAATTTCCAGTCAAAGCATGATCTCTGTACCTCGCTTCAAGGCACTCTCCTTTTGCCAGTAAATCTATGACGTCGTAGAGCTTGTTCAAGTCTTGCCTTGCTTTTTTGCCAGTTTAAGATCTTTCTTAAATTGATTGGTAAATTTTACTTCGTACTTCATTCTTCTAATGCTTTCCTTAAGTCCTCCTTGCTTGAATATCCCTTGATAGTATCGTCATGGGCAATTCTTCTACCTTCTTCGATAGCTGCTGCAGTAAGGCTATTGGGAGTATCCAGCTTCAAATCAAAAGGAATGCCATTTTCTCTAATTGTCGTCCTTAAAAACATGTTGACAGCCGTCGTCATGTTAAGTCCCAACTCGGAAAAGATTGCCTCAGCTTGCTCCTTAACGTTCTTGTCAGTCCTGATATTTAAATTCGTTGTCGCCATAATCTTAACCTCCTTTTTGAACATATTATACTCTTAAATTCGTCATATATCAACACGCTGTCATTATAATAGCTTAGTTTAGCACTAGCTACAAGGCAATAACTGCTCAGGAGTCATATCAAATCCAGTTCTTTTAAATAAAGGTATACTATTGGCAAACATATGCAAACTTAGCCTTTTGCAAAATGAGAGAATTTACAACTCATTGAGAGGGATCGGGAATATGGACGAAATAAAAATTTACGACAGGTTAGAATAGAACAACAAATTTGAATTTGTGGAGGTAGCAATGAATAAGATTACTTGTATCTGCTTAGGTGTTAGAGATATGGAAAGGTCAATAAAGTTTTACAGAGATGGTTTAGGATATAAGACTGATTGCAAAGAAAATAATCCGCCAGTATGTTTTTTCGATACTCCAGGAACAAAATTTGAACTATTTCCTTTGGAACAATTAGCAAAAGATATTGATGAAAACAACCCACCAAAGGGAAATGGGTTTTCCGGAATTACATTAGCGTACAATGTTGAACATAAAGAAGATGTTGATAGTGTAATTGAATTAGTACGAAATGCTGGCGGAAGAATTGTAAAAGAACCACAAGACACCTTTTGGGGTGGATATCACGCATATTTTTCTGATTTAGATG
>JBMNTB010000036.1:0-14685 GCA_050945515.1 Saccharofermentanales bacterium
TTTAACGATAATATCGACCCATATAGTAGAGGATATTGAGGCGACATGTGATTATGTGATCGTGCTTCTGAAGGGTGAGATCGCTTTCTTGGGAACTCAGACAGAACTGGCTCAGCTGGCTGAAGGTCTGGTATTTTTGGTTCCTGAAACTGAATATACTGATGATACTGACACCTTTGTAATCAAAGAGACTGAAACAGATAATGTGCGACAGTTGCGCATACTGGCCAAGCAAGGTGAGGCGTATTCCGCTTTCAGCGTGGCGCCTGCCATTGAGGATGGCTATATTGCACTCTTGAAAGGATTCGCAAGTGCCGGTTAAATCTCAATACAGACTCTGGTATAAGACACTGGGGAAAGGTGGCATCATTTCTGTCTTGCTGCTGGGGGTGGTGCTGCCTATCCTTTTTATTATGTTTTATTATCTCACTGAAGATAAAGAGCTGGCTGTAATCCAACTGCACAGCTATATTCAGACCACAATCCCGCTACTGACCTTAATCAATCCTGCCACAGCGCTGAAAGCATATTGTGAGAAGCCGCAAAAAGAACTGCTATTGCAGATCAATCGCCGCATGCGTTTCAAGGTTGCCTTATTGACTTTTGCACCAACGTTTATAATAGCTGGCATTACTTTAACAATTTATACTGTTTTGCAGATGATTTCGACGGACCTGCTGGTCATTCTGATAGTTGCCATTCTTTTTCAATATTCTGTGGCATATGCGCTGGCGGTTATGGCGGGCAGTGTCAGCGCTGCCATCTTTTTTCTGATTATCTATACGGTGATTAATATTGCCGGTGGCAGTGAACTACCGTTATTTCCTTTCTTTTTCACCAATCAGGATTTTTCGCTGCCAGATAATCTAAGTGCAATTTTCCTCTACCTGTTTGCTACGATCGGTCTGTTCATATTGTCAGTGTTTCAGGACTTGCGGCATCGACAACTGCAAACTAAGAAATGATTTTCACATATATATATATATTTTCTAGAAAATATTTGTGCCCTGATTGAGAAATAAAGCAACAATGGATAGAAGCAACTTTATACTAACTTAGCTATGTACATGTTATGTATATGTAACCGAATGGTACTGTACTGGTGAAAAATTCTCAGTACTCTCAGTACTCTCAGTACTCAGTTACAGTGAAAAGTGATATGAAAAGTGAAAATTGTACAGTGAAAATGGTTTTTATGGCTTGCAATTTGTTTGCAGGCCTTATATACTTATCGATGCGTCTGTAAAAAGACATTGGATTTTTATAGGCGACAATCTGAGAAGCTGAAGATTGCTGTGAGCTCAGCTGCGTTGAGTAACAGGTAACTTCAGTGGAGAAGTCCGACTGGAATCGGACGCTGGTACGCAGTCTGAGGTTTAGCCCAGCAACTGTTTACTGAGATACAGAAGCTGGGCATTATGCCGGAAGAAAAAGAAACGCCAGACTAAGTAGTACCATAAATGCAGCAAACATGGAGGTAAACATGGCAATTGACCAAAAAATTCGTATCCGTTTGAAGGCTTTCGACCATCACATTTTAGATGAAAGTGCTGAAAGAATTGTTGACACCGCCAAGAGAACGGGAGCAAGTGTATCGGGTCCAATCCCGTTGCCGACGGAGAAAGAGATTATTACGATTTTACGCTCACCGCATAAGCATAAAGATGCTCGAGAGCAGTTTGAAATTAGAACCCATAAGCGTCTGATCGATATTCTAGCTCCTAATACCAAGACTGTTGAGTCATTGATGAAACTGGAAATGCCAGCTGGAGTCAATATTGAAATTAAGCTTTAGGCAGAGTGCTGCCGGGTCAAGTTCACTTGAGTGAACCAATAACCAGGAGGAGTAAGTTGTTATGAAAAAATTCATGCTAGGACGCAAGGCCGGTATGACGCAGATTTTTAACGAGGATGGCATTGTGATCCCGGTGACGGTTATTAGCTGTGGTCCGGTTTCTGTAGTGCAGAATAAAACGGAAGAAGTCGATGGCTATAGAGCGGTAAAAGTAGGTTATGAAGATAAAAAGCGTGTTACTAAACCTCTACAGGGCCAATTTGATAAAGCCGGCTTGAAACCTAAAAGAATTATGCGGGAGTTTAAGACCGACCAAGAGTTTGAATTAGGACAGGAGATTACTGTGGCAGATATGTTTGCTGCCGGTGATTATGTGGATATCGTTGGGACTTCTAAGGGAAAAGGTTTTCAGGGCGTCATTAAACGTCATGGATTTTCTCGTGGTCCGGAATCCCATGGTTCTAAACATCACAGATACCCTGGCTCAATGGGTTCTTCCGCCACTCCGGGCAAAGTCTTGAAAGGAAGAAAGATGCCGGGCCAGATGGGTAATAGACGTGTAACAGTACAAAATCTCGAAGTTGTTTCAGTCGATGGCGAACGCAGCATCTTGGTAGTTAAGGGAGCTGTACCGGGCGCCAAAGGTGGTCTCCTAGAGATCACCTCTACTGTAAAGAGAAGATAGGACAAGAGGAGATTTTCTAATGGCTAAGATAGATATTTACAATATGGACGGCAAAGTAGTTGGCGATTTGGAGCTTGCCGATGAAATTTTTGCCATCGAGCCGCATCAGGATGTCATGCATCGAGTGCTGGTCAATCAGCATGCTAATCGTCGTCAGGGCACTGTCAAAGTTAAGGGCAGAAGCGAGGTGCGCGGTGGTGGCCGAAAGCCGTACCGTCAGAAAGGAACCGGTAGAGCCAGACATGGTTCAATCCGTTCGGCACAATATGTTGGCGGCGGCAGAATTTTTGGCCCTACACCCAGAAATTTCAGATATTCTCTGCCACGGAAGATGAGACGCTTGGCCTTGAAATCGGCTTTGGCTTCGAAGTTCCAAGCTGATAAAATGCTAGTTCTTGATGAACTCAAACTTGATGATATTAAGACCAGGAAGATGGTAAAAATTCTTAATAATCTTGGCGTTGATGGATCGGCACTGATTGTGTTGCCGCAGCGTGATCTGGTAGTGGAGCGCTCAGCCAATAATCTGCGTGGAATTAAGATCAGCGAAGTTCAGACTCTTAATGTCACGGAACTTTTGAAATTCGACCGCTTGATCCTGACGAAAGAGGCTGTGTCTAGGGTTGAGGAGGTATATAACTAATGAAGAGTATTTATGACGTGATTATTAGTCCGGTTATTACCGAACAGAGTATGATGGCTACTGCCGAGGGCAAGTATACTTTCCGTGTGGCTAAGAATGCGACTAAGTCGGAGATCCGTCAAGCCTGCGAGCAGTTGTTTGACGTTAAGGTTGTTAAGGTTAATACGAGCTATCAGGGCGGTAAGACTAAGCGCATGGGAGTTCATGAAGGGAAACAGCCTGTCTGGAAAAAAGCTGTTGTGACAATTGACCTTGATCCGACTGAAGACCGTTATGAGACTAAAGGCGGTAAAGTTGGTACAACTACCAGGAAATATAAGACTGAAATCGAAGAATTCGGGTTCGGCCAGTAAGCCGTACGCGTAACAGAGAGGGAGTAATAAAATGGCACTCAAGACATATCGTCCTACTTCTCCGGCAATAAGGCAGAAAACCGTTACCGACTATTCCGGTTTGAGTAAAAAGAAACCAGAGAAGTCTTTGCTGGAGAAGAAAAAGAAAAATGTCGGCCGTAACAATTACGGTCGGATTACTAGCCGTCATAGAGGCGGTGGCAATAAACAAAAGTACAGAGTTATCGATTGGAAACGCAAAAAAGAAGGTGTGCCGGCTAAAGTATTGGCTATTGAATATGATCCCAACCGCACTGCCTTTATCGCTCTGATTCAATATCAGGATGGTTCTAAAGCGTATATCTTAGCGCCGGAGGGCTTAAAGGCCGGTGACATGGTAGAAAGCGGACCGGAAGTAGATATTGTGATCGGCAATTGCTTGCCTCTGGCCAATATCCCGATCGGTACAGAAATTCACAATGTTGAGTTGCGTCCGGGTCGAGGTGGGCAATTAGTGAGGGGAGCCGGAACGGCTGCTCAATTATTGGCACGTGAAGGTAGATTTGCTACTTTGCGCATGCCCTCCGGTGAGATGAGGCTGATCCCAATTAACTGCAAAGCAACAATTGGCTCAGTCAGTAATACGGAAAATGATATCCAAAATCGCGGCAAAGCCGGCTATACGAGGCATCAGGGCAGGAGACCGCATGTCAGAGGTTCTGTTATGAACCCAGTTGATCACCCCCATGGCGGTGGTGAAGGGAAAGCTCCGATTGGAATGCCCAGTCCGATGACTCCGTGGGGCAAGCCTACCCTGGGTTACAAAACCAGAAGACTCAAAGAATCGGATAAATACATCGTCCGCAGAAGAAAGAAATAAGGAGACTTGCTGAGATATGAGCCGTTCAACAAAAAAAGGATACTTTGTAGAAGAAGCTCTGATGCGACGCATCAACGCCATGAATGAGCGGAATGAGCATCGAGTGATTAAGACCTGGTCCAGGGCTTCCACGATTTTCCCGGAAATGGTGGGGCATACCATAGCAGTACATGATGGACGCAAGCATGTACCGGTCTATATAACTGAAGAGATGGTAGGTCATAAGCTGGGTGAATTTGCTCCTACCAGGACATTCCGCGGCCACGCAGGCTCCGAGAAGAGAACAACCTCCCGCTAACCGGGAGTGAAGGGAGGATTAGTCTGTGGCAAAGAAAGTAATGAGCAAAGAAGAATTGCTAGCCAATAGAGAACAGTTGGTTGCAGATTATAAGGCTGCGCATCAGCGCAATAGAAAAAAGCCCATCTTGACTAAAAAGGAACGTAAGGTTCTTGATATTGGCAGAGATCGCGGCTATGCGCAAGCCAAATATATCCGCATTAACGCCTTTAAGGTCAATGCTGTAATTGACACTATTAGGGGTAAGTCATTAGATGAAGCATTAGCAATTTTGATGTATACACCAAATGTGGCATCTCCGGTCTTGACCAAATTACTCAAGTCAGCGGAAGCAAATGCTGTGAATAATAATAATCTGTCGCGCGACGATCTATATGTGGCGGAATGCTATGCCAACCAGGGTCCTACGCTTAAGCGCATCCGTGCGAGAGCCCGTGGCAGTGCAACCCGCATTTTTAAGCGCACTTGTCACATCACAGTCGTTCTGAGAGAGAAAGCATAGGAGGAGAATTAGATGGGTCAGAAAGTAAATCCCCATGGCTTGCGTGTTGGAGTAATCAAAGATTGGGACTCTCGTTGGTATGCTGATAAAAAAGATTTTGCCCGCTATCTGATTGAGGACAAGCAAATTCGCGATTTTGTCAAGCAGGAGACAGAGAAAGCCGGAGTATCCCGTATTGAGATCGAACGTGAGGGCGACGATAAGACAGTTGTTACGATTACTACCGGCAAACCCGGAATCATAATTGGTCGCCAGGGTTCCGAGATTGAGAATTTGAAGAAGAAGATGGCTAAAAAATTTAAGCGCAATTTCTTCATAAATGTTAAAGAAGTAAAGAATGTTGACTGCGAAGCACAATTAGTTGCCGAAAATATTGCTCGCCAACTGGAAGAACGTGTTTCTTTCCGTCGCGCTATGAAGCAAGCTATCAGCAGGGCAATGAAGCAAGGGGCCAAGGGCATTAAAACTATGACTTCGGGCCGGCTGGGCGGAGCTGAAATTGCCAGAACTGAACAATATCATGAGGGTACAATTCCTTTACATACACTACGCGCAGATATTGATTATGGCTTTGCTGAAGCAGCTACCACTTATGGACGTCTGGGTGTCAAAGTCTGGATTTACAAAGGTGAGGTTCTGCCGGCGCGTAAAGCAGTACAAGCACCACAGGAAGGAGTTGAGGCCTAATGTTAATGCCGAAGCGCGTTAAGTATAGAAGACAACACCGAGGCAGAATGAAAGGCAAGGCCACGCGTGGTAATTTTGTCGCTTATGGCCAATATGGCATTCAGGCGACAGAGCCATGCTGGCTCACCAGTAATCAGATCGAAGCTGCCCGTATTGCGATCAATCGTCGCCTGAGGCGTGGCGGCAAAGTCTGGATCAAAATCTTTCCGGACAAGCCTGTTACTAAAAAACCTGCTGAGACCCGCATGGGTAAGGGAAAAGGTTCACCCGAATATTGGGTTGCTGTTATCAAACCGGGACGAGTTTTATTTGAAATTGCAGGTGTTTCAGAAGCGATGGCCAGAGAAGCTATGCGTTTAGCTTCACATAAACTGCCTTGTAAAACCAGATTTATTAAGAGTGAACGCACTTTTACCGAAGCAGAACTTGCCAGCTTTGCCGAAGTTCACGTCACTGAAGAAGACCTTATTTCTTCTGCTGAACTTGAGGAGGAGCTTTTGACCGATGAGGAAGAGGCTGCAGGTGAAGGTGATGATGCGAAGGAGGCTGAGAGTGATGAAAGCAACTGAACTTCGTAATAAGACATCTGTAGAACTTGATACTGAACTGAATGAATTGAAAGCCGAGCTGTTCAAGCTCCGCTTCCAGCATGCAACAAATCAGCTTTCTAATCCTATGCAGCTGAAACGGGTGAGACGAGATATCGCACGCGTTAAAACCGTAATCCGCGAACAAGAACTTGCTAAAGCTGGTCAAGACGGAGGGAGTAAAGCATGAGCAATAGTGAGAGAGCGATCCGTAAACAGCGGACTGGGACCGTTACGAGCGACAAAATGGATAAGACGATAGTTGTTGAGGTTGTTGAGCATGTTCGTCATCCGCTTTATAAGAAATATATCCAGAAGACACTCAAATTGAAGGCTCATGACGAGCAGAATGAGTGTAGGGTTGGTGATAAGGTACGTGTGATGGAAACACGTCCTCTGAGCCGTGATAAGCACTGGCGCTTGGTCGAGATCATCGAAAAAGCAAAATAGCTTAGCGCAGTGGAGGAAAATAATTATGATTCAAGTAGAAACAACTCTGAAATCTGCAGACAATACTGGTGCTAAGCGCCTGTACTGTATAAAAGTTCTCGGCGGCACAGGTCGTAAATATGCCAATGTTGGTGACGTAATTGTCTGCTCAGTAAAAGAAGCCATCCCCGGCGGAGTTGTAAAAAAAGGGGATGTGGTAAGAGCAGTTGTAGTTAGGACCAAAAAAGGCTTAAGGCGTAATGACGGTTCTCATATTAGATTTGATGAAAATGCAGCTGTAATACTCAAGGATGATGGTAATCCTCAAGGTACTCGTATCTTCGGTCCGATTGCCCGTGAGCTGAGAGAGAAAAACTATATGAAAATTCTCTCCCTGGCGCCGGAAGTGCTGTAAGGAGGTAATAATGTCAAAAGTACATGTAAAAGTTGATGATACGGTCTATGTCCTTACAGGAAAGGATGCTGGTAAAACAGGTAAAGTTTTGGCTGTTCATCCTAAAACCGGGAGGGTGATCGTTGAGGGTGTCGCAGTATCCACTGTGCACAAGCGTCCGCGTAGAGCTGGTGAGCCTGGCGGGATCATTCATGTTGAAGCTGCTATTGACGCTTCTAATGTAATGGTTGTTTGTGATAAGTGTAAACGACCGTCCAAACTGGGAAAAAGATTTAATAATGACGGTCAAAAAGTCAGATATTGCAAAGCCTGCGGTGAAACTGTATCTACAGTTGGACCGGCTAAGAAATAGGGAGGCGCAAAGTGAACCGATTAAAAGAAAAATACCGTAAAGAAATTGCGCCTAAATTGATGGAGCAGTTTAATTATTCATCCCCGATGGAAATTCCCAAATTAGAAAAAATTGTACTGAATATGGGAGTTGGCGACGCTAAGGATAATGCGAAAGTGATTGAGAGCGTCGTGGATAATCTACGGGTTATTTCCGGGCAGCAGCCTGTAGTTACTAAGGCGCGCAAATCCATAGCTAATTTTAAATTGCGCGCAGGCATGAATATTGGCGTCATGGTCACTTTAAGGGGTGATCGCATGTATGACTTTTTTGATAAGCTGGTCAGCATTGCTCTGCCGCGCGTCCGTGACTTCAGGGGGACCAATCCGAATTCCTTCGACGGCCATGGCAATTATGCCCTGGGTGCCAGAGAGCAGTTGATCTTTCCTGAAGTTGATTATGATTCCATCGACAAAATCAGAGGTCTGGATATTGCAATTGTAACAACTGCCAAGACCGATGAGGAAGCGAAAGCATTATTGGACGGCTTAGGAATGCCGTTCAGAAAATAGAGCCGGAGGGTACAAATGGCAAAGAAATCTAAGATAGTTATGGCACAGCGTCCGGCAAAGTTTGCTACGCGTCAACATAATCGCTGTCAACTTTGCGGCAGGCCGCGTTCTTATATGCGCAAATATGGCATCTGCCGTCTCTGTTTCCGTGAGCTGGCCTATAAGGGGCAAATACCGGGAGTGCGCAAGGCAAGCTGGTAGGGAGGAATAATCTATGCAAATAACTGATGCTATTGCTGATATGCTGACAAGAATCCGCAATGCCGGCCGGGCAGGACATCCTAAGTGCGATATACCTGCATCCAAAATTAAAAGAGCAATTGCGGAAATATTGGTTGAAGAAGGCTATATTCAAAGTGTTACTTTTCAGGAGGATAATAAGCAGGGAATACTGACGGTAACCTTAAAATATATTGATAAAAAACCGGTTATAAACGGGATTCAACGTGTATCTAAACCGGGGTTACGTGTTTATGCAGATCTTGAGAATTTGCCCAAGGTGCTTGGAGGGCTTGGCATTGCAATCATATCTACTTCAAAGGGCATCAAGACAGATCGGCAGGCTAGGAAGGATGGCGTAGGCGGAGAAGTTCTGGCCTATGTCTGGTAATAACTCTGAAAAGGGTCGTTTTTAGACCTTCAATATTAAGAGCGGGAGGAATAAATGTCCAGAATTGGAAGAATGCCGGTGGTAATTCCACCTGGAGTAGAGGTGAAACTTGAGGGCGACTTAATCCGGGTCAAAAAGGATCGGACTGAGTTAGTCCAGAAGATTCATCCTTTAGTAAATATCAATATTAAAGACAATCAGATTGAAGTAACAAGACAAAATGATCAAAAGGAGAGCAGGAGTATGCATGGTCTGATGCGCTCCCTGATCAGTAATATGGTAAAAGGTGTGCATGAGCCATTTACTAAAACACTTGAGGTGCAGGGTACCGGCTACAGAGCACAATTAAACGGGAATGTGCTCAATCTGACTTTAGGTCTATCACACCCGGTGGAAATTACAGCACCGGAGGGCATAACTTTCGAAGTGCCGTCTGCTAATAAAATTATTGTTAAGGGTGCCGATAAACAACTGGTTGGAGAGATTGCTGCTCGCATCCGTGCTAAGAGGGTGCCTAATCCCTATAAAGGTAAAGGCATTAAATATGATTATGAAGTCTTGCGCTTGAAAGAAGGCAAGACCGGCGCTAAATAAGGGGTGAAGTAATAAATGATTAAAAAGGAACCTAGAAATAAAGTGCGCCGTCGCAAACAGGCCAGAGTGCGCAAACATGTGAGAGGAAGTCAAGAGAGACCTCGTCTTGCAGTATTTAGAAGTAATGCTCAAATTTATGCTCAAATTATTGATGATAGCAAGGGTGTAACCTTGGTCTATGCTTCTTCATTGGACAGCTCCTTGAAAGAACAGCTGAAGAATGGTGGCAATCTGGAGGCGGCACAGGCTGTCGGCAGAAGCGTGGCTGAAAAAGCCTTGGCTAAGGGCATTGATAAAGTAGTTTTTGATCGTGCCGGTTATATATATGCCGGACGGGTCGCGGCATTGGCTGAAGCTGCTCGTGAAGCAGGCCTTAAATTTTAGGGAGGAAGATTATGAGAGAAAATCGTAGTAGACGCGGTCGCCGTGATGAGGCCCGTGAGGATGAATTTCAGGAGAGAGTTATCCATATCGGCCGTGTTGCCAAAACCGTTAAAGGCGGACGAAACTTTCGCTTCACTGCCCTAGTAATTGTAGGTGACGGCAATGGCCGTGTTGGCAAAGGCCGTGGCAAAGCCGCTGAGATTCCTGATGCGATTCGCAAAGGTATAGATGATGCGAAGAAGAATTTGATTAATGTGCCGATTAAGAATGGGACCATACCACATGAGGTGCTGGGAAGTTTCGGAGCAGGCAAGGTGCTGTTGAAGCCGGCAGTAGCCGGTACCGGTGTTATTGCCGGTGGCGCAGTGCGTGCTGTCTGTGAAATGGCAGGAATTCATGATATTCGTACCAAATCTTTAGGCACAAATAATCCTAATAATGTTGTCAACGCCACTATAGAAGGCCTCAGGTCTCTCAGATCAATAGAAGAAGTGGCCAGGATCCGGGGCAAAAAACCCTCTGAAATTATTTAGGAGGTTTATATGGCTAATCTCAAGATAACATTAGTTAAGAGTATCAGTGGCTCAAATAGGAAGCAGGTTGCCACTGTGGATGCGCTGGGGCTAAGAAAAATTGGCCAGACTGTTGAACACCCTGACAATGCTGCTGTGCGTGGTATGATTTCCCGTGTCAGACATCTGGTCAGTGTTATTGAGGAGTAATACCAGTATGAAAATAAATGAAGTAAAAGCAACTCCGGGAGCCAGAAAAAAAGCTGTCCGCAAAGGCAGAGGCTATGGCTCCGGGTTCGGGAAAACCTCCGGCCGTGGTCATAAAGGGCAAGGAGCACGCTCCGGGGGTGGTAAAGGCCCGATGTTTGAAGGTGGGCAGATGCCTCTTTTCCGTCGGCTGCCTAAAAGAGGGTTTAAGAGCAGGAATAAGAAGCATTATATTGTGGTAAATGTTGGCGATCTGGAAGTCTTTGCCAATGACGCTGTAGTTGATGCGCAGGCTTTAGATTCTGCCGGTATTATTACTTTGCCTAAAGTAAATGACGGATTAAAAATCTTGGGTGATGGTGACCTGAGCAAAAGGCTCCATGTAAAGGCTGCCGCTTTTACTGTCAACGCCAGGGAGAAAATTCTGGGGGCGGGGGGCCAGGTAGAGGTAATCTAAGATGGGAGATATGTTTCAAACTATCAAGAACGCCTTCAAGGTTGAGGACCTGCGCAAAAAGATTGTCTTCACAGTATTCGTGCTGTTGATATATCGCCTGGGAGCAGCAGTTCCTGTGCCGGGCATTTCGGCTGCACGATTTACTGCCATGATTGATAGATTTGGCCAATTGGGGCAGTTTATGAATTTGATTTCCGGTGGTGCGTTCGCATCGGTCTCAATCTTTTCATTGGGTATTCAGCCTTATATTAATGCCTCAATTATTATGCAGCTTTTGACTGTTGCTATTCCAGCTCTTGAACGTATGTCAAAAGAAGGTGAAGAGGGCAGGAAAAAGATTCAAAAGATTACTCGGTTTGTCACCGTCGGCTTGGGCTTGGTGATGGCAACTGCCTACTGGGCAGCTACACGAGACGCCAAGGTAACGGAAATGCCGGGCTGGTTAAATGCGCTTGTCGTGATCGGAACTTTCACGGCAGGAACTGCTTTTGTAATGTGGCTGGGTGAACTGATCAATGAAAGAGGCTTGGGCAATGGTATTTCGATGATTATTTTCACAGGTATTATTGCCAATTTACCGCAAATGATTTTTAATCTCTTTGCTTGGTTCCAGAATTGGAAATTAACCAATAATCTGGCTTTGGCGCTGGTTGGTGTTGCTTTTGTCATTTTCATCTTCTTAGTGGTAATCACCTTAGTTGTCTTTGTACAGATTGCTGAACGCCGAATTCCCATTCAATATGCCAAGAAAGTAGTTGGACGTAAGATTTATGGCGGGCAAAGCACCTATCTCCCGATTAAAGTCAATCAGGGAGGTGTGTTGCCGGTAATCTTTGCAGTGTCAATCCTAATGCTGCCATCAACCATAGTGTCGCTATTTGGCTGGTCCGGGCCGGTAGCTAATTGGTTTTTGCGTTTTGACTCCAATCCGCTTTACTATGTTCTATATGCAGTTCTAATTTTTGCCTTTACATTCTTTTATGCGATGATTTCTTTCAACCCGATTGACATCGCTAATAATTTGCAGAAGAACGGCGGTTATATTCCCGGCATTCGCCCGGGCAGACCGACATCTGAATTTATCCAGAAAACATCCAGACGTCTGAATTGGTTTGATGCTTTGTTCCTGGTAATAATTGTCTTGCTGCCTAGTTTGCTGGGAGCCGTGTCAGGTGCTCAGGGCATCTGGTTCGGTGGTACCTCCGTACTGATTTTAGTTGGTGTGGCTATGGACCTGGTCAATCAGCTGGAAGCTCAGTTAATGATGCGTCATTATAAAGGTTTCTTGGATTAAGAGGGTGATGGAGATGAAAATAGTACTATTGGGAGCTCCGGGAACTGGCAAAGGCACGATGGCATTTAGCATGTCTCGTGCCCTGTCCTTGCCACATATTTCGACCGGAGATTTATTTCGGTTTAATATTGCAGAAGGTACTGAACTGGGCCAAAAGGCAAAACAATATTTGGACTCCGGGAAACTGGTCCCGGATGAGATTACAATTGGCATGGTCAAAGAGCGTCTTGCAGAAGGGGATTGTCGTGAGGGTTTCCTGCTTGATGGTTTCCCGCGGACTGTACCTCAGGCTGTTGCTCTAGATGAAGTATTGAAGCTTGAAGGCGAAGAACTGGATTTGGTGCTTAACCTGCAGGTACCTGAAGAGCTTATCTTCAGGAGAATTACTAATCGCTTGGTTTGCAGTGCATGCGGCAAGCCCTATAATAAGTTGGATTTTCCTCCGGTACAGGAGGGAGTTTGTGATACTTGCGGCGGGCCGGTCATTCAGCGCAGGGATGATACAGCAGAAACTTTGCGCACCAGATTGGATACATATTATGAATTAACAGATCCTCTAGTCACATATTATCAGGAGCAGGGTATCTTGTTAAATCATGATAATAGCGGTAAACACACACCGGATCAGGTTGACAGCTTAATCACTAAGATCAAGGAGCAGATTAATCTGAACAGACGATCGTCTGCCACCGCAATTAGCCAGGAGTAGGTCTCGGTTCTGTATGATCACTATCAAATCGGCAGAAGAAATTCAGATAATGCGAGAAGCGGGTAAAATAGTGGCAGCAGTCTTTGATGCTATAGAGCCTCTCTTGCAACCCGGTATTTCTACAGCCAGAATTGATAAGGTAGCAGAAGAAGTGATCAGGGATCATGGAGCTATTCCATCTTTCAAAGGCGTACCGGGAGTAGTACCCTATCCGGCAGCAACCTGTATTTCTATAGATGAGGAAGTTGTTCATGGCATCCCCAGAGCAGATCGCATCCTGAGGGAGGGGGAGATAGTTTCGGTAGACGTTGGGGCTAAGATTCACGGCATGCATGGTGATGCTGCGCGGACCTGGCCAATAGGTGATGTCTCTCCTGAATTGTTAATGCTGATTCAAGCTGCAGAGGATTGTTTCTGGGCCGGACTGGAACAGGCTAGGACGGGCAACAGAATAGGGGATATTTCAGCAGCTGTTCAAACTTGTGCTGAAAGCAGAGGATATGGGGTCATCCGAGATTTGTGCGGACATGGTATTGGCCATAATCTGCATGAAGAGCCAAATTTGCCTAATTATGGCAAAGCAGGCTATGGGGCGAGGCTGCTCTCAGGAATGACATTGGCTTTGGAACCGATGATAACCCTGGGTGGATACCGAATCAGACAGAAAAACGACGGCTGGACAATTGTAACGGCTGATGGCAAAGCGGCAGCTCATTATGAGAATAGTTTTGCAATTACTGACAATGGCCCGCTGCTGCTGACGGTATCGGATGATGAGTTATCTGTATGAGCAGATTTTATCAGCCGGTATCTCAGAAGGTATGGGCGTTCTGTCAACCAAAGGCCGTGATGCCGGCAGAGTTTTTATGGTTCTGCGTGTTGCCGGCAAGAGACTCGAACTGGTGGACGGTAGAAACCGGTCTCTGTCCAGACCTAAAATTAAGCATCAGAGGCATGTCAAACCATTAGGTTATATTTTGACAGCCACTGAAGTGGCAAATTTGCTGAATTCTGATCTGGTCGAGCGTGAGAAGGATATTATACTCAGAAAACAGATTGAAGCTTTTCTGGATGAAATAAAAATTTATGGACAGGAGATGACGGATGCCAAAGGAAGAAGCGATTGAGGTAAAAGGGGTAGTCGTTGACACTATGCCCAATGCTGTTTTCCGTGTCAGACTGGAAAACGGCCATGAGGTTATTGCTCATATTAGCGGCAAATTACGTCAGCATTATATCAAGATTCTGACGGGTGATACCGTTACAGTTGAGCTATCACCCTATGATCTAAGCAGGGGACGTATTACCTGGCGCACCAAATAGCCAAGCACTCGATTCCGCCGAATCCAAGTGCTAAACCTTGCAAGAGGCGCTCTTTCCGTTTATAATTATTAATTGCGTCTGCAACTGACAATAGTGTAGAAATAGTGTAGAAAAGGATGGGTAGTAGTTTATGAAAGTAAGACCGTCGGTTAAACCAATATGTGAAAAATGCCGCGTCATTAAGCGCCGCGGCCGGGTGATGGTAATTTGCCAGGACCCTAAGCATAAACAAAGACAAGGTTAAGCTTAGTCTAGTCTTGATTTGCTGCTCATAACACGACAACGGGATGCGGCTGCATCAATCAGAATTGTCATGATTGTTGTTTCCTTCATTCGTGTTTATATATAGTTTGAAAGGCATTATGGAGGTAAGTTAATGGCACGTATTGCCGGGGTAGATCTCCCCAAGGAAAAGCGAGTTGAAATAGGGCTCACTTAT
>JBMNTB010000037.1:0-14356 GCA_050945515.1 Saccharofermentanales bacterium
TTTTAATCAGCGCCAGCGCAAAGAGGCATACAGAAAAGAGTTAGTTCAGACCTTGATTACCGCTGCCGCCGTCTTTGTTGTTTTGGCCAGTATTTGCGGCAGTATTATCAGCAATAATATTTCTGCCCGAATCAGAAGCAGCAAACGGGCGATCGGAACCATTCGCGCGGTCGGCGCGCCCAGGAATATGGTCTGGAAGTCATTTTTCTATCAGATACTGGGTTTCTTCCTGATAGGTACTATATTGGGGCTGATTTTAGGCACGGCAGTGCTGATTTATCTCTATCAAAAATATGAAGCCGCATTCTCACCCTGGCCGCTGCTTTTGCCCCTGGCTTTTATCGCTATTTTATTGTCACTAGTCTCATTAGGGGCATATCGGAAAGTTAGTCGAATTATGAAGCGATCTATTGTGCAGAATATCCGTGAATTTGTAATTATTGTCGGTCTACTGTTGTTACCGGCTCTGCTACTGGTGCCCGGCAAAAATGTCCAGGCGAAAACCAAGGCTCCGCCCCGACTTATGATCGAGGATTTTCAGATTGAAAAAGAAGACGGCGGAGAATTGTTGCCCGGAGACGAAGTCACTTTGCGCATTTTATTGAAGAATATGCAACCGGGGCTGAAAGCCAAAAATATCGCCATCACTTTCCAGACTGAGGATAATACCGTCATACCGCTTGATAGCAGTTCATATTATATTGACAGCATTTCCGCCTGGAATGAATATGAATGGGTGCTCCCGGCCAAGATTCCGGAGACTGCTGTTCCGGGCCTGCATGCGGTGAGTTTCTCCTGGGACTATCAGGACCCTCAAGGAAACACATACAACGGTTCTCAGACTTTCCATCTGGAGCTGGGGCAAGAGCTGCGCCTGGAATATGATGATCTGATCTATACCAATAGAATAATTCAGGGTGAAGTGCTGGATTTCTCGTTGAATATTATGAATCTGGGCAAGGGCTCTATCAATAATGTCCTGCTCCGGACGAAGATCGCCGGCTTGTCCGAGGGTATCAGCTCATTGGTGGGAACAATCGGGCCCGGCCAAAGTAACAAGGGTACGCTGAGCGTTTATATCAAACCCGAGCAGGAAGTCAAAACCTATAGCGGAACAATTTTACTCAGTTATGAAGACGAGAGAGGCAGGTCTTACTTACAAGAGTTGCCGGTAAAACTGGAAGTACAAAAAAAGGTGGAATTTACTCCGAGTGAAAAGACTGAGCAACAAGCGGAACCCGCTTTCCCTTATGATTGGGTGATCGGACTGGGCTCTGTGATCCTGATTTTGCTCATTATCGTGATCATTCAGGCAGTGAGAATCAGGAAATACAGAGCTGCCGAAGAGGCCAGGCTATGATGTTTACACAATGGGGTTGGCAGGGGCAGCGACGGTGACCCTGATCAGGACGGGGATCAAGCGTTCAACCAGGGCAAAGAGGGCAGAGAACAGTATCATGGTGAAGACCAGCAGGCGCAACTGCATATTGCCGCTCAGTTTGTAGGTGTAGACCAGGGTGCGGATGTGGACATAGATGGCAAAGAAGAAGCCGGAGATAACCACGGCCAGGCTGGTCATGGGTATGGCCGAGACGCTGCCCAGGGCCAGGAGAACAAAGAGTAGCAGATAGATGTAGGCAGAACGGCTGCGACGCAAGACATCCAGATAGGTTACAGGCAGCTTGGCCAGCAATTTGAGCAGGAGCCAGATTAGGAATACTTCCATCAGGCAGAGAAAGAGGGAAATCAATAAGGAGTAGAGCAGAAGTCGGCTGATCTCAGGGCTGGCAATGCCAGCATGGAATAGGGACAGCGAATGGGCGATACGATAATAGAAAAAAGCAAACCAGAGCATGAGGAAGATCAGATTCAGAGCCAGCGGCACGGGTGCAATCCGATTGCGCTTGGGATTCAGGGCTTCGGTTCTGATCTTGTCTGCCGGAGCGGTAATCCAACCGGCGATGCCGAAAATAGCGCCGGGCACAGAAGTAGCGGAAGCGCCGTCCGGCCAGGCTCTTCTCCTGTGCAGGCGGCTGAACAGGTTGCCAAAGCCGAAGCGTCTGCGGTTGCTGTCGTTGTTTTGCCGGCTGTAGCTGTACGGATCCTGCTGACTGTAACCACCGGTGCTACTTTGACCGGAGCCTGACGAGTAACGGCCGCTCTGCCGGGAGCTATCAGAGGAGCTGTTCTGCTGAGACTGGCTGCTTTGATAGCTGCTTTGCTGATTTGGTCCTGAGCTGTGACTTTCAGACCGGCTGTCGGACTGCTCGGAGTCGGCAGTTGTATAATTATTGTAGGCCTGCTCACGACAGCGGCATTTTTCTTCAGCGCCCAGTTCTTTGCCGCAATAGAAACAATATCTTGCCATAAAGTCCCTTTCTTCTGTCCAGGAATTATATTAACCTTAATTGTGGTATAAATTGTGACAAGATTACGAAATTAGACTTGAACCATGTGGAGGATATTGGCATGTCAGCGGGCAATAAGACTCAGAAAACTGATTATAACAGCGTCGGTAAAACGTCAAAAGCCATGAGAACTGATAATAACGTTCAGAAAGATGTTGTCAAGGCGCCCAATGCTCTGGTCTATGGTGCAGCCTATATAGTGTGCTGGCTTATATCCAAAATTCTGTTCAGAGCCAGTTATCGCAGGACCCGCAATTTCAGACGACATAAGGAAGCTATGATCATAATCGGCAACCATGGCAGTTATCTGGATGCTCCCTTGGCAATTGTCGGTGCAGGTTGGAAGCGGATGCACTTCGTAGGAGGAGACTTCATCTATAACAAAAAGACGCAAAAATTTCTCGATTATCTGAGAGTCATTCCTAAGAAGCAGTTTCAACCTGATGTCAGGACTGTGCTACTGCTAATCAGGGCGTTGCAAAGGGGTAGAAAAATTATGATCTTTCCCGAGGGTCAGCGCTCGGTCAATGGGGATCCCAACTATCTTGATCCACAGTTCTCCCGTCTGGTCAAAAGAGCCGGTGTAGCAGTAGGTGCAGTAATATTCCGAGGTGCTTATCTGGCTTGGCCGCGCTGGTCGACGGCCTTTGTCAGACCGGGCAAAGTGGTTGTCAGCAGCGATGTTATCTTAACGGCTGAGGAAGTCAAGCAAATGACTGCTGAGGAAATCCACCTCAAAGTTAAAGACGCACTTAATGTCTCCGACTATGATTTTCAACTGTCACGTAAAAAGCCGGGTAAGTATTTGACTCGCAGACCGGCAGATGGTTTGGAAAACATTTTACATCATTGTCCCGCTTGCGGCCAAATGCAGGCGATAGAAAGTACGGGGCGGACGCTAGCCTGTCGTCATTGCGGCTGGGAACTGCGGCTCGGACTGGACGGCTTCTTTGTTCCCGGCGGGCCGACCGGGACACCGTTTTTCGATCGGCCCAGCAGCTGGCATAAGTGGCAGCAAGAACAGTTGGCGGTTTTATTTGCCGCTAAGCCCGATACAATTCTGACTTTTGCCGCCCATGTTTTTAACCGGGAAGATCAACAAGCGACGCCCGCTGTGGCAGGCACGATTTCGCTTGATCAGACCAAACTCTGGTTTACGCCCGCGGCCGGACAGGAAATTCCGGCAGATGAGTTGAGCTTCCCTCGCAGCGGACAGACCGGTCTTTATGCAAGCTATGGCAAGAATTTCCGCCAGGCCAACCGGTCCGGTACCTGGGTTTTCAGCCCTGAAGTCAAATCGGTGCCAATAATTGTTCACGATTGGCTGATGACGGACAAAAGCCTCTAGACTTTTTCTAGACTTAGTATGGATATCCCTCAGTTCATCTTCAGGCCTGAGACGTTCTGAGATTTCTCGGGCCCTTGTGTGTTACTTAATGACAATATTTGCGGCTGATTGGTTGTTTCTTGTTTAATATATCTTATATTGACTCAAATAAGTTCATAATGAATCACAAACTCTCAGTTATATGGTAGAATAGCGGTTACTCAGAATCTTCTGAATCTATACTCTGAATTGATTTTGTGTCAAGGAACGGCAGACTTGATCTGACAGCTTTTGACCCGGGAGAAGTGGAGGAAGCAAAGTGGCCTCAGAACAGTTTTTGGAAGCAATTAAACAAGCCGAGGCGGAGGCAGAAACGATCATTGCTGATGCTGAGCATAAAGCCTCCGAGATCAATAGTGAAGCCCTGCGCAGAGCGGATGAGATTATTGCCGCTGCCGGCGCAAAGGCCGGAGCTGAGCGGCAGGAAGAGCTGTCTCAAGCTGAAGCTGCATATAGATCTATGATGGAACAGCTGGAACGGGATCGCCAGTCCGCCAGGGCTGATCTGCCGGCGGGGTTGAAAGCCGAAGCTGTTGCTGAATTGTCAGAAAGGATCGTGAATCTCATTGGCAATCGTTGAGATGGACAAAATAACGGTTGTTGGCCTAGCGTCTGACCGGGATGCCGTCCTAGATACCTTGATGCGTACCGGTGTGCTCGAGATTATATCCCGTGAGGACGAGGCCGAGCCGGTTTCTAATGCGGACAGGGTAGAGCTGGAGCAGCGTCTGAACCGCCTGGAACAGGCTATTCTACAGATGGACAGGCGTTTCCCGCCTCAGAAAGGCAGCCTATTTAAGAGCAAGGTTGATATCAGCGAGAGCGAGTTCATGGTTTCGGCAGCGGCCGAGACCGAGACACTGGAACAACTGGAGCGGTGGGAGAAACTTGTCTCCACGGAAGCCGGTCGCAAACAGGATCTGATCTCTCTGCAGGAGGGCTATGATCAGATTTCCTACTGGCAGGATCTGGATCTAAATCTCTCGGTGTCCGGTACGCAAAGAACAGAGATCATCTATGGTATTTTCTCCGATCTGATTGAACTCGAAAGACTGGAAGCACAGCTGGCAGAAGATGCTCCTGAAACTCAGATTATAAGATTGCGTACCGTTGAGACGGGAGTTCTGGCTGCGGTTATTATGCTGCGGGAAGATGCCGCCCACACCAGATTGCTGATTCAAGCTGCCGATTTCCATGCTGTACCGGCAGCGCTTCGAACTGATAGACCGAATAAGATTATTTCCGCTCTGCAGAGCCGAATCGGTGATACGGAAACAGAAATAAACCATTTATTTGAACAAATGTCCCAGCTGGCAGAAAAACGCTCGTCTTTCTGGCTGTTGGAAGATTATTATCGTGTCATTCTGGAGCGGGACACGGCAGCAGCCGACCTCTCAAGATCTGCTTCTACATTTTGGCTCAGGGGATGGGTGCCGCACGAACAAGCGGCCGACCTGATCAAAACACTGCAGGCTGAGCATGATGTTGCGATTTCCTGCGTAGCCGGCCAGAGGTCAGAAAACTATCCGATCAAATTGAAAAACAATCCTCTGAACCGGAATTTCGAGATTATTTTGGCCATGTTCGGTGCTCCCAATGCGGAAGAAGCAGATCCCACACCAGTGATGGCGCCGTTCTATATGCTTCTATTCGGCATGATGTTGTCAGATGTCGGCTATGGGCTTGCTCTGGTTGGCCTGTGCGCTTTGCTGCTGTGGAAATTCAAAGTTAAAGGCGAATTACAGGAAATGACGAAGATGCTCTTTATCAGCGGCATTTCTTCGGTAGCCTGGGGAGCTGTCTTCGGCGGTTTCTTTGGCGATCTGCTGACAGTTGTGTCTGAAGGCCGCATTAATTTCCCTGCCCTCTGGTTTGATCCGATGTCGGATGCCATGAAGCTTATGATCTTCAGCATGCTGTTCGGCGTAGTGCATCTGTTCTTCGGTATGGGTTTGCAGATCAAGAATGCGCATCTGCAGGGTAATCTGATAGACGGCTTATTGGATGTAGTACCTTGGTACATGATTGTCGGCGGACTGCTACTCTACGCCGGCGGCACAACCGGAGCCTTGGGCGCAGCTTCAGACATCAGCAGCAGTATCGGCATTTATCTGGCACTGGCCGGTGCAGCTGTCGTGGTTTTGTTCGGCGGACGGGAAGCTAAAAACCCGATCGTTCGCCTGTTCAAAGGGATTGTATCCTTATACGATGTGACCGGTTTTCTTGGAGATATTTTGTCATATACGCGTATTCTGGCCTTGGTGCTGGCTACCAGTGTCATTGCTATTGTTGTGAATAAATTAGGCTTCCTGCTTGGTCCCACTCCGATCGGCTATATTATGTTTATTCTGGTCGGCCTGCTGGGGCATACTTTGAACCTGGCCTTGTCCGGTTTGTCCGCTTACGTCCATGCCAGCCGTCTCCAATATGTCGAGATGTTTGGCAAATTCTTTGAGGGCGGTGGGCAGTTCTTTAAACCGCTGCGGCGCAAAACCAAATATTACAGGATTCAGAATAAAGCGGAGCAAGAACGGCAGCAGGGGGCTGCTTAGCGGTCAGCCGCCTGAGGGCGATAATTTGCGTCCGGATTGCGGTGACAATAAATAATAATCAGCGCCGAGACGCTGTAAATAATTTTAGCAAAGATCCGGCGGAAGCCGGATTGAGAAAGACATAGATGGAGGAAATTATGAGTTTTGCAGAATTGATCGGACCGGGACTTACTTTGTTGGGCGCCAGTTTAGCTGCTGCTCTACCCGGCATAGGATCCGCCAAGGCCGTAGGTAGTGTAGGCGAAGTTGCCGCCGGTGTTCTGTCGGAAGATCCCGACAAATTTGGTAAAATGCTGATTTTGCAGGCCTTGCCCGGCACACAGGGTATCTACGGACTTTTGAGCTGGTTCATGATTATGAGCTCATCCGGTCTCTTGGCTGGCAATTATGCTATCAGCTGGCAGACCGGTCTCCTGTATTTCCTGGCAGCGATGCCTATCACCCTTGTTGGCTACTTCTCCGCCATATATCAGGGGAAAGTTTCCGAAGCGGGTATTGCGCTGGTTGCACAAAGACCGGATCAACAGGCCAAAGGTATTATTCTGGCCGCCATGGTTGAGACTTATGCGATTCTTGCCCTGTTGGCCACCGTACTTGCAGTGCTCAATATCAAATGATGGATCAGCCTATGGAAGGTCTTGACAAGATTATTGCTCGCATTATCTCCGATGCCCAAGCAACCTCTGCCCGAATTGAGGCGGAAGCGGAAGAAAAAGCAGAGGATATGATTGCCGCCGCTGAAACTACCGCCGACGAAATTCTGGAGAATAGCCGCACCCGAACCAAGGAAGATGCTGCTAATATACTGGCGCGCGGAGAAAGTCTGGTTCGTTCGGAGCACAGGAAAGACAATCTCCAGAAACGGCAACTTCAAGTCGAGGACCTGATCGAGGCAGCTCTGGATAAACTTGCATCTGATCCGGCTGAGGTGAAAATTGACCGCTATCTTCAGATGATCAAGTCAAGGGAATTGACGGGTGGCGAGATTATGCTGCCGGAAACGGATCAGGAACTGGGGCCGTCCTTGCTCGAGAAATTAGGTGACAAATTCACCTTAGCTTCGGCTGCCGGCGATTTCAGAGCCGGGATTGTAGTCCGACAAGGTAGGGTTGAGGATAATCTCACTTATGATCTGGCCGTTCGCAACTCGAGGGCAGAGCTAACTCAGCTGGCGGCGGAGTTACTTGAGAAAGATTAAAGATGTCTAAATTGCCTAAAAACTACAAAAAATCTACCCCCTGGCGCTATGCTACCGGACGCATTCGAGCTTTAGAGATGGGTCTGATGGGGCAGGAGGGTCAGGATCGTATGTTCATGGCTCCGGACGAAGATGCCTTATCTCATGTGCTGGTGGAATATGGCTATCAGCAAGGTGAAATCGAACCGGCACTGGAGGCTGAGAAAGTCAGACTGGATCGGATTTTATCCGAAGTCGCTCCCGACGAGCGCTATCGCGACTTACTCCTATCTTTTACTGATGGCCAAAATCTGAAAACTTTGCTGAAAGAAAAATTGGCGGCTGAGCACCCACGGACATTTGCGGAGCTCAGCTATCTGATGCTCAAGCCGGCGCAGGTCGATCCTGAGCATCTGAGCCGGGCGGTTCAGGAAGACGATTTCCGCCGCTTGCCGGAATGGATTCCTGTTCTGGCGCGAGAGGCGGAAGCTGCCTATACTGCCAGCTATGATGCCGCCAGAATTGATCTGACCATTGATAAAGGTTTACATCAGAGAGCCCTGGAACAGGTTTCGGAACTTAAAAACGCCTGGCTGACAGAGTGGTTGACACTAAAGCGCGATCTGATCAATCTGGAGACACTGTTGCGGTCGAGACTCAGGAATCTGGGCGCTAAACTATTTGCCGACAGTCTGCTGCCGGCAGGAGAACTCAGCCACAGCTGGTTAAAGAAGGCCTTGGATATGGGGAGTGGAGAACTGAAATGGCATCTAATCCGCAGCAGTTACAGGAGTTTGGCCGGCTTTGTGGAAGAATACGGCAAGCCGGGTGTTTCCTCCGCCTACAGCAGCGCGGGGGACGAGCTTCTGATGCAACATATCCATAAAGGCGGAAAAAGCCTGAATGGTCCTGAAATTACTCTGGCCTATTTATTCGGTCGCGAGATGGAAATGAAGAATATCCGCATAGCCCTATCGGCATTGCGGAACCGCCTGCCCGAGGCGCGGGTCAAGACGCTGCGACGAAGCAGCTATCCGGACTGGAGGTAGCAGATGCATAAAGTTGGCGTGATTGGCGATCTTGACAGCATTATCGGCTACCGTGCCCTCGGCATGACTGTGAAGCCGGTAACAAAACCGGACGAAGTGCTGGACGCACTTCAACTGATGGTAGATGAAGAATACGCTATCGTATTTCTGACGGAACCGCTGGCAATAGATTCCTCCGTGCAAAGCTTTATTGAGGAACGGCGCCAACACAGGATTCCGGCTATTATTCTGATACCGTCAGCTAAAGAAAAAACCAATATTGGCAAAGAGCAGCTCAGGAGAGCGGTGCGCAAAGCTACAGGCATCGACTTGCTGGGCGATATTAGATAAATCTGGGAGGGTCCGATGGATAATCGAAGTCGAGGCAAAATCATTAAGGTATCAGGTCCTCTGGTCATCGCCAAGGGGATGCGCGATGCTGAAATGTATGATGTAGTCGAAGTATCCGATAAAAAACTGATTGGCGAAATCATTGAGATGCATGGTGATGAAGCTTCCATACAGGTCTATGAGGAAACGGCAGGACTGGGTCCGGGCGAGGAAGTAGTATCGCGCGGTTCACCACTGTCGGTTGAACTTGGTCCCGGTCTGATCAGCGGTATCTTTGACGGTATCCAGCGCCCTCTGGACAAGCTGGTTGAGACCGAGGGCAGCAATATTACACGTGGCGCTTTTGCTTACGCGCTGGACCGTGAACAAGAATGGGAGTTTAAAGCTGAGCTTGAGCTGGGTGCCACAGTGATTGGCGGGGATGTTCTGGGCATTGTTCAAGAGACCGTACTGTTGGCACACCGCATCATGGTTCCCCCTAATTTGAGCGGTAAGATTGTTGAGCTCAAAAGCGGTCGCTATAAAGTGACCGATACAATTGGTCTGCTGGAAGATGACAAAGGTGTGAGGCATGAACTGTCCCTGATGCAGAAATGGCCGGTGCGGATCGGACGCCCCTATAAAGAGAAAGTTTCTCCCGTTGAACCTCTGATCACAGGCCAGCGCATTATCGACACTTTCTTCCCCGTTGCCAAAGGCGGCACAGCCGCTGTACCCGGACCGTTCGGCAGCGGTAAGACCGTGATTCAGCATCAGCTGGCCAAATGGGCCGAGGCTGATGTCGTAGTCTATATCGGCTGCGGCGAGCGTGGCAATGAGATGACGGACGTCCTCAATGAATTCCCCCGTCTCGACGATCCGAAAACCGGTGAACCCTTGATGAAGCGAACCATCCTGATTGCCAATACCTCGGATATGCCCGTGGCCGCCCGCGAAGCCTCCATCTATACCGGCATCACCATAGCTGAATATTTCCGCGATATGGGCTATTCGGTGTCCATCATGGCGGATTCCACCTCGAGATGGGCAGAAGCTTTGCGCAAGATGTCCGGCCGACTGGAAGAAATGCCGGGCGAAGAAGGCTACCCGGCTTACCTGGGCTCCAGACTCGCCAACTTTTATGAACGAGCCGGCATGGTCCGTTGCCAGGGCAGTGATGATCGCCTGGGCGTCCTGACCGCGATCGGTGCTGTTTCGCCGCCCGGCGGTGACCTCTCCGACCCGGTAGCACAGTCAACTCTCAGAATTGTGCAAGTTTTCTGGAGTCTTGATTCAGCTCTGGCTTACAGACGTCACTTCCCGGCCATCAACTGGCTGACCAGCTATTCGCTCTACAGCGATAAAATCGACCGCTGGATGAATGAAAATGTCACTCCGCGCTGGAGTAAATTACGCCAGGATGCACTGAAGTTACTGCAAGAGGAATCCGAACTGGAAGAAATTGTCCGTCTGATCGGCCACGATGCTCTCTCCGACGGCGATCGCCTGAAGCTGGAAGCTGCCCGCTCCTTGCGCGAAGACTTCCTGCATCAGAATTCCTTTGATGAGATCGATACTTTTACCTCACTTGAGAAACAACACCGGATGCTGGAATTGCTGATGACTTGGTATTATGAAGCGACGAAGGCGCTTGCGAATGGCGTACAGTATCACAAACTTGAGGGGATGCCGGTTCGAGACGAGCTCGCACGCCTGAAGATGGTACCCGAAGACCGGATCGCCGCTAGCGTGGCCGAGCTGAATGCGCAAATGACGCGGGAGCTGTCAGCTCTTAATCTTGGAGGCAGATAGAAATGGCAAGAGAATATCGTACGATTGAAGAAATTGCCGGCCCTTTGATGCTGGTGCGCGGCGTTGAAAATGTCAAATTTGATGAATTGGCCGAAATTGAACTGCCTAGTGGCGAGGTTAGATATTGTAAAGTACTGGAGATCGATGGCACGGATGCGCTGGTGCAGTTATTTGAGAGCTCAATCGGCATCAATGTCGATGAGTCCAAAGTCCGCTTTCTGGGACGAGGTCAAGAACTGGCTGTTTCCCGAGATTTACTCGGCCGCGTCTTTGACGGCATGGGTCGTCCGATCGACGGCGGTCCCGCACTGATTCCGGAAGCAATGCGCGATATCAACGGCACGCCGATCAATCCGGCGGCCCGAGACTATCCTAATGAATTTATTCAGACAGGAGTATCTGCCATTGATGGCCTCAATACCCTGGTGCGCGGTCAGAAACTGCCCATCTTTTCTGCCTCCGGTCTGCCTCATAATATGCTGGCGGCACAGATCGCCAGACAAGCCCAGGTTCTAAATACCGAAGACGAATTTGCTGTCGTCTTCGCTGCCATGGGTATCACCTTTGAAGAGTCGGACTTCTTCATCAGCGACTTCAGGAATACCGGCGCGATTGAACGAGCGGTCATGTTCATCAATCTGGCCGACGACCCGGCGATTGAGCGTATATCCACACCCCGCATGGCTCTGACTGCCGCCGAGTATTTAGCTTTCGACCTGGAGATGCATGTACTGGTCCTGATGACGGATATTACTTATTATGCGGAAGCTCTGCGCGAGATTTCGGCAGCCCGCAAAGAAGTTCCGGGCCGACGCGGTTATCCGGGATATCTCTATACTGACCTGGCCAGCCTCTACGAGCGGGCGGGCAGAATTAAGGGCAACCGCGGCTCCATCACATTGGTGCCGATTCTAACCATGCCTGATGAGGATAAGACCCACCCGATTCCTGACCTCACGGGTTATATTACTGAGGGACAGGTTATATTGAGCCGTGAACTGCTGCGCAAGGGCTTGCGTCCGCCGGTCGATGTGCTGCCCTCATTATCCCGACTTAAAGATAAGGGCATCGGCACTGGCAAAACACGCGCTGATCATGCCGACACTATGAATCAGTTATTTGCCGCTTATTCCCGCGGCAAGGATGCCAAGGAGCTGGAGATCATCTTAGGTGCGGAAGCGCTGTCGGAAGTAGATCGTATCTATGCCAAATTCTCTGACGAATTTGAAGAGAGATATGTCTCTCAAGGATTTACGACCAATCGTACAATTGAGGAAACTCTGAACCTGGGTTGGGAGTTGCTGTCGATTCTGCCCAAGAACGAACTCAAGCGCATCCGCGACAGTTTCATTGAACAATACTATATCGAGCAGCGGGAGGGCTGAACATGGCCAAGCGTCGCGTCAATCCCAACCGCATGGAATTGCTGAAGCTGAAAAATCAGCTGCGGACTGCTCGTCGCGGTCATAAACTTTTAAAAGATAAACGCGACGAGCTGATGCGGCTGTTCCTGGATCTGGTGCGCACGACGGCTGATCTGCGTATTCGAGTTGAGGATCTGCTCGATAAGGCCAATCAAGAGATGGTGCTTGCTCGGGCAACCATGCAGGCTGCGGTGGTTGAATCGGCACTGCTGACCGGATTGCCACCGCTGCAACTGGAAGTTTCCGAGGTCAATACTATGAGCGTGATTTCGCCGGTATTCAAGCTGCCATCAGCCGGCAATGAAGACGAAACGGATACGGATGCGGTTGCGGTCAAGCTGGCTCTGGGCAGTGGTGACCTGCCTTATGGTATGACATCAGTATCAGGTGAACTGGATCAGGCAATCGACGCCTTGCGTGAAGTCTTTCCTTTACTGTTGGAGCTGGCGGAAAAAGAAAATCAGGCTATGTTGATGGCGATGGAAATTGAACGAACCCGCCGTCGCGTCAATTCGCTGGAATATGTTCTGATCCCTGAGCTGTTGGAGCTGATCGCCTCGATCACCATGAAGATGGAAGAGAATGAACGCGGCAATCTGACCCGCCTGATGAAAGTCAAAGACATGATTGTTGAAGCTCGCCTTGAACAGAAAAAACAGGCCAAACTGCAGTCCTGAGAAATATATTTTTCGTAAAAGCTGACAAATAACACTCGCAATAAATCCTTAATCCTGCTAACTCAAGCTTCTGATTTGCTTTCTTGCCAGTCCGGGCAATCCATGTGATAATGACTTCAGATATTCATTGTATGTATATTGCGTATTATCGAGGGGGATAATCCGCAGGGAAGCAGAAAAGATAACTCGTACAACTTAAATATTAGATGAGTTTCCGTAGGAGGGGAGCATGATTAAACCAACGGGTGTTCATGTGTATTCGGAAATTACCGGGCTGAAACAAGTTCTATTGCATAGGCCCGGTAAAGAAATCGATAACTTAACGCCAACCAATAAAGACCGATTATTATTTGATGATTTGCCTGATGCTCATCTGGCCGGCGTGGAACATGATGCTTTCGCGGATGCTCTGCGCAGTTGCGGTGTGGAGACTATCTATATCGAACAGTTGTTGGCGGATGTGCTGGAAGTTCCGGAGCTGCGCACAAATTTTGTGCGTGAATTCTTGGAAGAAGATGCCATTGCCGCTCCCAATATCCCACCTCTGACCGAATGGTTGACCAATATAACGGATTCACAGGAGCTGGCTGATCTGCTGGTTGCCGGCATCCGTAATGTCAGCGACGATATACCGGTTAAATTGCCTCAGCCACCGCCTGCGGAACAGCTGATGCTGCTGGATCCTCTGCCAAATCTATATTTTTCCCGTGATGCTTTCAGTTTTATCGGCAGAGGAGTCTCTCTAAGCCGTATGTATACTAATGCCAGACAGCGGGAAACGCTAATCGGTGAATATCTGTTCAATTATCATCCGGATTTTGCCGGTCTGCCTCGCTATTATGAGCGCACATATCCTTATTCGCTTGAGGGGGGAGACATTCTGGTTCTCAACGAGCATGTTCTGGCTGTTGGTATTAGCGAAAGAACAAAAATTCAGGCGATTGAACTTCTGGCGAAGAATCTGCTCAACGAAGAAACCGGATATCAATATATTCTGGCAATGAAAATTCCGACCAAGCGGGCTTTCATGCATCTTGATACAGTTTTCACCATGATTGACAGCAATGTCTTCACAATTCATCCTGAGATCGAAGATGCGCTGGAGATTTATGAATTTTCCAGACAGGGCAAAGAGATTGGATCCCGGCTCAAACGGGGTGAATTGTCACAAATCCTGGCCGGCTATCTGGCAGTCGATCAGGTCAAGCTGATCCAATGCGGAGGCGGTGACCCGATCGATGCCCAGCGCGAGCAGTGGAATGATGGTTCGAATACCTTGGCGATTGCGCCGGGTAAGGTTATTGTCTACAGCAGGAATCATGTGACCAATCGTATTTTGGAAGAAGCCGGCATCCAACTGTTGCGCATTTCTTCCAGTGAGCTATCCCGTGGCAGAGGCGGTCCGCGCTGTATGTCGATGCCGATGCGGCGCGAGGCGACTTGTAATATGAAGTGAAATAGAAAGGCTCTCCGCAATCCATTACCATGTAAGTGAGCAACCAAACAAGGAGGGAGAGCATTGAGCCACTTACATAATAACAGGAAACGAGAATCAGGTCAG
>JBMNTB010000038.1:0-10968 GCA_050945515.1 Saccharofermentanales bacterium
TTGTCAAGGTACAAACGCCTGCTTCTCAACGGGCGGTGCCGTTGGTATGCTCTTTCCTAGAGCAATCTTTACACTTCTTGCTAATAATCAATACCGGCTATTGGGGGCTTGACTGATTAGCTGGCTTGTATATTTTTTCTGAACTGGGTTCAGAACCACCCCTATCATTTCAGGCACACCTTACTGTATTGTACACCGACGATAGTGTAGCAAACGTCTCAGGCTTTAGCCAATAGTTTAGTTTTATTTTACTTGTTTTTTAACCGACAAGCCGGCTTCAGGTCGAAAAGTGAGTCGGTAGGAATTGAGGGATGTAAAATATTTTTTACTATACCTAAACATTTTCTAAACTCGTTTTTACATGATTTCGCTCTGGCGATAACAATTCATATATAGACTAATACTTAGGTGAACATACTTAAGAGGTACACATTAAACTAGAGGAGTGTTTTATGAAAGAAAAGAGATTTGCGAAGTATCTGGCATTCATCTTGGTGTTTGTACAGATTGTATCGGTAGGATTTCTGGCGACTACGGTGTCCGCGTTGACGCCGCTCACTGTGGAAGAAGCCATTGCAAATCAAGGACAAAATAACCAAACAGTAAGAGGGTATATTATTGGAACGGTTGGCAGCGGGCCAAAACTGGTGACCTCCGGGCATGCGGATACGAATCTTATGCTCGCTTCTAGCAAGGACGAAACTGATGTTGCGAAGATGTTGCCAGTACAGTTGCCTAATGAGAAGAATGCCCCTGGTGTTCGTACTACGTGGAATTTAAAAGATAATCCTGAGAACCTCGGGAAACTGGTCGATGTGACAGGGAATTTAGAAGCGTATTTTAGTGCTCCCGGTCTAAAAAACGCATCAAGCATAGTAGAGGTTGATGATACAGCCCCGGAAGCTTCTGTACTGACTATTGCCGAAGCGCGTCAAGTGACAGGTTTAACTGTTTTTGAAACTGCCGGCATCGTCACTTTTATTGATAAACAAAACTTGACCCTTCAAGATGCAACAGCAGGTATTGTGGCAAGGATTTCTAAAGTGGATCCGGCGATTAAAATAGGTGATAAGCTCTGGGTTAAAGGAAAACCGGGTGAATATGAGGGGCTGCAACAGGTTAGTGTTGATGAATATGCAGTGCAGTCTTCCGATAATGCTCTGCCGGCAGCGCAGAAGGTAAGTTTAGCAGATCTTTTAGCTGATTATGAAGCCTATGAGTCCGAGAGAGTAGCACTGGAGAATTTGACTGTTCAAGAGGGGCAATACGCAAACAGTCCCAGCTTTACCGACGGTACAAACGAGATTGTTTCCTACAAAATACCTGTAGATACATTGAAAAATGGGGATAAGGTAAATCTGATTGCAATTGCTTCATATTACAAGGTTCCACAGTTACGCGTGGCTAAAGCTGAGGATATAACATTGCTAATGGGTGATGATCCTCAGACATCCGGCATCACGATCGCCGCAGGTCGTAAAGAAACAGGATCTTACACGACTTCAGGAATTGTTACGCTGGTTGATGGCAAAAACATAACGATCCAAGACGAAACAGCGGGCATCGTGTTGCGTTTGCGAGAATATGATGGTTCTATCAAATTAGGTGACCGCATTGAAGCAACCGGATCAAACGGTGAATTCAAGAATTTGTTACAACTAAATGAAACAAGCTACAAAGTGCTGTCCTCTGGCAATCCCTTGCCGGCAGCGCAGGAGATTACTTTAGACAATTATTTGGCAGATCCGGAGAGCTATGAGTCGGAGCGTATTAAAATTACAAATGCTACTTTGGTATCGCTGGATACCAAAGGCAATTCTCTTTTAACCGCTGACGGTACACAAATCAATATTTACAAAATTCCCTACGGTAACTATCAAGCAGGCAATATCGTAAATGTGACTGCAGTAGCGTCACAATACGGAGAAACATATCAACTTCGTGTTGCAGATGCTGCGCATGTTGAAATTGTAGACGATCAGACTATAGATGACAAAATCTTTACCACGGATTTGCCCGATCCCATTACAGAGCAAAAGATTTTAGATGTCCAGGCTGCCGAAGGTATCGGCAAAATCTACAACGTAAAAGAAGCAGCTGCTTTGTCGCAGGAAAATGCCCAGGGTATCTATGTGATCGGTGTTGTAACTTATTCCTACAGCGGCGGCAGTTCACTGATCATTCAAGATATCATTGATAAGCAAATCTATGGCTATCAGATTTATGGTCCGACCGAGGAAGTGCAGCCCGGTGATATTGTTTTGGCCAAGGGTAACGCTGTCTTATTCTACGGCTTGCCGGAATTGAGCAATGTGGAGTCTATGAAGATAGTGGGCAGCGCGACAGTGTTTGAACCGCAGGAAATTACGGTAGAAGATATTGTGGCCTATGGCGACCAATTTGTGAATGAATATGTCATGTTCAAAGATCTGAAGTTACCGGTCTATGACGGCGGTGCAGGTCAGCTTTATTTCAAAAACAAAAATGGTTTGCAACTGCAGACTTATCGTGCACCGGCCTATCCTATCGGCTCACAAGCAGGCGATATTGTAGATATTAAGGGTGCAATCTCGCCGCATAGCGGCACGTCACAAATCCGTTTGAATGACTATAAAGATTATCTGATCAAGAACGATACCTTGAAACCATTTATCATTTTGCCCAAGTTCCCGGAAGCAAAAAAGGGCATGGATTATGTGATCAGCTTTGAGGTTTTGGATAATGTCGGTTTGCAGGAAGTGAAAGCAGGTGTCCGCTATAAAAAAGCGGATGGCAGCCCGGCACAATTTGACACTATTCTAAAGTCTGCTAATGACTCTGATATGTATGAATTACGTATTCCGGCAGCACATATGACAGCAGATGAGGTAGAGTTCTTTGTAGCTGCGACAGATTTAGCCGGCAATCAGACTACGGATTTGTACTTTGCCCCGTTTGAATATGGCAAGACAGAAAACTTCGGTACTTCGTATCTCTTGCAGCTTATCGATGAGCCCAGTGTTTTGAACCCCAGTCCAAGTGCCAATTATGAGACGAGAGACGATAAGCGTCCGACGATTACGGTAGATCTTATTAATGCTGGTGAAAACCCGACAGTTACTTTAAAAATTCAAGATAAGACAGTGGAGATGACAGTTGCAGGCAATAAAGCAAGCTATACACCGACAGCAGATTTGCCCGACGGTCGTTTAGAGTTAGAAGTGAATGTGACTCGTGCCGATGGTGAAAAATCAGCTCCATTTAAGTGGTCATTCTTTATCGGTGAATCTACATCCCGTCACTATCGCGGTCAAATTCACTCCCACACCAACTTCTCCGATGGTGCAGGTTCCGTACATGATGCTTATACATATGCAGCAAATGCAGAATATATAGATTTCTTTGCTCTGACTGACCACTCAAATTATTTCGATACAGACGGCAATTTAGGGGATATTTATGATGCTAAGAGCGGTCTTGTTTCGCCACTGGATGCGTCGTTGAAGAAGTGGGAACACTACAGGCAAATCGCAGATACTTATAACAAGCCCGGCACCTTTGCAACCCTTTTTGGCTATGAGATGACATGGACCAAGTCCGGTGCCAACTACGGGCATATCAATACTTATAATACAGACGGTTTTGTGTCGAGAAATCATCCGGTCTATAATGACAAGTCGGAGTCCAAAGGTTTGCTCGCATATTATGAACTTATGGCTGATGTAAGCACAAAGAATCCCTTGACTTTCTCACAATTCAACCACCCGGGTTCTACGTTCGGTACATTTGATGACTTCGCACATTACACACCGGCGTATAACAAGAACTTGAAGCTAATTGAAGTCGGAAATGGTGAAGGCAAGGTAGGCAGCAACGGCTATTGGAGAAGCTATGACCACTATACAAATGCTTTGGACAAAGGCTGGAAACTAGCTCCCTCTAACAACCAAGACAACCACAAAGGTAAATGGGGAGATGCGAACGACACCAGAACTGTTGTTATCGCTGATGCATTGACTAGAGAAGCTATTATCCAGAGTATCTTGGACTTGCGTGTCTATGCTACAGAAGATAAGAACCAAACGATTGACTTTTATGTCGATGGTAATATTATGGGTTCTACGATTGAGGCAGGCAAGGATATTCACGTAAAAGTAAATGTTGCAGACCCGGATCAGAATGATGTAATTCAAAAAGTAGAGATCATCGGACAAGGCGGCCAAGTATTGTATGCAAAAGAAGCTAACGCGAACATTGTTTCTTTGGACACTGCTCTGGCCAATTCAAGTCCATATTACTATGTGCGTGTCACACAAGTGGACGGTGAACTGGCTGTAACCGCTCCGGTTTGGACAGGCTACATTGAAAAAGTAGATATTGATTCTGTTAGTAAGAATACGGAACTGGAGTTTGTCGGCGAAGCAACAAGTATCACGACGAAATTTATGAATACGACAAAAAACGCCGCTACGATTGAAAAAGTAGAATATCAACTGAAAGATGGTACAGTCTTGCATGCCGTTACAAGTAATTTACCAAACATTCCGGCGGGGAGCAGCGATGTAACGATTACACACGATATCGTTCCGACTGCGGTAGGTAGCCAGTCTGTAGTAGTTAAGGTAACAACAAACCAGGGTGTTTTGAGTTCTGAGATTAAATTGACTGTTTATGATAAGGCACAAGCGGTAAGCACAATTGCAGAAGTACAAGCTGCTCCGGAAGGCAAGAGTTTTGTTGTCGAAGCTATCTTGACATCAAATGCCAGTGGATACGATAAGAATACTGCTTTCTTTGACAGTGCCTACGTGCAAGATGCGACCGGCGGCATTAACATCTTCCCCATCTCGGGCAATTTCCAAGCCGGCCAAAAAATCAGATTGTATGGCACTACCAGTGCATATCAAGGCGAGAGGCAATTAAACATAGACAGCATTGAGTTGATTGATGCTACAGTAAACCCTCTTGCTCCGACAAAAGTCAAGACAGCAGAAGTTACGAATAAACTTGGATTGTTGGTTGAAGTAGAAGGTAAAGTCAAGGAAGTACAAGAGGAGAACGGTGTTATAAGTGCAATTATTGTAGATGACGGTTCCGGTGCGATCCGTGTCTTCATTGACGGTTATATCGGCTACAGCAAGAGCGAAGATAAGACAATGCCCGCGTTTAAAGTGGGTGATAAGGTTACAGCGGTAGGTCTGTCTTCTATCGATCTGGAAGGCAATCGTATTCGTGTACGTAATCGTGCAGATATTGCTCTTATAAAGACCGAAGAGCCAAGTGAAACAACAACCACACCGGCAGAAACAACTAAAGATGACAAGGACGAGGGCTTGACAATCGCACCGGATCCGGATCAATTAAATGCCGACAATGTTTCAGAATATAACGGCACAAGTGCTTTAACCTTCAGCTGTAACGGTGCTTTCTCTGACTTCCGCGAGTTACGGATTGATGATACTGTAGTAGATCCCAAGTACTATACAGTAGCCGAAGGAAGTACGATTGTTACAGTAAGCAAGGAGTACTTAGATCAACTGGCACTGGGTCAACATACATTGACCATGGTTTATACTGAAAATCGCAGTATTTCGATTCCATTCATCAAGACAAAAATGTCCGCCGGAGGTTCGCCCACTTCGACAGATACTAATACATCGACAACCGATCTTACTACTACAAAAGATCAAGTGAAATATTTACCCGCAACCGGTGAAAAACCAACGAATATATTTGTAGCCTTTGCTGTATTGGCTTTGGCCGGAGTACTTATCCTCATTCGCCAAAAGTATTATGCTAAGTAAGTATAAATAAGAATAGTCTCGAAACGTTTGAGCCCTCTACGAAGAGGGCTTCGTTTTTTGAGATATTGCTTCATATACACTGTATATTAAAGTAGATAATCGTTTTTTTGAACATGAATGCTTACAATTAAAGGAGTAAAGGAGGGGGATAAAAAACTATGGAATGTTTGGATTTGCTAGTGCGATATGCATCGTTGACCGGGCCGAATCGCCAGAGAGCTATGCAAGCGGATTTATCTGCACTCCGGACAAGTTGGCAAGAAGTGCGGGATGTTACCTGGCAAGGAGAAAAGCAGGCGAAGCGTCTGATACATTTTACTGTGCCGGTCAAAGAGTTAAGTGTGGCAGCAATTGGGGATGAAGGTATCTTTTTGTCCGGAAGTCTGCCGGGTTTGATGGAGGGTGAACAGTGTACGATCATCACGTCGTATGGACGTATGTACACCGGGACTGTGCGGCAATGTAATGCCGGTTTTGGTGTGCGGCTTGATGAGAGGGTGAGCACTGTAGAAGATATTACAAATTTAGGGATTCAAGTGGGAGATTGGGTGGAAGTGGACTCCGGAGTACATGTGACGCAGAGTCGTTTTATTAAGGCGCGGAATCTGCGTGCGATAAGCAGTTTTGCCATATTGATCTGCGCGCTGGAGAGGCTCCGGGAGGACGGACGAGCTTTGGCCGCAGGAACAGAGTTTTGTATTCATTTTGATTGCGGGAAGACCGGACGTCACGAAGGTTGGGGTATGTCCGAAGGGGAGTACAGTCCGGAAGATTTCGCAGAGTTATTGCGAATTGAAGCCTTGGCTATCACAGCGGGGAATGGTTTGGACGAGTATTCTGTTGCCCTACAGGGCGAAGCTTTAGAACGCATGGCCCAAGAAAAAAACATACCTTATAAAGTGATAGCGGGTAGGGGGGAAGGGAATATCTTAGCTGCCGCGTTTCATGTGGACGGACTCTCGGAAAGAGGGCATGAAGAAGGGATAGATTCAGCGCTTAGGCTATTATCTGCATATTTGTCGGCATAAGATTTAACTTGCTTCAGGGCGTAAAAAAGACAACGGGCGGATTGTATCCGTTTTGTCGTCTTCTTGGCTTCCTCTATTTACTACAAAATCAATCTCGTACCATCGTTCGGGGAGCAGCCTGCCATCCACGGTTTTTGTAAAACGCACAGAACCCACATCCACCGCAAAGCCACGAACCACCAACTCATTATGCAAAATATTTTCCATCAAATGAGTCTCTTCAATCTGTCGAATCGTAGTCGAAAAGTGCAAAACTATGAAGCCGCAAGATGTTTGAATTATTCTGCCATTTGGGCACAAATATTCAATAGGATTTTACACAAGACAAAAACTTTATCTAGCTTATCTAGAAGCTCCTGTATAATTAAATGACCTTTTTTGAATGGATTTTTTAGAAGTCCCAGAAGACACCACCTCCGTTTCTGTTTTTATACTTTCCTTTTGAGCCGTTTAGATATAAAATAAATAAAACAAAGAAAACTTTGTTTTATTGAACTACGAAAGGAGTAGGAAGATGAATTTAGCTAAGGTTTCAGCCAACGGTCAGATTACGGTGCCGCTTGAAGTAAGACGGGCACTTAATCTAAAACCCGGCGATAAAGTACTATTTGTTCAGAACCAAGATGGGCAAATTACGATCGGCAATGCTTCTTCACAGACCATTTATAAAGCTCAAACTGTCTTTGCAGGAGTGGCTGAAAAAATGGGAGTCGCAAATGAAGATGATGTTCAAACCTTGGTTGATGAAGTAAGGTACGGTAAATGAGGATACTTGTCGATACCAACATACTCATTTCCGCCATTCTTTTTCCGTATTCTAAACCGGCAAAAGCCCTTATCAAAGTATCCCAAGAACATGAGATGGTACTTTGTGAGCAAAATCTCACAGAACTACGAGAAGTCATTAAACGAAAAGTGCCTGAGCATCTTGCTGATGTGGAGATATTGCTTTTAGAACTCTCCTATGAGCTGATCCCAGCTTCGGATCATGTAAAAAAGCTGATCCGAGATCCAAAAGATCAGCCGATCCTTAATGCCGCAATGTTAGCTAATGTTGACTTGTTGATAACAGGTGACAAAGATTTTCTTTCTCTAGACCTGGAACAGCCCCTTTGCCTGACTGCAGCCCAATTTTTAGAAGACTATTAATCCACGGTCTGCTATCACTTCCTTATAACAGATTGTCAATCTCCTCAAGCAGGAACGGGATGATTCCCACATAACTGATGCCATTTTCATCTGTGTGCATTTTTGTATTACCGCCTGTTACTACAAGTTTTCTAAATGAATCCCCGCTTTTTAGGAGAGGAAGAATCTCTTGCTGATGTTTTTCCGCATCATGGATGCTGAAAGCGGACTGTATGTAAACCTTTTGGCTTCCCCTATTTACTACAAAATCAATCTCGTGCCATCGTTCGGGGAGCAGCTTCCCATCCACGGTTTTTGTAAAACGCACAGAACCCACATCCACCGCAAAGCCACGAACCACCAACTCATTATATAAAATGTTTTCCATCAAGTTAGTCTCTTCAATCTGTCGAAAATTCAGCCTTGCGTTTCGCAAGCCAACATCCTCCGCATAGTATTTTACAGGAGAATTAAAATATGCCTTCCCTTTCACATCGTAGCGCCTGACTTTGGTAAAAAGAAACGCATCCTCTAGTGCATCCAGATATTTCTTTACGGTTTTATCTGTTGTGCCCGCACGGCGAACCGAATTTAAGGTGTTTGCCAGCTTTGATGGGTTGGTCAGGCTACCAACATTGGAAGCCAGCACATCCACCAGGTCATTCACATATGATTCCGCCACCCGGTATCTTTCCACAATATCAGCCACATATACTCGCTCAAACAAACTGGACAAATATGCCTCTCTCTCCCTTGGGTTCTTTTCCAGCACAGCAAGCGGCATACCGCCATACACCAGGTATTCTTCCCAGGCGTCCACCTTTTCCATATCAGAGACGGAGTAAAATTCCGCAAAGCTGAAAGGGTGCAGGCGTATTTCAATGCCTCTATCACGAAAGTTGGTGGCAACATCCTTGGACAGCATCTTGGAGTTGCTCCCAGTCACATAAATGTCCAAATTGCGCCGGGTCATCAAATCGCTGAGGATGTCATAGAAGGTGGTGTATAGCAGTTCCCGATCTTCTTCAGGCACCTGACTTTCATCCGCATCTAAGCGCTTGACCTTATAAGAGAGCTGAATTTCATCAATGAACAAATAGAACTGTTTGTTTCGACCTTCAATTTTTTCAACAACATACTGATACAGGGTATTAGGGTTGCGCATGGCTTCATACTGTTTCTGGTCCAGCGCAATCTCAATGATCTGGCTGTCATCTATACCCTGCTGATGAAGGTGTTCTTTGAAAAGTCGAAACAGCAAAAATGACTTTCCGCAGCGGCGTATCCCAGTAATGATTTTAATTCGCCCATTATGCATCATGCCAATGAGACGCTTCAAAGGTCGCTCTCGATCAATGACTTTCATAAGGCCTCCTTATGACGGATTTCATCGATAGTCGATAAAATCCGTACTGAAGTCATAATTTTACACCATTGCTATTTTCTGTGCAAACCGGATTTCATCGAGACTCGACGAAATCCGGATTAATGACATAATAAAACCTGAAACGAAGATATCGTAGTAAGCATTTCCGACAACCACACTTTCTACTAAAAAAACCTGCTTAAAACGAGAAAAAATCAACCAGAAACAGAACCGACCCTGTGTTGGCTTGCTCACATTTAGATTATCGAACAATTCGTAGTCGAAAAGTGCGAAACTATGAAGGCGCAAGATGTTTGAATTATTCTGCCATTTTGGCATTAATATTCAACGGGGGTTTAACACAAGGCAAAAACTTTATCTAGCTTATCTAGAAGCTGGCTTATATAATTCAATGGTCTTTTTTGAATGTTTTTTAGAAGTCCCAGAAGACACCACCTCTGTTTCTGTTTTTATACTTTCCTTTCGCTTCATTTGATTGTTTCAGTGGTTTACAATTGATTTTTCCAGTCACGACGACCATACAAAATACGCCTTACCTCCATAATGTCACCATCGACAACATAAAAAATAATGTAGTTCTTCACGTAAATTCTATGGTAGTCCAGGGAGCGTTCTTTCTTAGAGGGGGTAGATCTCAAAACTTTCTGCAAAAGGGAGACGTTTATTAATCGCTTCATGTATATCATCTACTAGTGAATACGCAGCCACTAGATTTTCCAGTTGCAAGCTGATATAGTCAACAATGCGGTTTAAATCCTCTTCAAAAAGCGGAAGAAATCGCAATTTATATTTCTTCATGACTCTTTATGCGCTTTTTTACTCGAGCAAAGACTTCATCCGCCGTATAGCGTTCTGTCGTTGTTTCTGCTATGTAATCAGCTTCATCAAGTTTCGCTTCTACATCTTCTGTTAGTGCGGCATAATGCTCCAAACTCATAACAACCATCGTTCCATAGCCATTTTTTGTTAAATAGACTGGAGTTCCTTCTTTAACAGTCTTTTCGATTTCCGCGAAACGATTGCGTAAATCGGATACCGGACGAATCGTAATCATTGCGACAACCCCCTTCCATAGCATGATTTTATCATAATTACGCCATCTGATAAATTCTCTGTTGAACTAAATATCTTATATGTAGCTAACGGAAATGCAGATACTTCTGATCTCTTCCAATGGCTTCATGAACACCAAAAATAGATTCAAAACAAAAGAAAGCAGCTATCGATACAGGAAATTGTATCAATAACTGCGTTCCAGGTTGGCATCGTACAGCAAAACTAATACAATCCACTTGAAAGGATGGCTTGGGTGCATTGGGGTGCAAATTGTTACTTCGGGTGCATTTCTAATAATTGGGTGCACTGCTCAGTTTGGGTGCATGCGATGTTCCAACAAGGTGTATGGCCCCAGCGGATAGCAATAAACAAGGGGAGCCAAATCAGTTTTCAGCTCCCCTTGATTAATTCTTTCTCTTAATAGTCGGCTTATATCTAGTCTCTTTTCTTAGGCATTATCTTTTCACGGTATACTAGCATTAGCAGTAATCCGCCGGCGGATAAGAGCAAAAGTGCCAGCCATGGTTCTTGGCCGCTGCCCTCTCCTGTTTTCGGTTTAGCATCGCCGGGTTTGGTTTCTTGTTCG
>JBMNTB010000039.1:0-10508 GCA_050945515.1 Saccharofermentanales bacterium
GCAAGCTATCTTGCCAAGTCCACCGGACTAAATATTATGGACTATAGGCTAAGTGATAGAAAGATCAATAGCATGCTTAAATACAGATTTTAGCACCAGTTTCTTAATCCACAAACGAAAGACAGGTTCGATTGAGCCATTGTAGCACCAACAAATTTTGTGGTCAAGTGTCAGCAGCTGCTACCGAAGACTGATACCGAAGCTGATACCGAAAACAATATAAAGTAGGAAACGGCCAATTTAAGCTGCTCTCAATAAACAAATAATCCGAACCCATCTCCAATACGGAAGATTAAGTTCGGATTATATTGGCTTGGTGCGGCCGGTGGGAATCGAACCCACACGGTCTCCCACACGCCCCTCAAGCGTGCGCGTCTGCCAGTTCCGCCACGACCGCCTATGTGACTAATGTATTATGTCAAAAGCCACCTAAAATGTCAATCAGACTACAGAAAGTCCTGTTTGAGTCCTGTTTGAGGTCTGGGAAAGTTTTTACCGGCTTGCTACACACATTAGTTAGATAAAACTGTAGAATAGGATGAAACTACAACTTAGTTTTGTTGTGACTGCTCGTAGAGTAAGTTCGCCATACACTGAGTTAAAGCTCATCACATATTAACTTTGAGAGGACATAATATGCCTGTAATCAAGCAATTAGTTGCAGAACAAAAAGATAATCTGCGAGCAACCAGACGTTATTTGCATCAGCACCCCGAATTATCCGGCGCAGAGCATAATACCTTGGCCCTGATTAAAGCCAGGATGGAAAAATGCGGTCTGCCACTGGTTTTTCAGGCTGATAAACAAGGTTTGGTGGCGAAACTTACCGGACCGGCAGGCGGCAGGGTGCTGGCTTTTAGAGCCGATATGGATGCACTGCCGCTGACGGATATGAAAGATGTGCCCTATGCCTCCGGCAATCCCGGGGTCATGCATGCCTGCGGTCACGACGGACATACGGCAATTTTACTGTCTTTGGCTGAGGTCTTATCAGCTCATCCGGAACTGGCTCAAGGTGATGTGTATTTTATTTTCCAGCAGCATGAAGAAAGGCCGCCGGGCGGTGCTAAGGGTATTGCTGAAAGTGGTGTTCTGGATGAAGTTGATGCTGTCTACGGTCTGCATTTGTGGACTTTCATCCCCTATGGTGAAGTTGGTATTTGTCCTGACAAATGTATGGCTGCCTCGGATGCATTTAAAATTGAGCTGATTGGCAGGGGCGGCCATGGGGCAGCGCCCCATAAGGCTGTCGATGCTGTAGTGTTGGGAGCCCATGTTGTTCAGGCGCTGCAATGTGTCCTTAGCCGTTTTACGGATCCGCTGGAACCGGCTGTGCTCAGCATCGGCAAATTCAATGCCGGCAGCAATTTTAATATTATTGCCGAGACAGCAGTTCTGGAAGGTATTACCCGCCACTTCGATCAGGAAACAAGAGAACTAATCAGAGAGAGAATTGAGCAGACAGTGGCAGGTGCCTGCCGAATCTTCGGTGCCGACTATAATTGTGCATATGAAATGGGCTTTCCGGCGGTAATCAATTATCCCCGGGAAGTTGAACGTGTTGTAGAGGCAGTAGGGCAGATTGATGCCGCCAAAGCTGTAACTATGCCGCCGCAGATGATCAGTGAGGATTTCTCCTACTTTCTGCAACGCAATGAAGGCTGCTTTTTCCTTGTTGGTGCTGCCAATGAGGAGCAGGGCATAATTTATCCGCTTCATCATCCCCGCTTTGACCTGGATGAGCGCTCACTGGCAATCGGTCTGGAAATTTTCTTGCGTCTTTGCCGACAGTGAATGATTTCAGGGTAGAATAGTTCCATGAGAGATAGTTACCGCAGTTTGAAACAGGAGGGCAGATCCAGCTATACGGACCGCAAATCCGAGTTCATCGGTATAGCGAAGCCGGTAGAGACAGGTGCGGAAGCAGAAGATTTCGTCACAGCCGTACGAGCTGAATTTCCTGATGCCAGGCATCATGTTTATGCTTGGATAACCGGTGGCGCCGAGGTTTTGCAGAAATACTCTGATGACGGTGAACCGCGCGGCACAGGCGGGCTTCCTGTCCTGGATGTCCTCTTGCACCAGGAGCTGGAAGATGCAGCTGTGGTTGTAGTTCGCTATTTCGGTGGCATATTGCTGGGAACAGGTGGTTTGGTCAGGGCTTACAGTGCTGCCGCTGCTCAGGCGGTTGAGGCGGCTATTCCTATTTTTAGGCAAAAACTGCAGATCTTCAGACTGATAACTCCCTATACTTTTGCCGATAAGCTCAGATACCAACTGACGGAGTCCGGCTTCTGGCAGTCTGAACCTGAGTTTCTGCTTGATGTGGAATGGGAAGCGGGGGCTTCAGCTGAGCGCAGTGATGAATTAATTGAGCTGGTTCAGGATGTTACGGCCGGAGCGGCATTGATTGAGCCACTCCGCAGTGATTTCATATCATTGCCAAATCCGTTATGATAGAGCCTAGATTACAATTCACAGGTGTAGACTGTGCCGGATTTCAATTTAGATAAGATGGATCAATTATATAGGCAACTGTACAGCATCTCAGAGCAGTCACTGGCTCTGTCACACCAGGCTCTGGGAGATATTGAAGAGGAATTCCGCAGTATCGCTGAGCTATCTCAGCATCGGCAGCTGAGATTGATTAAAGGTCTGCAGGATGCCGGCCTGGCAGAAAGCGCCTTCGGCAATAATACCGGCTACGGTTATAGTGATGCCGGACGTGAGCAGCTGGAGAGGAGTTTTGCCGCTGCTTTGGAAGCTGAGGAAGCAATTGTACGACTGCAGTTTTCCTCCGGCACACATGTATTAGCTACCTGTCTCTTGGGTTTATTGGCTCCGGGAGACGAAGTTATCTTTGCTACGGGGCGCCCTTATGACACACTGTTAGATACTCTGTCTTATCTGCGCCAACGTCAAGTGAAGGTAGTTGAGCTTGACCTGCGAGAGGATGGGACTATCAATCAAGAGGCTTTATTGAACGGGCTTTCTGGCCGGACGCGTCTGGTATATTTCCAAAAATCGCGCGGCTATGATCTGCGTGAGACCTTTTTGAGCCGGGAAATTGGCCGCCTCTGCACTATGGTCAGTCAGGAGCGTCCCGGCGTCTGGACTATGGTCGATAATTGTTATGGTGAATTTACGGAAGAGCATGAGCCGACCTGGTATGGTGCCGATCTGGTTGCAGGTTCATTGATTAAAAATCCGGGGGCGGGTATCGCACCAACCGGTGGTTATATAGCCGGGCGGCCGGATTTGCTGGAGCGGCTTTCTGCCGCCATGACTGCACCCGGTGTCGGACGACATATCGGGCCGCAGCTGGGCTTCAGTCGTATTTTGCTGCAGGGTCTATATTTTGCCCCTTTGGTTGTGGGGGAAGCCCTGAAAGGTGCGATTCATGCCGCCAGACTGTTTGAGCTCGCTGGCTATGAGGTTAGTCCTGCACCGAATGCGACCCGAGGCGATATTGTACAGGTGGTTAAGCTGGAATCTGAGGCCGGACTGATCGCTTTCTGCGAAGCCATCCAGAGAGCGGCACCGGTCGATAGTTTCGTTACTCCGATACCGGCGCCGATGCCCGGATATGATTGTGATATTATTATGGCGTCCGGTTCCTTTATCCAGGGCTCTTCGATTGAGCTATCGGCGGACGGACCTTTGCGACCGCCCTATGCTGCCTTTTTGCAAGGGACATTGAATTTTGCCAGTGCCAGGCTCGGCGCTCTGATGGCTCTGGATGCTGTAAATAAAGTTGGAGAGTAAAATGCCACACGACAAAGACGATTTATCCGGTTTAAGACGCAAGAGGGATCGTGGCAGGAGACTGCGGACGGCGGTACTTTCCATTTTATCGGTGGTGTTGGTTGCTCTCTTGATTGGGGGATTGCTTCTGGTTCTCGGCGGGAGAGATACCCAGATCCGACTGGCCTTTTTCAATCAGGATTCGATTAAGAAGACCTTGACGGCCAGAGGGCTGATTGTCAGAGACGAGATGCAGCTTCAAGCTCCCGGCAGTGGGTCGCTGTTTCCTCTTTATAGTTCAGGGAGTAGAATCAGCAAGCTAGATCAGGTAGCTACAGTCATTTTACCGGGACATGAAAGCAACGCAAACGAGCTTCATAATTTACAGCGACAGATTTATCACCGCCAGACGGAACTGATACGGACTGACTTTACCCAGCCGCAGGTTCAGAAGGCTAGGGAACTGGGCAGTGCCGAGATAGCAAAGACTTTGACTTCGGCTCGGCTGGCCGCCGGCAATGGTGATGTGCAAAATATCGATCGGGTCAGAGTAGAGGTTGAACAAACCTTCAATCTTAACAGTGATCAATTGCGCTGGCTTGAATTCGACGATGATGAACTGCAAAGCCTGCAAAGACAATATAAGGCTCTTATTACTTCTCTAAAGCGCGGAGAACAGGGCAATGTTATTACAAGTTACAACAGCGGCTGGCTCTCGTACCGCAACTGGTCTACTAACTTGCAGCAGTCTGATCTAATCACATTGAACAAAGAGCGTTTGCTGCATGAGTTGGACGAGTCTGAAAATATGTCGGCTCCTTTTGCCTATCCTGCGCCGATTGAACAGGGTGAGCATGCTCTGACCCTGATTACAGGCCAAGAGCAGTATCTGGCTTTTTTCCTGCCGGAACTTGCTGGTGAGCCTTTGCAACCGCAGCAGCGCTACACGGTCAGCTCTTTGACCACGGATGTATCACTGACGGACTGTCAGGTTCTGCGGCAGGAAGAACTGGCAGATGGTCTATTGCTTGTTCTCAGCACCAGACAGGGTATTGACCGTCTGGCCGACTTGTCATGCGATAATTTCCAGATTACGCTTTCTCAACAAACCGGTCTGATCATGCCGATTGCCAGTCTGTTGGATTATGCTCCCGATCAGAGAGCTGCTCGCATTATGAAGATTGAGGGGGGCAAGACGGTGGTTGTTCCGGTACGTGTTGAGGCAACTGACGGCTTTTATGTTCTGGTACGCGGCCGTGACGGTGATCCCCTGGCCCCCAAGGTGGCTGATATCTATGTGCGCAATCCCGCTCAGTTTGAAGCTGGCCTTGTTATTGACTGATTCTGCTGCTTGATTCGGCAAAGGGGGGAAAAATCTGCTACAATAGATCAATTAAGAGATATGTCCGGTAAGTTTTCTGAATAAAGCGAATTCTTAGACTAACTTCCGGAATATAGTTCTTTGTCCGGAACACAAGGGAGGTTAGCCTCCCTCAAAATTTGTAAAGAATCAGGTGGAGCAAGTGGTAAACGACAATAGAAGATTAGAGATCGCCAGCAATCTGGCCCAGGTCAGGTCGGAAATTGAATTAGCCTGCAAAGCGGCTGGACGTGATCCGGAAACGGTTCAATTAATTGCGGTCAGCAAAAATTTTCCCGTTTCTGATGTCGAAGGCGCTATCTTGGCAGGACAGCTGGATTTTGGTGAAAATCGGGTTCAAGAGCTCGTGCCCAAGATCGATGCTCTGGCCGGACATCGGGAATTAAATTGGCATCTGATTGGAACTTTACAAAGGAATAAAGTCAAATTTGTAATCGGGCGAGTGGCTATGATTCATTCAGTCAATACACTGCGCCTGATTGCCCAAATTGATCGTCTGAGCGAAGCTAATCAGTGTATCACGGATATTCTGCTGCAAGTGAATATTTCCGGCGAAGATACTAAATTCGGCTTTGATCCGTCGGAGCTCGATGAAGCTTTTCGACAGACGTTGCAGGAGCATTCCGGAGTTAGAATTCGCGGCTTGATGACGATGGCTCCTCATTATGACAATCCGGACGATACTCTGCCCGTTTTCCGCACAGCCAATGAATTGTTTTCCCTGTATCGGGAAAAGTATGATTTGGAAGATATGGATCAGATTTCCATGGGTATGACTCATGATTTCAGACAGGCAATTACCTGCGGGTCAACCATGATTAGAGTCGGTACCGCTATCTTCGGCGCCAGGGATTATTCTCAGTAAGAGGATAGGTTTTAATCTATTTTTGTGCCAGCGTCTCTTTAGTACCGATTTCGACAATCATTCCGGTTTCGAGTTAGAGGGTGGAAGTGAGCGCGGTTGCCTTCGTCCAAAGTTTTGGAGTTGCTGCCGGGTTTGATTTTGACAGGGCAAATATTACGATTAAATTACTTATATACGGGCACTATCACGCTTTGATTGCATAAAACTAACAATTAGAGTGCCGGTAGCGGTGTTTCATTGAAAAGGGTACCCCCTATATTTATAATTTATGACAAGGTATAACTGATTTTGATCAGACAGAAAAGCGCTGGTCAGGCGCTTTTTGCGCAATTGAAAGGAGGCATATCATGTCGTTTCTGGATAAGCTCTTTGGGCGTGATGTAGATGACAGTAATATATATGATGAGTACGAGGGTGATTATTATGATCACGAGCCGGAGGTAATGAGACAGCCGTCGCGTATGGGATCGGCGCCCAGGTCTTCGCGGGTGGTGAATTTGAATCAGAATATGCCGCCTAGCTATCAGCATCTGGTCGAGATCGTGGAGCCTCAGAGCATGGAGTCTATGTGGCAGATCTGTGATTATGTTCGCGAAGGAAAGACGGTCATTTGCAATATTGAGAGCATTTCACCGGAGCACAGGCAACGTCTGGTTGATTTTGTCACAGGTGCGGCCTATGCGCTGGAAGGCGAAATCCAACCGGTGTCACAGCTTATCTTTGTTTTTACGCCGCGCACCACGCGGATTAGCCGTGGCCGTGGCTATGATGATTATTCTTATTCTTCCAATGACGACTATATGCGCAATGCGAGGATGTTTGCCAGATAAGAACTTATACTGTAATCTGTCGCTATAGTCAGGCAGGGAAGATGCTGTTGATGCCTGATACAGCTGAATGGAGGCAAAGGACGGGTGTCTTAAGTCGTCCGTGCGATTATGAGCCAGATTACTGTTGGTCTTGATATCGGTGGCAGTACCACCAAAATTGTTGGTTTTGCGGATGACAAGCTCTTGAAGGAATGCTTGGTCAAAGCCAGTGATCCTGTTGCATCCGCCTATGGAGGCTTTGGTTATTTCCTTAGACATAATACTCTGACACTGCGGGATATCTCTGATATCAGAATAACCGGTGTCGGAGCATCATTTATTGAGGGCAGACTTTTGGAGCTGCCGACAACCAAAGCGGATGAGTTCCTGTCTGTCGGTCTAGGTGGGCTTTATGCGGCCAGGGTTGAAGAGGCAGTGGTAGTAAGCATGGGTACCGGCACGTCTCTGGTTTACGCCAACGGCAAGTCGGTCCGACATGTGATTGGCTCCGGTATCGGCGGCGGTACTTTACAGGGACTCTCTAATACGATTCTCAATATCCGTGACATAGATACTGTGACTGAGCTGGCGGAGTCCGGTGATCTTGACTTGGTTGACCTGACGATTGCTGATATTTCTAATGTTAATATTCCTGGGCTGACTGGCGATACGACAGCTTCTAATTTCGGCAAAGTCAAGGATACAGCTAAGATTGAGGATCTGGCCCGCGGCATTGTTAATCTGGTCTTTCAGTCGGTAGGGACGGCTGCCGTCCTGGCTGCCAAGCTGGAGAAGACTAAGAATATTGTTTTTACCGGCAATCTGATGCGAGTTACTTTCGGTCTGTCCGTGCTGAAATCTTTTTCCGAGCTTTATAATGTGAATGTGATCATTCCTCAGCACGCAGAGTTTGCAACTGCGATCGGCGCAGCGCTCAGTCGTTATTATCAGAGTTAAGTCATAAATATCCTTTTAAAGGATCAATCTCATTCATGCCTGCTGTGATTGGCGTGGCTACAGAAGACCAGCCACGAGCAGCTGGTTAGTCTGTTAGGCTAGCTCGCTGCCTGGATAGATTTTGATTGCAAAATTGATTGCAACGTTTAGTATATATTCGTTATGAGAACAGCCCGTTCAATAACTCCTGATTGACCAGATACGGCAAGGTAATATGATCAGTTTCAGCACAGAGCTGATTGTATTCTTTTGCTGTTTCCATCGCATGCGGGTTTCTGGCCCAGGCGCGTCTGGAGACTCCGACCATGACATCCCAGGGCATTGACAATTTTAAAATTTCATCCACCCGTTCGCTGCCGTCAAGAACCATGCCGAATCCGCCGTTAATAGCATTGCCAATGCCGGTGCCACCACCGTTATGCAGAGCTACTAAACTCATGCCGCGTGCACAATTGCCGCCGAAGCACTGTGTGGCCATTTCCGCCATGATATTGGAACCGTCCTTGATATTAGAAGTTTCGCGGAAAGGTGAGTCGGTGCCGCCGGTGTCATGATGATCCCGGCCTAACATCACAGGACCGATCTCGCCCTGACGTACCATTTCATTGAACTTAAGAGCAATCTTCAGTCTGCCGGCAGCATCCTGATAGAGGATTCTGCATTTGGTACCTACTACCAGCTTATTTTTGGCCGCATCGCGCACCCAGTTATAATTATCGCGATCCTGATATCTGCGTTGGGGATCAATGCATTCCATCGCAGCCCGGTCAGTAGCTGCCAAATCCTCATCCTTGCCCGAGAGGCAGCACCAGCGGAAAGGTCCATAGCCGTAATCGAACAGATGTGGCCCCATGATATCCTCGACATAGGACGGGAAGATAAAACCGTCAACTGTATCTCGACCATTTTTGCTGACTTCCGATACACCGGCATCAAAGACTGCCTTTAAGAAGCTGTTACCGTAGTCAAAGAAATAAGTTCCCCGCTCATGGAGCTGGCAAATCAATTTGAAATGTTGACGAAGGCTACTGTCAACCAGTTCTCTAAACAGGTCACGATCTGCGGTCAGCAGTCGTGTGCGCTCGGCAAAATCGATGCCTTGAGGGCAGTAGCCGCCATCATAGGGAACATGGCAGGAGGTTTGATCTGACAGCAGATCGACCTGAATACTGTGGTCAACCAGATACTGCAACAGATCGACAATATTGCCGTGATAAGCAATCGCGCAGGGCTCACGGCGTGTCAGAAAATCTTGAGCCCAGGCGATAGCTTCCTCCAGTGAGTCTGTCCGCCGGCTGACCCAGCCCTGCTCGTAGCGAGTCTGGATCCTGGATTCATCGACTTCGGCAATAATGCTGACGGCAGAAGCAATTTCCGCCGCCTTGCCCTGCGCACCGCTCATACCGCCGAGGCCGGAGGAGACAAAAAGCTTCCCGGCCAGGTCTTGATCCTGTGAAATCCCTAACTCAATACGCCCCGCGTTCAGCAGTGTATTGAAAGTACCGTGTACAATACCTTGAGGTCCGATGTACATCCAGCCGCCTGCAGTCATTTGTCCATAGTTGGCTACACCCAGAGCGGCGGCTCGATTAAAGCTGGCTGGATTGTCAGCATGTCCGACCATCAGACCATTGGTAATAATCACGCGCGGTGATGTTTTTTGAGAGCGGAACAGTCCCAGCGGGTGCCCGGACAAGATGACCAAGGTTTGCTCATCCGTTAACAGCTCCAGATAATATTTGATTAGATGGTATTGCATCCAATTCTGACAGACTTGGCCGGTTTCGCCATAGGTCACCAGTTCATAGGGGTAGAGAGCTACCTCAAAATCCAGGTTATTATCAATCATGACCTGAAAGGCCTTGCCCTCGACGCAGCGGCCGCGGTATTGGTCAATCGGCCGTCCCCAGATTCTGCCCGGCGGTCGAAAACGATAGCCATAGATACGGCCCTGTTGCTTGAGTTCTTCAGTGAATTCTGCTGCCATTATCTGATGATGCTCTGGCGGAATATAGCGAAGGGCATTCTCAACTGCCAGTTTCTTATCCTGATAGCTGAGAAGGGAGTCACGGCGCGGTGCCCGTCTGATATTGGGAGTAAAAGCCGGATATTCAGGTAATTCCTTAAAAATATCTGCCAGATAATTTATATTGTTCTGCGGGGTCATGTCAGCTGCCTCCTTAATATCTATACATATATAATAGACAGTTGACATATTTACTTCAATTTAAATTCATTCATATAGTTGTTTGACTCGCAACCTATTTACAGAAGAAAAGGTCGATCAATAATCAATAGGTCGTTGATGGCATACGGGTTATTGGCGGTCATTAGCAAATATTATTTACTTCAATTTAAATTCTTTGTGTTGGAGCTATATTGCAGAAATGTACTTTATAACTTTCTTAAAGTAAGGCTTTAGTGCTGACAATTTGTTAATAATATTAACTCAAAGGACTGATGAATACGACATTACGGACAGTTCGCAATCGTGCAATATTTGTTTGGGGTAAAGTTGACATAAGCAAATACTGATGGTATTCTAATCGAGCGCCTCTCCGATGGGAGAGTGAACGGACCTTGAAAATTGAACAGTGAAAAGAGGAGCCCTGGTTAAACTTTTGAAGTTTAACAGGCAAGACCAGAAAAATAAGAAAGAGCCGAATTGGCTCTCAAATAGAAAGATTTGAGAGTTTGATCCTGGCTCAGGATGAACGCTGGCGGCGTGCTTAACACATGCAAGTCGAACGGG
>JBMNTB010000040.1:0-9988 GCA_050945515.1 Saccharofermentanales bacterium
GAAGCAATGCCTGTAACACAAATGTAAAATTAAAAAAAAGAGGCGAGAAACCTCTCTAATTCAACGTTTTTACATTAAGTAATTATTTCATCCTAAATCTTTGTGGTGCTACAAACCAAAGACGGGTGTCGTATAGGGACCATATTAGTTATAATTGTCTATTTACAATCTGACATGTGATATACTTGCTATGTTAAATAAAACAGACTTTTTGGAGGTTAACTATGCTCTCTACTAAAAATATTTATTATGCAGCCGCTGACGAAGATGGTTTTGAGCCGGGACTTGGCGATGAGCTATTTTCTGATGATGGTGCGATTGTTGTGATGGAAGATACTGAAACCGGCGAAGAATATTACTTCGAGATGGTTGACCAGTTTGAGTTTGAAGATAAAGTCTATTGTGTTTTGGTGACTACGACCGACGATGATGAGGAGGATGACTACGGTGAGTGGGTCATTACCCAGATCGTCGAGGATCCCGATACCGGCGAGGTCTCTCTAATGAGCCTTGATGATGATGAAAATGATCGGGTCTATGAGGAATATGATCGACTTCTGGATGAATATGCTGAAACGGAAGAAGACTACGAAGAAGACGAGAGCTACGAAACAGACGACTAGGACTAAAAGCGAGCGCTCTGCGGCAGCCGATGCGACAGCTGTTGAATCAGCCCATGATGAAGTGCTGGCAGTTTTAGTCGATGATAACCGTGGCCGGGAATACTATGTGTCGATGATTGATTCGTTTCAGATCAGAGGTCGCTCTTATACCGTCATGTATAATTTTGAGCCGGATGTTGGCACGCATCCGGAGCCTGAATTAGTCATCATGCGCAATTATCAAGATAAAAACGGCGATCCGGTCTATGTTTCCATCCGCAGTCGCAAGGAATTGGATGAAGCTTTTGACGAGTTTTTCAGCCGTTATGAGCAATCGCTGTAAGGGCGTGACTGTAGCTGCAAGGCTGTAATTACCGGTTCGACTGCCGTTAAAATAAGTCAGATGTTTTACTGACTGGAATTATTACTGTTTCTTAGTGGCTGAGGTGATTCTTTGTCTTTGATCGATCTGAATAAAACACCGCTTGAGGACGGGGATACCGTCCTCAAATCAAAATATCACCGTGCCGATGTCTTAACTGTAGCGGCACCATTGCTCTTTATGCTGCTACATGCCTTATTTCTAAATCTGGCAGCAATAGGGATCGTGGTAATATATACTTTCGTCCAAGGCATTCCCTTTTCTCTTCTTTCCAGTCAGGAGGCCATCGAGCGTCTTTTTCTGGATGCCCAGGCGCAGAACTGGGCTTCAGTACTGTTAGGGCTGGTTATGGTGCCGGTCTATAGTCTCTATTTGAAATATCGGGGGCGCAAGTATCCTGAGGTAGTTTTGCTGGAACGGGTGCCCCGGAGATATTGGCTGACCGCTTTCTCCGCTATTATGGGCTCCCTCGGCCTGACCATGATCTGGATCGGCATTTTGATCCATCTGGCACAGTCGAATGCCTGGCTGCAGACACAATACGATACCTATATCACGGCAATTCAAACTCTGATCCAACCGGAGGGATATCTCTGGCTGGAGATTCTGGCTGTGGTTATCATGATTCCCATTGCCGAAGAATTGCTGTTCAGAGGTATTTTACAAGGCGAAATTCGCCGGGTTGCCCCTGCCTGGTTAGCGGTTTTGCTTTCTGCCGTTGCTTTTGCTCTCTTTCATCTCATGCCTTTTCAGATCGCTTTCGTGATCTTGCCCGGGCTGGTTCTAGCCTTGGTCTATGAGCTAACCCGCAATCTGCTGATCCCTATCTTTATGCATATGGTATATAACTTTTTAGGCAGCGGCATCTTTGCCAGATTATTCGGCTTGCCGGAGGATAATCTGACCTTGTTCTGGATTGAGATAGTCTTCATCTTCATTGGCCTCTTTATGTTGATCCGGCTGATTGGGGAGTATCGCTATCGACGGAAACAGGTGTAAGCATGTTTGCGGAGATTGATTACAGATGGCGTAAAAGAATTTTGATTACCACTGTAATCAGCCTGCTGCTGATTATTTTGACTGCTTTCCTGATCATCCGCAGTGTTTTGTTATTCTATACCGAAGACAAAGCCAGAGTGTTTGAACTGAGCCGCAATTTTGCGGGCGATCCGGTCGCTGCTTTCGGCATCAATATTGAGACTGTAAGTTCCGGCAATATTATCCGTTATGGCGGCTTTGAACCTGAAGTGCTGCAAAATCAGTTCACAGTTACGGCTGGTACGGAAAATAGCTTTGTCATTCCCTCGGTCGCGATCGGCGATACCGTTCGCAGCAGCAAAGACTATTATGAAGGGGCCGATATCAGAATCTATAGTCAGTCTCAGGATAGATTTGAGCTGCGTCATGAGGCTAGAATTACAAATTTTTCCGCCGGTCAGCTCTTGAATTTCAGGCAGATTCTTGTGCCGGCGGAGATGCCGACCGATGTAGTGCTTCATGATGCTGCTGCTTATGAAGGTACCATCATGCTGGTCGGCGATCAGGGCATAATTCTGGAGATCACCCGTGATGGCGAAACCAGACTAAATCATCTCGGCACAACCCCCCGACTGACGGCAGTTGCCGGTAGTGCTGCCGGCTGGATCACTGTTGCTGATGACGGTAGCTACTATCTCTCCTCTGATGGCCGTAACTGGCAGCGAGAGCGGATTGCTGATGTCTCTTTTAATGATATTATCTCACTTACTGCTGACGGCAAGGCGGATTATCTGGCCTGTGCCGACGATGGTAAATTATATCGTATCGGCTACAGCGGCTTTGAGGAAATCAATCTGGATCTGCATAATGACCTCAATGCTATTGCGATTTATGGCGAGCGGATCGTGCTGGCGGCCAGCAACGGTCTCATATTGTCCGGTGATCTTAACCTTCAGTTTCGGCCGGTTGAAAACTTAAATTCGTCACATAACTGGCTGTCGATAGCTGCCGGTACAGAGGGCTTTGTCAGCTGTGGTACTCAGGGAGGGATGGCTTATTCGGCGGACGGTTTGAATTTTGAATTGATCAAGCCTGATGTCCTGGCAGAGGTCTATGGAGTGAACCCGATTGCAGATCAGTCAGAACATGAAAGCATTATCTGGCCGGCTCTGGTCAATTGCACCTGGCTGACCGACCAATCTGTTCTGTTCCAGACGGCGTCCGGTCAATCCTGGCTGTCAGAAGCGCCGGGGGAGTCCTTGCTTGTCAGTCCCTATTTTAAGGGCGGTGGCAGCGTCAATTTTATTAATACTCTCCCCGGGGGGCGCATTCTTTCCGTCTATGAGAACTGCTCACTGGAGATGGCCAATTTGTCTGATATTGTGACTTTTACACCTGCTCTGGACAAGGGTGAGGTGCAGTCCGGGGATATGATTCTGCTGGAGAAAGTATCCCTGCCGCCGGCCTTTGGTCAAGCCGGTACCGACTCTGAAGCTGTACCTGAACCGGAGTCACAAGAAGTTATATCTAAAGACGGATCCGTGCCCGGCATCTGGTATGTGTCGGGCGGTTCTGAACTTACGATGCAACAAGTTACAGCTGACAGTCCCTGGGAGCTGGGGCGAGGCTGTGTCCGCTTGTCCAATGTCGCAGCGGACGGGACGGAGGAAATGGCCAACGAGCTCTTGATTGGATCATCAGGGCAGGTGGTCAATTCAATCTATAACCGCATGCCGGTCTGGCTGGATTCCCGACTCGCCCAAAAACTGGACCTCAAGCAGAGTGGCGGTCTGACTGAGTCATTCTATCGTTTGGAAGTCTATCTGCGCCAGGAAGGTCTTAATAACAATAGTGTTGTGGCCTGGCTGTCAGGTCTGCAAGTTGATACCAGTCATACGGTTCATAAGCTGGGTAACGACTGGGAAAGACATCAGTTTATCTTTGTATTGGGCCAGCACAGTACTGACAGTGAAGTCTGGCTTAATATCGGCTTCGCCGGGAAGGGCACACTCTGGCTGGATCAGATTTGGTTCGGCAGTGCCGGCGATGAACCGGTATCGTTGCCAACTACATTGATAGAACAACTGGGAGAGATCGGGCCGGAGGTCATGCGTTTTGGCTTTGTGCCAATCGGCGCTCCGGGGCAAGGCAACCATAGTTGGCTCCTGCCCGAGGGCACCGGATTGCGCATAAGCGCCTTCGCTGAAGCAACTGTGGTTGCAGACAATGTCACGGACCACTATCAGCCGGCACAGGTACGGGAAGTACATAATCTGAGTGCAGCGCTCAAACTGTCCCAGCAAGTCGGCGCCGATCCTTGGCTGGTGGTTGATGCCATGGCTACAGATGCTGAAATCTTGCATCTGATTGAATTTCTGGCCGGCTCGCAAAGTAGTGATTTCGGCCGCTTGCGCTCACAGCAGGGGGCGGTGGGGCGCTGGAGCGATCAGTTCAATCTGTTATATCTGGAGATCTGCGATCCGACCGATGTGTTCACAAATGATACTTCGCGCACGACCTATGTCAATCATGTAATTGATACGCTGCTGTCGGCATCAGATTATGGTCATCTGGAGAATAAGCTGATCATCATCGATGGCATGAATTATGATGGGCAGATACTGGCTTCCAAAGCTGATTACCATGCCGGAACTCTGACAGGTACAGATGTCATTGATAATGTCGGTCAACTCACCATAACTTGGTCGGAATTTTTGCGCGGCGTACCTACCAGGCGCGTATTGGCCGGCACTAATGCGCCGGAGATGATTAAAAGCTTCAGTTGGAGCAGTTATGGTGAATCACTGCGGCTGGCTGATTATGCCGCGCTGGTCTTTGGCGAAGCGGGTGGAAGCATCAATCTGGTCTTAATTGACGGCGAACAGATGGATTCTGAAGTGGCTGCCAGGATTTACACGGTATTGCTGCACGCCGGCAGAGAAATCAGTAATAAATGGGCTCTGTCGCCGCCGGTAGAGCTTTTAACCGCAGACCGGATGACAACTGATAAGAGCACAGCAAATACGGAAGCGCCTGATACTGCCGCTACAACGTCAGATGCCGGTTCTGAAGCCGAGGCTGTCCCGGAGGGGCCGGAGTCCGAAAATGGGATTGACCCGGATGCGGAAGAACTGCTATTATTCTCATTTGTGTCCGGTGAGCAAAGGACGGTGATCATGCTCAATCTCGGCAGCCAAAATATCTCGCTTAGGCTTGGTGGCAATGCACCGATCTCACAGGGCGAACTTTATAGCTATGATGCCAGGGCGACATTGCTGGCGCAGGATCAGATCAACTCATCAAGTCATATCTACCGGGTCCTGCCCGGCGGTATGCTGGTTCTGACCGAAACAGTATCCGCTGCTGATTGAGTTCCGGACGATAGTATAATAACTGTAAAACCATAGGCCTTTAGACGAAGGCGCTATAAAATAGGTTTTGCCACCCGGAGGAGAATTAAATGGGGAGCTGGTGGGATGTATTTCGTTCAATAATTTACGGTCTGGTTGAGGGGATCACGGAGTGGTTGCCGATCAGCTCTACCGGCCATCTGATCCTGCTGGAAGAATGGTTGCCCCTGGATCAGAGCGCTGAATTTTTCAGCATGTATCTGGTCGTGATCCAACTGGGAGCCATCATGGCCGTGATTGTGACATATTGGCACCGTCTGTGGCCTTTTGCCTGGCAGACAACTGCGACCGGTTCGGACCGATTGGGTGTGGGTAGAAACGGAGCTTTGCCACAGCCGAATTTATCACAAGGTACTGCAGGCAGTCTCGGCCCAAACGGCGTGGTATCCCAACGGAGAAGGATCATCATCGATCCGGATATCTTCACCATGTGGCTGAAAATCTTAGTGGCTTGTGTTCCGGCAGCGATTATCGGGCTAATTTTTGACGATGCGATTGACCGCCTCTTTTATAATCCCTGGGTAGTTGCCGGGGCCTTAATCATTGTGGGAGTGATTTTCATCCTTGTCGAAAAAGTTCTGGCCGGCACCGAGTCGAAGATTATACGGATGAAAGAGCTAAGTTGGAGTGCGGCTTTTATGATCGGTCTCTTTCAGCTGGTAGCGGCAGTTTTCCCAGGTGTTTCACGCTCCGGAGCTACAATCATCGGCGGTCTGATTCTAGGTTTGAGTCGTGTCCTGGCAGCTGAGTTTACTTTTTATCTTGCTGTGCCGGTGATGTTCGGGGCCAGCCTGCTCAAACTGGTGACCTATCAAGGCGGCTGGAGCCTACAGAGTCTAATGGTTTTACTCACAGGTATGGCGGTCGCATTCCTAGTCTCCCTCAAAGTAATCGATTTCCTGATCAGCTTTATCCGCAAACATGATTTTACAGTCTTCGGTTATTATCGGATCGCACTCGGCATGGTCGTGCTGCTGTATTTTGCCTTCGTCTAATATGTTGAATAAGATCGAGTACAACGTAGTTAATAAAAATTAAGCAATGGAGTGTGAATATGGAAGATCCGAGAATTAGAAAGTTTGCTCAGTTCCTGATCAATAACGCCGTGAATCTGAAGCCCAATGACAAGATCTTAATTGAGATGCATGGCAGCGCACCGGAATTAGCCAAGGCTCTGATTGAAGAAGCATATAAAGCCGGGGGCAAGCCGTACTTTGAGATGTTTGATTTAAAGCTGCAGGCGGCGATACTGTCCGGGGCAGATAATGAACATATGGCCAATATTGCTTCCTATGAACTGCAGCGCATGCGAGATATGGATGCCTATATTGCTATCCGCGCCTCGGAGAATATCAGCCAGTGGAAGAGTGTTCCCGCACAAGGCATGGAGGCATACCGCAAGGAATACTGGAAGCCGATTCATATGGATCAACGTTGCAATCATACCAAGTGGTCTGTACTCCGTTATCCCAACGATGCGATGGCTCAACTAGCCGGTATGAGCACGGAAGATTATGAGGATTACTATTTTAGGGCCTGCCTGGTTGATTACGAGAAGATGGATAGAGCAATGAAGGGTCTGGTAGAACTGATGGAAGGGACGGATAAAGTGCGAATTACCGGCCCCGGCACTGACTTAACTTTCTCCATCAAAGGAATTAGTGTCTTAGGTATGAGCGGCAAGCATAATATTCCGGACGGTGAAGTTTATACGGCACCGGTCAGAGATTCTGTCAACGGTACCATAAAATACAATGTCCCTTCTACTTATGAGGGATTTCGCTTTACAGATGTAACTCTCAGATTTGAAAACGGCAAAATTGTCGAGGCTTCCGCCAATGATACGGACAGGATCAATCAAGTTTTTGATACCGATGAGGGGGCTCGCTATATTGGCGAATTTGCCCTTGGGGTCAATCCTGTTATCATGCATCCCATGGATGATATCTTATTTGATGAAAAAATTGCCGGCAGTTTCCATTTCACTCCCGGACAATGCTATGACAACGCATACAATGGCAATAAATCCGCCATACACTGGGATCTGATATCAATCCAGAGGCCGGAATACGGCGGTGGAAATATCTACTTCGATGATGTATTGGTCAGGGAAGACGGAGTATTTGTCTTGGAAGAATTAAAGGCATTAAATCCGGAGAACCTGCTTTAAACTGCTTTGAACAAAAGCTCAGCCGAAAACCACTTGCCCGGAAAGTCAGGTGGTTTTTTGCTAAAGGAGATAACTGTTAAAAAACAGAAACGTTATTGACATATGCCATAAATAGGTTATAATCAAGTAAATGGCATATGCCAGTAATCTTAATGGAGGTTCATTATGAAAATAGCAATTCCGGTAGAAAATAAAGCCTTGGAGGCCAATGTCAGTACAGTTTTTGGGCGTGCTAATTACTTTCTCATCTATGATACAGAAAGGGAAGAGAGTGTATTTGTAGATAATCTTGCGCAATCGAGCGCCGGCGGTGCGGGCATCAAAGCTGCGCAAACAGTTGCGGACCAGAAGGTGAATGCTTTACTAACGCCTCGCTTGGGAGAAAATGCAGCTGACATTTTAGAAGCAGCCGGAATCAAAATTTATCAAGCAATAAATGCTTCGGCCCGGGAAAATATTGATGCCTTTGGTGACGGAAAGCTATCTTTGCTTGATGAAGTTCACGCCGGATTTCACGAGCACGGTGACAATTAATTATGAACATTGCTGTTCTAAGTGGCAAAGGCGGAGCAGGGAAGACGCTGGTAGCAGTCAATTTAGCGGCAGTTGCCAAAAAATCGACATATATCGACTGTGATATAGAGGAGCCGAATGGTCATCTCTTCTTTAAACCTCAAGCTGTTAGAGAAGAGGAAGTAGCGGTTTTGATTCCTCAAGTCAATCATGATTTGTGTGACGGATGTCGCCGGTGTATTGATTTTTGCAGATATAATGCTCTCGCTTATATTAAAGAACGGCTGATCGTCCTGGCTGAACTTTGTCATTCCTGCGGCGGTTGCAATTTGGTTTGTCCGCAAAATGCCCTGGCCGAGATCGAAAGGCCCATTGGCAAAATTCAAACAGGAATTTCTGACCCAGTCACAGTCAAAACCGGCTTCTTGAATATCGGTGAAGCCTCGGGTGTCCCTATTATCAAGCAACTGCTGGCCGGATTAGAAACAACTGCTGATTCACTGACTATCATTGACTCGCCACCGGGCAGCGCCTGCAATGTAATGGAAAGCGTAAAAGAGGCAGACTATTGCATATTGGTTGCCGAGCCTACATTATTCGGTGTGCACAATCTCAATCTGGTCTATGAATTGGTCAAATTGTTTAATAAGTCATTTGGTGTCGTTATTAATAAATGCTTGGAGACTGAGAATCCGGCAGAAAAGTTTTGCGTCGAAAATAATATTAATATCTTAGCGCGTATTCCCTTTGACAGAGAGCTCGGATTACTCAATTCCAATGCAGAGATCGCGGTGAGAGAGAAGGAAGAATACCGCGTAAAGTTCTCTGCACTGCTCAATACTGTAGCCAAGGAGGTGCGGCATGAAGCAGCTGCTTATTCTCAGCGGTAAGGGCGGTACCGGGAAGACCACTATAGCTAGTGCATTTATTAAACTGGCCACTGCCAAAGCCTATGCAGATTGTGATGTCGATGCGCCTAATTTACATCTGGTCAGCGAATGGCAAACCGAACCTAAAAAAAGAGACTATTATGGTTTGCCCAGAGCCGAGATAAATGATGAATTATGTACCGGTTGCGATCGGTGCCGACAAAATTGTCGCTTTGACGCCATCTCAAAAGCCGAGAAATATATGATTGATCCTTTCAGTTGTGAGGGTTGTGGTGTTTGTGAATATATTTGTCCTGCGCAGGCGATAAAAATGGTGCCATCAGTGGATGGTGAATTAATGCTCTATTCTGACGTCGAAAAAGCTTTTTCTACCGCTCAACTCAAAATGGGCAGTGGTACATCCGGACTATTGGTGACAGAAGTTAAAAAACAGCTGAAGTCAGTAAATGTTGGTGCCCAGCTGGCTATTATTGACGGTTCTCCCGGTATAGGCTGCCCGGTTATTGCTTCACTTAACGGCGTGGATATGGCATTGATTGTTGCTGAGCCATCTCTATCCGGTATCAGCGATATGGAGCGCATCATTAAAACGGCAGCAAAGTTCGGTACCAAAACTGTCGTATGCATTAATAAATATGACACCAATCTTGAAATTACGGAGCAGATTGAAGAATTTTGCCGCCGGCATGATTTGCCCCTTGTCGGCATGATACCCTTTGATTTTGAAGCAGTAAAGGCGATTAATAATGGTCAGACTATTGTAGATATAGACTGCGCCTCCGGCACTGCGGTCAAAGAGGTCTATCAACGGACGATGGAGTCATTCGTTTGAGCTGATCTGATCTCCGACCTAATTATATGAATAGACTCATAAAAAAGTCCGAAAACCCCTTTGTTTTTAGGAGTTTCGGACTTTTTGTGGCCAGAGTGTCCGAAAACACGGTATTTCAGCATACTTTTGGGGTTATTTATCCAGCAAAGGTAGTAAAATAATGATAGAGAAGACGCACAACGGAGGTAAGTTCATGGGCTACATCCAAGGT
>JBMNTB010000041.1:0-9343 GCA_050945515.1 Saccharofermentanales bacterium
GTGGTAGCTTGCCTAGTGTACCACGGAGGTTTTGCTTCTTGAAGCTAAAGCTTATCCCCTCCACCCGCACAGCGGGTGGTTTATTGTTGCGCACGAGCAACGTGCGCAACAGGCTTAAGCCTTCAATAAAAAACTGAGGTTGAATTTAGTGTCAACCTCAGTCTGTATCAGTATGTTTTCTATTTAACCTTAATATAACTTTGCTCCTGCAGGTATGTTGTCATCCAGAATTAGAAGATCCAGCCCTTCCTTGCCATCGTGTTCATACACTGCCGAGATAACCATGCCTTGAGACGGTATACCCATCATCTTTCTGACCGGCAAATTTGTTATAGCCACCAGGGTTTTTCCGATTAGGTCTTCAGCCCTGTAGTATTCCTTGATTCCGCTTAAGATTATCCGCTCCGTCCCCGAACCATCGTTCAAAATAAATTTCAGAAGCTTGTCGCTCTTCGGAACATCTTCGCAGTTTAATACCTTCACAACTCTAAAGTCTGATTGCGAAAAAGTTTCAAAATCAACCATATCTGCAAATAAAGGTTCTACTTTTATCTTAGACAGATCTAATTTTTGAGAATCGGTTGAAAATCGGTTGTAAGTTTTGTCATCTTCCTCGCTAGAACTAGAAACTTGATTGTCAGCCGTCTGACCGCCTAGTGGCTTCATGGTGGGAAACAGCAGTACATCTCTGATCGAGGGATTGTCGGTCAAGAGCATGACCAGACGGTCGATCCCGATACCCAGACCGCCGGTAGGTGGCATGCCGTGAGATAAGGCCTCGACAAAATCATCATCCTGCAGATGGGCTTCATCATCACCGGCTTGGCGTTTGGCCATCTGAGCCCGGAAACGCTCTTCCTGGTCCAGAGGATCGTTCAATTCGGAATAGGCATTGCCAAATTCACTGCCGTAGATGAACAATTCAAAGCGCTCAGTCAGATGCGGTTGACCCGGCTTTTTCTTGGTCAGAGGTGAGATCTCAATCGGATAGTCCAAGACAAAGGTTGGCTGAATCAGCTTGGGCTCGGCAAAAGTTTCAAAGCAGAGCTCTAATATATCGCCCACACTCATATGCTCCTCTATGCCCTCGACCCCTTTTTCTCTAGCAAGCTGTTTTGCTTGCTGAGCGTCTTCGATTACAGAAAAATCCAGCCCGGAATGTTCGCGCACGGCATCACTCATGGTGATTCTGGCGAAGGGTGGGGTCAGATCAATCTCGACACCCTGGAAGTTTATGATTGTGCTGCCTTTGTTGACTGCTTTGCAGGCACGGACGACAAGGGCCTCAGCCAGTTCCATCATGCCATGATAGTCTGTATAGGCCTGATAGACCTCCATCATGGTAAATTCGGGATTGTGCTTTACACTCATGCCCTCATTGCGGAAATTGCGCCCGATCTCGAAAACACGTTCCAGACCGCCGACAATCAGTCGCTTGAGATATAATTCGGGCGATACGCGCATATATAGATCCAAGTCGAGTGTATTGTGATGAGTGATGAATGGTCTGGCCGCGGCGCCGCCGGGAATTAGGTTCAGCAAGGGGGTCTCGACTTCCAGGAAATTCCTGTCCTCCAGCTCATTGCGGATCGCGCGGATAATCAAGCTGCGCTTCTCAAAGGTTTCTTTCACTTCCGGATTGACAATCAGATCGAGATAACGTTTGCGATAGCGGGTGTCGGTATCCCTAAGCCCATGGAATTTTTCCGGTAAAGGGCGCAGGGATTTCGCCAGCAGTGTGAATTTCGAATTGCGGATTGATACCTCACCGCGCTTGGTGCGAAAGACCTCTCCTTCAACACCGACAATATCGCCAATGTCGAACTCCTGCCATTTGGCATAACTTTCTGCGCCGATGTCATTGACTCGAGTGAAGATCTGAATTTTGCCCGAGCGGTCCTGCAGATCACAGAAACTGACTTTGCCCATACCTCTCTTGCTCATAATTCTGCCGGCAACTCTTACGATCTTACCGGCCGTCCGGTCAAAATCCGCAACAATCTCTGCCGCATGCTCTGTTATTTCGTAGGTGGTTTCCAGAAATGGATCCGCACCTGCATCCTGCAGGGTTTTCAATTTGTCAAGACGGATTTGGATCTGGTCACTGACCCTTTCATCTGTATCGTTCGGATTCGGATTAAGATTAATTTCTTGTTCTTTTGTCATACTCTTCTCTTTTCATTTATAAAGCGACCTATCCCGTCGGATGGCCGCTTGGTTTAAACCGTAATTGTCACCCGACTAAATCGAAATTCAGGATGGTTTGCTGATTTTCATGATTTTATACTCTAACATACCGGCCGGGGTTTTGACTGTCACTGTATTGCCTTTTTTCTTGCCTAAAATGGCACTGCCAACAGGTGACTCGCTGGAAATGCGATTGCTGAAAATATCTTCTTCTTGGAAGCTGACAACTACATATTCCATATCTTCTCCGGTTTCCAAATCGCGGATAGTGACCTGGCCGCCCAGGGTCACTACATCCTGACTGATTTCCTCATCGCCGATTACCTTAGCATGTTTGAGGATATTTTCAATCTCCAGAATACGCATTTCATTTTCTGCCTGCGCTGTCTTGGCTTCATCATATTCTGAATTCTCAGTCAGATCGCCCAGTGCGCGGGCATCTTTCAGGCGTTCCGCAATCTCAGCGGCAATAACCGTCTTTCGCTCTTCCAGCTCCTGCTGAAATTCTTTAATTCCCTGGTAAGTCAAGCCATAAGTTTTATCTGACATCTGCTTCCCTCCTAGTGGATTGATCATTTCGCAAGTGCACCTGTCGGAACTACAATCTTACGAATACACGGGACGATTATAGCATAGATCGGTTGAGCGTAGCTCTCCAGTTACTATTAACCCATATAAATCTAAAAAACAAGCAAGCACATAGTCTAATTACTACTGTCACTCTCTTTGCGAATAACATTATGGGCTCCGCCCTCGACAATGCTGGTCGGAGATACTTTGACCAGCCTGGCTTTTTCCTGCAGCTCAGGAATGGTGATTGCGCCGCAAGCACACATAGTTGACTTGATTTTCGCCATCGTCACTTTCAGATTATCTTTTAGTTTGCCGGCATATGGCACATAGGAATCGACGCCCTCTTCAAAGTTCATATGCCCGCCCGAACCGCCGTCATCATAGCGCTGCCAGTTGCGGGCACGATTGGAACCTTCGCCCCAGTATTCCTTAACATAATTGCCTTTGACCATCAGTCTGCGGGTCGGGCTCTCATCAAAGCGAGCAAAATAACGACCAAGCATCAGGAAGTCCGAACCCATGGCCAAGGCCAACACCATATGATAATCGTAGACGATGCCGCCGTCAGAACAGATCGGCACATAAATCCCGGTCTCTGCAAAATACTCATCCCGGGCTTTGGCAACTTCGATAACAGCAGAAGCCTGGCCACGACCGATGCCCTTTTGCTCTCTGGTAATGCAGATAGAACCGCCGCCGATACCTACTTTGATAAAGGCTGCGCCTGCTTCGGCCAGGAAGCGGAAACCCTCGGCATCTACCACATTGCCGGCGCCGACCGGAACTTCATCACCGTATTTTTCTCTGGTCCAGGCCAGCGCCTTGCGCTGCCACTCCGTAAAGCCGTCCGATGAGTCAAGACATAGTACATCCGCCCCGGCTTCCAACAAAGCCGGAACTCTTTCCTCATAATCTCTGGTATTGATGCCCGCTCCACATAGTAAACTCTTCTTTTTATCCAGCAGCTCATATGGATTTGCTTTGTGTTGGTCATAGTCTTTGCGGAAAACCAGAGAAACCAGATTGCCCTCTTTATCTATGATAGGTAACTGGTTCAGCTTATTGTCCCAGATAATATCATTGGCTTCGGACAGAGTAATGCCTTCCAGCCCTGTGATCAAATCAGGCATCGTTGTCATAAAGTCCCGTACCGGTGTATCGGGATCGAGCCTGCTCACTCGATAATCGCGAGAAGTTACGATACCTAACAGCTTACCTTGGGGCGATCCGTCATGGGTCACAGGTACCGTTGAATGACCCGTCCGCTCTTTAATGTCCAGGATATCTCGTAGAGTCTGATCCGGCCGGATATTGCTGTCGCTAGAAACAAAACCGGCTTTATACTTCTTGACCCGCCGCACCATAGCGGCCTGATCAACAATTGACTGCGAGCCAAAGATAAAAGACAACCCCCCCTCGCGTGCCAGAGCAATTGCCATGCCGTCATCGGAAACAGACTGCATAATCGCGGAGACCAAGGGCAGATTCAAGTGATAGCGTGGCTGTTCACCTTTGCGGAAGCGCACTAACGGTGTAGACAGGTCGACACTGTCCGGTGTGCATTCTTCAGTTGTCAGATTGGGAAGCAGCAGATACTCACTAAAAGTACGCGACAGTTCCGGGATGATCGTAGCCATATTTTTCTCCTTAATATACTTTTCTCCAAATAATATCTTTCACATAATACTGAGCACCACAGAGCCAAGTTACAAGCAGCGAGCTGTCGGCCGGCTCTAGCTCACTTCACTTTGGCATCCTCCCTGATCTTGCGGTGCATTAAGGCTTTCCGGATCAACTCATCGAAAAGAGGATGCGGACGGTACGGCCTGGACTTAAATTCGGGATGGGAGATAATTCCCACAAAAAAGGGATGCTCCGGATATTCAAAAGCTTCAACCAGCAGACCATCAGGTGAAGTGCCGCTGAATTTAAGACCGGCAGCAGATAGTGTAGCCTGAAAGGCTGGATTCAGCTCACGTCTGTGATGATGTCTCTCCGTTGTTTCCTGAGTCTTATAAATAGTCGCCAGAGCGCTCCCCTCCTCCAGCTTCATCGGATATGACCCTATGCGCATTGGCTGATCGGCATAGGGAATATCGGCCAGATTATTCGCCATCTCATCAGTTAACCCGGCATAATAAAAAATATCGCTGCAAGGCATCTCGCACTCGTCCGTATGAGCGTCGCGAATACCTGCTACATTGCGGGCGATCTCCACAACGGCCATCTGCATACCCAGACCCAAACCCAGATAGGGTATCTTCCTGGTACGTGCTGCTTTCGCAGCTGCAATCATACCCTCCATACCTCTGGGACCGAAACCGCCGGGAACCAAGATCGCATCAGATTCCCTAAATCTTTCTTCCACTTCAGCCGTAGTCAGACCTTCCAGCTCTTCGGCCGCAACCCAGTCGATATTCGGAATTGCGCCATGTGTAATACTGGCATGATCCAGGGCTTCCGTCACTGAATAATAGGCATCAAATAATTCCGTATATTTCCCTACCAACGAAATATTTAGAGGCTTTCTAGCCGCTCTGATCCGTGCTACCAGATCTTTCCAACCAGATAGATCAGGTTCGACATATTGTGCAATACCGAGATGATTGCATACCACCTTGGCCAGCCCCTCTTGCTCCAGTAGTAACGGTAATTCATAGACAGAGTCACAGTCCAGATTTTGAATCACCGCCTCTTCTTTGACATTGCAGTAGAGGGCCAATTTCTGTTTTAGCCCCTGATCAAAGGGCACTTCTGTTCGACAGACCAAAATATCCGGCTGAACTCCGAAAGACAGCAATTTCTGTACGCTGTGCTGGGTAGGCTTGGTTTTTAGTTCATGGGTTTTAGTTAAGTATGGTAATAAAGTGACATGAATAAACAGGACATTTTCTCTCCCCACTTGATAGCTGACCTGTCTTATCGCCTCAATAAAAGGCTGACCCTCCATGTCTCCGACCGTGCCGCCAATCTCGGCAATAACCACATCCGGATTGCCCTCGCGTGAAACTTGGAAAACATGCTCTTTAATCTCGTTGATGACATGGGGAACAACCTGTACGGTGCCACCGTGGTAACCGCCGGCCCTTTCTCTGGTAAGAATGTCAAGATAGACTTTGCCGGAAGTGATATCGCTTTCGCGGGAGAGATTGACATCGGTAAAGCGCTCATAATGACCGATATCGAGATCAGTTTCAGCGCCATCCTCTGTGATAAAAATCTCCCCATGTTGTGTGGGATTCATTAAGGCGGGGTTGACATTAATATAGGGATCGAATTTCTGAATTCTGACGGTAAGTCCACGGGCGATCAACAGTCTGCCTAGTGCTGCCGCTGTAATGCCTTTGCCTAGGCCCGATACCACACCGCCGGTAACGAAAATATATTTTGTTGACATCAAACACCTCATTCTTATAACGACATTATCAAAAAACAGATTACCACAGAATGCCCTAAAAACTCTTATCTCTTTCCTTCTGCAGTCAATTACTTACTATGATTCCGGCTCTGATTATTGATTTTAGCCTGATAATGCTATAATTACCACATTATAAATTTTTTAGCGCTAGTGAGTTATTACTATATGTATGCGGAGGTTATAAAACAGGTATGAACCCCAATGACATCTCAACAATTATCAATTCAATCTTTATCCTGGCCATGCCGTTGTTTTTACTGGCTTTTTGCTTATTTGCCATCGGGCAGACAGTAAAAGCCGGCCACCGCAGTGCTGAGCAACTGATGGAGCTGGAAAATATAATTGAACATGCACCCCATCCCCAGGCTACGGATACAGATAAAATCGGCGCCAGGATTGACTATCTGGAACAAACTGAAGTCAAAGATCCGCTGCTATGTTCTGCCCTGACAGATCTTGTACACCGCAGTCAAGATTATCACAACAATTGTTGGTTATATGATCCTGCCAGCAGACTTAATGAGAACGATCTGCTAACAATTCACGAGAATCATATTATCAAGGGTTTGTACAGCAACATCATTCTGCTGCTTGGCCTCTTGGCAACTGCAGCAGCTGCCTTTTCTTTGTTCCTCGTACCTAAGGAAAACTTCAATACCGTAGTTTCCCTGCTGTTGTCATCTCTGGTCACAGCTGCGACTCTTTCTTATCTGTTGAAACTGATCACCCAGTCCGTGCGTGATAAGATAGACAACAGAATCATGCAAATGAACCGGGCGTTGCTTGACAATTATCCCGTTTTTACTGAACAAATCGGTCTGGCCAAACTCTCCGGCCGCATGTTTGAATATGAACAGACCATCAAAGACAATCTCACCGAATTCGAGCAGACAGCCAGAAAACTGGTTGAAGGCGAATTCGCTCAAGGTATCAACCACAGTGTACGTCAGATCATGTCTGAAGAAGTATCACCGCCTATAATTAAGGCAGCCGACACCCTTAGCCTGCTGGCTACTGATCTGACCGAACGACAGGAAAAAGGCATGGCCGATCTGGCTGCACAATTCTCCGCCGTTGTCACCGGCTACTTGGAAGATCATCTCAGACCGCTTAATACCCATCTCGGCAAACTTAATGAACTGATCGCCAAAACCGAAGCTTATGTCGGTGTTTCCGTACAGACACTGGAGACCTCCCGCGAGCAGAATATCGCTCTCAATCAAGAGATCTCCGAAGCTCTGCGTCTTATGACGCTGGCTAAAAATGACCTGGCCAATGAGATGCTGGACATCCGTGACTATCTGGAGAAGATCGGTGATAGTACTAACCGGCTGGCCAGACTTTATCAGGGTGAGGATCGCTCACTGTCACTGCATATTAGCAATCTGGCCAACCAGATCAGCGTCTTCAGCGACAGGTTGAATGCCTCCATCACCGAATCGGCTTCTGCGCTGGAACAGGCAGCAGAAATGACCAAGAAACAGGAAGAGTACGGTACAGGACTACTGGCTCATCTCGACCGTCAAGTACAGCAATTGTCCGAAATTAACCGGACCATCCAAGACAATACCACGCATTTCACAACCGAATCTGCCCAGTTTGTCCACCAGACACTAGCCGAGTACGATGCAGGTCTAGGTGAAGTCATTGAGCGTCTGAGCTTTGTCGTAGCTGAGATCCGCGATGCGATCGATGGTTTACCGGTTGCTCTGCGCTTAAGAGGCGAAGGAACACAGAATCGATGAGACGTCTGCCCGCAAATATGCCCAGCAATTTCGTCCCCGACTCAGGATGCTCTCTTGAGGATTCCGCTGTGTTGGAATTACCTCAGGACTTGCCCCGGCAAGACTCACCTCTAGAAGACTTGCCCCTGTCGACAATTGAAACATCTGAACACAGTGGCAAAGGCATCAGAAAAAGTGTGCTTAATTTGCAGGAGATAAAGACATCAGGCACTCCCGCTACTCAAGTATCTTCTCCCCTGCTCGGAACTTCTTCTACAATGCCGGCTGCCTCTGAACCGGAAAAGAGTGATATTACCGTAAAAGCTGAGCCTGAGCAGTCACGCAAGTCAGCTCAATTTGTAGACCCGGCAACTGCTGAATTTCAAGTTCAGGCGGATAGCGAAACTGATCGTAACACCGGACAGGAATTTACTCCGGACCTGCAGATTGATGTCGCGTTCACACCTGAATCCGATCCTGATCCGGAAAGCGAAGCTGTAATTGAAGCATTCCCTGAACACGGCGTAGATCCCGGTACAAAAGTATATTCTATACCGAAAGTGCCACGGGCTCAGCTATTGTATCCCGGTTTCCAAAATGCTTTGGACTTTATGCGTGAGAACTTTCGTTTACCGCGCGAAATTCAATTAGAACAGCAAAAAAGCTCCCGCACCTGGCTCCTGGCTAAACTTGACCGGCTGAACAATAAATCCGAGCTGCAAGCTTTTGCGGCAGGACTCTCCAGGAAAGATCAGGCCTTGCTATTTCCGGTACTGGCTACTTTGAAGAAGAAACAGGAGATTGACAAACTAGAAAAGGTTATCCTCTATCTAAGCAGCAGATCTCAATACATTCATGGCTGGCTTACGCTGCAATTTGCCTACCCGCGTTCCGTAGTTGCCACTACTCTGACCAAATTATGTCTTGATCTGGAGGATAAATATTATTTCTCCGATACTAACTATGGCACTCGGCATCTGCACCGGAGCAAGAACATCAATCCCACACCGGAAATTATCTGGAGTCAGGTGCCAATCATTACCAGCATTGCTCATCCCAACAGTCGCCATTTTATCAAAGATCTTGCGACCAACTATCTTGCTTCGGGACTTGATTATATTTCCTACTGCACCAAATATGCTATCTACCCGGATCTCAGTCTAGGCCAGGCTTTAAATGAGAAAATAGAGTCAGAACTGTCGCTGGAAAGTCAAAATGCTACTTCAAGCAGACGTTTTTTTCGTCAAAACAACTAAGAGCGCACATTCCTTTCATTTGCTATACCCTAATTGATCATGATAGACTATTGTAATGCCTGTCTTTCGTTTGTGGATTAAGAAACTGGTGCTAAAATCTGTATTTAAGCATGCTATTGATCTTTCTATCACTTAGCCTATAGTCCATAATATTTAGTCCGGTGGACTTGGCAAGATAGCTTGCG
>JBMNTB010000042.1:0-9175 GCA_050945515.1 Saccharofermentanales bacterium
TATTACATAGATAGGGGCCGTATGTGTACGGGCATAACATGGATATACGACGATGATAATGGGTATGGTACATATTGGCGTTTCAATAACGATGGCCACTTAATTACGGAAGCCGGTTGGTATGAAGCTGAGGATGGTGATCGGTACTATTTCGGCGCTGACGGTTTAAGCTACCATGGCTGGCTAGACGATGGTGGTAAGCGCTATTACATAGATAGGGGCCGTATGTGTACGGGCATAACATGGATATACGACGATGATAATGGGTATGGTACATATTGGCGTTTTGGTGACGATGGCCACTTAATTACGGAAGCCGGTTGGTATGAAGATGAGAATGGTGATCGGTACTATTTCGGCGCTGACGGTTCAGGCTACCATGGCTGGCTGGACGATGGTGGTAAGCGCTATTACATATCTAACGGCCGTATGTGTACGGGAGTAACAGAAATATACGACGATAACGGGAATGGCACATATTGGCGTTTCAATAACGATGGCCACTTAATTATGGAGGCCGGTTGGTATGAAGATGAGGATGGTGATCGGTACTATTTCGGCGCTGACGGTTCAGGCTACCATGGCTGGCTGGACGATGGTGGTAAGCGCTATTACATATCTAACGGCCGTATGTGTACCGGAGTAACAAAAATATACGACGTCAACTGGAATGGTACATATTGGCGTTTTGGTGACGATGGCCACTTAATTGCGGAAGCCGGTTGGTATCGAGATGATGGTGGTACTTGGTACTATTTCGGCGCTGACGGTTCAGGCTACCATGGCTGGCTGGACGATGGTGGTAAGCGCTATTACATATATAGAGGCCATATGCGTACCGGAGTAACATATATTGATGGTAAATACTGGTGTTTCGATAATAATGGCCGCTTAATTGAGAAAACCGGTTGGTATCAAGATGAAGATGGTACTTGGTACTATTTCAACGCTGACAGTTCAGGCTATGATGGTTGGCTGAGATCTGGTGGTAAATGGTATTACATATCTAATGGCCGTATGTGTACCGGATTAGAATATGTTGAGGAAACATGCTGGCGCTTTGATGATAATGGCTGCTTAATTGAACAAGCCGGTTGGTATGAAGATGAGGATGGTAATCGGTACTATTTTAATGCTGGAGGTTTCGGTCGTGATGGCTGGTTGAGATATGATGACAAGTGGTATTACATAGATAAAGGCCATATGTGTACGGGAATAACATGGCTATACGAAAATCAATGGTATGGGTATGGTATACGCTGGAATTTTGGTAGCGATGGTTGTTTAATTGAAGAAGCCGGTTGGTATCAAGATGGTGATGGTGATCGTTATTATTTCAATGCTGACGGCTCGGGCTATGATGGCTGGCTGGACGAGGGTGGTAAGCGCTATTACATATCTAATGGCCGTATGTGTACCGGCATAACTTGGATATACGACGATAACTGGGATGTCACTTATTGGCATTTCAATAACGAGGGTCACTTAATTGCGGAAGCCGGTTGGTATGAAGATGAGGATGGTGATCGGTACTATTTCGGTGCTGACGGTTCAGGCTATGATGGCTGGCTGGACTATAACGATAAGCGCTATTACATATCTAATGGCCGTATGTGTACCGGCATAACTTGGATATACGACGATAACTGGGATGGCACTTATTGGCGCTTCAATAACGAGGGTCACTTAATTGCGGAAGCCGGTTGGTATGAAGATGGGAGTGGCAATCGGTACTATTTCAACGCTAACGGTTCAGGCTACCATGGCTGGCTGGATTATAACGGTAAGCGCTATTACATAGATAGAGGGTTTGTATCTTGTGAACGAACGGCAGAACAAAACGGTTGGTATAAAGATGAGAATGGTGATTGGTACTATTTCGAGGCTGATAGTTGGTGGCCTTATAATGGCTGGCTGAAATCTGGTGGCAAGTGGTATTACATATATGACGGTCGTATGTGTACCGGGATAACATGGATATACGACGATAACGGAAATAACACATACTGGCATTTCGATAGCAATGGCCGCTTAGTAGAACAAGCAGGTTGGTATAAAGATGAGAATGGTAATTGGTACTATTTCAATGCTAACGGTTCAGGCTATGATGGCTGGCTGAAATCTGGTGGCAAGTGGTATTACATAGATAAAGGCTATATGCGCACAGGAGTAATCTATGTTGGTAGCACATACTGGCATTTCGATAGCAATGGCCGCTTAGTAGAACAAGCAGGTTGGTATCAAGATGAGAATGGTAATTGGTACTATTTCAATGCTAACGGTTCAGGCTATGATGGCTGGCTGAAATCTGGTGGCAAGTGGTATTACATAGATAAAGGCTATATGCACACAGGAGTAATCTATGTTGGTAGCACATACTGGCGCTTTGATAACAATGGCCGCTTAATTGAACAAGCAGGTTGGTATAAAGATGAAAATGGTAATTGGTACTATTTCAATGCTAATGGCTCAGGTTATCATGGCTGGTTGAGATCTGGTGATAAGTGGTATTACATAGATAAAGGCTATATGCGCACAGGAGTAACAGATATCAATGGTAAATACTGGCGCTTCGATAGCAATGGTCACTTAATTGAACAAGCCGGTTGGTGCCGAGAACATTATGGTAACCGCTATTATTTTATGGCAGACGGTTCAGGCTACCATGGCTGGCTAAAAGATGATGGCAAATGGTATTTCATAGATGCAGGCCGTATGCTTACAGGAATAACAGAGATTAATGGTAAATACTGGCGCTTAGATAGTAATGGTCAGTTAGTAGAACGGGGCGGCTGGTACGAATATTCTTATGACTATTGGAAGACTCTGTTTTATTTCAAAGCTGATGGTTCAGGCTATGATGGTTGGTTGAACGAAGACAACAAATTGTACTACATTGATCAAGGGCATGTCCTATCTTCTAGTTTTATGTTACATCGACTTGATAGTTTTTATGTTGCAGATGGTAAATTATGTCAATTTGACCATAATGGGATCTATCTAGGAACGGTTAAGGGCTGGGTAAAAGAAGTGTATCAAGATGATCCTAAGATATCTAACTGGCATTATGCAAATAGCGATGGCTCCGTATATACCGGTTGGCTTAGACAAAATAATAAGTGGTATTACATACACGAAGATGGTTTAATGGCAACTGGCTGTGTCACTATAGGTGAAAACACTTATGTTTTTAATAATTCAGGAGCATTGGCAGCCGGCTGGGTGAAAGTACAAGAGTTTTATTATGAGGAGTTTGGTTTGTACTATTCTGGTGAGAACTGGTATTATGCAAACAGTAATGGTACCGCATATCATGGGTGGTTGAAGTATAATAATAAGTGGTACTATTTTGACAATGGTATGATGGTAAAATATGCGCATACAATTAATGGTATAAGTTATAAGTTTGATAAAGACGGTGTTTGGATCTCGTAAAGGGTTAAGGAGAAGAATGCCAAGCAACTTGGACACTAAGGTGAAACTTGAGTTGAAAGAAAGTAATTTTTCTGGTTTGGGTAAGTGCCATGGCAGTAGAGTAGCCTTATAACATTAGAGCTAAACTTTTGCAGAAAAAACAATAGAGGCCTTGAACGTTGGTAATACAATATTCAAGGCCTCTATATTTACAAAGATCCGGGAACCCATCTGAAGTTCAATTAGAGACTACTGCGCAGGCCTAAAAGCCATGGATCAGGCGATTAGCTGGTAATATCCAGTATAATAGATGCAAAGAAACTGCAGGAAATTGAGAAAAACCCTTGCACTTGGAGTGATTATGAATCGACGCCGACGTAAACAAATTGCATTTCATAACTTTCCGACCGGCTTTACGGGTGCCCGCATTTTTCCTGACAACCGCTGGGTACAACTGAGCGATCTTATGCCCTGGGATTTGATCGATGAAAAATATGCGGAAAACTTTGCAGGTAGCGAGAATGGAAATGTTGCTGTAAGCAGCCGAGTAGCGTTCGGGGCCCTTGTGATAAAGCAGGAGCTGAACCTGTCGGATGAAGATACGGTGACGATGATCCGCGAGAACCCGCACTGTCAGTATTTTCTTGGGTTTGCGGAGTTTACGGATGAACCGCCCTTTGATTCGAGCAAGATGGTAGCTTTTCGCCGTCGTTTTCCGGCGGAAGCTATGGCAGAGATCAATGAAGCGATTATCCGTCGTCAAAGCAAAGATGACGATTCATCCTCTTCGGATGATGATCCACCCTCTAATTGCGGCACACTGATTTTAGATGCGACCTGCGCTCCAGCCGATATACATTATCCGACGGATGCCGGTGTCTTGAATGATGCTCGCAAGAAAAGTGAGCATCTGATTGATGTGCTTCACGCCCGCAGCGGCGGTTGTAAGAAGCCCCGCACGTACCGTCAGATAGCCCGTAAGAACTACTTGACCTTGGTTCGCAATAAACGTCCGAGTTTTCGATTGATCCGTAAAACCCAGCGGTCCCAGCTACAGTATCTTCGCCGCAACCTTGGTCATCTTGAGCGGATGTCTGAGACATCCCCCTTGACAGAGAAAGAACAACAGATGATGGACGTTTTACAGAAAGTCTATGACCAACAGCATGAGATGTATGCCCATCGTCGTCGCTCAGTGGAGCATCGTATTGTCAGTGTCAGTCAGCCTCACATTCGTCCTATAGTTCGCGGGAAGCTCAGTGCCAACGTAGAGTTTGGCGCGAAGCTTGCGCTCAGTCTTGAGAACGGCTATGCCCGTGTAGAAAAACTATCTTTTGAAGCATTCAATGAGTCGACGACTCTTCAAGAGAGCTGTGAGCGGTACAAGGCACGAAACGGGTACTATCCTGAACGTGTGCTCGCTGACAAGATCTATCGCACACGTAAGAACCTTCAGTACTGCGCCGCACACGGTATTGCCCTGAACGGTCCAAAACTTGGCAGACCGCCAAAGGATCGACGATTATATGAAGCTCAGAAGCGTCTGGAGCGTCAGGACGCACGTGAACGCAACGCAATCGAAGGCAAGATTGGTGAAGCCAAGCGCCGCTATGGGCTGAATCGGGTGATGACCCGTCTATCTGACACCAGTGCGTCCGTCATCCACCTGATTACGATTGTGATGAACTTGAAAAAGAGCCTACGGGATCTTTTATTGACTTTTTTTCAACTATGGCAACGAGGCCTTATTTGGAGACCTCAGGCAAAATTAGCTTTTGGGCAGTAGTCCCCAATTACTTTCAGTCATCACCGCTTTATCTATGGCTCAACTTTTAAAAAGTGTTTCACGGTTATATCGATCAACCAACGGCAATAAGCAGATAATATGTGATGGCTGTGTGCTTTTCTACAAATTTTACCCTTGCTACAATTATTATCGGGAACCAAGCCCCGGATGAGATCGTCTAATTGATGAATCTCAACAGAGATGGACTTAACAAATAATACGCTCACCGGAGCGCAAATAATCAAAGCGAGGATTATTTTATGAACAAGAAACTAAAAACCACTCTCCTGGGCCTTCTGAGCCTGACCTTAATTTTTGGTCTGATCTGGGGAATCTCCGTGCTGAATGCGCCGAAGCAGACACAAGCTGCACCGACCGGAGCAGATAACTCAGCAGCAAGCGACCAAGTAACAGCTGCCGGCATTGGCAAAGTATCTGTCGAGCCGGATATTGCCTATCTGACTCTGGGCTATGAATGCAAAGACAAAGATGCAGCTAAAGCATCAAGCGACAACGCCGCCAAGATGGACGCTATCCTAAAAGTCGTCAAAGCCGAAGGTATCAAAGAGGAAGACATCAAGACAACCAGCTATGATATCTATCCTATGTATAACTATTACGGCGATAAACGCAACTTTGAAGGTTACCAAATCACGCACTATGTCCAAATCACAGTCAAAGATCTCAAGAAAACCGCGACAATTCTCGACAAATCAGTCCAAGCCGGAGCCAATCTGGTTTCCAACATCCAGTTTGATGTCGCTGACCGCGGCAAGGCCTACCAGAGCGCCCTCGACGCCGCCGTCAAAGATGCCAAGCTCAAAGCCGAAACCATGACCAAGGCTGCCGACATAACCGGCGCCCTCAAACTCACCCAAGTCGTAGAAGTAAGCTACACTGCAGAGCCCATCTATGCACGAAATATGAAAGATATGGCAGTTGACGAAAACGCCGAATACTCAACCCCACTCAGCGCCGGCACCCTTGATGTCACCGCCAATGTCACTGCCACCTTCACCTGGGGTCCGTAAGTACAAGTCTTGCCACAAAATTGACTTTTGGTAGTAAAACTGGAGTTTAAAAATAAAACTAAAGTTCAAAGATCAAAACAAAAGCTTAGAAGCAAGCAAAAATTCAAAAATAACTTAAAGTTAAAATAGCAAACCTAAAATCATGCCAGTAAATACGACACAACCTATTGTTGTCTTTACTGGCATTACTCATGTTAATTTTTCGTGTGCCAACAGCTTAGTTGGTGATATAATCGTTGTTGTGTAGTATTATCTAAGGACATATAGAACGGTAGACAAAAGAAAGGTCAAGTGATGCGATCTAGAGATACTGATTTAGAGAAGAAGCAAAAACCAAAGATCTATTTAGCTTCTCCCCATATGAGTTCACAAGGCTTTGAGCTGGAGTACATCCAACAGGCTTTTGATACTAATTGGATTGCACCACTTGGTCCTAATGTAAATAATTTTGAAAAAGAGTTTGCTGACTATTTAAGAATTCCTGCTGCAGTCGCACTCTCTTCAGGCACTGCTGCTATCCATCTGGCTTTGAAACTTGCAGGCGCTGGCGAAGGTTACAAGCCGGGAACTCCATCTCATACTGAAGACGATATAGTTCTTTGTCCGTCACTTACTTTTTCTGCTAGCGCCAATCCCATCGTCTACCAAAGGGCAACGCCGGTTTTTATTGATTCAGAGACTGAAAGCTGGAACATGGATCCCCAAGCTTTGAAAATTGCCTTAGAGAAATATGGTTCCAAGGTCAAAGCAGTTATCTTGGTTCATCTCTATGGACTTTCAGCTCAGGTAGAGACAATATATAAACTCTGTCAAAAGTATGATGTGCCCTTGATAGAAGATGCTGCTGAATCCTTAGGTTCCCTTTACTTGTTATCAGATGGTGATGGTAAAACTTGGAAGCATACTGGTACCAAAGGTGATTATGGTTGCTTTAGTTTTAATGGTAATAAGATTATTACTACATCCGGCGGCGGCATGATAACAGTCAACAGAGAGGATGGGACTAAAGAGAGAATAAATAAAGTCAGATTTTGGTCGACACAATCAAGGGATCCTGCTCCCTGGTATCAGCATAGTGAACTGGGATTTAATTACAGGATGTCAAATATCTGCGCAGGCATTGGGCTTGGCCAAATGCAAGTTCTTGACGAACATATTGCTAAGAAAAAACAGATCTTTGAATACTATAAAGCTGCACTTAAAGACTACCAAGACCTTTGCCAAATGATGCCCGTACAAGCTTGGAGTCGCCCCAACTACTGGTTGAGTTGTTGTACATTCGCTGATCCCCAGAAGCCCATGGCAGTTTACCGTGCATTAAAAGAACTGAATATAGAATCACGTCCTATCTGGAAACCGATGCACCTACAGCCATATTACTCAAACTGTGACTTCATCACAGTCTCAGACGGTGCAAGTGTGAGTGAAGTTATCTTCAACCATGGTTTATGTCTTCCAAGTGATATTAATATGACGGAAAATGATCTTGAGAGAATAAGGCAAGTAATAAAGGAGATTATCTAACGGTGTATGTTTCGGCAGTGAAACCAACACTAGATAGGTTTTTTGCATTATTAGGACTAATTATTTTAAGTCCGCTTTTCTTGTTATTAGGGATATTAATTAGAGTGAGCATGGGTTCACCGATCCTATTTATTCAAGAAAGAATAGGATTAGATGAAAAGCGGTTCAATCTTTTTAAATTCCGAACCATGACAAATCAGCTTGATAAAAGTGGCACACTTTTGCCGGATGCAAAAAGACTTACCAAGGTTGGTAAATTTTTACGATCCACTTCACTGGATGAATTGCCTGAATTAGTTAATATTCTTGATGGAAGCATGAGCTTTGTTGGACCAAGACCGCTTTTGATTGATTACTTGCCTTTGTATAATGACAGACAGAGAAGAAGGCATAGTGTAAAACCAGGCATTACAGGCTGGGCTCAAATAAAAGGTAGAAATGAATTGTCTTGGCCCGAAAGATTTGAGCTTGATCTTTGGTATGTTGAAAATATGTCATTTTTTACAGATGTGAAAATTCTGTTTAAGACTATTGCTGTGGTTTTAACACGAGAGGGTATTTCTAGTGAAACCAGTGTAACGATGGAAAGATTTTCTGGTAATGATGATGAGTAATAATTTGTTAAAAGATATTGCTATTATTGGTGCTGGTGGCTTTGGAAGAGAAGTTAGATGGCATATCGATCGTATCAATGAAAAAAATCCACAATGGAATTTCATTGGTTTTTTTGATGATTTGCATAGCGAAAAAACAAAAAACAAACGAGATATTATTGGCACTGTAAGTGATCTGATCAATACTTGTTTGCCTTTACATATAGTATGTGCCATTGCTTCACCTGAAATTCGCCAAAAGATTGTAGGCTTATGTACTAAGAACCCACTATTATTTTTTCCTACATTAATAGATCCGTCAGCAATAGTTGGTAAAAACAGTAAAATTGGCCATGGCTGTGTATTATGTGCGAATGTTGCTGTAACTACGGATGTGACAATAGCTAACCATGTGCATATTAATTCTGGTAGCACAGTGGGACATGATGCTAAAGTAGATTCATTTGTAACTATTTATCCGTTAGTAAGCATTTCCGGCAACACGCATCTTGAAACAGCAGTTGAAATGGGCACTAATTCAACGATATTACAAGGTTTATTCATTGCCAGTAAATGCAAAATTGGAGCGGGAGCAGTCGTAACTAAGAATATTGAAGAGATCGGAGGAACTTATGTAGGAATTCCAGCAAGAAAATTATGATTAATAAGGCTGAAATATAATATTTAATTATGGATAGAAGAATTCTTATTTAAGAAGTTTTCATGAAAAAAAGAATTTGGATTTTAAATCATTATGCCACTTTGATGATGGTTGATAAAAATGGAAGACACTACAACTTTGCAAAATATTTGCAACAAGATAATTA
>JBMNTB010000043.1:0-9091 GCA_050945515.1 Saccharofermentanales bacterium
CGAATCCGGGCGTCCCTCTACTGAAAATGTGGAAGTAATCACATTGAAACTACTGCGGCCAAAAGTCTCCAAAGCCCTTCTCAGTTCAGGCTGGAAGATAACAACAAAAGCAATGGCAAAGAGAGAGATGGTTCTGTTCAGAAGAAAGCCGATCGTATCCAGACCAATTACACCGGCAAAGACTGCAAAAGCGAAGATCAGCAAAATACCTTTGAGCAATTGCCAAGCTCTGGTCTCCCGCATCAGTTTCAACAAATAATAAATGACCAGAGTGGTGGCAAGAATATCGATAATCGCCATGAAAGTATCAGCAGGCCCGCCAAAGAGTAATAGCCCATCCGAAATAATCTCCCAGACACTGGAGAAAAAATCCTTGATTGACTGGACTATATTAGATGGCATTCCCCAACCTCCGCCGGCACACTCTGCTAAGCATACCGCAGTAAGCGATTTAACTCATTATAGCTATAAAATCATGCCTCTTACCAGTCCACCTGTTTAAAAGACTGTGGTAAATAATCTAAAAGCAGCTCAGGAGTAATGCTTCTGGCTGTTCCTAGTTTCTGTAATGCCAGATCCGCCGCCAGCCCGTGTATATATACAGCAGCCGGGGCAGCAATTTCTGCCTTGTAGCCCTGAGCCAGTAGGGAACAGATCATCCCTGTCAATACATCACCGGAACCGGCTTTAGCCAGACCATTATTGCCACTGGTATTGTATAGACAAACTCCCGAGGACAAAGCTGTAACAGTAGCCAATCCTTTCAAAACAACAATGCTCTGAGATCTAGTCGCCAAAGCCAAAGCCGCACCCGCGCGATCCACTTTAAGCCTTTCTTCCAGATCCGGTGCCAGACGCAAAAACTCCAGCGGATGAGGTGTCAATATGGCAGGGGCAAGTCCTGACTCCGCCCGCCGGACAGTCAAAATCTCCCAATCTGACAAATCAGCCACATAATTCAGCGCATCGGCATCGAGGACCAATTGTGCCGCAGACTCTATCAAATTCGGTAAAAAGTGCAGCCAATCACTCCCTCCTGCTCCAGGCCCGCAAGCCACTGCCTCCAGCTGCCCGGTCAGCTGCAGCAGTTCGGCAGCTGTTCCCACTTCAGAGATCAAGGCAGAGGGCAGAGCGTCCGCCAGCAGCGGTAAAATCTCCGGCACTGACCGCACATAGGCGTAGCCGCTGCCGGCCGCCATCATCCCCCTGGCAGCCAGGATCACAGCTCCCGGAATCCCCGGACTGCCACCCAGGATAAGCCCTCGGCCAAAGCTGCCCTTATGGCCATCGACACAACGCTCAATACGGCGGGAACTAAGCCAGTCCTTCGTCACAGCCAGATGAATGGTTCTGTCTTTCCCCAATGCTTGCTCAAGTTTTTGCTCTTGCCATGCAGTTGGCATACTGATGGGTGCAGAGATCACCTTGCCGGCAAAAAGACAGCCCGGTGCAGAAAATAAGCCCACTTTGGGTCGACCAAAGCTGACCGTATAGTCCGCAACTATAGCGTTTAAAATAGCTTCTCCGGTATCAGCATTAACCCCGCTGGGAATATCGATCGCCACTACCGCCCCGGCCCTTTCGCCTAGTCGGTTGATCTGTGCCAGTAGCTCGTTCAGCTCTGCAGTTAGCGGCCGATTTTGGAAGCCGGTACCAAAAATACCGTCTATAATAACATCAGGAACCATCTCAATTCCAACTAAATCGTTCGCAGTTACAACCACTCCGTCCAAATTTAGATAAGCCTGGCGATTGGCTGCAGCTTCCGGAGGCAAAACCTTGCCCTCAGACAGATCAACCACTGACACAGATAGATCATATGCCAGGAGTTGACGGGCTGTCGCCCAGGCATCTCCGCCGTTTTGACCCATCCCCGCCAGGACTAAAATCTGCATTCCCCGAGCCGTATCGACACTTAAATCAGGTATGACCTTGGCAGTCCTCACTTCATCAGATGCTAATGCAACTTCTGCCAAACTGCCAACGCCGGCAAAATCTGATCTTGTACTCAGCAAAGTCAGCACTAATGTTGTCACTGCAGAGGCAGCCTGCTCCATCAGGACAGAAAGCAAAAGGCCTGTACTCTCAGTCCAGGCCTTGTCCAATGCTCTTTGTTCAGCTCCGGTCATCAGAAGCAAGCCGTTCCGCTTCAGTTCTGAAATAGCGTTATAGTTTGAATCTCCGGTGCCGGCACTATTGTCATTACTAATCAAGAATCTACTCCCTCAATTACAAAAATTTATCTATCAGACGCACAAGTTCTTCAAAGGACTTGGCTCCTACCTGTCTGTCAGCAATTTCACCATCCTTAAAGAGAAGTAACGTCGGAATACTCATCACATGATAACGAGTGGCCAGATCCTGTTCCTCATCAACATTGACCATGCCAACATTCAGGCGTCCCTGATAATGCTCAGCCAGTTTTTCTACAGCCGGAATAACCAGGCGGCAAGGCCCGCACCAAGCGGCCCAGAAATCCACCAAGAACGGTTTGTCGCTATTCAGTACCTCCGTGTCGAAGTTCTGTTTTGTAATTACTGTGGTCATTAGTATCATCCCTTTCGTATATGACTTCATTGATGACTTCATTGCAACTTTTCGCACTTAAGTCAATTTCAACTCCTGATCCAAAGGCAAAAAAGGATCCGAAATTATTGTGACCTTTCTGCACTAATTAATAAGTAACTGGAGTTACTTTCTCCTCAGTCCAGCCTTCTTACAGACGGGGAAATTTACCTTTCCCCGGGCCGGCCACTTGATAACCAAATGAAATCACTTTCCCCTCAGCCGGGCCTCCTGTCTCCCAAGCAAGCTTAACTTTCCCATAGTCTCAGCATCAATCTAAGACCCCTCATACAGCTGAACTCAAATAAACTCCTGCAAGATAGAATCCGCCGGCACTATACCTGGACTCACGGACGGTAGATTGGCACAGGCTTCCGCAAGTTGCACAGCTTTTTTAACAGCTCTGGACAGATCGGACCAGCCTGCGGGATTAACCGTATTCCTGGAAGGCGGCAAAGTTCCTTTTAACAGCCCATCCAAAGAGGCGTGGATCTGATCGCGGGCTAAAGTGGCTGTCACCATAAACTCATAGGGTAATAGAGTATTAATATAGAAATCGGCCGCTGCCAGATAGTTGGGAATAAAGTCCTGCTCAGCGCGATCAATCATCGGCCAATAGTCAATCGTGGCTAGTGCCGACGAACCACGCTGCCTGACATCACGACTGATCCTGCGCAACATGCGTATATCCGAGCCGGAAAGCATCCTGGCATCGGAATGTACCCTGCCATGAGGCATGATAAATAGTCCCAACGATTCTTCTGCCGGCAGATGGTTGATAATTTCCGGTGACAAGCCATGCAGGCCCTCAATCACCAGCACATCCCCCGCTTCCGGTCGTATGACCTTTTCCGGCTCAAAAATGCGCTCTCTGGTTTTAAACAGAAAGGTCGGCAGCGCAACTTCCCGATCATGATCAAACTTGAGAATATCTTCCAGCATCAAGTCCATATCCAAAGTCTCAATGCTTTCAAAATCCGGTCTGCCATCCTCATCATAGCTAACCTCTTCCGTTTTATAATAGTCGTCCATGGACAGCAAATAGGTCTTGCGGCCGGAGGCACTAAGAAGCTTGGTAAAATGAGTGGAAAAGGTCGTCTTGCCGGACGATGTCGGCCCGGAAATAAAAAAGACTTTTACCTGTTTATTATTGATCACGCAATCGGCCACAGTTTTCACCTGCTCGGCAAAATTCGCTTCCGATTCTGCAACAAATTGCTGCAATCTGTTGCTGCCCAGATTGCCTTCTAAATCTTCAACAGATAATTCAATTAATTTGCTCAGCTCAGCCATCTGACTTTCCTCAAACTTTTCCCGCTGATTTTGGTCTTTAATCTGCTTTTAAGTAATTATTACACTGATTTTAGCTTAAAGAGGGGAAGTAAAGCTATAATAGCATAGGGATAAACAATCCCGGAGCTTTTGTTCAAAAAATTGACCGCTGTCAGGCTCAAGGCCGTGGCCGTCAGAATATGAGGTGGAAGTATGAAACTTGATTATCGCAAGACATTTCTGATCGGCTTCGGCTTTCTCGCCAGCTCTCTGGCCTGGAGTCTTTACAATGCTTATGTACCGACAATGCTGGAAGAGCGCTTTGCGCTCTCGACAACTGTCATCGGCACTATTATGACGATCGATAATTTCTTCGGCATTATTTTTCAGCCGATCGTTGGTATACTCAGCGACCGCACTCACACCAGATTTGGTCACCGGATGCCCTGGATCATGGTTGGACTACCCATCTGTGCCGTTCTTTTTGCTATCATACCCCAGATGTATACTTTAGCTGCCATGATGGCTGTTCTGATCGGCTTCAACTTTGTTATGTCACTCTGGCGTTCTCCTGTGATAGCTCTAATGCCGGATGTCACACCGCGTCCTCTGCGCAGCAAGGCCAACGGCGTCATCAATCTGATGGGCGGGCTGGGCAGCATTATCGCCTTCTTCTTCGGTGGCAAGCTCAGCCAGCTCGATCCCACCAATGAGGCCGCTTTCCTGATGGGAACCGTAACTATGCTGGTATCTTTACTGATGCTGCTTCTCTTCGTCCGCGAGCCCTCAGCCCTGCCCCGCCGGGCTAAACAGGACCCGGCACTGATGGCGGCCTGGCAAAACGATCGCCGGCGGCGGATCGAGGAACAACACCGTCAAAGAGAAGAGGCGGCCGCGAGCAGTTCAAAGCTTTCCCGCTGGGAAAAGTTGAAACAAGAATTTTTCGCCCTGTCTCCCGGCGAACTGCGCTCACTGCTATTCATGCTCTTTGCAATCTTCTTTTGGTTCTGCGCTTACAATGCAATCGAAACTTTTTTCACATTGTACGCCGTCAATGTTCTGCACCTGTCCCAAGGTGAGGGAGCAACAATGTTGACCGCTTTCTCTCTGACTTTTGTAGCCTTTGCTATCCCTGCCGGTCTACTGGGCAGCAAGTTGGGCCGCAAACGCACTATACTGATCGGTTTGACCGGGATTACCCTGGCCTTCATCCCGGTGCTCTTCATGGAGAGCAAACTCATAATCATGATCTTACTGGCAGTGGGCGGCATATTCTGGGCTTGCATCAATATCAACTCTCTGCCCATGGTAGTCGAGCTGGCAAGTAAAGATAAGGTAGGCAGCTTCACCGGCTATTACTATTTCTTTTCGTTCTCAGCGGCAATCCTGGCTCCCATCACCTTTGGCGCCATCCGCGATCTAACGGATAATTATTCTCTGCTATTCGTCTTTTCTTCGGTGGCCTTTATCCTGGCCTTCATTTCCATGCTCTTCGTCAAGCATGGCGAAGCCGACCCGGCCTGAAACAGCGCCACAAAGAAACAAATCCGAGGCACCACTCTCGGATTTGTTGCATTGGAGGAGAAAAGTATGAAAAAGGAAATATTCAAATCCTCTATTAATACAAGTACAGAATAAACAGGATAAATGACAAATTTAAATCTCAAATGTAAACAAAAAAATAACAGGTTTCAGTCTTATTACTAAATCAGCGAAACCTGTTATTAAATTCAGGAATTAGAATAATTTTTCTTAGCTAATCCAATTTTGTCATAGCTCTGTCTAACACCAGATCCGCCGGTTCCGCCGGTTCTGTGATTAGAAAACCACCCTCCGGCGTTGCAATGCGCATTGTGATCGAATTGGCACTGGCCGAAAAATCGTTTTCATCATAACCTATGACTTCAGCCCTGGCCTTGGCATAATCGAGAAAGATTTCCGCCGCTTGCTGCTCGCTAACACTATTCTTCAGCACTACAATGACTGCATCACTTTTCATCTGCTCAATCGCAATCCCACTGAGCTCATGCTCCAAATCAGCCACAAAGTGCTCTTTAATTTCAGCTCGTTCTCCATCACGCTTCAATGAAAGTAAAAACGCGACCGCCAGAAATATAACCAGCAGCCCGGCGATAACCGAGGTTATCAGGATTCTGCTCTTAGCCGACATTTTGAAATCAGGAATATCCAGCTGCGGCAGCACAAATTCATCGACTTTTCTGCCCTTGACTCTGCGTTGAGTTACCTGAGGAGCAAAGACCGCATCGCGCACCGGCTGCACTACCAGTGGAGGTCCGGTATATTCCGGTTGCTCCTCGTTAGGAAATTCGTGATCTCCGGGAAGCTGCATTGCAGCAAAAGCGTCTTCGTTCAAAAATACTGCGCCGCAGAAGAGACATTGTCCTTTTTCCATCTTCGGATCGAGAATCAGGAGTGAACCGCAGTTGACACAACGACCTTCTTTTAAAGCCATATTTACCACCTTGTCTTGATCTTTCGTCATGCTATTATAATTGTAATCATCACAGTTAGCAAGAAAGGAACAGGCCCTTGACCACTACAGACAATGTCAGCTCCGGCTTTGACCTGGCACGGGATATGCATTATATGCACAAAGCTTTAAAGCTGGCTGAACAAGCTGCCGCACTTGGCGAAGTACCTGTCGGTTGTGTTATTGTGGACACTGACAAGATCATAGCTGCAGAATATAATCAGCGCGAGACGACAAATGACGCTACAGCCCATGCTGAACTACTCGCTCTGCGTGCTGCAGGACGGTCCAGGCCGAGCTGGCGATTGGACGGTTGTGACTTATATGTTACTCTGGAGCCCTGCCTGATGTGCTCCGGGGCCATTATCCAGTCGCGCATTCGCAGATTGATCTTTGGCGCGGCAGATCCTAAGAGCGGGATGGCGGGTTCGGTCTCAAATGTTTTTGAGCTGCCGTCAAATCATCAGGTACTGATTACCGGACAAATACTGGCAGAAGAATGCAGTTTACTATTAAAGAATTTTTTTCGTGCTCGGCGCTGAGTGCAGGGAGAATCATATGAGTCAGACTAAAATTGACAAGAGTAAAAGTAAACGGACGGAACGCACTATAGAAATGCCGCATAGAGGATATCTGGGAAATTTCCTCTTTAAATTAGGTATGTTACTGACCAGAATGTTCACCCGCTTTCGGGTCACCGGACAAGAAAACCTGCCGGAACCACCATATGTCATCGCTTCCAATCATGAAACACTGATTGACGGCATGTGGATCTGTGCCGGGTTACCCAAAAAACACCAAAAAGTCTTTGCCGCTATTGCCGGCTCTGATCTCAAAACTGATTACGGACTGTTCGGTCAGATTATGATGCGCGTTGGAAGGGCAATCCCTATCAATCGCTTCGGCAATCCGATACGCGGTCTGATCATGGCCAAGAAAGCCGCTGATCAGGGCTATATTCTATTGATTCATCCGGAGGGCACCAGAACTTACGACGGCCTGCTGGGAGAATTGCAGAACGGCGCAGCCTATATCAGCACGAAATCCTCAATTCCCATGGTTCCTGTCTATGTGCACGGCGGCTATGAAGTTTTCTCCCGCCATATGTCCGTTCCGCATCCCATCGACTGGAAAAAATTCCGCCGCAAGCAAGTCACGATTGAGTACGGCCAACCGTTGGATCCGCACAATTTTGCCGATGTCAATGAATTGACAGAAGTTCTCCGCAACTGGTATTTACAAAGACAGGATGCAAAAGAGCAGGTATAACACGTCAGCTAACTGCGGTTGCTCCCTTGCTTGAAAACCAAAATAGTTTGTTCTACAGATATGCCTGCAAGGGACCCGACAGAGAACGAGCTATTCTGCCCTTGAGCTCAATACCTTGTTCCAGATAAGAGAGCTCAGAGATGATGCCGTTGGTCCGGATATGGTTGACCAGACCAGCCTCCTCGTAAGGGATTAGGATTGCAAAGGACAAGGTTGCGCGCGCAGCCAACTCACAGAGGGCAGACCCGATCTCAGCCAGTCCGCAACCCTGCAGCGCTGAAGCCGCAATAGTTCTCTGGTCCACATCGGTTTTTTGGTGCAGAAGTAATTTCCATTCATCATCCTGAGCCTGATCGATTTTATTCAGCACATGCAATCTGGGCTTGGCTGCCGCACCCAGCCTGTTAAGCTGCTCTTCCACCACTGTGATATGCTGACGATAATCCGGATCAGAAATATCCGTAATCTGCATAATATAATCCGCCGCTGCAACTTCTTCTAAAGTGGCCGCGAAAGCATCAAGCAGATAGCGCGGCAGGTCACGGATAAAACCGACGGTATCTACCAGAACCAATGGCAGCCCTTGATCCGTAATCAAACGCCGTGCCGTGGGATCCAAAGTCATGAACAGTCTGTCCTCGACTTCAATCGATGAATCACACAGCGCATTAACAATGGTTGATTTACCGGCATTGGTATAACCGACGACTGCCACTGTAGTAATCTCACGTGAGCTTCTGTGCTCCCTGGTTCGGGATCTGCGGGTAGAGATCTCCTGTAATGATCTGCGCAGCCAGGAAATACGCCGCATGATATGGCGGCGGTCCGTCTCCAACTGTGCCTCACCGGGACCCCTGGTACCAATCCCGCCACCCAGTCTGGACAATTCCTGTCCACGACCGCCCAAGCGGGTTAGTCGATATCGCAATTGAGCCAGCTCTACTTGAATTTTACCCTCATCAGTTTTGGCCCGCCGGGCAAAGATATCGAAAATAATCAAGCTGCGATCAACGATCTCCAGCTCAACCAGATCCTCAATCATACGTACCTGCGTCGGTGATAATTCCGTATCAAAGATCAGAACTGTGGCCTCAAGAGCTGTCGCCAATTCGGCCAGCTCCAGCAATTTACCTTTGCCCAGCCAGTACGCCCGGTCGGGGGCTTCCCGTTTTTGTATCAGAGTACCGACCGTCTCAATATCACATTCACGCGCCAGGCTCTCCAGCTCGGACAGCCTTCTTTCGCTGACCAGATCGGATAGAGGATCCGTTCCTAACTGCAGTGTAGCCAAAACAGCTTTTTTATCAGTACCGGGATTCACGATATCGCTTGACCACCTTTCACCTAAATCCTATGCAAATTAAATATCCTAATGCAATAATAATTACGTACTTACGTACCAAACAGCCGTAGCTGTTTCTTCTGTTTTCTGTTCATTGGCCTTGACCTTGACAAGAAAATAGAGATAAGGGGTGACGCTTGAGTTTGGCCTCA
>JBMNTB010000044.1:0-8150 GCA_050945515.1 Saccharofermentanales bacterium
ACGAAAAACCAAAACTAAGAGAAAATATTCAAGACTATTTCGCTTGTACTTCGATATAACCATTGCACTTCTTGTCCGGAAGTTTTCATTTCCTGTTTACCTTTGCAATACTTATACCCCTAGCAATAAGGGGTTTGATATTTCAATTAGGATTTGAGATTTCAATTGGGAATAATTAAGCGAAAATCGATAAACGTGTACAAATCTGGTATAATATTGCGCACAAAGCATTAGGACGAAAGGCAAGTATCTTAGAAGTACCCGCCTTGGGTTATACGACGGAGAAATTGGTCGGACGGATGGAGAATAAGAAAATGAAAAACTTGGAGATCAATGTTTTTGGCGAATTGCAGATACTGGTGGACGATGTGGATATTTCACAGACCATTTGGGCATCTAAGAAAAAAATGGCTTTGCTGGAACTTCTGATCCTCAACAGCCAAAGACCAATGTCCGTTGCGCGGTTGGCGGAATCGATATGGGGGGAGCATGAAGATATCAATGCAGAGAATGCACTCAAAACGTTGGTCAGCCGCTTGCGTAAAGATCTGGACGAAAACGGGCTCCCCGGGGCGATTGTAACGATGCCGGGCGGCTATATGTGGAACCCTGACCTTTCAGCCAAGATAGATGTATTTCGCATGGAGGAAATTTGTAATAACTTATCAGATGCGAAATCTCTTGATCCCGATGTGATAGATCAGTTTGAGGAGCTTCTCCAACTGTATACGGATGATCTGCTGCCGAATTCCGACCTGAGCAAATGGATTGCACCTAAAAGCGTATATTACCATGATCTGTACCTGAAAACAGTCTATCAGTACATCGATTTGCTGAACCAAGAAGAAGATTACGGCGACATAATCCGCGTCTGCAAAATCGCACTGGATATTGATGCTTTCGACTCTATGCTGAATTTGGAATTGATGTCCGCGCTGCTCAAAACCGGCAAGAGCAAAGAGGCGTTGGAACAATATCAGAACACGACAAACCTCCAATACACGCATTTGGGGTTGAAGCCCTCAGACGAGATTTTAAATTTTTATAAAGAATTGATTAAAGGCGAAAAAAGCACTGAGGCAGAAATCGAAGAAATCTGTGCAGAACTGCGGAAGGGTAAACCGGAGGCAGGTGCGTTTGTATGTGAATACGCTATCTTCAATGACATCTATCATTTGCAGATGCGCAATCTGAAACGGATGGGTACGGCCATGTTTTTGGCCTTGGTGAGCGTGCGCCGGATGGACAACAGACAGATGGAAGCGCTGGAATTGAAACAAGTGCTGTCCCGGACGTTGGATGTGCTGCGAGAGAACCTGCGTCAAGGGGACACCATTTCCCGTTACAGTCCCTTACAATATGTGGTATTGCTGCCTTCCGTGACCAATGCCAAAATGGGGCGCATGGTGTTAGAACGGATCAAAAAGCTGTTTTACAGCAATAGCAAAAATGCCAAGTACATCTTTAGTTACAGTGTGACGCCACTGGTCGTGGACGATTAACCTCGTTCGGAAAGAGAGACGAAATGGGAGAGAGTAAGCTTATCACTTGAGTGCTCTCTCTTTCTTTGCGTTGCAATTGCTTGTGATAAAATTAGGGAAGGATTCCGGTGAAGGCCGCTGCCGGCGGCGGACAGGAGGTTTTTTTGAAGAGAGGGTTGAACATTGTTCGGCTGACATTCGTGGCAGTGCTTGTTCTCGCCATTGTCTGCACAGGGGGATGTGCCAAAGGAAAAAAGGCAGTGGCGACAAAGGCGGACCGGGCGGACCGGGTGGAAGGACCTCCCAGGGATGCCCACCCGGTAGTGCTGGTGCCCCGTGCGGATGGAACACGGCTCTTTGAGGGCACAGCCTCTCTGATCGATGCCTCGCACCTTGAGGACGGATATGTCATGGTAAAATATACGGGCGACGGACGGATCAAGATGCAGCTTACACACAACGATCAGGAACCCTACACCTATGACCTGCCGACAACCGGCGTCTTTCAGACCTTTCCTCTGACTTGCGGGGACGGGCATTATACGTTGAATATTTACCGCAACATTTCGGGCGACCAATATGCTTTTGTAGACGGCGCATCGTTTGATGTGCGTCTGAAGAACGAATTCACACCTTTTTTGCATCCCAGTCAATACGTTGATTATACGGAGGAAACCGCAGCGGTAGCCTATAGTGAAGTACTGGCCGAGGGCGCAGTGGATGATTTGGACGTGGTGAAGCGCATTTATGATTATGTGGTCAATAATATCGAGTACGATACCGATAAGGCAGAAAATGTGTCTTCGTCTTATTTGCCCGATTTAGACGATACACTGAATACAAAGCGTGGCATCTGTTTCGATTATGCGGCGCTGATGACGGCTATGCTGCGTGTTCAGCGCATTCCTGCGCGCTTGGTCATCGGGTATGCCGGCAAGGATTACCATGCCTGGATTAGCGTCTACACAGAAGAGACCGGATGGATTGACGGCATCATTCACTTTGACGGAAAAAACTGGGTCTTGATGGATCCCACCTTTGCCGCGGGCCAGGGTCTGTCAGATTATATTGGAGACGGCAGCAATTATAATGCTCTGTTCTATTATTAAAATCCGTTCAGAAGGAGAGACGCATGAAGCGACCCGACAGGCAAAAAGAGCTTTCCGCAGCTGAGTTGGAGGAGTTTTTCCAACAGTTGGCGCTGTTTTTGAAAAGCGGAATTCCCACCTGGGAAGGGCTTGCGCTGTTAGGAGAAGAAACGGGCGGCAGAAATAGCGAATTGTTGCGTGTGCTATCCGCGAAGGTCGCGGACGGGAGCAGTCTGTCTGCCGCTTTACTGCAGAGCGGGCGGTTTCCCGCTTATGCTGTGGACATGGTGCGGATGGGAGAACGCACGGGACGGATGCAGGAAATCGCCGAGGCGCTGTACGCGTATTACCAAGGGCGCGACACCTTGGCGAGAGAACTGCGCACTTCGGTGGTGTACCCGCTTAGCATGACAGGAATGGTGCTCGTGGTGATTTTCGTGCTGACGGTGGCGGTAATGCCGGTCTTTGAACAAGTGTTCAAACAACTGGGCTTGGCCATGAACCCTTTTTCTCTGTCACTGTTGCAATTCGGACAGGCTTTTAGTCAATCTGCGCTGGTCATTCTGCTTGTGGTCATTGCCTTTGTGGTCGTATTTTTTCTTCTGCGTTCTACAAAAAAAGGCCGGGTTGCGCTTTTGCGCGCTTATGATACTTCTCCCCTCACACGGAAGTTAGCAGCGATTATCGCCGCCGAACGGTTCGCATTTTCCATGTCTCTGATGCTGGAAAGCGGCATTTATATTGTGGATGCACTGCATTTTGCGGCGGAACTTGAAGAAAGTGAAAGGGCGAAGGCGCGAATCGAGGAACTCGAGCGTCTGCTTGGAGAAGGCAAGCCTTTACAAGAAGCGATGTTCGCTTGCGGCATTTTTGAGAAATCATATAACGGGATGATCATGGCGGGCTTGCGCACGGGTACGCCCGGAACCATGCTGATGGAGGTTGCGCTGCGTTGCCGGCGTGATGCCGAGGCGCGGCGGCAGCGTTTGCTGGCTATTATCGAGCCTGCGCTGGTAGCGTTGCTGTGCGTGCTGGTAGGACTGGTAATCCTATCTGTCATGCTGCCTTTGGCCGGAATCTTATCCGGCATGTGAGAAAGGAAGGCCTTTCCTTGCGAGAAACAGGGATCGCGAAAAAAATCAAGCAATGGCTGGGCAGCGGCGCTTTTTGGGCGGTCGCGGTCTTTGCCGCTGTTGCTCTTAGCATTGGTCTCGGAGTTGCAGCCGCCGGGAAAACATCAGTTTCCAGGCAGATCGTTCTGCTGAAAGATACTGTACGGCGGGAGGCCGTACAGTGCTATGCGTTGGAAGGAAGTTATCCGCAAAACCTTGAATACTTACAAGAGCGTTACAATCTTCGTTACGATGCAGAACGCTATGTGGTGCATTATAAATTCCTGGGCGGCAATCTGCTACCGGAGATTTCGGTTTTTTATCTTAAAGACTAGGAGGACGGCAGGAGAAAATGCGGCGCGAGAAAGATACGGCAGAAATCCTATTTGTGATTGCTTTGTTTTTCTTGTACACGATTTGTACCCTGCTCCTCTCTGTGCTGATTGCTGATGCCTATAGCCGGGGAGCGGAACGTTCGGAGCGCAATTATAATATGCGGACTTCCGTGTTGTACTTGACGGAAAAGGTACGGCAAACAACAAGTGCAGCCGGAGAAATAAGCGTGCGACAAACCGAAGCAGGAGATGCGCTGGTGCTGGGAATGTCGGTAGAGGGCGTACACTATGAAACGTGGATTTACGTGGAGGACGGATATCTGCGCGAGGTACTGCTGCTGCAGGGCTCGGATGTTTCGCCGGGGATTGGGCAGAAAATTATGCCCCTTTCCGCACTTGTTCTCGAACTGGGGCCGGAGGGTTTGCTCCGCATCTGCGTGACGGACCAAACGGGCGAAACATATAACGGCAAGGTTTTCTTGGAGAAAGCCGGGAGGAGAAATGCGGCATGAATCACTCGTCTAAAAGCCGCTATTTTCTGGTGGAATTGCTGGTGAACTGCTTGTTGTTTGCCATCGCGGCGGCAATTTGCATTGCTATTTTCGCGCACGGGAATATAACAGGAAAAAAGAGCACGGCGCTTTCCATGGCCGTTGCGGAGGCACAAAACGTGGCGGAGAGCGTGAAGGCTGCCGAGGGAGACCTACAGACGCTTGACACCCTGCTGGACACAGGAGAAAAAGGAGGCGTATACACCCTCCGCTACGATGCAGATTGGCAGCGTCTTCCCGCCGGCACGAATGCAGACGAGGATGCAGTCTATGAATTGCGAGCTGTTATTGCTGTTGACGAGAAAAACATGCTGCAAGCAGATATCTCAGTGACAGATGGAGCAGAGATGATTTATACATTACGCGTGCTACGCTATCTCGGCGCCAAGAACGGCAGGAAAATATGAAACGCGGCAGACCGGTAGTCAGTATAGGTATTGTGTCGTTGATTACCGTGTTTACGATCTTGCTGCTCGCTGTTTTTTCCGTCTTGTCGCTGTCCGGCAGTCGGTCGGATAGCGTACTTTCGGATAGAGCTGCGCGTGCCGTAGCCGATTATTATGCTGCGGAGGCACAGGCCGAACAGAGATTGCAGGAACTGTCCGCCATAGCGGCGGATGACCTGGGAACGTCCCTATGCGAGCGTTTACAGGCGGCCGGGTTTGAAATTGCGGCGGATACTTCCTATCCGGGGACGGTAGTGGTTTATGATACACCTATAGATGATCGCCGGGTGCTACATGCGGAGGTTGGCATCGGAAAACAAGGTGAGGTGGAGCGGCTGTACCGCCAAACCATAGCGAAGGGGAAATAAAGGAATACAGAGGGAGCAAAAACAATGGATATACAGGTGCTGTTGAAGGACATGGTGGAAAAGGGTGTAGAGGATATTTTTATCATATCCGGCCGTCCAGTCAGCTGTAAGCAAAATCGGATTGTCAAAAACTGGGGAGAGGACAAGCTAACTCCTGCCCAGACGCAAGAGATGCTCCACGCGGTATATGCCTTGGCGGAGCGCGATCCGGAAACGTTTTTGAAGCGAGGTGACGATGATTTCTCATTTGCATTAAAGGGGGTATCCCGCTTTCGTGTCAACGCGTACAAGCAGCGCGGGTCGTATGCAGCAGTAATCCGGGTAGTGGCATTTTCTCTGCCTGATCCTGAGGAAATGCGCATACCACGCACGGTTTTGGATCTGGCAGAGCTGAGAAGGGGGATGGTTCTCGTCACCGGTCCTTCGGGTAGCGGAAAGACGACAACGCTGACTTGCCTGCTGGAAAAGATCAACGAGCAGCGTAACGCGCATATCATTACACTGGAAGATCCGATTGAATACCTGCATAGCCACAAAAAGAGTATCGTTAGCCAGCGCGAGCTGATGATTGATACGGAGGATTATCCGTCTGCCTTGCGCGCGGCGTTGCGGCAAAGCCCTGATGTCATCTTGATCGGAGAACTGCGTGATATGGAGGCGATCGAAATCGCCCTGACCGCGGCAGAGACAGGACACTTGATTCTGGCCGCGCTGCATGCCTTGGGAGCAGCCAATGCTGTTGACCGCTTGGTAGATGCGTATCCTGCGGAACAGCAGGAACAGGTGCGCATGCAGATCTCCATGGTGCTTCAGGCTGTGGTCAGTCAGCAGTTGCTGCCCGCGAATGACGGTTCACTTGTGCCGGCGTTCGAGGTTATGCAGTGTAACAGTGCGATCCGAACCTTAATTCGCGACGGCAGAACACACCAGATTCCCTCCGTGCTGCAGACTTCGTCTGCGGAGGGGATGATGAGCATGGATGCCAGTCTGGTGAAATTGTATCGGGAAGGAATTATCAGCAAACAAACTGCCCTCACCTACAGCATATCTCAGGAATACCTTTTAAGACAGATTGAAAACAGATAAACGTAAGACCAGCTTATAAGAAGTCAAGCCACTAATCGTATTGAGGTTGAGCGAATAGGCGCCGATATATGCCGGTCTTACCCATAAACATATAGAAGTAGTCAGACAACAGAGGAGCAACAAAAAAAGAGCCCGCCTAGACGGACTCTTTTTTTAGTTCAACAAATACGGTTTACGCAGTTGCCTCTTGTTGCTCATCATCTTCTTCTTTGTAGGACTTTTTGCAGAACAGTGCCAGCACTACCTGTACCGCAGCGATAGCTGCCATCAAGATGGTCCAGCGGTCTACAAATACCATAGGATTGCGCATGTCTTCCGTTAGGATGAACACGATGATCGCAACAACCAGCGGGATGATGCTCAGCAGCCGCAGAATACCCTTGCGCTTGAGCTTGCCTTCGTCTTCTTCTTCGTTCTCAGCGTAGTACTCAGCCTCTGCCTCTTCGTCTTCATCGTCGCGCTTCTTGTTTTTGAAGTAACCGATCCACAGAACCAGCATGATAATACCGGTTAGGATAGTCAACAGCAGGTTCAAGAGTGCCCATTCCGCTGACGTTTTGCCTGCGAGAGGTGTCTCTCTTTCCGGAATAGTGACCGTCGGCTCAGGCTCAGGCTCGGGCTCAGGCTCAGGCTCGGGTTCGGGCTCAGGCTCAGGCTCAGGCTCAGGTTCGGGCTCAGGCTCAGGCTCAGGCTCAGGCTCGGGTTCGGGCTCAGGCTCGGGCTCGGGCTCAGGCTCGGGTTCGGGCTCGGGTTCCGGCTCAGGCTCGGGCTCGGGCTCAGGTGCGATCTCAGCGGTAATGGTCAGAGTACCAAGGTCATCCGTGATTACGTAGTTAGCTGCTTTGGCCGTACCCCAGGCAATGCTGTAGGTATTGTCACTGCTGCCTACCTCGGTCTGGGAACCGGTAGCCGTTACTGTCGCTGTCTCGCCAGCTACCAGGCCGGTGATACTCGCTTCGGCATTTGTCAAAGCAGAGCCGTCATATTCCTTCTCAGCGCTGTTAGTCGTAATTGTTATTGCCTTCGGGTTCACCGTCAATGTGCCGTTGACTTTCACTAAGTTCGTGAAGTTCGCTGTTTTGTCGTTGCCGTTGGCGTCTTTGATCACATAGTTGCCTACTACGTTAGCACTGCTGCCAGCATCCGTCTGGCTGCCGCTGGACGTCGCTTCTACCGTGAAGCCTGCAGGCAGGCCTTCCCAGGTAACACCGTCTGTCTTTGTCAGAGGTGTGCCATCGTAGGTCTTACTGGCAGAAGCTGCTTTCACCTTCACTTCCAGCGTCTCATTAACTGTTACTGTCAGAGTACCGAGGTCATCCGTGATTATGTAGTTAGCTGCTTTGGCTGTACCCCAGACAATGCTGTAGGTATTGGCACTGCTGCCAACCTCGGTCTGAGAACCGGTGGCGGTCAAGGTGACTTTCTCACCGTCTACCAGACCTTCAATGTCTACAGTTGAATTCGTCAGCGGTGAGCCATCGTATTCCTTATCAGCACCGCCAGTCGTAATCGTCACTGCCTTAGGTTTAATCTCAAGTGTGCCGTTTGTGGTCTTTACGGTGAACTGAGCCGTTACATCGTTGTCGCCTGCATCCTTCACAACGGCCGTGCCGCTGATCGCGTTCGTCAGTGTCGCCACGTTCGTGCTCGAAGGATCGCTCGTCGTCAGGCCGCTTACCGTGT
>JBMNTB010000045.1:0-6651 GCA_050945515.1 Saccharofermentanales bacterium
AAGCTGCTTTAGCAGAAGCTGAGAAAACCGGTGCGCGTGGTAGATTTTCAAAGGACGATAGTCCTGCCGGCAACAACCCCTTATAGGGGTTAAGCAAACCGCCGGCTAAGCCGGCGGTGCTGATTTAATATTTTATTCTTAAATTAAGCTTATTGCTTTTTGTCCTCGTCGCCGAACGGATCGCCGCATTCAGGACAGAATTTTGGCGGATTAGTGTTGTCTTCCGGCTCCCAACCGCAGTTGGAGCATTGATACTCTGTTTTGGCCGGACGCGGGGAGCCGCATTCCGAGCAGAATTTGCCGGTATTATCTTTGTGTCCGCATTCGGTACAGATCCAGCCGCCAGCATTCGTGGCAGGACCTGGTCTTGCCGTACCGCAGTTGGCACAGAATTTGGCAGCTTGTTTATTCTGGTACTGACAATTAGTACAGGTCCAGGTGTCTGCAGTCGGCGGAGCAGTGGCGACGCCACCCGCTGCTGCGGGCTGGGCGGCTGCCTGCTGTGCACGTTGTTCAGCGGCCAGCTGATGCAGATTGCCGGCACTTTGACCGCCTGCCATCTGAGCCATATTCATACCGGCGAAACCAAAGAAAGCACCACCGCCGCCTTCGTTTTTGGCTGCGTTTTTCATGGCTTCCATCTGGGCTGCGGTCATGCCGGCAGCTGCCATACTGGTATCGCGGTAGACGGCCTGAGCTTGCAGTTCTTGCAGTCGTTTGACATCTTCTTCCGAAGCAGTGACGGAATCCATTGTGACGGTGAAAATCTGGATGCCGCGCTTCTCCAGCCATTCATCACTGAGCTCCTCATTGAGCGCCTTCGTTATTTCGCGCGTATGCAGCGGAAGCTCGTCATAACCGATTCCCTGGGCAGAGATTCTGGCCAGAGCGGGTTGCAGAGCGGTCAGAAATTCTCCTCTCAGCCTGCCATCCAGTTCTTCTCTGGTATATCTGTCTTTGACATTGCCGGCGACAAAAGAATAGAACAAAATAGGATTGGCAATATAATAACTAAAAATACCGTGGGCACGAATCGGCATCACCATGGACAGTCCGATCGACGGATCTTGGATTTTGAAAGGCACCGGATTCGGTGTGCCGTATTTATTGTCCGGAATTTCTTTAGTATTGATGTAGTATATTCTGAGATCTTTGGCATGATGGCCGCCGAAAGTGAAGCGTCGGACAGCATTTTGGAAAGAGCGCTTGATGCTATCGCCCAGCCCGTCTTCATTGTAAAACAGTGAAGCTTCCGTACTGCTGTCATAGAGAAATTCGCCCGGCTCGCCACTGAACTCGACGATTCTGCCTTGATCGGTCAGAATCATAAACTGACCATCAGCTACTGTAATGATCGATCCATCAGTGATAATCGATTCATCACCTTTATTCTTTGAGCGCTTGGATTGATTTCTGACACCGCGGGTCATTAAAACATCCTGGTCAAGACTGTCACTGGTAAAAAAGTCGCGCCACTGGTCTTCCAGTACTCCACCTACGGTTTCCTTAAAAACTCTAATTAAGCCCATATTTGTCCTCCATATCTTTTGCTAGACAATTATTCAAACCAGACCGTACTGTTGCTAATCCTTAATCCCTATTTTTAAGCAGATCGCGGATTTCAGTCAGCAGGACCAGATCGGCAGCCGGTTCTTCTTCAGTTTCCTCCTCAGCTGCGGTCTCGCGTTTTCTGATTTTATTGACAGCTTTCACCAGTAGGAACAGGAAGAAAGCAATCAAGATGAAAGAAATAATAACTTGGATCAGATTGCCATAACTTATCGCCAGTTCTTCCACATCGCCCTGCGCCGCACGCAGAACAATTTTTAGTCTGGACAGATCGATCCCGCCGACAATCAAACCAATAATCGGATTGAGTATGTCTGCTACAAAGCTGTCGATAATAGCTTTGAAAGCCAAACCGATAACTAAACCTACGGCCATGTCTACGACATCGCCGTTGGCAATGAATTCTTTAAATTCTTTTAGCATTTAGCACTCCTTAGTCAGAGAAATAATAATTGCCGGATAATGACAGTTGACTGGAAAAATCAACTCTCTCTGGCATATTTACGAACCGATTCCGGCAGACTGTCAAGTTCTGCCGATATGGCGATTGTAAGCCGGTTTTCGCATTGTTTAGCCAACTTCTCCAATTCACGGAAAAAATCAGCCAAATGATCCGGATTGTCGTCGCCGGCTACTTTATAAATACTATCTATATAGATATGGGAGATGTCGTAGTCTTTAGCGTTCAGTCCCGATAAAAATGCCAGAAGACCATCATATCCGCGGACGGGATACTCTGTAATATTGATTAGACGTACCTGATAAGGTATTTGGCTATCAAGACGCTTTCCACATTCTATAAAGACGATATTTGCACCTTCCTCCCCCAGTTCTTCAGTCATTTCATCCAGCATCAGGGGCGTTTTGCCGCTGCCCTTAACACCAACAATGGCATCAATCATTCTCAAAATCTCCTCTCCATAACAATTTATGTTTCCGACAGGACGCCGATTATAGCTATCTCAAATCTGACTGCGATAATACGGCTCCAGCCTGTAACTAGTTAAAATTATTGTAACTGATAGGACTTAAAAAATGAAGCTGATTTCCGAAACCAGCCGGTTGCAGCCGCCGTGCTATTTGACAATCCGGAAAAGCAGATGATATGATGAGCCCGCATTGTAATAGGGGAGTGGCTCAACGGTAGAGCAACGGTCTCCAAAACCGTGGGTTGCGGGTTCGAATCCTGTCTCCCCTGCCAAGTCAAAGCCCTGTAGCTGCGATGTTACAGGGTTTTTATTTTGTTTGGTTTTGGTTAGTTCGTGTTTTGTCCCCGGTTTTATCCCCCGGTTGGGGCAAAGAAATAGCTTACTGCGAATTGGCGAAAGCAAAAAAGTATGTTAATCAGATATGCGAAAAAATATTCGAAGTTAATTGTCGGCCAGCTTTTCTTCGCGAGCGTCTGGGTGTTTTCGCAGCTTCTCATACCGCGTTTAATGGTAGATATTGTAGACTCCGGAATAATGATGAAAGACATGAATGCCATTATTCATCGGGGTCTGCTTATGCTGCTGGCAACAGTTTTAAATATACTCTCTTTGCTGATTTCCCTATATTTCCTTACCAAAGTTACCGCCGGGATATCGAGGGATTTAAGGGCAGATTTATTCGAAAAAATTATCGACTGGTCTAAAGAAACAAGGACAGGTTTTTCCAATTCTACTTTAATTACACGGACAGTCAACGATGTGAAACAAGTTTCAAATTTCATAGACCTGTCTTTAAGGAAGATTTTCACCCTCACCATTACCGTCATCGGAGCTCTGATCGTGTCATTTGCGCTGGATGCCAGATTAGCCTCCATCATATTGATTATCATACCGGCAATTTTGGTTTTGGGTTTATTCCTGACGACGAGGGCTCTTCCTCAATATGCCCGCATACGTCATGCTATCGACCGGATCAATCAACTTTTCCGCGAGAATATAAGAGGAATTCGGGTTATAAGAGCCTTCAACAAATCCGATTATGAGATAAAGGAGTTTGAAAAGGCGACAAAAGATGCTTGTGAGGCCAGCGTTCAGTCGGAATCGACGATGATGCTCCTGAGCCCTCTTATTTTGCTGTTTACCAATATTATAATTTTGATTATTTTGTTTTTGGGTGGTGGACGAGCTCAGGTAGGAACGATCAAACTTGGCGTTCTTATCGGTCTCATCGAATATGCCACGATCAGTTTAAATAATATTCAACAGTTTGCATCAATTATAACTATTGTTCCCAGGTCAAAAGTTTCTATCGACAGAATCGCGGAAGTTCTGTCGAAGGAAGAAATTCTTAAGGTAAAAAAAGATACTTTGAAATTAGGCGAAAGAGGAATCAGTTTTGAGGATATAGATTTTTACTATCCTGACTCTCGCATGGCTGCTTTGGATAATATTAGTTTTTGTCTAAGAAAAGGGGAGACAAAGGCGATTATCGGTTCGACGGGAAGCGGGAAATCAACCCTCTTAAAATTATTATTGCGGGACTACGATGCCTATCGGGGACAAATTTGCCTCAATGGCAATGATATTCAAAGTCTTTCGAGGGAGGAAATCAGTCGGTTTGTGACATTTGTTCCACAAGCCAGTTTTCTGTTTTCCGGTACTATTCGGGAAAATATTCAAACCGGAAAAAATGATGCCACGGACGATGAGATTTGGGAAGCTTTAGATATGGCCCAGATGGGAGATTATTTTCGGTCATCTCCGGCAGGACTGGATACCTATATTGCCCAGAACGCAGTAAATTTTTCTGGCGGTCAAAAGCAGAGGATATCAATTGCCCGTGGTCTGATTCGAGAAGCGGACTTCTATATTTTCGACGACTGTTTCTCTGCCTTGGATTATGTCACTGAGAAGAAAATCCGCGAAGCCATTCAAGAGAAATTGACGGACCGGGGTGTTCTGATAGTTGCTCAACGCGTGGCAACGGTTAGACATGCGGCTGAAATCTTAGTCCTCGAAAAAGGAAGGATTGTGGATAGGGGCAGCAACGAAGAGCTGGCGGAAAGCTCGGAGGTCTATAAAGAAATTCTCACATCGCAATTGAAATCCCCAGAGGGAGAAATTAGATGAGTACAGAGCCTAGGCATAGCGAAAACAACAAAGAAGAAGGGCTGCCCGGGGTCTCCAGAGGAGTCGGCGGGGCAGGACGTGTTTCGGGTCTCCTGACATCAGGCAGTGCCAAAGATGCCAAGGGAACCTTGTTTAGGCTGTTCAAAAATTTGGCCGCATTCAAGTGGATATTTTTGGCGGCAATTTTGCTAACATTAGTCGCTTCCCTGGCTCAAATATTGATTCCGAGAAATATTGGCCGGATCATCAATATATTTACCAACCTTTTGACTAAAGACTTTGCTCTCGATTGGACGATTCTAGGGGGAATAGGCCTCATTCTTCTGGTCTTATATATTCTGAATTTCTTAGCCAATTATCTTGCAAATATTTTAATGGTGAGGGTGACTCAGAAGGTAATCAGATCTTTAAGAAATCAGATGCAGGTCAAATTAAACCGCCTCACTTTAAACTATTTTGATCGCTCATCAGCGGGGGATATGGTCTCATTGCTGAGCAACGATTTAGACAATGTAGCTAATACCTTGCAAAGCGGTTTAACCAGCTCGCTCTCGGCACTGGTGCTGCTGGTGGGCGTCGTTGTAATGATGATAAATATCAATCCTCTACTTGCCTTTCTGTCCATGGTAGTCATACCTGTTTCTTATCTCATGGTTAAGTTTCTAGTAAAAAAAGCAAAGCCTCTCTTTCAGAAAAATGCGAACTTGACGGGTGTCTTCAACGGGAGAATAGAAGAGGCTTATAGAGGAGAAGATATTGTCAAACACTACAATATCGGTGAAGAATTAAAAGAAGAGCTGGCTGCCCTAAATGAAGAGCTGTATGACAGCGAGTGGAAATCGTCCTTGGTTTCTTTCGTGACCAGACCCGCCGGTGATTTAATTTTGAATTCAAATTATGTCTTATTGGCAATTTGGGGCGGCAGATATGTTATCAATGGCGTTCTGTCCTTAGGGGGTTTTCAAGCCTTTCTGCAATATACTCAAATGCTTAGAGGTCCGTTCAACCAAGTGCTGGGTATTTTTAACACCATCATGTCTGCCTTGGCTTCGGCGGAGAGAGTTTTCGAATTTTTAGATGCCAAGGAAATTCTCGAATTGGGCGATGACAATTTGGATGCTGCCGAGGTTCGGGGAGAGATTGAATTTGATCAAGTTGATTTTGGCTATACGGATAATCTGTTATTCGAGGGGGTGAACCTGAAAGTAAGGCCTGGCGAGCAGGTTGCCATTGTCGGCAGGTCCGGAGCCGGAAAAACGACTTTGGTCAATTTGCTGATGCGCTTTTATGAAATCGAAGGCGGAACAATCTCTATCGATGGCAAAGATGCACAGAGCTATCGGACCGAGGAGCTAAGAAAAGCGTATTCCATGGTTTTGCAGGACACCTGGTTATTTTCGGGCAGTATTAGGGACAATATCGCCTATGGTGCTGATATTTCAAGCGAAGAAGATTTGTGCGATGTGGATTTTATAAAGATTAAAGAGGCAGCCGAACTGGCCAGGGCGGATACTTTTATCGAGCGTTTAGCTGAAGGCTACGATACCGTTCTAACGGAAGGAGCTTCCAATATCAGTCAAGGAGAAGTCCAGTTGTTGACCATAGCCAGGGCCATGATTAAAAAGGCTCCGATCATTATTTTGGACGAGGCCACATCTTCGGTCGATACTCGTACTGAGGTATTAATCCAGCATGGGATGAGGGAGCTGGCAGATAATTCCACCAGTTTTATTATTGCTCATAGACTATCTACTATCCAAGATGCTGACAGGATTATTGTTATGGACAGCGGTACTATTGTTGAAGTCGGAACACACCGGGAATTACTTGATAAAAACGGATATTACGCTGAAATGTATTCAGCCGGGCAGTTTTAGTTTGAAAAAATATCCCAAACGGCGACTTGTAATATGAAGTGAAATAGAAAGGCTCTCCGCAATCCATTACCATGTAAGTGAGCAACCAAACAAGGAGGGAGAGCATTGAGCCACTTACATAATAACAGGAAACGAGAATCAGGTCA
>JBMNTB010000046.1:0-6334 GCA_050945515.1 Saccharofermentanales bacterium
TATTTATCAACACAGCATTCCATTTGACAGCTTCTTTGTCCGCTTAGTAGTACTTATTATTACCATTAATAATGCCAATGTCTAATGAACCCGCAAATATGTATAGGAATAAGCAAAACCAGATAAGGTAACTATATTCGATGCCATTTGTCTGCAAATGGGTTTAAGCATTCAAAACCGACTCACAGTTTTGAAATTTAAGACTATCTATATACAACCCTATAAACAATTCTATTGCCATCGCCTAGCATAATATTTAAAGCTTATGATAGTATGGCAAACAAGCAAATTATTTTTTAAAGGACACATTAGGGATGTCACAATTAAAGGAATTGCAAGCTGTAGCACTTGAGATACTTCTTGAATTTGATAAGTTGTGCAGAAATAAGGATATACCTTATTTCTTAGATTGCGGAACGGTACTTGGAGCCGTCCGCCATGGTGGATTTATTCCCTGGGATGATGACATTGATGTAGGTATGCTTCGTAAAGATTACGAGCGCTTCCTGGCAATCGCCCAGCATGAACTACCTGAATTTTTAGTATTGCAAAATTATCAAACAGAAAAGGCACCGTTCGTATTTTCTAAAATTCGCAAAAAAAACACCACTTATTTGCAGTTTAATCTTCGGAACTTACCAATAAGCAGAGGAATATTCATTGATATTTTGCCTTATGATTTCCTGCCTGAAGATACCAACGAAGCCTGGCTTCATATAAAAAAGTGCAATCGAATACAAAGATTGTTTTATTTAAGGATGATTCCTGATCGAGTGATCCCGCCAAACGGGAAAATAAGCTGGTATTTGAAAGCTATGGTTCGACGTATAGTGCACTATGTGCTACATATATTTTCGTCGGAAAAAATAGTCACAAAAATGGAAGAAGCTTTTAAAGCTCATCCTGAAAGTTCTAAAATTACATGCCATTTTCATGGTGAAAATTTTATTGATATTTATGACTATAGTGAAATATTCCCTTTGAAAGAGATCGTTTTCGAAGGACATTCCTTCCCTGCTCCAAGATTAACGCATGAATTTCTAACCAAACTCTATGGTGATTATATGCAGCCTCCGCCGATTGATCAAAGAGTGTGGCATTTGCCTATTAAAATATCAACTGACAGAGAAATTTAATTGTGCGTTTAATTTAATTGAGTATTTAGAAGAGGAAATTATCTATTCAGGATTATTTCCTCTTTATTAATCCGGTTTCAGACTCATCATAGACCCTCATGCAATTAGTACACTCTAGTTTATCAGGCAATATCTCACCACACTCGCATATCCAACCAACTCGTTTTGCCGGAACACCTACCATCAAGGCATAGTCGGGAACATCCTTCGTGATAACCGCACCCGCACCTATCATGGACCATTTTCCTATTGAATTGCCACAGATAATAGTTGAGTTCGCACCCAAAGTAGCACCCTCTTTAACTAAAGTTTTCACATACTTACTGCTTCCTTTGGGATACTTGCTTCTAGGATTTAAATCATTAGTGAATACACAAGAGGGACCACAAAAAACAAAATCCTGAAGTTCTACCCCCTCATACAAAGACACATTATTTTGGATCTTGCATCCATTCCCAACAACAACATTATTTGCGATATTGACATTTTGTCCTAAAGAACAGTTGCTTCCAATTTTCGCACCACTTTGAATATGTGTAAAATGCCAAATTTTTGTGTCTTCACCTATTTCCACATCATCATCAATATAGCTGCTTTCGTGAACAAAAAAACTCATTTATCCAAACCTCCCAACAAAGTCAAGTGTGCTAATATCAGATATTGGAAGTTTGATCCTTTTGCCTTTAGCCGCAGATTCATAAATAGCAAGCACTAATTCAACAGCTCTTTTACCTTCTTCAGCCGTAATATAGGGATCTCTATCATCCTTGATAGCTTGCACAATATCTCGATATAGAGGGATATGACCAAAACCGTACACATTGGGTGGAGATTCGCGATATTCTGCTTTTACGGCGTCAGGATTATCCAAGCCATCTGCAAAAGCCCATTCCTCAATGATATTTGTAGATTTTCCCCCCGCTTTTACAGTCCCTTCTGTACCAAAAATATAAAGTGTTTCTTCGAGATTGCGAGGGTAGATATTTGTAGTTCCTTCAACAACACCATAGCTTCCATTGGAAAAGCGAAGTAACGCAATCCCAAAATCCTCCGCTTCTATATAGTCGTGCTTTTGATTATCCGTATATGCAACTACATCTTCAATATCACTACCCATCATCCAGCGAAGCAAATCAATATTATGAATACATTGATTCATTAATGCTCCACCATCTTGTGCCCAAGTACCTCGCCAGGGAGCTTGATCATAATACTGCTTTCCTCTGTTCCAACGGATATGCGCTGTACCGTAAAGCAATTTCCCAAATCGCCCTGCCTCCTTAGCTTCACGAATTTTTTGGATCGATTTATTAAATCGATTTTGGTGACAAGCACAGACTTTTACCTTCTTATGTCTGCTTCGCTTTATAATCTCATCCGCATCCTGAAGACTCAGAGCAATCGGCTTTTCAATGATCACGTTGCATCCTGCATCAATGCAGTCAAGAGCGATAGCAGCATGTTTGCCACTTTCAGTGCATATGGCAACTAAGTCAGGCTCTTCTCTTTCAATCATTTCATGATAATTTTCATAATGAAGGATCGAGTCCGGAAGATTAAACTCTTCTGAGCGCTCTTTCATCCGTTCAGATATAACATCACATAGACCAACAATAGTGAGACCATTATCGATAGCAGCAGCAATATGATTTGGAGAGATCCGGCCACAACCTATGATTGCATATTTCATATCTATCCTCCCAATGCCAATAATTCATTTGTTATCTTATATGCTGATTTACCATCACCAAAAGGTTTGTAATCCGGAATATCCTCAGGAGTTGTTTTCAGTTTTGTAATGATATCACTTACAACCGGCTTGGCAAGTTGATTCCAATTACCTTTCATAGTTTCAGGCCAAACAATGTAGTCAAACACTGTTACACAAGGAACCTTGGCAAAGAAAGCCTCTCTTTGAACTCCACCTGAGTCAGTAATAATACGCTTTGCACCTTTGACTAATTGTATTGACATAAGATAGCCAATCGGCGGGGTGAAAACTATATTGCGCAGGGTTCCCGAATTCATTATTGTCTCTACAATAGATTTATTTCTTGGATGGACCGGATATATTATAGGCATATCTAAACTATCGGCCGCTCGCAAAATTGCATCTAGTTTGTCTATAGTATCAGTGTTTTCTTCTCTATGACAGGTTAAGTATGAATAACTATCGGGAATATCAAATTGCCTGCCTAGCAGATCAACAATGCTATTAGAAGCAGCTTTGTTGCCATAATACAAAAATGCATCATACATCGGATCACCAACCATAGCGGAGCGTTCACCAAGGTTTTCCTTTCTGAGGAATTCCAGTGCTGATTCCGTACATGCTAAAAGTCTGGTCGAAATATGGTCAGTGCAAATTCTATTAAGCTCTTCCGGGTTGCTCAAAGTACCTAATCTATTACCCGCTTCGACATGGACGATCGGTATCTTTAGTTTTGCTGCGGATAATGCCGCCGCAAGGGTCGAGTTAGTATCACCATATACTAATACGACATCCGGAGTTTCTTGAATCATAACATCTTCAAGTGCTATCAGCATTTGACCAGTCATCCTGCCGTGGGATCCCCCGGCAATGCCTAAATTAAAATTGGGGCGAGGGATATCCAATTCTTCAAAAAAAACATCGGACATATTATAGTCGTAATGCTGACCCGTATGAACTAAAATTTCATAGGCATACTGTCTGAGGATGCGCGAAACAACCGCTGCCTTAATAAATTGAGGACGTGCTCCAACTACAGTTATAATTTTCATCTCTACAAGAGTTCAATATTAGTTCTATCTTTTATTTTGCACATTGCGTTTTTCGTATCAAAGATAAACTTAGCATTTTCCCCTACCATCTGATAATCTACATTCGTATGGTTTGTAGTTATAACGACAAGATCGTAGCCAGTTACCAAGTCCGGAGTGATTTTTTTTAGCCCGTTGGAATATATTTTTCCAGCATATTTATACTCAGTGATATACGGATCATAAAAATCTACTTCTGCACCTGTATCAAGCAATTTATGCAGAACATTCAGAGCAGGACTTTCTCGATAATCATTAATATCTCTCTTGTATGCAACTCCCAATATTAATATTTTAGATCCATTTAGCGATTTTTTAAATCTATTGAGAATTTGAGAAGAACGCTCAACACAATATTCCGGCATTCTATCATTTATCATCATCGAAGACTCAATCATTGAAGTATGGAATCCATATTCTCTCGCTTTCCAACTCAGATAATATGGATCTAGGGGAATGCAGTGGCCGCCTAGCCCCGGACCGGGATAAAACGCCTGAAAACCGTAGGGCTTTGTGGAAGCAGCTTCTATGACTTCCCAAATATTAATATCCATTTTATTGCAAAGCATAGCTATCTCATTAACCAAGCCAATATTGATATTCCTATAGGTATTTTCAAGAATTTTCTCCATTTCTGCTACTGCCGGTGAGGATACGGTATGAACTTCACCCTCTAATACAGCACGATACATTGCAGAAATGACTTCTAAGGCATCTTCGCCGATTGCTCCCACTACTTTGGGGGTATTCTTGGTATTATAGATCAGATTACCCGGATCTACGCGCTCCGGAGAAAAACCTAAATAAAAATCAGTGCCACATTTTAGTCCAGAACCTTCTTCTAAAATCGGCTTTAGCAATTCTTCAGTAGTTCCCGGATATGTCGTAGATTCAAGAACTACCATTGACCCTTTCTTTAGATATTTTGAAACTTCTCTAGTTGAAGAAGCCACATAGCTAATATCAGGTTGTTGATAAGTGTCAAGAGGTGTCGGAACACATATGGCAACAAAGTCTACATCCTTTATAAAACTAAAATCTGTAGTTGCCTTCAATAATCCTTTTTCGACAATTTCTTTTAAGTCCGCATCTACTACATCACCAATGTAGTTTTCACCTCGGTTGACCATCTCAACTTTTTTTGCCTGCACATCGAAACCAATTGTTTTAAAACCGACTTTAGCCTTTTCAACAGCAAGAGGCAACCCTACATAGCCTAAGCCCAAAACACCGACAACAATACGTTTTGCCTTGATTTTTTCTAATAATATTTTCTTCATTTCACTCAAACTCTTTCTTCTACTGTTACATCATCAATAACAGCGGACAATTCTTTGGATAAAACTTTGAAGTCAAAATTTTTGACCGTCTTTCTGGCTAGCACACCCATTTTTACCAATTCTTCTTTTGGCAGCAAGGTCAAGTGTTTAATTGCATCATATACCGCATCTTCATTGCAATCAGCTAAGGACAATCCAAAATGATTCGCAGAAATTAAGTCGTAACCGGATCGAATGGTACTGAGGACTGGTTTCCCTGCTGCCATATACTCAAACAACTTATTATGACTCCCTCCATATTTAAACACAGCTAAGGAATGATAACACAAAACAGCTACATCCGACTGAATTAATAGGGCTGGAACTTTTTCCTTCTCTACTCTCCCGACAAAATGAATATACTCGCAATGCTGATATAACCTTTGTAACCTATCCCTATCCGGGCCATCTCCAACAACAATAAAATTGATTTTATGCCCTTCATTTAGCAATCTTACAAACGGACGTAATACAATATTGATATCATTGGCAGCTCTCAAAGAACCTGCATAAATAAAATTTACAAAACCCTCTCGAAACATATCTGAGAACAATCTTGAATATTGAGACGCATGCAAATCAAACAATGAAAGGTCAACACCATTGTTAATGTGGTTCACCTTGCTCAAATCTATTTTCCCGCCGTTATCAGTATCCCAATGCATGTCTCTTATATAATCCGGTCCACCTTCCATAGTGAATACAATTCTATCGGCATGCTCATACAAGAATTTTTCTTTATTCTGCAAATATTTCGTAATTAGACTTTTAGGACTAATATAATTTAGAGAAATTAAAGTTTCAGGCCAAAGGTCTCTAATCTCACAAATGCAAGGAATATGATGTTTCTTTGCAATTTTCAAGCCTGCTTGTACAGTCCAAGGATGTACTGAAGAAGCTAGTATTACATCGGGTGTATCACTACCTTTGATTAGTCTATTGGCAGTTTTTTTCAAATTATGTGCAAAAATCAACATGTTCAAAATGCGGGATAACACATTGCCAGAGTATGGTACTGTTTTAACTATTACATATTTAACACCATCTATAACTTCAATTCTATATAGACCATTTTCT
>JBMNTB010000047.1:0-6042 GCA_050945515.1 Saccharofermentanales bacterium
AGCTATCTTGCCAAGTCCACCGGACTAAATATTATGGACTATAGGCTAAGTGATAGAAAGATCAATAGCATGCTTAAATACAGATTTTAGCACCAGTTTCTTAATCCACAAACGAAAGACAGGTAACATAGCAAGTATATCACATGTCAGATTGTAAATAGACAATTATAACTAATATGGTCCCTATACGACACAGTGGATATTTTTACCCTGACTCACTGTAAATGTTGCTGTTTACGATTCTGCTCCAGCCAGTCCTGTAAAATAATTTCGGCAGCTATCTGGTCGATAAGCTCGCGTCTCTTCTCGCGCTTAATTCCTGCTTCCTGCATAATGCGACCGGCCATAACTGTGGTATAACGCTCATCAGCAAAGATTACTTCCAATCCGGTCGCCTCAGCCAGTCCGGCAGCAAAATCACGGGCACTTTGTTCGGCCTCACCACTCTTACCGTCCGTCCGTCGCGGCAAACCCAGAATAATTCGTTTAACCTCATGAGCCGCGCAGAGCTCCACTATACGCCGGATTACAGCAAAATCATCTTCTCCCCGGCGCGGAATGGTTTCCAGGCCGCTGGCCAAAATACCCATGGGGTCGCTGAGGGCAATGCCGACTCGCCTGCTGCCATAATCTATACCCATGCTTCTACCCATATCGTTCATTGCCATCTCCCCTGCTCCGGCTTTCACCAAATCTTAATCGCATAATAAGGACAACTGGCGGCACAATAGCTGCACAAGATGCATTTGCTATGATCAACCTCTGCCCTGCCCCTCTGCAGATATAACGCCCCACTCCTACAGCGCGATACACAATTACCACAGCCAACACACCAGTCTTCAATCACCAGGCGACGCGGCTGGGACGCTGTCAATTCAAGACTTTCCCGATCCGGCTCTCGGCCGCAAAACCAGTCCAGATTGATATCTATCTCTGTCTTAGTACCCATCCCCACAGACCAAGAGGTGACGAAATCTAAACTCAATGCCGCCTGCACCGCTTGTACGCGCTGTGACAGCAGATGGCCGCCGGCAAAAAGCTTCATGCCCAAGACGCCAAGACCCGAGCGCTCCGCAGCCCGGGCAGCCCGCTCCATTTCCTGCCAACTTCCGTCCAAAAGACCAATTCCGGTCTGATTCAGTAAGGCGAAGACAAAATCCGTCTCACGATAGATCTCAGGAATGGAAAGATCAGACAAATCGGACCGTACCCGGACTAGGCTTTCGACAACTGAGACTGAATGTGTAGAAATCCCCACCGCTTTAATCAGTCCCCGCTCCCGCAGCTGCAGCAGCGCCTCAAAGGCCTCCACATGACCGGCCAGAGTAAGCGGACTCTCCTGCTCATGCAGCATCAATGCCGTCAGCTCGTCCAGACCCAGCTCTCTACGAGCATAGTTAAAGTCACGACTGACCTGCTCGGCCTCATAGGCATATGTCTTCGTCATAATCAAAGGAGGGACGGACAGCCTGTTCAAGGCCGCCCGGATCTGTACATAATTATTATATAGATGAGCTGTGTCCAGCCAGTTGATTCCTCGTCTCACTGCATACGCCAGAATCTCACCCGCCGCTGCCGGTGACAAATTATTCTGTGCCGGCGAAACAGTCAGAGTGCCCATACCCAGCACAGACAACAGGAGCCCGGTTTCACCCAAGCGCTTCAGTTCCAAGGAAGTTGCCGACATTAAGTCAAATTGCCGATCAACATCCGCTACAGGCGTTCGACATAATCGCGCAAAATAACCTCCAGCAGTTCATCGCGCTCCATCCGCCTGATTACGCCTCTGGCACCATTATGGTTTGTAATATAAGTAGGATCGCCGGACAGGAAATAACCGACCATCTGATTGATCGGATTATAACCTTTCTCTTCCAGCGCAGTCATCACCTCAGACATAATCTCATAAGCTGTGTGACGTCTGTCTTGACCGATTTCAAATTGATTCGTCTCTGAACTGATCATGAGCCCCACCTCCAGTCCATTAAGCATAACATTTTCTGAGCAAATTGGCGCCCTTTTTCGATTTTTTAATGCCGTATCTTACCCGTCAGAGTGCAAACTAAAGCCGGATAAAACGCCTCCATCACATTTTCCCAACCGAACCGAAAACAGATCGCCCGCCTGGGCTTTCTGACCTGAATTAGGCAGCCGGAAAACACAGGGCAGATAAGTCCGGGTATAGCCCTCACCGATGCCGGGCGCAACCTCACGCTCCAGGAGAACACTGGCATTGGTGCCGATTCTAAGGCTGCATTGCTCAGCAGCCATTTCCTCCGACAGCTCCAGCAATCTCCCGCTGCGCTGCTTCTTGATCGGAAAGGGGACTTGATTGGGCAGTGAAGCAGCCTTCGTGCCTGGCCTTCGCGAATAAGGGAAGACATGCAATTTCTGAAAACCGACTGTCCGGCAGAAGTCGTAGGTTTCCTCAAATTCTTGTGCAGTTTCTCCCGGAAAACCACAGATAATATCGGTAGTGAAACCGGCATCCGGCCAAATCGCCCGCAAGTCACGGACGACCTTCAGATACTGACTTGTGTTGTACTTTCTGCCCATCCGCTGCAGAACCGCATCACTGCCGCTCTGCAAGGACAGATGGAAATGAGCACATAGCTTCTCCAAATGTGCGATCGTCTCGATAAATTTGCGGTCAATCCGGGCAGGATCAAGTGAAGACAGACGGATCCGGCATAAACCGTCAATTTTATTTAGCTCATTCAGAACAATAGTCAGATCGGGACTCCCCGACGGGAAGTCATCACCATAAGAGCAGATCTCAATGCCGGTCAGAACAATTTCTCTGATCCCCTGCTGTACATAATCTGCGGCCTCTTGCAGAATACTCTCTAAGTTACGGCTGCGCACCTGACTTCTGGCCAGACGGATTGCGCAATAAGCACAGCGGTTATTGCAACCGTCGCAGATCTTGAGCTGTGCTCTGGTTTCCGACGGTATTACACTGACGAAGGGTTCCTCGAAACTGCAATTATCTTGATCAGCGGCAGCCTGCAGGGCCAGTTTTTCAGCATAGGCTCTGCTCTCCGGACTGAATAAATCGGTCTCACCTTTCGCTTCCAGCAGACTGATCAGCCGTTGGCAGATACTGTTGCGCCCCGCAGTACCGACACAGATATCAGCCCAAGGCGTCAGATCAAAAAGCTCGCATTCACAACCCATGGCAATCGCAATGGCCTGTGGATTATACTTTCGCAGTTGCCTGAGAATTTGACGCGATTTTCGACTGGCTTCTGCGGTCACCGCACAGGTATTGAGGATAAAAACATCCGCTCCACCCTCCTCGATCTGCTCCAGACCAATCTTCCGCATCTGTGCGGCTATAACATCCTTTTCGTACTGATTGGTTTTACAGCCCAGTGAACGCACCATAAATGTCAGTTTCTTGTGATTAGCCATATACAGCTTCCTAATTTAGTACCTTTCCTTACCTTTCTGACTGTCTATTATACTATTATACTGGGGATTTAGTATCTTGCTTTCTTCAGACTGTCCTTTATTCTCTGACGCTCTGCCCTTTGCCTTTCGCGCCTGGCTATTCTTGCTCTCTGACTCCTGGTCAGACCTGAGCCGGATTCTTTGCTTTGTCTGACCCTGCGGCTACTGCTCTTCTTACCGTTGGTTTCTGCTGTTCGGCGGTTTTTACGTCTTTTAGCCGCCCCGGCGGCAGAGGGCTTGGCAGTTTTTGCTCTCCGCTTGCCTACCGTAGCATCGCGCTTTCTGCCCGCAACACCGGTACCACTGTCATGGCGCAAAAGCTCAAAGGTAATTTGCAGCAGATTGAGGTCAACCTCCACCAGCTTCACTCGTACCTTATCTCCCAATCGCACTATCTCGCCTGTTCGTTCATTGCAGGCGGCCAGCTCCTGCTCCAGATAACTGTAATAATCAGGCAGTGAGCGATACATAATAGCACCTTCAGCGGTATTATCCAACTGAACATATAGGGCGGAGGAACTGATAGAAGAAATGACACCCTCATATTCAGTGCCAATCTGATCGGACAGATACAGAGCAATCAGATAGGTCTGATTGTCTCGCTCGGCAGCTTCGGCATTTCTCTCGGTGGCGGAGATATGCTTGGCAATCTCGATCAGTCTATAGCGGCTGACCTTGGTCTTTCTCTGTCCCAGCATCTTCAATGATCTATGTGTGACTAAATCGGCATAACGCCGGATCGGGGCGGTAAAGTGCAGATAATCCTTGGCCGCCAGGGCAAAGTGGCCGCTATTGTCGACCGAGTATTTAGCCTTGGCCATCGCGCGCAGCAGAACCGCAGACAGCGTCGGCTCATAAGTCTTACCCTTGAGTTCGGCTAAAATCTCAGCGATCTCCGCCGGCTCAGGTTTAGGGCTGATGCGGAAATTCAAACCCAAGAGGACGGACAGATGCTCAAACTGTTGTAATTTATCCGGATCCGGTGTCTCGTGCACCCGGTAGATAGCCGGCAATTGATGCTTATCAGTGAGGGCAGCAATATACTCATTGGCTGCAATCATAAATTCTTCAATGATTTGATTGGAGATGCCGATTTCCTCCCTCCTGATCTCTACCGGCCTGCCTGTGTCATCAATCTCGATCTTTGTTTCAGGGAATTCGAATTCTAATGCTCCGCGCCGCTTTCTTTTACCTCGCAAGGCTAAGGCACATTCTCGCATTGCAAATAGCATTGTTGTCAGACCTTCCGGTCTGTCTGCTTGCAGCTCGGCTTGATCCTTAAGCACAGGTTCGACTTCTTCGTAACTTAGTCTGGCACAGCTGTTGATCAGACTGGGGTAAACCTCACCATTTGTTACTTTGCCATCCTGCTCGATCCGCAGACGACAAGTGACAGTCAAACGGTCAACACCCGGATGCAAGCTGGCAATCCCGTTGGAAATCTGTGGCGGCAACATCGGCAGCACCAGATTGGGCAGATAGACACTATTGCCTCTTTGCATAGCTTCGGTATCCAGAGCTGTTCCCGGTCTGACATAATGACTGACATCAGCAATATGTATCCATAAATGATAAAGCCCGTCTCTTGTTTCCAAATAGATGGCATCATCCAGATCCTTGGCATCGAGGCCGTCAATTGTGATCACTTGCTGTTCTCGATGGTCGATCCGCCCTTCTGCCAGCTCCCGCTCAATCGTCTCAGGATCAAGTTCATCAGGTATCGCCTTCGCAGCTTGCTGCACAGCCGGTGGGAAATTCTCTGCCAACCCATAGCGGCGGACAATAGCCAGAGTGGCCACATCGGGTTCTGCCGGATTGCCCAGAACCTCGATAATCTTGCCATAACAATTATCTTTTTGCCGATACAGATATTCGACAACCACCTTCAAGCCAAAGGGAGCACCTTTGAGATGGCGCCTTTTAACTATAATCTCCTTGCCCAGCTCAGGAGCGCGGCAATCAAGGATAACAATGCCGTCAACACCATGTTCCCGCAGAACACCCACATAATATGAACTTTTATCTATATCCATAAATACTGCTTTCGCACTTTTTTATTCAATATCATACACATAAAAAGAAGCGCTTGTGCGCTTCTTCTGTAAACAGATGTAAACAGAAAATTAATCCGACTGTTCTTAGCCGCCGCGGCCGGCCAACAAATACAAAACCACAGTCAGAACTGCAAACAGGATTGCCACCCCGGTGGTCAGCTTCTTAAGCATAACTTCTTTGGTGCGCCCTTTGGACTTACTGAAGAAGGTATCCGAGCCACCGCCGCTGATTGTACCCAGGCCGCCTGTGTCTCCTTCCTGCATGATAACCAGCGCTACCAATGCGATGCAAACAATCACGTCCACAACTGCTATTATAATAGTCAAAGTATACATTATCTAAACCTCCGGCTAAGCGTTCATTTTTGCCGCATTGTCAATCTTAACACATGCTTTCAGCCAGCGCAAATCTACGACATACATCAAATCTTTTGCCCGCGAAATAAATCGCAAATATCAGATAAGCAGTGCCCGCCAAAGTAGTTGACAGGCACCACCGTTTCGGATAACCACGTTATTTAACTACCACATTAGA
>JBMNTB010000048.1:0-6024 GCA_050945515.1 Saccharofermentanales bacterium
TGAAATAAGGATGTTTTTAAGCACAGTATTTTCAAAAAGGAGGCTGTATCATGAGAAAAGTCATTGCCTTACTGTTGATGTTATCCCTGTGTTTTTGCATGATCGCATGTAGTAAGGGAGAATCATCCAATTCTTCAACCTTTCCTGCAGAGGAATCAAGTAGCATTATTCAGGACGATGCATATTCTGAGGATTATTATACGGTTACTATGACAGCATCATTTCCATTGTATACTGATCCTGCTGTTGCTACATCTGCTATTGAATATGTAGCAATGGCTAACTTGTATGATCCCTTAGTATTTGTTGAGTTAGATGGTAGTATATCGCCGCATGTAGCAGATTCTTGGGAGATATCTGACGATGGCCTTACATATACTTTTTTCTTAAAAGAAAACATTAGTTTTCATGATGGCTCCAATTTGAATGCGGACGATGTAGCTTATAGTATGAACCGAGTTCTAGAAATGGGACAAGGTCTGTCTTACTTATACACAACATATGTTGACTCTGCTGAAGCAACAGATGAATATACTGTTGTTTTTCACATGAAACAAATATATGGTCCGTTTATAAAGGCTTTGGGATGCTTCTATATTCTAAATAAGGATTTAGTTGAAGCTAATTATTCGGATGGCTTTTATGGAGAAAAAGGAGATTATGGCGCTGGATATTTGAACGATAAAGATGCTGGAAGCGGACCGTATACAATTACGGAATATGTAATGGGTGAGAGCTTTAAAGCATCAATTTATGAGGACTGGTTCAAAGGGTTTAAGGAAAATACTCCCAAATATTTACGAATTATTCCTAGTGTTGATACTGTAACTATAAAAACACTTATGGAGAATAGAACGTTAACAATTGTTGACGAATGGCAATCAACAACAACAGTCAACGATTTAGATGCAATAGAAGGTGTTGGGGTTGCTGCACTAAATATCGGCTCAATGGCATCAATTGAAATGAACACTAAAATAGCTCCTACTGATTGTAAACATTTTAGAAAGGCAATGTCATATTTATTCGATTATAATACAGCTGTAACTCAAATATATCCGGATGCATCTATACCATTTGGTCCAATATCTAGCGTATATGAAGGCTCCTTAGATTCTGAGCCAATGAAGTTTGACTTAGAAATGGCAAAGAGTGAACTTGCACTTTCAGAATATGCGAATCAATTAGAGGATTATACAGTTGATCTATACTGGTTAAGTGATGTGCCAGATATGGAAAAATTATCACTATTATTACAGGTGTCTGCAAAGGAAGTTGGAATAAATATTAATATAGTAAAAACTACATATATGAATTCTATTGAACTTGCAACTTCTGTTGAAACTACGCCTCACATGATGATTAGTTATCCCGCAGCCAGCTTTTCTGATGCCAGTGCTGTATTTTTGATGCGTTACCATTCAAGTAATAGTGGTACCTCGAATCAGTTTGAATGGTTGCAAAATCCAGATATTGACGAGGCAATAGAAGATGCAATTGCTACACTTGACGATAATGATAGATATGCAAAATATAGAGAGATACAGAAGAATATAATAGATTTGGCGCCGACTATTTGGATGTTTGAGAGTCCAGAATTGCGTGCATACCAAGAGGGTTTTTTGGAATGGGATGCTGCTGAAGCGGCAAAACAAGGTACTTTTAACTGTGCAGTAATTGGTCGTTATGTCTACCTCCCGGAAATGAGAATATATCCAGAAAAAAGAGCAGAATTGCTGAAAAAATAATTTTCATGTATTAGAGGGAGCAAGTAAATCATCTTGCTCCCTCTACAGTGAATGCACTATAAATAACGGTTTGATAAGCTACGTGCGACAGTATGGGTTATTGTATGTAATAGCCTTTTCGTTAGTAGCAATTATCATGATCTGTGGTGGTGAGATATTTTGGATTTATTTAAATACTTTCTAAAGCGCATCTTTTATAGTTTGTTTGTTTTATTTGGTTTATCCTTACTAATTTTTAGTATAGCACGCTCATTGCCAGGAGATCCAGTTCGTATAGCCCTTGGTCCTAGGGCCTCTCAAGAGGCAGTAGACCAATTAAGAGAGGAAATGGATCTTGATAAGCCCCTACTAAAACAATACTCTTTATGGCTTGGAGATGTTTTTAATGGCAACCTTGGTTATTCATTAAGAACCAAGAGATCAGTGAATGAGGATTTGAAGCAATATATTCCAGGCACATTAGAGCTTATAGTTATTGCACTTATTATTGAGGCCGTAGGTGGAATTTTGTTAGGAGCCATTACTGCTAACAGTAAAAGCAAAATTCTAGGTTCAACTGTACGTATCGGTGCGTATTTGGGAATTGCCATGCCTGCCTTTATATGGTCAATATTGTTTATGTTGCTTTTCGTGCAACTGTATCCAATTTTTCCAATTATGGGCAGATTTTCTTCTAATGTACCTCAGTCTCCTATCGTGACTGGCATGATCACTATTGATAGTTTAATTGATGGTAATATTCCTGCCTTTTGGGACGCTCTAAAATATTTAGTTTTACCTGCAATTAGTTTGTCATTGTCCGGGTTGTCACAAGTTACTAGAATGATGCGATCTAGTATGTTAGAAATTTTAGATAAAGACTATATTTGGGCCGAAACTGCTTCAGGAATTCCTAGGAGAAGAATTACATACAGATATGCTCTGAAACCTGCTTTGCCATCCACAATATCTGTAATTGGGATGGACATGGCGGCTATGCTTGCTAATGCATTTTTAGTAGAAAAAGTATTTGGGTTTCCTGGATTTTCAAAATATGGCCTAGAGGCAATGTTAAATAAAGATGTAAATGCAATTGTAAGTGTAGTCTTAGTTGTAGGGATTGCTTTTGTAATGGTTAATATTGTAGTTGATATTATTAATGCAGCACTAGATCCACGAAATAGACTTCTGGGGGGGGCATAATGAAACCTACAGGTGCAAGAAGTGCTCGAGTAGATAAAATTGCAAAGCTCTGGTACCGATTTTCTAGTAATAAAATTAGTGTTGTGGGTTTAGTGATCGTTATTCTTGTAATATTAAGTGCTATACTTGCGCCTTATATTACGCCGTATCCAGAGCATTCGGGTAGTTACGTTGATTTTGAAAATGCATTGAAAGCTCCCGATAGATATTTTCTGTTTGGTACCGATCAGTACGGCAGAGATCAGCTAAGTAGAATCATTTTTGCTTTTAGAGGTGCACTTGTTATGAGTATAGGAGTAATAGGTGTCAGTGCTCCTGTTGGAATTTTTTTAGGCCTATTGGCGGGATACTATAAAAACACGTTGATTGAAACAATTATTATGAGATCGGTAGATATTTTTCTTTCTATTCCGTCACTTATTCTTGCTTTAACTGTAGCTTCAATTCTAACTCCAAACCTTTTTAACTCATTAATGGCAGTGACAATTGGTTGGTGGGCATGGTATGCAAGAATTGCATATGGACTATCTTCTTCGGCTCGAAATGAGTATTATGTAAAAGCTGCTCAGGTTCTTGGTGCCAAGACTCCTCATATAATTATTAAAGAAATTCTACCCAATATAGCAGGTCCTTTATTAACAAAAATTACGCTAGATTTAGGCTTAGTTATACTTATTGGTGCAACACTGAGTTATGTAGGGTTAGGTGAACAACCTCCCACCCCTGCATTAGGCACTATGATTTCAGATGGAGCAGCTTATTTGCCGAATAGTTGGTGGCTAGTAGTGTTTCCATCATTAGCGGTGTTAATCATTGTTTTATCTTTCAATCTTGTTGGAGATGGTATACAGGACATGTTAGGAAAGGGGGAGGTTTAAAATATGAATTCGGACTTGCCCTTAAACCTTAATGACTCAAATAAATTAACTCTACAAATTAGGGACTTACATGTGGGTTACAAAGTTTTTGATGGTTTAATGCATGTTTTAAATGGTATTAATCTTGAAGTTAAAAAGGGAGAAAAAATTGCAATTGTTGGTGAATCAGGTTGTGGCAAAACTACTACCATGAGGTCTATTTTGAGAGTTTTACCCAGATCTGCACGGATATTTTCAGGCGAAATTCTATATGAAGGTTCAGACATATTAAAGATGAGAAATAAAGAAATTTCTTACCTACGGCAAAAATGCATATCTATGATATTCCAAGATCCTACTGCTTCCCTTAATCCAGTATTTACGATAGGACAACAATTGAAAGATGTAATAAAAATTTCTGGACTTGTTAAAGATAAAAAAAATCGTAAAGAAAAGAATAAAAAAGCATATGAACTAGCTATTACTGCTCTGCAAGATTGTCAATTGCCTGATCCTGAAAGAATAATGCGAAACTATCCTTTTCAACTTTCAGGCGGAATGAGACAAAGGATTTGTATTGCAATGGCTTTGAGCACTGCACGTACTATGCTAATTGCAGATGAACCAACAACAAATATTGATGTTACAATCCAAGCTCAAATTCTTGAACTGATTGATAATATGGTTTCTGAACGAGAAGTATCTCTATTGCTAATTACACATTCTTTAGGTGTTGCGCGTGAAGTTTCTGATCGTATTGTTGTCATGTATGGGGGCGATATTATGGAATCATGTATTTCGTCGAGATTGTTTCAAAATCCCCTGCACCCTTATACAATAGGATTATTGGATGCTATTCCTAAGCTAACTGGCAATAAAGATATGAAAGAAATTCCTGGCAAAATGGTAAGTTATTTTGATCCTCCAGATGGTTGTCGTATGGCAGGCAGGTGTTCTTTTACTAAAGATATTTGTAGAAATTTTAAACCAGATCTTCGAATGGTTGAAGAGGGCCATTATGTTGCGTGTCATATCATTTAATAATAGAAAGGAATGTTGATAGTAGTTGTTGATCGCCTATCATCTGAATAATTGTGAATAATACCGAAGCAAATAGAAAAACAAAAATCCTTGAGATTGCCGGATTAAAAAAATATTTTGCAACTAATATAAAAGGCAAACATGTTAGGGCTATAGATGGCGTTGATCTAGATATCTATCAAGGAGAGAGTTTAGGCCTAGTGGGAGAATCGGGATCTGGTAAGAGTACGGTAGCTTACTGTATTATGGGTTTACATAAAGCGTCTGCAGGGGAAATTAACTTTAAAGGTATTCCGGTACCACCTACAGTTAAAAAACGTAGTCGCAATATAAAAAAGGATTTACAAATTGTATTCCAGGATCCTAGTACTTCACTTAACAACAAACAAAATATTAGGACAATTCTTGAATTACCTTTGAAGATTCATAAGGTTACTTCTTCAAAAAAAATGGAATCACAATGTGAGGCCCTCTTAAAGACTGTAGGGCTGCCAGATTATTATTTGAATAAGTATCCTACAAGTTTGGGGGGTGGAGAAAGACAATTGATTGCAATTGCAAGAGCTTTAGCTACAAGACCCTCTTTAATTGTACTAGATGAGCCCACTTCTTCGTTAGATGTGTCTATTCAAGCGCAAATAATTAACAGATTGAAAGAAATACAAAGACAAAAAGAGCTTTCTTACTTATTCATTACTCATGATCTTTCGTTAATGCGTAATGTTTCTGATCGTGTTGCTATAATGTATTTAGGTAAAATAATGGAAATTGCGCCAACTAAGGACTTTTTTGAAAACCCTCGTCATCCATATACTCAAATGTTATTATCTGCTATTCCCGTAACTACTGAAGAGGAAGAAGCTATGAAACCTAAGATAATCAAATCCAAAGGAGAAATTCCGAGTCCAGTAAATATTCCTGTAGGGTGCCGCTTCAACACACGTTGTCCATTTGCAGAAGGATTATGTTTTGAAAGAGAGCCGGATAATAAAAGGGTCAATGATTTTCATATGGTTCACTGCCATAAGATTAAGAACGATTAAGTGATTTACTATTTTAGACAATGATTTGGAATATAGAATGTGCAAATGATCATTGATCTCTTTTGAATTTGAATAGACATATACCGTAATCATAAAGAACTTTGATAATATAATAGAAAGACCTATGACAAGTGAAATTATTTACAGCTTCTC
>JBMNTB010000049.1:0-4848 GCA_050945515.1 Saccharofermentanales bacterium
ATGTTAGCTCAAACAATAATTGCTGTTCTAGCCTTTTTTCTTGTTATTGGATTTTTCTTGTTTGTGCTATTTCGGGAGATGCTAAAGTCTCAAAGTCTAGTGTTCTATTTGCTGGTTCTATTCTTATGGACAATGGTCGTTGCTTTGTTCTCAAATCTAATTAACCAAATATCCAAAACCAAATCGCTTAATGAGATAATCAGCAATGCGCTTCCAGTGATCATTATGTTTTTGTCAGGATCTGTGCTTCCAATTGAATTAATGCCAAGTATTGTTCAAAACATCGCTAAATTCAGTCCACTGTACTACTATAACAAAGGGATTATGAAAATATCTGAGAGCAATTTCGATATTAGCGGTGAATTATTAATCATTGGAGCTTTTGGCATCGCTTTCTATCTAACGTCACTCTATTTAAGTAAAGAACGAAAGACAGAAACGCTTAGGACCAGTGGAGTTTAGCTTGAAGATCTAGAGCATTTTCGCATTCCATTTTAAGATGTATCATTCGATCTTGTGTTACAGATGTATATCTGAAAAATGGATATTGTTTTTAATGAATGTTTCGGACTGCACCACCGCACCCCCACTATTAATAGGGGAGGTGCGGTGTGTTGATGTTAATTACCCTTTTTCTTTGTGGCTTCCAGGTAGTCCATCAGGTAATTGAAAAACATGTTGGCGCTGATGCGGTTTAAGCCGCCACTAGCCGCAGCCATCTCATCATAAGTCGTAATGCCGTCCTTTCTGATGTTCTTGCCGCTTATGACAACGGGAACCGGATCACCGCTATGCTCTCTTCGCTCGCAAGGTGTACTGTGGTCGGCACCCAGAGCGATTATGACATTCTCCTCTATAGTGCTTAAGCCCTCCATTACAAATCCCAGCAACTTATCAAAGGTCTCTACAGCATTTACCTTGCCTTGTGGGTCATTATCGTGGCCCATGAGATCAGTAGCCTTAAAATGCAGGACAACAAAGTCGTTATCTTTTAAGGCGTCTACTGCCGCCTTCGCTTTTAAAGCAATATTCGTGTCAATATTTCCCGTAAAACTAGGGTCTGTTATAGGTTTAATGCCGGCTAATCTGGCGACACCGAGGACCGTGCTCTCAGCCGCTATACAGGCAGCCTCGATTTCTAAATCGTTGGCTATCTTTCTTAAATTCGGCATAATGCCGGCTCCGCGAGTCAGTATGAAGTTAGCGGGTTTTTCTCCTATTGCTTCTCTCTTTTTATTTACCGGGTGCTGTAGCAAAATTTTATTTGCATTCAACAGGAATTGATTCAAGATACGAGCAGTCTTATCGGCCTCAGGCGTTGGAGTATTGGCCTTTGCCTCTTTGTACCTGACAGCTTCCACCTTGGGGTCCGTATCGCTTATATCCTGGCTCAGACCGGGACCTCTCAAAATCAGGACAGCTCTGTGTTCAGTGGCTTCTTTAAATACGACCTTTATATCTTCTATTAGCATTCCACTAAGAGAAGAGGCCAGTTTATCGGTGTCCTTTCTGATTCTGCCCGCCCTTCTGTCTACTACGACCAGCTCACTGTCCACCGTTGCGAAGTTTGCGCGGAAGGCGACGTCACCAGCCTTTAGCTCTACACCCTCGCCGAAGGCCTCAATGGGGCCTCTGCCGGGGTAGTCAGCATAGTCATAGCCGAAAAGAAGCATATGCCCGAGGTCTGTGCCGACCGGAGTCCCCAGTTTGTAGAGATCCATGATACCGGATGAACCGTTAGCGGCAATGATGTCCAGAGTCGGTTTTTTTGCATACTCCAACGGTGTCTTTCCATCCAGGCATTCCACCGGTCTGTCGCCAAGCCCGTCAGCTATGGCGAGCAAAATTTTGTTTTTCATCAAAGTACTCCTATACAATCGCGCCTATCCAAGTGAAGTAACCCAAGCATATTGCAGCTGAGCCGACAAAGCAAGCGATTAGACCAAAAATAAGTTCGTCTTTGACGTCGAAGTATCCTGTACCGAAGTAAAGGGTGTTGACCTTGGAATGTGGCGGGAGCGTGACTGTGTATGCGATGCCTAAGGAGCAGGCAAGGGCCAGTTTTACCGGATCCATGCCTAAGCCGGTGGCGATGTTCAGAACTGCCGGGATCATGATGGTCGTTCTGACCGTCTTGGAGGTGAAGATCAAGTGGCTGAAAACTGAGATAAATATCAGGACTATTGCGATAACTTCATGGCTCATACTATTCAGGCCGATAGCGTTGATGAGTTTTTCTATAAGAAAGGTTGCTCCACCAGAGTCGTTCAGAGCATTACCGGCTGCATAGGCACCGGCAGAGAAGATCATGAGATCCCACTTAATATTGGCTTCCTTCCACTCTAGGACACCTATACCAGGCATGAAGCAGAGTAACATGGCGATAACTGCCGTTTGCTCAGTAGAAATTTCAAAACCAAACATTTGCTCGTGGTAATTGCCGGTGGCCCAGAGGAAAAGAGTCAAGAGGAAGATGAAGGTAGCGCGCTTTTCCACGCCGGACATCTTGCCGAGCTTGTCAAGCTCAGTATTTAGAATATCTCTGACCTCGCTTGAGCCGTCGGTTGTAATCTCGTTATCAAATTTGTAAAGCTTAATGCCAATTAAAAACGTCAGGATTATCGTGAGTATAGCTTGCGGAACTGAGCTCATAAGCCATTCCATGTAGCCTAAGTTGCTGCCTGTGTGCTGGTTGATGAAGCCGATTGCAAGAACTTGAGCTGAAGTAGCGGTCATTATCATTGATGTGGCAAAAGCGTTGTTTTGAACTCCTTGCAGCATCAGCAGCTTACCAAATTTGCTCTTTCCGGGAACTGCCTTGTAGACCTCCAGGAGGACTAATGCTATAGGCACTATGAGCGAAGCTCTCGCCGTAGTCGATGGGACGAAGAAGGCAAGGAAGATGTTGACCAAAACCAGCACGGCCAATGTCTGCTTGGGTGTCCTACCAAATTTTGTGACGAGAGTAAGTGCTATGCGATTTCCAAGATTGGATTTTGACATAGCCGAGGTGAGGACGAAAGCCGAAACCATGAGCCAGATGATGTCATAGCCCAGAGTACCGAAGGCTATCTCCTGGTCTTCAACTATCCCTAATAGCGGAAGAAGCAGGATGACTATAATTGATGTAAGGTAGATGGGAATCGGCCTCGAAACCCACAGGACTAGAGCGCCCATAAACACGGCGATGGCCTTTTGCCCAATCGGGTCAAGGCCTGGCACTTCTGGCATGAAAAACAAAATCAAGAATACCACTACCGACAGGACGGCTCCAATTATCCCCCCTAAATTAACTGACGACTTTTTATTTGCCATAAAAAACCTCCTCATATAAATAGTTGTTGTATAATTAACAACTTGTTGCATATATGGTATCCGTCAAATATCTATGACACAATTCTATTGTTTTCTAATTATCATAACTATGTGTTATAGTAAGAGCCTATCTCCTCTATTATCGAAAGGAGAAAATTATGGATATACAAAAGATCAATTCCTTTCTCACACTGGCCAGGATGTCTAGCTTTTCCAAGGCCGCAGACGAGCTCTATATGTCGCAGCCGGCCCTGTCTAAGCAGATTAAATCCTTGGAAAACGAGTTGCAGGTCCCGCTATTTCATCGCGGGAAAAAATTAACCAGCCTGACACTACAGGGTGAATATTTCCTGCCCTATGCCGAAAACATCATGGCCAGTTACTATCAATCAAGGGAGCACATATTGCAAATAGAGAATTTAGAAATGGGAAGGCTGATTTTCGGTGCCACCAACTTCAACGGTATTTATCTGGTGCCGGAGACTTTGGCCGCATTTAAAAATAAGTATAAAAAAATTGGCATAGACCTGACTATAAATTCTTCAAAGAATATACTTAATATGCTGGTGCGGCAACAACTCGAATTCATAATATTATCAGATTATATAGATATAGACCCAAAGAAATATGTGTCGGTAAAGTGGCACGATGACGAGCTTCAGCTTGTAGTTGGAAAAAATTCACCGCTTTTCGAGAAAAATAGCGTGAACCTTGAAGACCTCAAGGGCAAACTCTTTATCAGCAAGGACCAGCACTCATCCATATATAAATTTATAATGAGCAAACTTGAGTTTCCCTTTGAAAATATGCTTTTTATTTCATGCCAGGAAGCGATCAAATACGCCGTCATACACGGTTTGGGCTTCAGTATAATGTCGACGCGGGCGACCTTTCTCGAAGAGAAGATGGGTCTCTTGAAATCCCTGCCCTTGGAAGGCTATTCTTTCCAAAGAGGCATAAATATTGTGTACGAGAAAAACAAGTATCTAACACCTGCAACGCTGGCGTATTTTAAGCTCTTGGGACTTGCCACACAATGAAATTACGTTTAAGCTCAGAGCAATAGTGGAGGAAAAGGTGAAAGATTTGGGCACTCTACAGTACACTTCTTTATTGTTAGTTGTTGGATCATATGACTGTTCCGAGGGCATAAAGTAAAGGAGGCGGAGGGAAGAAGATGTTTTTTCAAAAGCTGTTGGAAATCTTGGGGAAATTTGATGTAAAAACGATGATAGGAGTTTTAATCTTCGGAAATTTTGCATTGGCGTCTTTGACATTAAGATACTATTTATATCATGAATCAGATCATGAAAAGAAGCTGATACTGAGATTTGGAATTGCTAAGATATTACAGGCAATCGCCTGGATCTTTTTATTTTTGCGCGGAGATATCAGTGACATCATTTCAATTTACCTTGGTAATATACTGCTCTTTATCAGTTTCTACCTGGATTCATTAATTGTTCTGAAAGTAAATAAAAAAACACAAAAGATATGGTTGAGATTGCAAAGTGTTTTGTTGGCATTATCTAT
>JBMNTB010000050.1:0-4103 GCA_050945515.1 Saccharofermentanales bacterium
TAAGCTGCTTTAGCAGAAGCTGAGAAAACCGGTGCGCGTGGTAGATTTTCAAAGGACGATAGTCCTGCCGGCAACAACCCCTTATAGGGGTTAAGCAAACCGCCGGCTAAGCCGGCGGTGCTGATTCGACTTTCTTCATATGATCCGTGCGGCCGGTGAGAATGTCGGCGGTATTTCTCAAGTCAACTCCCATGATCAAAAGCACATCACCCGGTTCGATTATAGTTCGCAGATGGGCTTCCAAATCTTCGTTAGTAGGGAAGTAGAGAGCTTCGCCGCCCAGGTCATTGATAGCATCGCAGATATCCTTGGAGCTGATGCTGGTGTCGCGCTCCCGGTCATCATATATCTCAGACATCATGATCGGTTTTTCGTCTTTGAGGGCCGAGACGAAGTCATCGAAAAATCCGCGCACTCTGCTGTGGGTTAGGGGCTGATAACAGACCCAGAGTTTTTTGGCCGGGATATGGCGGGCGGCTTCGATGGTCACGCGCACGGCGGAAGGGTGGTGGGCATAGTCGGCATAAACTCTGGCACCGTTGAACATGCCGGTATAGGTGAAGCGGCCTTCAACACCGCCGAATTCGGCCAGAGCCTGTTCAGCGGCAGCAGGTGTGGCGCCGTTCAGATCGGCTAAGGCCACTGCAGCCATGGCATTCTCAATATTAAATACGCCCGGCACTTGGAGCTGGACCCGGCGGTAATGCCGGCCGTGCTTGCGGATGGAAAAAGAGGGGAAACCGGTGCTGAAGTCGGCATCATGCCAGCTATAGTCTGGTTCCGATCCGGCTGCCAGACTCTTCAGTGGAGCAGTTTCGCGAGCAGCCAGATCAGCCAGTCCGGCCGGGATCAATTGCTCCTGATGGCCGAACCAGATCAGTTCCAAAGTGGACAGACCGCCGTTGCGCTTTTTTTGCACGCATTCCAGCATGGGGATTATATTCGGATCAAAAGTGGGCAGAACCAGGATACAGCTTACCGGCTGCAGTACTACAAAGTCGGCAAAGGCGGAGATCATATCTTCCGGTGTCGGATAGCAGTCGATATGGTCATGCACGATATTGACTACAGCAGCGATATCGGAGCGGTAGTTCAGGAAACCGCGGCGGAATTCGCAGGCTTCGGAAAGTAAAAGATCCGGTCTGCCCACGTGAATTGTAGTCTGAAACTGCAATAGTTCAGCGCCGAGGTGGACGGTCGGGTCGAGCTCTGAGGCGATCATGATCAGAGCGCACATAGCTACCACTGAGGACTTGCCATTGGTGCCCGCCACATTGATTACCCGCTCAAACAGACAGTTGATAGCGCCGAGAAAGACCGCTCGTTCCACACAGGGGATGTCTCTGTTTTTGGCTTCGGCTCGCTCCGGATTATCGTCGAAGACGGCCCTGGAATAAACTACCAAGTCAGGTGCAAAGTCGCTGATGTTTTCGGCACTATGACCTGTGACTATCGGGATGCCCAGCCGGCGCAGATATTTAGTGCGATTGTTCGTGATGGCATCGGAGCCGGCGACATTAACACCGCGGCTGAGACTGAACTCGGCCAGTCCGCACATACTGATGCCGCCGATACCAATGAAGAAAATCTTCTTACCGGGCCGGATGAATTGCGAAATGAACGGGGGTTGATTTTCCTGTGCCGGATCAAAGTTGACACAGAGCTTTCGGTTCATTTTATTTGTTGGAACATTGTCCTGCATAGCTTTACCATTTACACTTTCTTGATATTGGAATGATTAACGTAGGATTGAGCCGCTTACTATTGCGGCGGTTGCTCAGTATTAGTATCGGAATTCAAAAAAGCATTGTCGGACAACAGCTGGATCTGACTCCGCGGCAGCCGCAGATTCTCCTCTTCCAGCATATTCCAGACAAAGCGCAAAACCTCATCTCTTTCCTGACAGAAAGCTCCGAAATCGGGATCATGCAAAAAGTACAGGATCATCAAGGACAGATTGTTATTTGCAAGAGATTCCAGCACGAGCAGGGGTGGGTCTTCGGTGATCCCCTGCCGGTCGCGGATATAAGTCTCCAATTTGTCTTTGAGACGATCTACCTGGTCCAGTGTCGCATATGAGGGCAAGGTCAAAAGCAGACGCAGACGCCGCTTGGTCATATTACTTACATTGATCACGACATTATTGGCCAACCAGGCATTAGGCACGATGAATTCCGTCTGATCGAGCCCTCGCAGTCTTGATGATCTGAGACCGATATATTCGACAGTGCCCTCGAAGTCCGGACCTTGAATCAGATCTCCCAGCTCGAACATATGGTCAGAGATTATCGTCATCCCGGCGAAAAGGTTGGTCAATGTGTCTTTGGCCGCCAGCGAGACGGCGAGTCCGCCGATACCGAGACCGGTGACTATGCCGGATACATTGAGACCGAAAGCACTGAGAATCATGATCAGGCCGAGGATGACCAGGAAGATTCTGATGATCTGCAGATAGAATTGCTGCACCGCCTCCGTCATCTTTAAGGGATTTCTGGCTTCCAGCCAGCGAAAGAGTATCTGCAGGGCGGTATCGAGCAGCAGCAGGATGATCAGGATGAAGATGATTTGCAGCAGTATGGAGGTGGCGCTGTCGGCCTGGCCGCCGCTGAGGTCAAGCACATAAATCAGGGCAAAGCGCAAGCCAATTGCCGGCAAGATCCAGCTCAGGGTAGATTTGAGCTTCTGAAAGCGTTCGCGGCCCAGCTGCCCGCCCAGCCAACGGATTTTGGACAGCAGTAATACCACCAGACTGGCAAAAGCTTTGCGCAAAACGAAGGCTAAAACTACCATACAGAGCGCTGTGAGCCATTGCACGGCGGAACGGGAGAGAATAGATGGTTCGGACCAAGAGGCGGGCAGGATTTTGCCTAGACCATCTACAATTGCAGAATTAAAAACCGGATACATCATGAGCTAATTATAATCATTCTTAGTCCAAGCGTAAATCATCGGCCATTTTAGGCGAATTGCTTTATAATAAAGCAATTCGCAGAAACAAAATAATTACCGGAGAAATCGGATGTCTGGAGGCAAGAAGACTAATTGGAGTATTTTGGCACCGTTGCTGGTTTTCCTGGCCGGGCTGGCCTGGGGCTTGATCGGCCTGTTTTCCTATGAATTGCGTCGAGTCGGCCTGACACCGCTCCAGGTCACACACTGGCGCGACCTGGTGGCAGGCGGAACTTTGTTTTTGTATCTCTTGTTTCGCAAGCGGGAATTGCTGAAGATTCGCCTTCGGGATGCATGGATGTTTATTGGTACCGGGGTGCTCAGTGTCGCTTTATTCAATATCTTCTTTTTCATTTGCATGCAGGAAAGTACAATGGCAGTGGCAGTTACTCTGCTGCACACTTCGCCGATTTTTCTGATGATTTTTTCCGTTTTGTTGTTCAAGGAGAAGTTTACACTTACTAAAGGAATTGCCACTGTGCTCGCAGCTGTAGGTTCTGTCTTTATTACCGGGATGATCAGTGGCGGAGCTGCGCAAATTACGGGACGAGCCTTTTGGTTCGGAATTTTATCCGGTCTTTTCTATTCGCTCTATACGGTCTTTGGCCGCTTTGCTTTGCGCAGATATAGCTGGTTAACCGTGATTACCTATACTTTTGTGTTTGCGATCATTGCTTTATTCCCACTCTCGGATTTCCCGCGGATGATCGAGTTGACATTCTCCGAGAGCAAAGTTGCTCTGAGCATGGTTATACTGGGTCTGTTTTCTACTTTAATGCCCTTTTTGCTCTATACCAAGGGTCTTGAACATATGGAGGTCAGCAAAGCAGCTTTGCTGACCTTTGTGGAGCCGACGGTCGGGATGTTGGTCAGTGTTCTGGTGTTTAATGAGTACTTCTCTATCGATTATGCGATCGGTCTGATCCTGATCGTGACCGCGATTATTGTCTTAAACGGTCCCTGGCAAAGCAGCCCTCGCTGCAAGGAAGACTTGGATTACGATGGGGATTACAATGGATTACGATAATGGGCGACTTGTAATATGAAGTGAAATAGAAAGGCTCTCCGCAATCCATTACCATGTAAGTGAGCAACCAAACAAGGAGGGAGAGCATTGAGCCACTTACATAATAACAGGAAACGAGAATCAGGTC
>JBMNTB010000051.1:0-3289 GCA_050945515.1 Saccharofermentanales bacterium
TAAGCTGCTTTAGCAGAAGCTGAGAAAACCGGTGCGCGTGGTAGATTTTCAAAGGACGATAGTCCTGCCGGCAACAACCCCTTATAGGGGTTAAGCAAACCGCCGGCTAAGCCGGCGGTGCTGATTGGGATATTTTTAGCTCATTCAGTCTGAGCTTTTTGCAGCTCGCGTTCGTAGCATTGGCCGCAAAGTGACTCATAGCTGACTTCATCTTCGCCATCGATAGCAATTTGTTCGCCGCTGAAGACGAATTTGCCATTGACCATGCGCCCGTTAAAAATGGCTTTGCGGCCGCAACGGCAGATTGTTTTCAATTCCTCGATGGAGTGGGCCAGCAGCAAGAGCCGGATGCTGCCCGGGAAGCCTTCGCGGCGGAAATCCACTCTCAGTCCGTAACAGATCACTGGTATATCGTCCAGGACTGCCACATCAAGCAGTTGCTTAACTTGTTCGGCGGAGAGAAACTGAGCCTCATCGACCAGGACACAGGCAATTTCGCGACGCCGGTTGAAATCGCTGACAATGTCTCTGACATTATCTTCAGCGGTTACCAAGGCATCAACTTTGCGCTCAATGCCCAAGCGGCTGATAACCACATCTCTACCCTTGGTATCTGAGCTCGGTTTTAAGAGGACAATGTGCATGCCGCGCTCTTCATAATTGAAAGCTACCTGCATCAGGGCTGTTGTCTTACCCGAATTCATTGCGCCGTAGCGGAAATAAAGTTTGGCCATTTTATCCCTCTGTCTGCGTGGACAATACAAAGTATTTATTATTCAGATTCTAGCCTATCAGCTTACAGAAATACAAATTAGTTTGAGTCTGCTCTTAGAGTGTTACTGTCTAATGTTCAAATTTATCCGGCGGCGGTTATAATGGGTCTATGTCCAGTAAGATCATCCGACCTCTCCTTTTTGCCGGTGTCGGGATGGAGAATAATCTGTCTCTGGCGCCGCTGGCCGGCACAACGTCCTGGCCCTTTCGTCTGCTCTGCAGGGAGCAGGGGACTGCCTGGTCTGTTACGGAGCTGGTTTCAGCGCGGGGCCTTCGCTATGATCCGAAGCTGACGAAACAGTATCGCTATCTGGAGATGAAAGATGCGGAAAAACCGGTGGGAATTCAGCTGTTCGGCGCTGACCCATCTGATTTCGAGTATGCTGTCAAACTGGTCTTAGAGCATAGGGACACCTGTGATAGCGCCTTCGTCGATATCAATATGGGCTGTCCGGTGAAGAAGGTAGTAAAGTCCGGGGCCGGTGCTGCTTTGCTGGAAACGCCTGAATTGGCTGTGGAGATTTGTTCTGCTGCTGTGCACGCGGCGGAAAGCTATGGAAAGCAGGTTACTGTCAAGATCAGATCGGGCTGCCGGGCGAAGATGCAGGAGCTGCCTGATTTTGTCAGACGACTGGAGGCTGTGGGAGTGGCCGGGATTGTGGTGCATCCCCGGTTTCTAGTTCAGATGTACGGCGGCCAGGCGGACTGGGATGTAATCAGGGAAGTGAAAGAGGCCGTGGAGATACCGGTCATTGGCAATGGCGATCTCGATTCGCCGCAAGCTGTGATCAGGATGGCGGAGCTGACCGGGGCAGACGGCTTTATGATCGGGCGGGCTGCCCGGGGCAATCCCTGGATTTTCGCCGATATAATCGGGGCACTGACAGGGGATACTGTTTCTGAGATAAATTCTCATTTGTCGGGGCGGGAGCGTGCCTTGCGCACCAGGGTTGACTTGGCGGATGGCAGCAGCATTACAGTCTGGGAACAGACGATCCTGAGACATTTGGCCGGGCTGACGGAACTATTGAGTGAGGAGCCGGCTGTCCGTGAGATGCGCAAGCAATTGGCCGGCTATACTAAAGGTCTGCCCGGAGCTGCGGCTTACCGGCAGCGTCTGATGACGGTGACAACTGTGGCGGAGGTTAAAGCTGAGCTTTCGCATCTGGTTGGGGAATTGGCTTGTTAGGGTTACTGCGGGAATTGCCTGGTAGTTAGTGATTAGCAAATTGGCTTGTTAGTGTCACTCCGGAGGTAACAAGGATGCTGGCAATAGAGCCGATAATTAATATATGATGAAAGGCGATATGAGAGAGGAGATCGATTGTGGATCAGAAGCAAAAGACAATCAAATTGCAATCCTGGAATGTGAATGGCTTGCGGGCGGTGATTCGTAAAAATAATTTTACGGAATATTTCGATGGCAATGAAGCGGATTTTATTTGCATGCAGGAGATAAAAACGTATCCGGAGCAGGTCGAATTCGATTTTTCACCCTATAAGGCCTATTGGCATAATGCAGAGCGCCGCGGCTACTCGGGCACTCTGACTTTGGCTAAGGAAGAGCCGCTCTCAGTCTCGCGCAGCATGGGCAAGGAGGAATTTGACAGTGAGGGCAGGGTGTTGACCTTGGAATACCCGGGTTTTTATCTGGTCAATGTCTATTCTCCCAATTCGCAAAATGAGCTGGCCAGACTGGACGGGCGTATGGAATTTGAGGAGCTGTTTCGTGACTATCTGCTAGGGCTCAAGGCCGAAAAATCCGTTATTGTCTGCGGTGACCTGAATGTCGCACATAAGGAGATCGATCTCAAAAATCCCGGTCCCAATCGCCGCAATGCCGGCTTTACCGATGAGGAGCGGGAGAAGTTTAGCAAATTACTGGCTTCCGGTTTCATCGATACTTTCAGATATTTCTACCCTGATGTCGAAGGCGCCTACACCTGGTGGAGCTTCATTACCAGGGCCAGAGAGCGGAACGCAGGGTGGAGAATCGATTATTTCCTCGTCTCCGATTGTCTGGAAGATAAACTGGTCTCGGCGGCAATCCATGCCGATGTGATGGGCTCGGATCATTGCCCCGTGGAATTGGTTGTGCGACTGTAGGCGGAGGCCCTAGTTTGGCATGAATTAGGTGTGAACTTGAAGCTGGCAGCGAGATTTACCGTCCCCCAATATATTGATTTGAGTGCGAGCTAAGGTTCGGTATCAATCTGATCTGCTACTAAAGTATTGAAGATATAATAAAACCCCCGGTGCCAATGCCTCGGGGGTTTTCTGGCGCGCCAGCCAGAACTTGAATCCGGAACCTTCTGATCCGTAGTCAGACGCTCTATCCAATTGAGCTACTGGCGCACATGCTAGATAATACTATACTCCCGCTCAGTTTTTGTCAAACGGAATTATAGCCCCCCCAATTGCCCCCCCAATTGAATATACTTGTATCGTTATGCGAAAGGGATGGTGCAACATGGAATATATATCTTGTCCGCAAGCGGCAAAGAAGTGTAGTATA
>JBMNTB010000052.1:0-3260 GCA_050945515.1 Saccharofermentanales bacterium
ACACCACGATGTTCGGGTTTTTGGCGCCCAGGGCCAGCAATTCCTCGCCATAAGCCTGGCGCTGGTTGGAATAGATCAGATTGCTCATTGCGCACCTCCTGCCATGGCCATGTCGAACTGTTCCTGCGTCATCGTGCCGTTATGGAAGGCCGCGTTGTTCTCCGCGAAGGCAAATCCCTTGCCCTTGACCGTCTTCGCCAGCAGCGCGACCGGCTTGCCCTTCACCTGGAAGGCCTTCTCAAAGGCGTCGATTATGGCCTGGATATCATGGCCGTCCAGCTCAATGGTATGCCAGCCGAAGGCTTCCCACTTGGGCTGGTAGGGCCGGGTATCAAAGCGCTCCTGGATGCTGCCCGTGGCCTGCAGGCCGTTGATGTCCACAATGGCGATCAGGTTGTCCAGCCCGAAGGCGGCTGCCGCCATCGCGGCCTCCCAGATTTGCCCCTCGGCCATCTCGCCGTCGCCCACGCAGCAAAACACGCGCGAATCCTTGCCATCCAGGCGCAGCCCGGCCGCCAGGCCCGCGGCAATGGACAGCCCCTGGCCCAGGGAGCCGGTGTTGGCCTCCACGCCGGGCAGCTTGAGCATGTCCGGATGCCCCTGCAGACGGCTGCCAAGATCCTTGAGCGTCTTTTGCTCCTCCTTGGGGTAATAGCCCATGTCGCCCAGGGCGGCGTACTGAATCAGCGCCCCGTGCCCCTTGGAAAGGATGAAACGGTCACGCTCCGGCCAGCGGGGCTCCTCCGGGCGGTGGCGCATCAGCTTGTAATACAGTACCGTCACAATGTCGGCCAGCGAGCAGGCGCCGCCCAGGTGCCCGGTGCGCCCGGGGCCGATCATGGCTGCCACGTCCCTTCGCAGCTGGGCAGCCTTTTGCTGCAGTTGTTCCACGGTCAATTCATTCATCTCCTTTATCCTGTTCATTTTGGGTTCTCGTTAAAGGCTCCGCCGGCGGAATCTCCCCGGAGCCGCGCGCGAGCTTCACTGCCGCAGGGTCATGGGAGCTGACCAGGAAGGCCAGGTACTTGACCTCATCCCTGACGGAGGCCACGCCATGCTTCTTGGTGGCGTCAAAATACAGGCTGTCCCCCTGGCGCAGGCAGAAGGTCTCCCGGCCAACGGTAAAGGTCATTTCCCCCTCAATGATATAAATGAATTCCTCACCCTGGTGGACAAGCCGGTGCGGCTTGATCTCCCGGCTGGTCGCAATCAGCATCACCGGCTGTACCAGCCGGGAGGCGCGGGTGCCTGCCGGGGAAAAAATGCGGTAGCCCAGGTCGGTCATCACAAATTGGTCCGGGTTGCTGTAGGGGTTGATGGTCATTACCGTGCGGTTGCCGGCATCGGGCTGCATCAGCGCGGCCACTGTCACCTGCAGCACCTCAGCGATGCGCACCAGGGTGCCCAGGGCGGGCATGGCCACATTGTTTTCTACCTTGGAAATCATCCCGTTGGTCAGCCCGCACGCCAGGGCCAGTTCTTTTTGTGTCAGTCCTAGCTGCAGCCGTAGTCTGCGGATATTGGCGCCAACTTCCATGCGCTTTCACTCCTCATCATGCGGTTGTCGTCTGCCCGATCCCGGGCAATGCGCTACGCTGGACCGGACCTTATTCGTTCATGCGGGTTTATTTTAATTCAACCTTCTTGAACTGTCAATAAGGCGGTCCGCGTATAGTGTTTCATCCCTCCATCGCCCGGCGCAGGCGCCTGGCGCCTTCCTTCAGGTCCAGGCCCGGCGCGAACAGGCTGGAGGTGCCCGCCACAACGGCGTCGGCGCCGGCCCTGACCATCCGGGGGACATTGTCAAAGCTGCAGTTGCCGTCCACGGTCAGCCGGGTCGCTGTAAAGCCTTGCTCATTGAGAAGCGCGCGGGCGCGGGCGATCTTGTCCAGGCTCTGGGGCACCAGCTTCTGCCCGGCAAAGCCCGGATTGACCGCCATGATCTGCAGCAGGTCAAAGTCCGGGTACAGCTCCTCGATCATGCAAAGCGGCGTGCCGGGGTTGAGCGCCAGGCCGGGCACGCATCCCATGCCGCGCACAGCGGCAAGCGCGCGCTGGATGTGGCGGGTGCTCTCCAGGGAGACGGTCAGGATGTCCCCGGGGCGCAGCTTCAGGCGCGGCAGCATGTCAAGGGGCTCCTCCACCATCAGGTGGACATCCAGCGGCAGGCTGGTTTCCCGCGCCACCGCGTTGACAAGGTCGGGGAACATCATCCAGTTGGGCACAAAATGGCCGTCCATGACGTCGCAGTGCAGCCAGTCAACGCCTGCGTCCTCCAGCGCTTTGACGCTGCCTCTGAGATCCAGCAGGTCAGCGCACATCAGGGAGGCGGAAATGATCTTTTTCATGCGTCTACTCTACGCTGTCCAGCCGGTCAAAGGCGTACAGGCCCGAGCCGGCCACCCCGGCGCGCTGGGCGTCCGTGGCGCGGAACCAGCGGATCCTGTCCCCGGTGTCCCGGCCGCGCAGGCGGCCGTTCACCTTGTTTTTCAGCATTTCAAAGGGAAAATCGGGCATGGCCACAATACCGCCGCCCATCAGCACGGTGTCCGGATCCAGGATGATCATCTCAGTCGCCATGACCTGGGCCATGAGGTCAAGGTATTCCTGCACCGGGGCTTCGTTCACGTGCAGCGTGAACAGCAGGTCCGGATCCTCGCCCGGGTAGTGGCGGTTGCGCAGGCTGATCATGCCATGCCCCGCGCAGTACAGTTCCGCGCAGCCGCGGTTGCCGCAGCCGCACAGGTCGTCCTTGCCATACACGGGGATATGGCCCAGCTCGGCCGCGATGCCCTGCGCGCCCACATGCACCTTTCCGTCCAGCACGATCAGGTTGCCCAGGCCGGTGCCGATGAAAAAGCACAGGGTCACTTCGCTTTTCGGCATGTTCAGCTCCTGCGCGGCCTGGAAATACAGCATGACCACATCGTTGTCAATGAACACCGGGGTTTTGAAGCGCTCCTCCAGCACATCGGCCACCGGCGCGCCGTCCAGCTCGGGGATGGTGGGCACATTGACCAGCGTCCTGCAGGCTTTGTCCACCGCGCCCGGGAAGCCCATGGAAATGGCAAGCACGCCGCCGGGCGCCTCCTGCTTCAGGTAGTCCTCGATCAGATCCCCCAGCCGCTCCAGCGGCCTGTCCTGGTTCCACTCGCTGCTGCGCAGCCGACGGAAGCCCCCGATGGCCCCGTCGCGGCTGACCAATCCCAGGCGGGTATTGGTCCCGCCGATGTCCAGCGCCAGCACCTTGTCCTTTGTCA
>JBMNTB010000053.1:0-2991 GCA_050945515.1 Saccharofermentanales bacterium
GTACTTGCGAAATTTTCTGGCGTTCATCATTGGTAGAACACCTTCTTTCCAAGCACACGGAAATAAATCAGGGTCAATACGATTAAAATCAGCATCAGCACGGTGCCGGCCGCGGAGGCGATGCCCAGGGTGTTGGTGCGGATAAAGGCGTAGTCATAAATATAGCGCGCCAATACTTCCGTGGAGCTTCCCGGGCCGCCTGCCGTCATGATATTGATGGAGTCGAACACCTTGAAAGAGCCGATCGTGATGGTGATCAGGATGAAGAACAGCTGGGGCGACAGCATCGGAAGCGTGATGTAAAAGAAACGCTTTACCCTGGAGTTGGTATCCATCGCTACCGCTTCATAGATATCCGAAGGGATGGATTTGAGCGCCGCGAGCATGATGAGGGCGTAGTAGCCAATGGAGCCCCATACGTTGACAAACACGATGCTGCCCATCGCGGTGCTGGAGGAATTGAGCCAGCGAAGCTGCGGCAGACCGAAAGCGTTGAGGACGGAGTTGAATAAACCGTAGGAATTTTCGTCCATCAGCCATTGGAAGATGAAGGCAATGGTTACCGAGGCAATCAGGTGAGGCGTGAAAAAAACCGTCTGGGCAATGTGGTTGATTTTCCTTTCCGGAAACATCCACAGGGCAAACAGCACGGCAAAGAAAATGAGCAGCACCACCATGCTGGCGGTATAGACGGCCGTGTTTGTCAGGGCGACCATAAAATCCTTTTTGATAAACAGGATGGACTTATAGTTGTTCAAGCCCATAAAACGCTTGGTGGCATTCATCACATTGCCTTGGAACATGGACAGGTAAACCAGGTTGAGCATCGGATAGAGCACAAAAATCAGCAAAAAGGTGATGGCGGGCACAATCAGCAGGTAAGGCAAGAAATGCTTGGCCATCAGCCTGCGGTGCAGCTGTTTGTTTCCAAAGTATACGGAAGCTGCCAGCAGGATGAGCCCGACAGCCATGGCTGCCCAAGCCAGCCAAAGGGGGATGGCTTCCCAGCCAATGGTGTTGTCAACATGGTGACCAATCAGCCCGAACAACACCAGCGCCAGGCTGAAAAGACCTGCGACGGCCGGTATTTTGCTGCCCGGCACTTCCATTCTTGCCGCCGGCCCTGATTGACCGGATATTAACGGTTTGTTCAATACTGCATCTCCGATTCCTTACGTCATTTGAACACTGCAACTATACATGTAGACGGGAAAAGAATCTATAAAATCCATGTAAAGAAATAGCAAATTTTACAAAGAATGTCAATATCAATTCAATGTATAAATATAAAGTTTTCGGAATAATCCGCGCTTTGTTTCCATTTCTGAGCGCTGATTCGGAATGCGCTTCCTACCTGTTTTCAGCCGCGCGGGCCGCCGTGGCGGGGCAGGTTGACTTTCCCCGGTTAAAGCGAATAAAGTAGAAAACATAGGGGAGGATGCTTCCCCGGAACCATGAATCGTCAGGAGGTGTCAAATGATTCACCCAAGGCTGCTGGATAAAAACGCCCGGCTGGTTGCCGGCCACCGCGGCATGATGGCCGTTTATCCCGAAAACACGCTGCTGTCGTTTGAGAAGGCCATGGATTTCGGCGTGGACATGCTGGAGCTTGACATCAATGTGTCGTCTGATGGTCAACTGGTCATTATCCATGACCTGACCGTGGACAGAACCACCAACGGCACGGGCGCCGTGCGCTCGCTGAACCTGCCGGAGCTCAAGCGCCTGGACGCGGGGATCCGAAAATCCGAGGAATTCCGGGGGCAGGCTATTCCCACCCTTGAGGAGTTCTGCCAATTGATGGTTGCGCATCCACAGGTTTTGCTCAATGTGGAAATCAAGGACAGGACCGAGGAATGCGTGGACAAGACCATCAGCATGCTGGCGAAATACAATTTGATTCCCTTGTGTGTTTTTGCGTGCTTTGATGCCGACATCGTCAAGTATATCAGCCGGAAGCACCATCTGCCCACCCAGGGGTTCCCGGGCTTTAAAATGCAGCATTTTGAGCCCGGCTTGAACGGCACGTTTTCCCATATGACTGCCGTTGGCATCGAGATGAGCCTGCTGACCCCGGAACGGGTGGTGGATTATGAGGAGATGGGCATACTGCCCTGGGCATACTGCCCGGACACAGAAAAAAGCGCGGCTTACGCGCGATATTGCGGGGCCTGGCTGGTGACGGCCAACAATCCGGGGCCCGCGATGGCTATTTTCCGCGGTTGAAGATGCTTTTTACGGCAGCGTCAGGTTCCTCTTCTCCAGCACCCTGACCAGCGGCACGCCCAGCCCGTAGCAGACCACCGCCTGGCCTGCGCCCACGGTCAGCAGGCTGATGTAGGGATGCAGGCCGTAGACGGCGTACAGCATCAGCCCGATGACCACGGCGTTGACCGCCACCGGCATCAGCGCGGCCAGCCACAGCTTCTGCCTGAACCTGCGCGTTAATACCGCTGCTGCCAGGCTGGCCAGCGAGCCGAAGACCACGTCCTGCCAGGGCTGGCCGGTGAGCAGGTTGGCGCCCAGGCAGCCGATGAACAGCCCGGGCACCGCGGCGGGCGACAGCACCGGCAGCAGGGTCAGGGCTTCCGAGACGCGGAACTGGATTTGCGAAAAGCTGATGGGCGCGAACAGCAGGGTAAGCGCGATATAGGCAGCGGCAACCAGGCCGCCTGCGGCCAGTGAACGAACCGGAATGCTGGTTTTCAATGGACATCTCCCGTATGTGATCGTTTTGAAACTGATGTAAAGATTGGAATCAGCATGACGCTGTCAAGCGCCTGTGAGGATGGGGGTAAAGGTTCTGAACGGATCCGGGGATTCTCCCTCAGGAAAATCCCCGGCTGATGTTTGAACGCTCCAACTTTATTTCAATTTCCAGATTTTCTCGTTGTATTCGGAAATCGTGCGGTCCGTTGAGAAGAAGCCGGACATCGCGGTGTTGGTGATGGCTTTCTTCAGCCACAGCTCCTTGTTCTGGTAGTCCAGGCT
>JBMNTB010000054.1:0-2972 GCA_050945515.1 Saccharofermentanales bacterium
CCCTAATCGGATATCAAAGACCATAGCGAGAGGAGCATAAAGCGGCACATGTGGACATCAACCAACGATAAAGTACTGAAAACTGCCTTCATTGATACTCTGCCAATTCTCGCCGCCTACCTTATCCTCGGCATGGGTTATGGTGTATTGATGTCCGATGCCGGCTATCCTCCATTTTACGTTTTTCTTATGAGTGCATTTGTCTTTGCCGGTTCCATGCAGTTCGTTGCCGTATCGTTGCTTACAACAAAAGTTATGCCTGTAACGGCATTATTGATGACTTTTCTCGTAAATGCCAGACACATCTTTTACGGATTGTCGTTCTTGGAACGCTACAAGGACACAGGCAAGGTCAGACCGTATCTGATTTTCGGTTTAACAGATGAAACTTATTCGCTTATTTGCAGCCAACCACATGATCCGAACAATAATAAAACTGCTTACTATTTCACAGTCACGCTCTTAAACCATCTCTATTGGATCGCCGGTGGAGTCATTGGCAGTGTTCTGGGCACGGCACTTCCTTTCAATAGCGAGGGAATTGAATTCTCTATGACTGCGCTTTTTACAGTAATTTTTCTCGAACAGTGGAAGCAAACAAAAGATCATGCTCCGGCCCTGATCGGAATCGCGGCCACAGTCTTCTCCAGAATCGTGTTCGGTCTTGACCACTTCCTAATCATAGCTATGACCATAATCGCTGTTGCCTTACTATTGCTTTTGCACAGGCGAAAGGAGGAAGAACACCTTGCCTGATACATATGATCTAATTCTCTTTGTCGTGATAGCGGGAGGAACAGCCATAACACGATTTCTGCCCTTTCTCCTTTTCCCTGCCGGCAGGAAAAAGCCGCGTTGGTTATTACAGTTAAGCAGCGTACTCCCTCACGCTGCCATTGCCATGCTCGTTGTTTATTGTCTAAAAGACATTTACATTTCCCAACCTCAGGGTTTTCTACCTGAATTGATTTCACTTGTTGTCGTCTCTCTCTTACATCTTTGGAAACGCCAAACCTTGCTTAGCATTGGCGGCGGCACAATCTGCTACATGGTTTTGCTGCAGCAAATTTTCTAATCCTACACGTATGGAAATGTTGTGTGCAAAATTAGGTGACTATCACTTCTTGCGCGACAAGTTGGAAATTATATCTGTATCACTTTTTCAATTAATCTCACGGCTTCCTCTACACCTCTTTCTTCTTTGATTTTAGCGGAAAGTAACTCTACATTCTTTCTCTTTTCCTCATACGTACTTTTCATGTCAAGTATTGCTGCGCATATTGAACTTTCACTCAAATCTTTAGATTTTAGAGGTTTTGTTGCCACATTAATATTGTGCAGTTGCATAGCAAATCCCATTTGATCCAAAACATGCGGCACCGGAATAGATGGAATACCATAAATCATTGAGGCAGCTGAGGTCCCAAATCCGCAATGATGAATAACAAATAAACCTTGCTTGAAAAGAAAACTATGTGGAACGCTGCCGCATGAAATCATTGTTTTTGGTAATTCATAATTCTGAAGTGTCTTCTGAAATCCTTGGATAATGGCTCGATACCCCAATTTACTAAAAGCACTCACAAACATATCCAATTTTTTCTTCTCGGATTCTGCCTCGAATGACATTGCTCCTAGAGAAAGAATTATTGGTTTTTCTCCACTTGCCAGAAAAGTAGCCAGTTTTTCGTCAGGAACATAATTATCTTCATCCTCATACCAATATCCGGTTAAAACATGCTGCTCTTCCCAATAGGGATTTCTCTTAATAACATGTTTGCTAATCGGTATCAAATTCAACTTACGGGAAATAATCTCATCAGAAGATTTAATCGGTTTCAAACCATATACTTTCCTAATTTTGTTATATGGTTTTGCCACCTGTTTTCCTATTAACTTGCCAATCAGTTTATTCCAGAAGGTTTGAGGCTTAAGTTTTTCAGCTATCATCTCTTTCTGCAAAGTCACATTAACCGTAGGAATTCCCAATACTTCAGCTTCTGTTGCACCCATTTGGCTATGACTGACAACGATTAAGTCTTTGCCCTTACATACTGTAAAAATCTCATCTGTTGAATTTTGAATAATTTTGAAAACAAAATTCATCATTCTCAGCATACTTAATGCAGGATTTGAAATTTTCCCTCTAATAATTGCTGCCTCTTTTTCTATATCGATATCCGGACCAATCGGCTCAAAATGAATATCGGAATCCTCAACCAAATTTCTCCAACAGGGGTGTGAGCCAAGTGTGACATCATAGCCGTTTTTAATAAGTTCTTTGGATAAAAAAATATATGGCTGAATATCACCTCTTGTACCCATCGTAAACATAGCAACTTTTTTCATTATCTGCTCCTAATCAGTTGCTCGCATCGTCAATATCTGAACTGAATACACAATTTCTTCCGGATTCTTTGGCCCTATATAGTGCCTGATCCGCATTATCAATAAAATATTGTAAGTTCTTATTACTATCCGGATGGCCGGAATAAACACCTACACTAACAGTACATTTAAACCCGGGATTTTCTTCAAATACCAAATTCTGTATTTTTTCGCGTATTCTGTTTCCTACTAATACGGCTTGTTCATTATTTGTGTTGTGTAAGAGAATTAAAAATTCCTCCCCCCCAAATCTGCAGCATAAATCCAATGGTCTTACACTGTCAGCTATTACCTGTGCAATCATTTTCAATACTTCATCGCCAAACAAATGGCCATAATTGTCATTCACCTTTTTGAAAAAATCAATATCAATAAAGAGAAAAGATAATGATTCCCGGCCTCTCAAAGCCCTTTGATAATATGCTTCTGCCCTATCCATAAAAAATCTTCTATTGTAAATTTGAGTCAAGGGATCCAAATTGGAGCTTAACCTCAACAATTCATATGAGCGGTCATACATTATGAGCAGAAAACCCGTTCCGTTTACAAACATAAGTAAAACCAACAAGAGGAATGTTCCGATT
>JBMNTB010000055.1:0-2751 GCA_050945515.1 Saccharofermentanales bacterium
GTTTTGATTGATGACCAAGATGCCTGTTACTTTGTTGAATCGCGCGGAACTCTGTCAGAGGACGAAATTACAACTACGACATTGGGTATCATAGAGGCTATTTCAAGATAGCACTACAACAAATTGCGGTTTGTAACCGCGATTTCCCGATTGCGGTTTCCGCGTTCTGTGCGTATTCCACGCTTCTCCATCTGAAAAGCGGCTACGCCTAAATGCACTGTTGGGATTTGGTCTATCCCTTGCCGCTCATTGCTGCGGTGCTCTATACGCTCGGCATGGTTTCCGCTTTCTCTGTTTTCTCTACCGCGTTCAATAAAACACTTTGGTCTGCATACTCCTTTATTAATCCAGGTGAAAAAGACCTTAACCATTCCTACATGGCTCAACACTCATGCCGAGGAAGCCGGAATCAATTTTTCTCAAACGCTGCAAGAAGCTTTGAAGGATAAGCTCCAAACGGGTTAATTAGAGGAACCGGTAAAGAACTTGCGCAAGGTTGTGAGCAGGTTCTCATGGGGCGCATGACCGGATTCGTATTTGTGGAGCCTGAAGATTATGCTGAGGGTAGGACCGAGCAGGAGGGCGGACAGCACGGTGCCGATGCCGACTTGACCGCCCATGAGATAGCCGATTACTACGGCGGAGACTTCCATGGCCACACGGATGATGCCGACGTCCAGCTTGGTTGCCCGTTGCAGGAGCAGCATGACCCCGTCGCGGGGACCGGCTCCTAAGTGTTGGGTCAAATAGAAATACATGCCATAGGCAAAGGCTAGTGTTCCCAAAAGCAGCAATACGTATTTAAGGATTATCAAATCCGGCGTACGGATTAGTCCCAGATCGATAATCACATCAGTAAAGAGCCCGATGAAGATCATATTTAAGATAGTTGCAAGGCCGGGCACAACCTTGAAAGCAGAACTGATTGCAATCAGCAGCAGGCCGAAAGCCTGGGTCGCTTGGCCCAAGGTCATTCCGGTTTGGATAGAGATTCCCTGGTGCAGTACGCCCCAGGGATTTAAGCCCATATCCGAATATAGGAACAGAACGCTTCCGAGAGCGACCAGAAAGAAACCCAGCATTTCCCAGATCAGCTTTTTGCCATACTCCAGAATAAGATTCTTTTTACCATTCATTTATTATTTCCGGTTCTCCTGACCGATATTTTCGACGCGGAGAATGCAGCATTCGTCACCATCCAGGAGGTTTTTATCGTGGAAGCAGCGCAAATCCGCATTATAGCCTTCATATTTGGCTTGGTCTACAAAGCAGTATAAACGTCCCCATTTTTCAAAGTCCATTTTTTTCCAGGTGGCTGCAAAGGGGCAATATAATGTCTTGCCGTCTTTGATATCCCAGCCGACTGAGGGCAGGTCATTGCCCAGATTATAGTTTTCCAATGTGGGCTCTTGGCCCAAGGCTTCAACATTTGCTCTGTTGTTTAAGCCGCATGCGGTGCCATATTCCAGGATAATCTTGCGGACTAATTCCTCCGCTCTTTCTTCGCCGACTTCAGCAATAATATTCCTTACCATGTGGTAATAGAGCATGGCCAGTCTTTCTGCCATGATCCGAACGTCAAGTAGATGTCTGTCTTCAGTATTTGTATTATCCATAATTCACCTCACACAAAATTAATAATCTTATTCTAATTTAGCGTAAAACGATGGGCAGCAGAATCAGCCCTTCATATATAGCTCCGGCTTCCTCATTTGCAACCAAGGGATCTCTTTCCGCTTGTTAAATACTTCATCTAAGGACAGCTCCGTCATAAAGGCACCCTCTTGCTCCAGATAGTTATGAATTTCCAGACCGCTCGGGTGTACGACCAATGAGTTGCCGCAGTATTCAGCTTTGTTTGTAGCGCCGATTCTATTCGCGCCGATCACATAGATTTGATTTTCACAGGCTCTGGCCCGGCACATCAGGATCCAACTATAATCATATGGTTTGACCCAGGCGCTGATGTAGATTATAACATCGGCACCTTGGAAAACTAAGCTGCGCGCTAATTCCGGGAAACCGGCATCAGCGCAAATAGCGATACCGATGCGCCAGCCTTTAATAGCGATCAAGTCCAAGTCCGTGCCCGGCGTAAATAGCTCGGATTCTGAGCCCCAGAGATGCATCTTTCTGTAGACGAGCAATTCTTGACCCTCATTATTCAAGCAAAGGGCGGAATCGTAGTATACCTTGCCCTTCTTCTCCACAAAGCCGGCCACGATGGCGGTGTTTAACTCCTGGGCTAAATCAGAATAAAATGCTCTGATTCTAGCGAAGTCAGCCTGCGCTAAAGTTTTAACATAATCAAAATTATAGCCTTCGACGGCGATTTCAGGAATTATGATCAGGTCGGGCTGTTCTGCTTTTAAAGTCAGGGCTTGAGTTCGGATTTTTTCCAAATTGAAGTCAATGTTGTTTTCAATTAAATCAAGCTGTAAGATAGCTGTTCGAAGTTTATTATTAGTCATGATTCATTTACCCCCGGATTTTTCATTTACAACCAATTAGTATCCTAAGTAGCGCAGTTAGATTAAAAGCTATACCAGTATTATTATAAGACATTCAATATAATTAATGGTATTCTCTACGGGGCATTATTTTAAAGGCATTGCCCAATAGATCGTGATACATCACGTAAGAATGCCCGCGAAACAAGTCTAAAACCCAGCAGCTAAAATCTCTTGTTTGACATAGTCTACCAAAGAAGGTTCTAAGACAAGTCTTAGGAGTTTATCTTGTAGATTTATA